>JAZOVF010000030.1:0-184107 GCA_045658565.1 Eubacteriales bacterium
AGCTCGCAATTGGTGGAACGAGAGCAGGAGAGACAGTTCATATCATGGGTGGAAAGAATAAGCTCGAGAGTAGTCTTTCTTGCCTCTCTTACCTTTGCGGTGTTGGTCTGGATAGCCATGCCCTCGGTTACGGGGTAAACGCAAGCGGTAACAAGGCCGCGAGCGCCGGTAGCCTCAACAACACAGATACGGCAGGCGCCGATCTCGTTCTTTTCTTTCATAAAGCAGAGGGTGGGGATTTCCACGCCTGCCGCACGGGCAGCTTCAAGTATTGTAGCGCCCTTGGGTACGCTTACAGCAATACCGTTAACAGTTACATTTAACATTTCCATTTCAGCGTACTCCTTTCATTACTTTTTGGAAATTGCACCGAACTTACAGCCTGCGATACAAGCGCCGCACTTGATACACTTAGAAGCATCTATAGTGTAAGAGGGAAGCTTGTGACCGGGAGCTACATAGTCGGTCTTGGTGATACAATCAACAGGGCAGTTCTTAGCGCACTTGCCACAGCCGATACACTTGTCTTGATCAATAACAATGGAAAGAAGGCTCTTACATACGCCTGCAGGGCACTTCTTGTCTACAACGTGAGCGATGTACTCCTCACGGAAGAACTTAAGAGTTGCGAGAACAGGGTTGGGAGCAGTCTGTCCGAGACCGCAAAGAGAGTTAGCCTTTATGTAATTACAAAGCTCTTCGAGTCTGTCGATATCCTCGAGAGTACCCTTGCCATCGGTAATCTTGTCAAGAAGCTCAAGAAGACGCTTGGTACCAACACGGCAGGGTGTGCACTTACCGCAGGACTCGTCAACAGTAAACTCAAGGAAGAACTTAGCCATATCAACCATACAGTTGTCTTCGTCCATAACGATAAGACCGCCGGATCCCATCATACAACCGAGAGCAACAAGGTTATCGTAATCAACCTCTGTGCCTATAAGGCTTGCAGGGATACATCCACCGGAAGGTCCTCCGGTCTGAGCTGCCTTAAACTTCTTGCCATTAGGTACACCGCCGCCAATCTCGTTAATGATAGTGTCAAGAGTAACACCCATAGGAATCTCAACGAGACCGGTGTTCTTTATCTTACCGCCGAGAGCGAATACCTTAGTACCCTTGGACTTCTCGGTACCCATTGGAGCGAACCACTCAGCACCCTTGTGGATAATCTGAGGAATGTTAGCGAAGGTCTCAACGTTGTTTTCAACAGTAGGCTTGCCAAACAGACCCTTAACTGCAGGATAGGGAGGACGAGGCTTAGGCTCACCGCGGTTACCCTCGATAGAAGCCATAAGAGCGGTTTCCTCACCACAAACGAATGCACCTGCACCAAGCTTGATTTCAAGATCAAAATCAAATCCGCTGTCAAACATGTTTTTACCAAGAAGTCCGTATTTTTTAGCATCGTCAATAGCCTTCTGGAGACGATTAACTGCGATAGGATACTCTGCTCTTACGTAAACGTAACCCTTGGTTGCACCAACAGCGTAACCGCAAATAGTCATAGCCTCTATGATACAGTGGGGGTCGCCCTCAAGAATAGAACGGTCCATGAACGCACCGGGGTCACCCTCGTCTGCGTTACAAACAACATACTTCTGGTCTGCCTTGTTAGGTGCACAGAGCGCCCACTTACGACCGGTGGGGAAGCCTCCGCCTCCTCTTCCGCGAAGACCGGAATCAGAAACAACCTTAATAACGTCATCAGGAGTCATTTCGGTAAGAACCTTACCAAGCGCTGCGTAACCGTCCATTGCGATATACTCGTCGATTTCATCGGGGTTGATTACACCGCAGTTACGAAGCACTATACGCTTCTGGGGCTTGTAGAACTGAGTGTCGTTAAGAGAAACAGTTTTAGCCGCTTCTTCAACGATGCCGTCGGTTGTCTCATCTCTGTAAACAAGACGGTCAACAATTCTACCCTTAAGAAGATGCTCTTCAACAATCTCTTTAACGTCATCGGTAGTAACGCGGCTGTAGAAGGTGCCGTCGGGATAAACGATAACGATAGGACCGAGAGCGCAAAGACCGAAGCAACCGGTCTGAACAAGCTTAACCTCTTCAGCAAGACCAAAGTCAGCAATGCTCTGGTTGAATGCAGCCTGAAGCTGAACGCTTCCGGAAGAAGTACAGCCTGTACCGCCACAAATCAGTACGTGTGAACGAATCATAACTAGCTTTACCTCCTATTAGTTAGCAGATGCTACGGTATATTCCGTAACAACATTGCCACCCTTTAAATGTTTTTCAACAACCTCTTTTGCCTTGTCGGCGGTCATCTTGATGTAAGTAACCTTTTCCTTGCCGGCCTCATAGATCTCAACTATAGGCTCGAGCTGGCAAAAGCCTGCGCAACCGGTCTGGGTAACGCTAACCTTATCAGCAAGATCTGCGTTGTTCACTTCCTCAACGAATGCATTGAGAACAGGGCGAGCGCCTGCTGCGATACCGCAAGTAGCCATACCAACAACTACTCTGATCTCACCGAGACCCTCCCTGAGAACAACCTTGTTCTTCATTCTGTCTTTGATTGCTTGAAGTTCAGCCAAAGATTTCATTTTCTTGTTCCTTTCTGATTTTAAACTATATTTGATTTTAATCAAATCGAATTATACTGCTCCGCAAGATTTTCCTTTATCCAAAGAAGAACCTCAAAGGTATCAAGCGGAACATCGTCGAGCACCTCTCGTATCTCCCTTGTGTCAAGGAGAACTTTTAGCCCCTCGCCCGTATGTGTAAACAAAAAGTCAACCTCGGGGTGCCCTTGAATAAGCGTAGTTACTGTGGAAATAACATCGCCAAGAGGGGTAAAATCAATGTGGTCCTTATAGAATACAGCGGTAACTGTTGTGCCGTGGGAGTCGGGAAAGAGGCTTATGTGGTTTGACTCAATATTAAGACTTCCACCCGTTTGCTCTGCGGCAAACTGTAAAAGCGGAATCCCCATTCCAACCTTTCTTGTCGTTCTTGTGGTAAAAAAGGGATTGCGAACGGCATTCATGGTCTCGGGGGTCATTCCGGAACCGTTGTCTTTAATAACTAATGTAAGAATATTATCCTTTTCCTCAATCGAAATTTCAACAAGCGTTGCTCCTGCCTTGGTGGAGTTTTCGGTAATGTCAAGAATGTTAAGTGATAATTCCTTCATTTTTATCCGAATTCCTCCTTTCGAGTATGCGGAACAGCTCTTTTCTTACCTTGGATGAGCTGTACGGCTCGTCATCAAGGTCGAAATAATTCTCCTTTTCTCGCATATCCGTTAAAACATGAGCATCAGAGCTTATAATAAAATTATCGGTAGGGATAGAATATGCTTTTGAATATTCCTCGAGCCGCTCGCCGTCGTGAAGCTCAAAAAGACGAAACTCCGTATCAGGCGGGATAGCACCGAGAATGGCAATTATACCGTTTGAATCACGGTCTATGTGAGCGGGGTAGGCAATACCGCCAAATCCTTTCACAAGAGAGTAGGCCTCTTCAACTGATATCATTGTTGCGTTTGAGAGAAGATACTCCTCTTCCGAAACAAAGTTATCGTCTCCGTCAAGGATTTGCTGCCTGCCAAAGAAATCCGGCTTGTTTTTTACAAGATAGCGCTTTGATTCAACATAATCGCCGAAGCGCATAGCATCATCAAGCTCTTCAAAAAGACAAACAACGTGAATATCCTCGGAGGTGGTAAGCTCCATTCCTGCAACAGGTATTATGCCATACCGCTTTGCTGCGGTAAAAAATGCCGGACAGTTTTTTGTGGTGTTGTGGTCGGTGAGGGCTAAAATGTTAATTCCGAGAAGCGATGCCATACCGCAAAGATTGTTTGGGGTATTGTCATCATCGCCGCAGGGAGAAAGACAGGAGTGAAGATGCAGGTCGTAATAATATCGGTTCATTAAATAACCTTAGATAGCTTAATTGCCGCATCATAGCAGCTAAGCTCTGTTGAAAGAATGTTAACACCCTTTTCTGCCGCAAGACTTGCAACCTCATTGTCAAGAGTTACCCCCTCAGCAAGGAGAATACAGCCAACATCAGCAAGCGTAGCTACCGCAACGATGTTTGAATTAGACATAATAGTAATCCATACATTGTCGGATTCGGCACGTCCCATAACCCAACTGAGCAAATCTCCGATGTAAGCACCCGAAATGTTGCGTTTGGGGTTAGGCATACATATAACCTTAAAGCCTGTGCTTTCCACAAATTTTTCAGCAGTCATAAACTGTCCTAACTGTCTTTTTTGGTTGCCGTGTACATAATTCGGCAATCCTCAAGACGAGCATTATTTTTGACCACGTCTTCCGCAAAGGCACGGCAGGTTGGCGCACCGCAGGCACCGCAGTCAATGCCGGGAAGTGTGGATTTTAACTTTTGAATATCTGCCATCATACGCATAGATTCAGCAAGGCTGTTACCAAGACGTGTGATGGGCTTGTATTTTGGCATATCTTCAAAAAGATAGTCTGCCGAAATATAAGTTTGTTCTTCCGGTAAAAGAGTATTCTGAGATATAGGTAAATATCTTCTGAGCGTTTGCAAACGAGCCTTGGCAATAAAGGGATTTTGTACAGTAAGTACTCCTCCTACACATCCGCCTGTGCAAGCATTAAGCTCAATAAACTCAAGGGGCGGAATATTGCCTGTTTCAACAAGGTCAAGCACGTGTATAACATTTTCAATTCCGTCTGCAGCAAGATAATTCTCGTTGAATATTGCAGTTGCCTCGCCGCCGGAGCGCGCCCAGCCAATGCCTATTCTTCCTGTTTCGGAAAGAAAATCAATATTATTATCCTGACTCATTTTACCTATAAGGAGGAAATATACGTCTTTAATTGAAATTACCTCGTCAACGGCACTCTTGTAGTCACCAAAGCCGTTTTTTACATAGCTTACCTTTGCGGGACAGGGGCTTATAAAGCAAACACCGATATCCTCGTCCTTAAGCTCGGGGTGATTTTCAAGTGCGCGGCGACGTGCAAATTTTGCCGCAATCTCCATAGGTGGGAGCATGTGAATAATATTGTCAGCAAGAGACGGAAAACGCAGACTGATAAGACGCATAACTACAGGGCAGGCTGAGCTGATAACCGGCTTTGCTACACCCTCTGTCTGCAAATAGATTCTGGTGTAGGCAGAAACAAGCTCGGCAGCCTTGGCTACCTCGTAAACATCGTCAAAACCAATCTTGTATAAACCGTCAATTACATGGTTTAAATCCTCAAGATTATCAAACTGACCGTAAAGAGTAGGCGCGGGAAGAGCAATCTTCCATTTGAAGCGGTCCATATTAGATATTGTGCCGCAAACCGCGCGCTTTGCCTGGTGGGGGCAATATCTTATACATTCACCGCAGTCAATACAACGCTCTGAATCGATAACAGCATGACCGTCTTTTATCCTTATTGCTTCGGTAGGGCAGTGCTTGATACAGGTTGTACAGCCTGTGCATTTACTCTCATCGAGAAGAACCGAATGTTCGTATACCGTCATTCAGCAGTCCCCTTACAATTGATTTTCATAACAATGCGGGTGCCAACTCCTACCTCGGATGTAATATCCATCGTGTCGCTGTTTTTCTTCATGTTGGGAAGACCCATACCTGCGCCAAAACCAAGAGAACGAATATTTTCCGAGGCGGTAGAATAGCCTGCCTGCATAGCCTTGCTTATATCCTTGATACCGGGGCCGTGGTCATCTAGAATGATTTCTATGTATTCCTCACACACGTGGACCTCGGCAACTCCGCCGCCCGCGTGGATGACCATATTTATCTCTCCTTCGTACATTGCAATAGAAACGCGCCTTATTATCTCGTTATCAAAGCCAAGCTGCCTCAGGTTTTTCTTAACCTGAACAGATGCCTGACCAGCAGATGTAAAGTCGTTTCCCTGAACGTCGAAGTGAAAAACTAATTTTTCACTCATTTTACAACCTCGGTAGTACCAACAAGACCGTTTGAATAAAGCAGTCCGCAGGTGGTGTATAAGGTTTTGTTAGTGCTCATCATAACAATCCCGTTTTCTTTAGCGAGATTTATCATTTCTTCGTTAGGCTCCTTTGAGCGGACAAAGACGATGCATACCATATCCATCATCAGCGCAGTACGTATAACCTGAGGGTTAACAAGACCCGTGAGCAAAACTGCCTGGTCGGTTACGTAAGCGAGCACGTCGCTCATAAGGTCGCACCCGAAAGCCGAAAAAATCTGCTTATCGAGATTATCCTCACAGCACAAAACCTTAGCGTCTAGGAGTTCTTGCATTTCTGAGATCTTCATTGTTTTTTCCTATCCTGAGAAGAGAGTATAAAAAATTATGCCTTGTATTTTTCAACTATGCCGACAACATCGTCGGTAGTAAGTCTGCCGTAAACGTCCTCGTTAACTGTAAGAACGGGAGCAAGGCCGCAAGCACCGATGCAACGTGAAGCTGCGAGAGAGAACTTTCTGTCAGCGGTACATTCATCACCGCCAATTCCGAGAACCTCCTGGAGCTTGTTGTAAATATCTCCGGAGCCCTTAACGTAGCAAGCGGTTCCAAGACATACAGCGATGTGATTTTCGCCCTTGGGAGAGAGAGCAAACTGAGCGTAGAAGGTTGCTACGCCGTAAACCTTTTCAAGGGGAACATCCATACCTTCTGCGATTTTGTTCTGAACCTCAACGGGAAGGTAACCGTAGATGTCCTGAGCGCCCTGCATAACCGCCATAAGACGGCTCTTGTCGCTCTTGTTCTGTTCGATCAATGCATTGAGTTTAGCTTCCTGCTCGGCTGTGCCGGTGAAGGGAAGGCTAGAGAGCTTTTTCAGCATTATTTCTTCCTCCTAATGTTAATAGATGTTTGTTGTACATACACCATTGTTAATATTATAACACACTTGTTTTTTGTTTTCAATAGATATATAATATTTTTTGAACTGAAAAAAGTGTTTTTTTGAAGAAATTTTTCATTTTTAATGTATTTTTAGTTAAATTGGTAATTTATGACAGAGAATAAGCGGCAAGAAACAATCTTGCCGCATAAAGCCTATATAGTTGCTTTGAAAATCTCTTTTCCGAAAAAGTCCTTGCAGGTAAACGTGCGATTTTCGTAAACCATGTATGTTTTGGGATTTCCTGCCTTGGGGAGAGCGGCAGAGCCGGGGTTAAGATAAAGATTATCATTACCGAACTTCTCGCAGGCAAGGATATGTGTGTGTCCGTGGAGGAGAATATCACCCTTAGAAAGAGGGGGAGGTGTCGCAGTGTTATGGTGATGGCCGTGAGTCATAAAGACGGTTAGTCCGTCAAGAGAGAGCAGGGCGTAGTCGGCAAGGATAGGGAAGTTTAAAACCATCTGGTCAACCTCGCCATCGCAGTTGCCCTTGACAGTCATAATTTTATCCTTATTATCGTTGAGAAGTGTAATAACCGCCTTGGGATTATATGTTTTTGGCAGGTCATTTCGGGGACCGTGATAAAGAAGATCTCCAAGAAGCAAAATTCTCTCACACCCCTCGTCTTTAAAAGCCTTAAGTACAAGCTCCATACTCTCAAGGTCGCCGTGTATATCGGAAGCAATAAGCAGTTTCATGAATCAGTAAAATCCTTTCATACATTTATAACATTATTTTAGCACATGATATTGTAAATTTCAACCAATTTTCAGAATTTAATTATTTTTCAAAAATATTCAAAAACTACTTGATTTTTTTGTTACGTTGTGATATAATTTATTACAACTGTGCGTATGCCTATTTGGTATACCGGTATATTATCAGGATGGTCCTCTGCCGTGCTCTGCAAGAACATCCGAAGTATAAAAGGAGGCCATAAAAATGGAAAAGATCCAGGCTTTTGTTAGCGAGCAGCTTAAGACCGAGGTTCCCAGCTTCGGCATCGGCGACGGCGTAAAGGTTTACGTTAAGATCGTCGAGGGTGAGAAGGAAAGAGTTCAGATGTTCGAGGGTACCGTTATTGCAAGACATGGCGGTGGCATCTCCGAGACCTTTACTGTAAGACGTGTTTCTTACGGCGTAGGTGTTGAGAAGACCTTCCCACTCCATTCTCCCAACGTTGATAAGATTGTAGTATTCCGCGAGGCTAAGGTTCGTCGTGCGAAGCTCTACTATCTCCGTTCGAGAGTTGGTAAGGCAGCTAAGGTTAAAGAGAAGATCTAAGATTTGCCTTATCGGTTCAAAAAAGCAGGGGTTTGTCCCTGCTTTTTTGCTTTATGCCATGTTTTCGGTAAGCTTTCTGCCGCCGAGAATGTGGAAGTGAAGATGCTTTACAGACTGGCAACCGTCATCGCCTATGTTTGATACAATCCTGTATCCGTTGTTAAGACCGAGGGATGCTGCGACTTTGGGAATAGCGACAAAAATCTTTGCCACGGTGTCGGCGTTTGCCTCATTGATTGCATCTGCCGAGGCAATATGCTCCTTAGGTACAACAAGACAGTGGACAGGTGCCTGAGGATTTATGTCGAGAAATGCATAACAATATTCATCCTCATAAACCTTTGTTGAGGGGATTTCACCCTTGATTATAGCGCAAAATAAGCAATCCATAATTTAATACCGCCTTTAAAAAATGTGTTTAATTCATTTTAGCACAAATATCATAAAAATACAAGATAAAAACATCTTTTTTTCACTACTTGACTTTTGGGCTGAATTATTATACTATATATGTAGTAAAAAAATGGAGTAGACTATGAATTATCAGCTGCCTGAGTATCCTTGTAAAGAGGATATGTGGGATTTACTTGCTCGGGAGACCAGACCTATAGTTGTTTACGGAATGGGAAACGGGGCCGACAAGCTAATTGCACGATTTGATAAATACGGAATAAAAATATCAGACTTTTTTGCTTCTGACGGATTTGTGCGCGGTCATAGCTTTCACGGCTTCAAGGTAAAGTCTTTTTCGGAGATAAACGAGACATATCCACAATTCGTTATTGTTCTTTCTTTTGCCTCGAACAGAGAAGAGGTGCTCTCGGTGCTCGAGGAAATCAACAATAATTTTGAACTTGTAATTCCCGATATGCCTGTTGCGGGAGCAGAGGAATATTTTGACAGAGAATTTTATAATACTAATTATGAAAAAATTCTTGAGGCTTACGATAGATTTTCTGACGAAAAATCAAAAAAAACCTATGCGTCTATAATAAATTATAAGCTTACAGGCCGTATGAAATATCTATTATCGGCTATTTCCGAAAGAGACGAAATTTACTCTCTTTTGCCCTGCGAAAAAATACAAACAACCATCGATGCGGGAGCATATAACGGGGATACCGTAAGAGAGGCGAAGGGCTATTTTTCAAATCTTAAAAAGGTTTTTGCTGTCGAACCTGATAAACGAAATTTTAAAAAACTGGAGAAATATTCCGAGGCAGAAAGCGAAATTGTAATTAAAACGATAAACGCGGCTGCCTGGTGCGATTGTGGCGAGGGCGAATTTTCAGACAGCGGAAACCGCAACTCCTCTGTTTCATCAACCGCATCCTTTGAGCACCGTGATACAACCGTTTCTCTTGTTAAGATTGATAGCCTGACCTATGAAAAAGTAGACTATATCAAGTATGATGTTGAGGGAGCTGAGGCTGAGGCTCTTTTTGGCTCGGAGATGACAATTCTTCGTGATAGACCGGCTCTTTTAGTATCCCTCTATCACAGGAGCAGAGATATCTTTGAGCTTGTTAATACACTTGGCAAAAAATATCCGTTTTATAAGATGTATTTAAGACGTCTTAAGTGTGTTCCCGCTTGGGAAATTGATTTAATTCTTGTAAATGAATAATAAGAAAAGGACTATAAATTTATAATGAAAAGACCCGAGATTTTATCTCCTGCTGGAAATTTTGAAAAAATGAAATCGGCTATCCTCTTTGGTGCTGATGCGGTGTATCTTGCGGGCGAGGCTTTTGGTATGAGAGCTGCGGCAGACAATTTTACTGTCGAGGAGCTTTCCGAGGCTGTAAAATATGCTCACGAAAGAGGTGTCAAGGTTTATCTTACACTTAATACAATGCCGAGAGAGTATGAATATCCCACTCTTCGCTCCTACCTTGAAAAGACCCTCGACATTCCTTTTGATGCTATGATTATAGCCGACGTTGGTGTGCTTATGCTGGTTAAGGAGATGAGACCGAATACCGATATTCATATATCGACTCAGGCAAATGCTTCAAGCTCGGCTGCCTGCAATGCATGGTATAACCTCGGAGCAAAGCGTGTTGTTCTTGCAAGAGAGCTTACTCTTGACGAAATAAAGGAGATAAAGCGAAATATTCCCGACGACCTTGAAATTGAGTGTTTTATGCATGGCTCAATGTGCATATCTTATAGCGGAAGATGTCTGCTTTCCGGCCATCTTGTTGACAGAGATGCCAATCGCGGAATGTGCGCTCAGCCCTGCAGATGGAATTATACCATCAGAGGCTATGAGATAGAGGAAGAAAAGAGACCCGAGGACAAAATGCCAATAGAAGAGGTAAACGGCGAAACCTTTATTATGGCAAGCCGGGACACCTGTACTATTGAGCATATTCCCGAGCTTATAGAAGCGGGGATAGACTCATTCAAAATTGAGGGAAGAATGAAGTCCCAGTACTACACCGCCGTTGTTACTAATACCTATAAAATGGCTCTTGACAGCTATTTTTCCGGTGAGTATAAATATAACCCTCTTTGGCTTGATGAGCTTCTTTCGGTCAGCCACAGGGAATATGCAACAGGGTACTATTTTAATGACCCGAGAAATGATGCAAACCTTGTTTCTAACAATGGGTACATGAAAGAAAAGGCCTTTCTTGCCGTAGCCCTTGATTATGACGAGGAAAAGGGAATAGGTAAGTTTGAGCAGAGAAATAAGATGTTTCTCTTTGACGATGTTGAGCTTTTAACCCCCGGCAGAGTTGGAGAAGCTCTCCATGCTACCGAGATGTATAACGATAAACTTGAGCCTATCGAGGACACAAGACACCCCTATATGACATTCTACATGAAAGTAGACAAAAAAATACGCCCCGGTGATATTATCAGGGCTAAATAGGAGATTATATGCTGATTTTTGAAATTATAAAATCTATAATTCTCGGTATTGTTGAGGGTATAACCGAATGGCTGCCAATAAGCTCAACAGGACACATGATACTGGTTGATGAATTCATCACCTTGAATATATCCCCCGAGTTTAAGGAAGCCTTTCTGTTCGTTATTCAGCTAGGTGCAATTCTTGCTGTTCCGGTATACTTCTTTGATAAGTTAAATCCGTTTTCCAGGCGAAAAAGCGAGGCAGAACGCAAAAACACATGGACATTATGGTTCAAAGTAATTGTTGGTTGTCTGCCTGCTGCTATACTCGGACTTTTGCTCGATGACTTCTTTGAAGAGTATTTTTACAACTATTTTGTTGTCGCGATTGCTCTTATTATTTATGGTATTGCCTTTATCTTTGTCGAGCGAATAAAGGCAGGCAAGGAGTATAGAGTAAACACGGTAAACGACCTTACTTATAAAGATGCACTAACAATAGGTGCGTATCAGGTTTTGGCAATAATTCCCGGAACATCTCGCTCCGGCTCCACAATTCTCGGAGGAATGCTCTCCGGAGTATCAAGAACCGCCGCCGCAGAATTTTCATTCTTTATGGCAATACCCGTAATGCTTGGCGCATCGGGAATCAAGGCTTTGAAATTCGTGCTTATGGGGTATAGCGCAACCTTTGATGAGCTTATAATTTTAGCGGTCGGTACGCTTGTCGCCTTTCTTGTTTCACTTTTTGCAATAAAGTTCCTTATGGACTTTGTAAAGAGGCACGACTTTACCGTCTTTGGCATTTACAGAATAATTCTTGGTGTAATTGTTATAGGCTATTTTGTATTTAAAGATTTATTTTAATTTTAAAAATCGAGTCAAAAGCAATATGCCAATGACTCGGTTTTTTCTGTATCTATTATTTTATGCATTGCATTTTGTCTTGGTAAAATCAATCATCAAATACGATTTTTCCAAGGCCAAGCTCCTTGATTTTAACAAGAGACTCGAGCCTGTAACCGATTGAGCGTATATCCTTGCCGCCTCCGAGGTAGGATTTTTCAATAGCTACACCTGCACCCGCAACCTTAGCTCCGCCGGCTTCAGCAAGATGAATAAGAATTTTCATTGCAGAGCCGTTGGCAAGAAAGTCATCAATGAGAAGAACTCTGTCATTTTTGTCTAATACTTTTTTTGAAATATAAACATCATACGCCTGACCGTGGGTGTAGGAAATAACATGGGTAGAGTAGTAATCGTTACCAAAGGATGCATTTCTTGACTTCTTTGCGTACACAACAGGAACACCAAAATAGGAAGCAACCATTGTTGAAAGAGCAATTCCCGCAGATTCAATGGTGAGAATCTTGGTAATCTTTTCGTCCTTGAATCTCTCGTACCACTCCTTAGCCATTTTATCAATCAGCTTAACGTCTATCTGATGATTGAGAAACGAGTCAACCTTGAGCACTCCACCGGGAAGCACATCTGCTGATTCTAAAATTTTGTTTTTTAATTCTTCCATAGCTTTATCCAATCTGAAACTAATAATTATTTATTTTATCCCATTCAATAGGGGAGCTGTTGTTTTTCACCAAAAAATTGTTTGCCAATACAAAATGGTTACACCCAAAAAAACCGGCATAGGCCGACAGGGGGCTTGGGTGAGCGCATTCAAGAACAAGGTGTTTTGGGTTAGTTATAAGCTGTTTTTTTGCTCTTGCATTTCCGCCCCACAGCATAAACACAACAGGCTCTTCCTTTTCGTTAATTAAAGAAATAATTTTGTCTGTCAGTATTTCCCAGCCTTGTCCCTTATGGCTCTGCGGCAGTCCTTCGCGAACGGTAAGGGTGGTGTTTAAAAGCAGAGCACCTTGCTTTGCCCAGCCCACAAGCTCGCCACACTCGGGAGCTTCTATTTTAAGCTCTGAATACAGCTCCTTGAATATATTTTTAAGCGAGGGCGGAGGCTCAACACCCCGCTTTACCGAAAAGCAGAGTCCGTGTGCTTGCCCGGGGCCGTGGTAGGGATCCTGTCCGAGGATTACAACCTTTGTATTTTCATAAGATGTATAGCGAAGAGCATTGAATATATCATTCATCGGAGGATAAATCCTCTTTGAAAAATATTCTTTCTTAAGAAACTCTCTTAAATTTAAATAATAAGCCTTTTTAAATTCATCTGAGAGAAGTGTATCCCAGTCGTTATTCAGCAAAACCATAAGCCACCTGAATTTTCATTTTATATAATAATAACACAAAGGAACCGAAAAATCAACAAGTTTCGGTTCCTTTTCTGAAAAAGTGGCAATTATTTATTTTTTCTGTAGGATGCGGGGGATATTCCGATTTTGGATCTGAAGATTCGCGAGAAGAAGTGCGCATCGGTATAACCAACCGATATGGATATTATGGCATGGCTTGTTGGCAAGAAATGTAAAAGGGTACAGTCATTTGGTACACTTTCTCATTTTACCATTGACAATGCTCCTGCTGATGCTCCCGAGTACTGCATAGACGGTTGTCCTCATGCAGAAGAATGTCCCTACAATACTGTGAAAATTTATTATAACGATAAGGAAAATGATTGGTTCCGTACAACCTGCACCAAAATAGCAAATCCAACCGATGAGGATGTTGAAAAGGCGATAAGGACAACCGATTACGGAAAATGCGTTTATAAATGCCCCAACAACGTAGTTGACCATCAGGTAGTAAATCTTGGGTTTGAAGACGATATATACGCAAACTTTACGATGTTCTCATTTAACAAAGGCGGCAGAGAAATAAGAATAATGGGTACTAAGGGGGAGCTTCGAGGCTCAATGGACAGTCCGATTATTACCGTTTACGATTTTCTTACTAAAACTACAAGAGAGATTGACCTTGATTCAAGTGCAGTTGGAAATACTCTCCAAAGCGGTCACGGAGGCGGTGACTACGGCATAATGGTTGCTCTTCTTGATGTGATTGAGGGTAGGGAAAACCGTTCAGCATGTGATATAGGCGAGTCGTGCGATAATCACCTTATTTCCTTTGCTGCCGAGGAATCAAGACTTACCGGCAAGGTAATCGATATGGAAGAGTATTCCGCAAGATTTAATTAACTTTTATATAACAAAAGAGCTGAGTCAAAAGCTTTAAATTAGCTAATGGCTCAGCTCCTTGATTTTTAGGTCTGCCTTTATTTTTTTGCTTAATTTTAAATTTCGATCTTGCTTTGTCCTTGAAGTTGTGTCGGAGAGGTATAACCGTTTGTGACAAAAGGAATACCCAGGTGGTCATATGCAAGCCTTGTTACACATCTACCTCTCGGAGTTCTTGAAAGGAAGCCTATTTGCATAAGATATGGCTCATACACATCTTCGATTGTAACAGCCTCCTCGCCAATGGTTGCGGCAAGAGTATCAAGACCAACAGGGCCTCCGCCGTAAAACTTAATTATCGCTTCCAGCATTCTGCGGTCGATGTTGTCAAGCCCAAGCTCGTCAATTTCAAGAGACTCAAGTGCGTATCTTGCAATTTCAGAGGTTATAGTACCGTCACCCTTGACAAGGGCAAAATCGCGAACTCGCTTTAAAAGCCTGTTTGCAATTCTGGGAGTACCTCTCGAGCGTGAAGCGATGCTTTCTGCACCGTCTGCCGTTATTGATATTTCCAGTATATCTGCAGAACGCTTTACAATGGTTGCAAGCTCCTCGGGTGAATATAGTTCAAGCTTTAAAAGAACGCCAAATCTGTCGCGCAGGGGAGTTGTGAGCTGTCCTGCTCTTGTTGTTGCTCCGATAAGGGTGAATTTTGGTATCGGCATATGTATTGTTCTGGCACTTGGACCCTTGCCGATTATAATATCGAGGGCATAATCCTCCATTGCGGGATAAAGAATTTCTTCGGCTACTCTTGAGAGGCGGTGTATCTCGTCGATAAAGAGAACATCACCGGGAGCAAGGTTGGTCAGAATTGCGGCAAGGTCTCCGGGTTTCTCGATAGCAGGACCTGAGGTTGTGCGGATGTTAACACCCATTTCGTTTGCAATAATTGATGAAAGGGTAGTTTTTCCCAGGCCGGGAGGTCCGTAAAGAAGAACGTGGTCGAGAGCTTCGCCTCTCATTTTAGCACTCTCGATATAAACCTTAAGGTTTGATTTTGCCTTTGTTTGACCTACATACTCTGCAAGAGTCTTGGGTCTAAGGCAGTTTTCTACCTCACCGTCTTCTATTGAGTCATATTCATTTGATATTATTCGGTTTTCAAAATCAAATTCATTAGCTTCTTCTATCATTTAAAAACATCCTTTAAAATTATCTGCCACCTGCAAGCTTTTTGAGGGCGGACTTGATTATTTCGCCAACATCGGCAGATGTATCAACCCCCTTGAGAGCGGCAAGTATGGTGCTTTTGTCGTAGCCGAGAACAAGAAGAGCCTCGGTAGCCTCGGCAAGAGCTGTGCCTTTTGCTGCTACAGGGATATCTGACATAGCAGACGATGATGAGGTGCTCTCGTATGAGAGCATGGATTTTGACATTTTTTCCTTTAATTCAAGTATAATACGAAGTGCGCTTTTTGCTCCTATTCCGGGGGCTTTTGCGATAGCCTTTGCATCGTCGGTGCAAATAGCGAGAGCCAGCTTTTCGGGAGTGAGAGTTGAAAGTATGCTCATTGCAACCTTTGGACCGACACCGCTGACTGTTGTAAGGTTGTTAAAGCATTCCTTTTCTTCGGTTGTACCAAAGCCAAATAGCTCAATACCGTCCTCACGAACTGCAAGATGGGTATAAAGAGTAACCGTTTTTCCAAGCTTTGAAAGCAGGGAATCGGATGTATTAAGGCTTACGGTAAGCTTGTATCCTACACCGCCGCAGTCTATAACACAAAAAGAAGCATCTCTGTGTACAAGTTCCCCTTTTAAGTAGTAGAACATATTTTTCTCCAATCAGCATTATTCGCCAGAGTTTTGTGAAACTATGATTTTTTTCACAGATTTTTCAAGAGTCACCCTGGGGAGGGTGAGATCTCTTCCGCAGCCTTCGCAGCATATTCTTATGTCGCTTCCTGTTCTCAGAACTCTAAAAATATCAGAGCCGCAGGGGTGTTTTTTTTTTAGCTGTAGCTTATCGTCAACACTAAACTTTGCAATGTTCATATCAGTTATCCGAATACAGGGATTTGTAAGGCTTTTTTGCATCTGCCTTGGATTTTGTCTTGCTTTTTGATTTTATATGCTTGTCTGTTTTTTCATCGATATACTTTACCAGCTTTTTTATTCCAACCGTTAATCCAAAGAAGAACGCATAGAATACGGTAAATATTATGACTGCAGTAAACACCTTTGCAGAAGAATCGGCAGAAATATTTCCTGTTGAGATAAATACAACACAGAATGCAACCATAAGAGTAAGGTAGTGTATCAAAATTCTTAAAGCAAGGTTAATTGACTTTATCTCAAATATCATGGTTGCTATGGATATAAGCAGTCCGAAGCCGAATATCAGCGCAAAGGTAGAAAAGCTTATAGATTCGTTTGCAGCTTTGCTTAAAGCGGGGAAAAGATAAAACAGAGTTAAAATGGCTATAGTAAAGCCACAAGCCTTAAGCAATAGATTTTCAAGTCTTTTCATTGCGTTTTTTACTCCTAAACATCGGTTTACACATTTTTTATTCTTAATAATCATATCACAAATGGTTACGAATTTCAAGTCCTTTTGCGAAAATGGGGGTATGGGAAGTTTTTATGTTTTTTATAATATGAATATTAAGCATAAATATTCTTTTTATGGATTGACTTTCGCGAAGTGTAGTGATATAATATATAAGATAAAATATATTGATAAAGAAGGTTGTTTTATGCAGAGAAGGATAGCGCGTGAAAACGCATTTATACTTATTTTCGAGAGCATTTTCAAAGAGGACGAGTCCTGCGAGGAGATTTTTACCAAGGCGACCGAAATACGCGGCCTTGAGTATGATGATTATGTAAAAAATGCCTTTTTTGGCTCGTACGAAAACAGAGAGTATATCGACAGTGCTGTTGAGAGACATTCAACGGGTTGGAAAAAGGAAAGAATATCTCCTGTTTCTACAGCCGTTATACGTCTTGCTGCTTATGAAATGATGTTTATGGATGATATTCCCGCCAGAGTATCGATAAACGAGGCGATTGAGCTTTCAAAAAAATATGATGACGAAAAATCCTATTCTTTTGTAAACGGTGTGCTCAATGCGCTTAGCGAGGAGTATAATAAAAAATGAGCCTAAAGGATGTGGTGCTTGGGGTTGATACAAGTAACTATACAACCTCTGTTGCCATACTTGATACCGACGGAGGACTTGTTGCCAATCTAAAAAGGCCTCTTCGTGTTGCGCCGGGTGAGCGTGGGCTTCGTCAGTCAGACGCGCTTTTTTCGCACACGGTAAATATCCCCGATATAATGAGAGAAGCGGGAGAGCACCTTAAGGATTGCAAAATTGTTGCAGTTGGGGTGAGCGAAAAGCCCCGAAATACCGAGGGGTCGTATATGCCGTGCTTTCTTGCGGGTGTTTCAGCAGCGCAGAGTGTTGCCATAGCTGCCTCTGTTCCGCTTTTCAGATTTTCGCATCAATGCGGTCATATTATGGCAGCACTTTATTCTTCGGGAGCAGAGCATCTTTTGTCAGAGGAGTTTGCCGCCTTTCACATCTCGGGGGGAACAACCGAGCTTTTGCGTGTTAGGGCTTCATCCAAGGGATTTGACACCCAGCTTGTGGGCGGAACTCTTGACCTTAATGCAGGGCAAATAATAGACAGAGTTGGTGTTTATATGGGTCTTGATTTTCCTGCAGGACCTATGCTTGAGTGTCTTGCGTTAAAAAACACAAAGAAAATACCTAAGAAGAAAATTTCGATAAACAAAATGTCGGTTAATCTTTCGGGGCTGGAAAATATGGCTGTTAAGTTGTATAGCGAGACAAAAGACTCAAAGCTTACTGCAGCCTTTGTTCTTGACTACATAGAAAGAGCTATTATTGCTATGAGCGAGGCATACGAAGCCGAGTATGGCAAGGCTTCATTTGTGTATGCCGGCGGGGTAATGTCTAATTCTATAATTAAAAAAAGTCTCTCCGAGAGGTTTTGTGCATATTTTGCCGAGCCGTCTATGTCACAGGACAACGCGGTTGGCGTTGCTGCGCTGACACTCGGAGCATATAAAGCGGAGTAAAATAATGGATATAAATTCGCTCAGAGAGCGGGATAATGTGGGAACATTTACAGTTTCCGAGCTTAACGGATATATCAAATCCGTTTTTGATAATAACCGCACACTCTCCTCGGTAACAGTAAAGGGCGAGATATCTAACTTTACTGCCCACAGGTCAGGTCATCTTTATTTTTCACTTAAAGATGCCGAGGGGCAAATAAGAGCTGTAATGTTCCGTTCATCGGCTATAAGACTTAAGTTTATGCCCGAGTCCGGCATGAAGGTTATTGTGCATGGGTCGGTTACGGTGTATCCGAGAGACGGCTCCTATCAGATATATGTCTCTTCCATGCAGCCCGACGGAATAGGGGCTTTATACCTTGCATACGAGCAACTGAAAGAAAAGCTTTTTGCTGAAGGTCTATTTGATGTCGAGCATAAACTGCCTATACCTACAATGCCTGCAAGGATAGGTGTTGTTACCTCTCCCACGGGAGCGGCGGTAAGAGATATTATAAATGTTACAGGCAGAAGATTTCCTCTTGCGGATCTGTATATTTATCCCTCGCTTGTTCAAGGAGACGGGGCAGAGGAAAATCTTATCAGAGCTATTGATTATTTTGATAAATCTGGACTTGTTGATGTTGTGATAATAGGACGAGGCGGCGGCTCGATAGAGGATTTATGGGCATTTAACAGCGAAAGTCTTGCTAGACGTATTTTTGAAGCCGAGATTCCTGTAATTTCAGCAGTAGGCCATGAAACCGATTTTACAATATGTGATTTTGTATCAGACCTTCGCGCTCCGACTCCATCTGCGGCGGCAGAGCTTGCCGTTCCGGACATCAGGGAAATCAGCCTTAGGCTTGATGACTTAACCGACAGATGCGTTCTTTCTCTCGAGCGCTCGGTTGAAAGAGCGAGAGAACGTCTTATCAGGGCTTCCAAAAGCTATGTTCTTGACTCTCCCGAGTGCCTTACAGCGATGTACAGGCTTAAGATTGAAACATTAACATCTTCTGCTTTGGAAGCTATAAAAGCTAATTTTCGTAATGCATCCGAAAAGCTTTGTTTAAATGCCGAAAAACTTTCTGCCTTAAATCCTCTTGCGGTTCTCGCGCGTGGGTATTCCATAACCGAGTACCGAGGCAAAAATCTGAAAAGTGCAAAAGAGGTTAAGGCGGGCGATGACATTTCTATTCGTTTAAATGACGGAAGCCTATCTGCTAAGGTAACTTCTGTTTTTGGAGGAGCTGCTAAAAATGAATAATGATATAAAATTTGAAGCTTTAGTTGAAAAGCTCGAGGATGAGGTAAAGAAACTTGAGTCGGGCAATATTTCTCTTGACGAGGCGCTTGCTTCGTTTGAGTGTGCCATAGGTCTTGTTAAGGAGTGTAACAAGAGGCTTGAAACCGCCGAGAGACGTGTGCGTGTTCTTGTTGAGTCTGCAGACGGTGCTATTTCTGACCGTGAGTTTGATTTAGATAACGATGAGACTTGACCTTTATCTTTACGAAAACGGTTTTGCATCAAGCAGGACCGAGGCAAAAAACTTTATCAGCGGCGGTGCCGTAACGGTAAACGGAAAGACTGCAAACAAGCCCGCGCTTGATATTTTTGGCACAGAAGAAATTTCTGTTGACAGGAGCGTAAAGAAATATGCAAGCCGTGGCGGAACAAAACTTGAGGCGGCGTTTGAGTGCTTTAACCTCTCTGTCAGCGGCTTAAAGGCTATTGATATAGGCGCATCAAGCGGCGGATTTACCGATTGTCTTTTAAAACACGGAGCAGAGCATGTTATAGCCGTTGATTCGGGAAGCGGTCAGCTTGTTAAGGAGCTGCGTGAGGATAGACGTGTTACTGTTTTTGAAAACTACAATGCAAGATATATGCAGTCCTCTGACTTTCAGTATATTCCCGATTTTGCGGTTATGGATGTTTCTTTTATTTCCGCAACCTACATAATTCCTGCTCTCTCGCGGGTGCTGAGAGACGGGGGAAGTTTTGTCTGCCTTATCAAGCCTCAGTTCGAGGTTGGAAGAGAAAATATAGGCAAGGGCGGAGTTGTTAAAAGCGAGAAGCAAAGGGCCTTGGCAGTAAAAAAGGTTACAGAGTGCGCTCAGGGCTTCGGGCTTTCGCTTAAAGGGGTTATAGAATCACCGATACAGGGCGGTGACGGTAATACAGAATATCTTGCACATTTCAGAAAGGAGATATTTGATGAAAAAAATCATATTGATACCTAATCCTAATAAGGACGAGGGGCTTTCTGTAACAAAAAGCGTTGTAAAAAAACTTATATCACTTGATTTTTGTGTCCTCGTATCAAAACGTTTTGAGCAGTTTGAAAAATACGGTGCAACGGTTTATGAGGGCGAAGATGCAGATGCCGATCTTGTTTTGGTTATCGGCGGCGACGGCTCTATTATTGATGCGTCACGTATTGCAATTAAACAGGACATACCTCTTCTTGGTATAAATCTTGGAAAAGTAGGGTATCTAAGCGAACTCGAGGCTTATGATATCGACTCTCTTTCAAGGCTTAAGACCAAGGATTATTTCATTGAACATAAAATGCTTTTGTCGGTTGATAAATATTCTCCCGGAGGAGATCACGAAAGCTCGTGCCGCGAGGCTGTGAATGATGTTGTTATTTCACACGGGGAATATTTTGGAATTGCAGACTTTAAGCTTGAAAACTCATACGGAGACAGAATAGTTTACAGAGCAGACGGCTTGATTCTGGCTACACCCGCAGGATCTACTGCATATTCGTTATCAGCGGGCGGTCCTGTTGTTGCTCACGACCTTGATTCTATAACTGTTACGCCTGTGTGTCCCCATTCCTTCTTTAATAGGTCTATAATTTACGGTAAAAACGAGTGCATCAAGGTTTCAAATTCCGGTGACTCGCTTCTTAATATAAGTGTTGACGGAAGATTCTTTACCAACCTTGATAAGGGTGAGTGGTGTGTTGTAAAAAGAAGCACCACCAAGCTGAAAATGCTTACCTTCTCGAAAAACAATATGTTCTCGGTTCTTTTTAATAAAATTAAAGCAATAAACGGATTTGTTTAATAAAAAAGGATGTTTTAAAATGAAAAACATAAGACAGCAAAAAATTCTTGAGCTTATCGAAAAATATGATATTGATACACAGGAAACACTAATTTTCAAATTAAAAGAGCTTGGCTTTAATGTTACGCAGACAACCGTTTCGCGTGATATAAGGCAACTTAATATTGTAAAATCCGTAAGCTCCAAGGGTACATACAAATATGTTGCCCCGGGTATTAGAAAAGACGAGGGAATTCCGGTTCTCAGCTCGGCTATCACCGATTCTGTTGTTAAAATCTCGGCAGCAGGAAATATAGTTGTTATTAAAACCTACTCGGGAATGGCTAACGCTATCGCTGTGTGCGTTGACTCGCTTTGTCATGAGTCTATAATCGGAAGTGTCGCCGGAGACGATACTATTTTGCTTGTTGCCGCCGATAACGATGCGGCAAGCTCTCTCGCAGCGGAGCTGAGAAAAAGCTTTAGTTGATAAAAAAACGTTTGTTAATCAAACGCAAAAACGGAGTGTAATATGCTTCTATCATTGCATATTGAGAATATCGCAGTAATAAAATGTGTTGATTTTGATTTTTCCCCGGGTTTTGTTGTTCTGACAGGTGAAACCGGAGCAGGTAAGTCTGTTGTTATAGACAGTATAAATCTTTTACTTGGCGGAAAAACCGAGCGTGAGCTTATTCGTACAGGAGCTGAGCAGGCAATGGTTAGCGGTCTGTTTGCTGACCTTTCGGAGAGGGTTGTAGGAGAGCTTTCCGCGGTTGGAATTTCGCCTGCTGAGGACGGCACTATACTCGTTCAGCGTACAATTACCGCCTCTGGTCAGTCAAGAATAAATATAAACGGCAGGGCGGTTAGTCTTGCTGTTCTTAAGGCTGCAACACCGCACCTTGTTAGTGTTCACGGACAGAGCGATACAGCTTATCTTATGAATTCCAAAAATCACATTGAACTGCTTGACGTATTTGCAAACACATCAGCTCTCTCTCTCGAATACCGAATAGCTTATGACAAACTGGAAAAAATAAGGGGTGAGATACGCAAGGTTGAAGAGGCTGCTGCCGAGGGTGAGCGCATGCGCGAGATACTTGAGTATCAGATAAAAGATATCGACTCTGCCGCTCTTAAAATCGGTGAAGAGGATGAGCTTGTTGACAAAAAGCTTAAGCTTAAAAACAGCGAAAGAATAATCAAAAATTCAGAGTTTGTATATAAGGCTCTCAGAGGCAGCGAGAAGGGAAGCGTTGCATATCTTCTTGACAGGAGCAGTACGGCTCTTGCTCAGATTGCCGACGTCACACCCGGTTTTTCCGAATATTCGGAGAGACTGCGTGATGTGCTCTATCAGGTTGAGGATATTGCAGAGGAGGTTTACGCAACACTTTCGGATATTGATTCTGACCCGGAGGAAACTCTTAATAAAATTGAGTCAAGACTTGATAAAATCTCGAAATTAAAGCGTAAATACGGTCTTACAATAGACGATATTCTTGCCGTTAGAGATAAATGTGCATCGGAGCTTGACCTTATGCAAAACTCCGAGGAGAGGCTTTTTGACCTTAAAAAGGAAGAAAAAAAGGCACTCAATGAAGCTATAATTCTTGCAGATAAGCTCCACGAGGCTCGTTCACAGGCTGTCGCAGACCTTGAAACCAAGGTTAAGGATACTCTTGAATTTCTTGATATGCCTAAGGTTGTCTTTTTTGTTTCTATCAAGGAAGAATATAAGAATGGCGAAAAGAATCTTTCCAAGGATGGCTATGATACAGTTGAATTCTACATCAGCGCAAACAGGGGAGCTGAGCCTCAGCCTTTGTCGAAGATAGCCTCAGGCGGTGAGCTTTCAAGAATTATGCTTGCGCTTAAGAGTGTTATTGCGGATAAGGACGGTGTTCCTACCGTTATTTATGACGAGATAGATACCGGTGTTTCGGGTAAAACCGCAAGAAAGATTGGTATTAAGATGCTTGAGTTATCTAAAAGCTCTCAACTTTTCTGTGTTACTCACAGCGCTCAGATCGCCTCTCTTGGTGACAGACATTTCCTTATCAGCAAGTCGGATATTAACGGTGCAACCGAGACATCTGTCAGAATACTTGACTATGAAGGACGTGTGTCCGAGCTTTCAAGAATTCTTGGCGGTATTAGTGTTACCGATGCTCAGCGCGCGGCTGCGGTCGATATGCTGGAGGAGAAAAAAGAATATATCAATGCATAAGAGGTGTCATGATTGAGTACTTAAAGGAGTATCTCAAAGCAAATGACGTTGAATATAAAGAAAAACAAAAATTAAGCAGTTATTCTCTCATTAAGATCGGCGGAGAGGCAGATATAATTGCATATCCGGATACAGAAAAGAAGCTATGTGATTTGATTTTCTTCTGCAACAGGACAGCAGTTAAGTACAAAACAGTCGGGAATTTATCTAATCTTCTTCCTCTTGATGAGGGATATGGCGGAATAATAATAAAAACCGACAGATTAAACAGGGCAGAGTTTGTTGGAGATACAGTCAATGTGGGCTGCGGAGCAAGGCTTCCGAAGATGGCATCTGATTTAGCAAATGCCTCACTTTCCGGATTTGAGGGGTTATCGGGTATTCCCGGGCAGGTTGGTGGCTCTGTGCGTGGAAATGCAGGAGCTTTCGGACGTGAAATAGGTGAGCTTGTTTTATCTTGTACCGTGTATTCCAAAGGATTAAACAAGGTTTTTGAATTAAGTCGGAATGAGCTTTGCTTTTCATACAGAAACAGTAGTCTTGTTTCCGAGGATATAACTGTTCTTTCGGTTAAATTTAAGCTTTCATGCGGGGATAAAGATGCTATAATGTCCGAAATGTGTCGGTGCAGAGAGATTAGAAAAAGAACTCAGCCGACAGATTTTCCGTCTCTTGGAAGTTTTTTTAAACGAACCGAAAATGGGGAATCAGCCGCTAGACTTATTGATATTTGCGGTTTGAAAGGAATGCACATTGGTGGTGCTTCCGTTTCGGAAAAGCACGCAGGATTTTTAATAAATTTATCAAACGCAACCTCTTCTGACGTTCTTTCACTATCATCACTTATCGAGAAGCGCGTTTTCGAGCGTTTTTCGGTCAAACTTTGTCCCGAGGTTGAGATTCTTGGTTAAACTTGAATATTTGGAGCCTAAAATGTCTTTTTCATCTGAACAAAAGGAATATATAACATCACATAATATAAAATCATCCTGTTGCCGACGCGCTCTTCTTTCTGGAGTTATATACGGTGGCGGCAGAATAGAGAATGACGGCGTTTGTTTGCATATAGAGAAAAAAAGCGTTGCCGATTATATTGCTAAGCTTATTAGAGAGTTTTACACCAAGGATGTAAATATCGGACGTTCTTCAACCGGCGGCAGATACTATGAAATCTTCTTCAAATCGCATTCTGCCTATGATTATCTGCTGAATATCAAAGAAAATTCGCCGCTTGTTGAAAAATGCTCAAACTGTCTTTCTTCTTTTCTTAAAGGTGTGTTTTTATCTGTCGGCAAGGTTAGCTCTCCTGAAAGCCAATATTCGCTTGAGTTTTCTCTTGGCGAGAGGTCGATACTTTTTGCAGACTTTTTGTCGGAGTACGGAGTTGTACCTCTCATATCATATAAAAAAAGCGGTACGGTCGCTTATTTTAAAAGCAGTTCAATGATTGAGGAATTTTGCGCCCTCGCAGGATTGAACAAGGTCGTATTTGCTATACTTAATGCGAAAGCCGAAAACGAGATTAAGCAAAATATTAACAGACGTATAAATTGCGAAACTAATAATATTGCCAAGGCGGTTGAGGCTGCAGCCAGGCAGATAGAGGTTATATCAGCACTTGAGGAAAAGAAGCTTTTGTCAAGTTTGCCCGAGGAGCTTGCCGAAACGGCAAAGTTGAGACTTGAGCACAGCGACCTTTCACTTTCTCAGCTTGCACAGCTTGCCGTTCCTCCTATTTCAAAGCCCGGGCTTTCACATAGGTTAAAGAAAATAGTGGAGCTTGGCACACAGCTTTTAGCTGCTCATAACGATAATTCTGAATTATAAGACGAAAGGAGTCTACGATGGGAGAATTTGTTCATCTTCATCTTCATACCGAATATAGCCTGCTTGACGGCGCTGCGAGAATTTCAACCATCGCAGACAAGGCGCTCTCCGACGGACAGGATGCGGTTGCTATTACCGATCACGGTGTTATGTACGGAGCGGTGGAGTTTTATACCGCTTTAAAAGAAAAGGGTGTTAAGCCCATTATCGGCTGTGAGGTCTATGTTGCGGCACGTTCAAGATTTTTAAAAGAAGGAAAGGGAGATTCCTCAGGGCATCACCTTGTTCTTTTGTGTAAAAACGCAGAGGGGTACAAAAACCTCTGCTATATGGTGTCTGAGAGTTTTATTAACGGCTTTTATTCAAGGCCAAGAATTGATATGGAGCTTCTGAAAGCTCACCACGGTGGGCTTGTGTGTCTCTCGGGATGTATAGCGGGTAAAATCCCCTCGCTTATCCTTGCGGGAGCTATGGAGGAGGCCGAGGACTATGCTCTTGAAATGAAGGATCTGTTTGGAGATGATTTTTATCTCGAAATACAAAATCACGGTCTTGACGACGAGCGAAAAATCGCATACGGAATAAAGCTAATCAGCGAGAGATGCGGTATTCCCATGGTAGCAACAAACGACGTTCATTATGTTGAACGCTCGGATGCTGAAATGCAAGCCACACTTCTTTGCATTCAGACAAACAATGTTGTAACCGAGGGACGTCCCTTCGGTTTTGAAACAGACGAATTTTACTTTAAAACCTCGGCTGAAATGAAGGTTCTTTTCGGTGGATTTAAGGGAGCTATTCAAAACACAGTTAAAATTGCCGAAAAATGTAATTTTGATTTCGAGTTTGACAAACTTCATCTGCCAACCTTTACTCCCGAGGACGGTACAGACCATTTTACAAAGCTTAAAAATGATGCTATACGAGGCTTTGAGACAAAAATCAATGACGGTCGTATAGCTTTTGTAAAGCATACAAGAGAAGAGTATATCGAAAGAATAAACTACGAGCTTTCGGTTATTGAAAAAATGGGCTTTTGTGCCTATTTCCTTATAGTCAGCGACTTTGTGTCGTATGCTAAACGAAACGGTATTCCCGTTGGCCCAGGCAGAGGTTCGGGCGCGGGAAGCCTTGTTGCTTTTCTTATCGGTATTACCGATGTTGACCCCATGTCATTTGATCTGCTCTTTGAGCGCTTTCTTAACCCCGAGCGAGTTTCAATGCCCGATTTTGATATTGACTTTTGCTATAACAGGCGTGAGGAAGTAATAGAGTACGTTAAACGTAAGTACGGTGACGACAAGGTTGCTCAGATAGTTACCTTTGGTACTCTTGCGGCAAGAGCTGCGGTAAGAGACGTTGGCCGTGCTCTTGGTATGCCGTATAGCAGGGTAGATACTGTTGCAAAACTTGTGCCCTTTATGTGCCAGAGTATTGATGCCGCCCTTACATCAAAGGAGCTTAAGGCTCTTTATGAATCGGACACAGAGGTGCGTAAGCTGCTTGATATGAGCCGTAGACTGGAGGGAATGCCAAGACACGCATCAACTCATGCTGCAGGTGTTGTTATTACCGAAAAGCCGACCTATGAGTATGTTCCGCTGTCGTATAGCGGAACGGGTGTTGTTACTCAGTTTGATATGAACACCGATGCAAGGCTTGGACTTGTTAAGTTCGATTTCCTCGGACTCAGATATCTCACGGTTATCCATGATGCTGAAATGGCAATCAGGGAAAAGAATCCCGATTTTGATATAACTAAGGTTTCTTTTGACGATAAAGCAACCTTTAATCTTCTTTGTGAGGGAAAGACCGACGGTGTATTTCAACTTGAATCGGGTGGAATGAAGCAGGTGCTCTCCCGCCTTATGCCATCATGCATTGAGGATGTTATTGCCTGTGTTGCACTTTACCGTCCCGGTCCTATGGATTCTATCGACAGTTTTATTGCAAGAAAGCACGGCAGAGAAAAGATAACCTACAAAACTGAAAAGCTCAAAAACATTCTTGATGTAACCTATGGCTGCATAGTTTATCAGGAGCAGGTTATGCAGATATGCAGAAGCCTTGCGGGCTATTCTTATGCACGTGCTGATAATGTAAGACGCGCCATGTCAAAAAAGAAAGAATCTGTAATGAAGGCCGAGCGTCAGGACTTTGTCAACGGCGCGGTTGCGGGCGGTGTATCAAAGGAGGTAGCCGAGGATATTTTTGAGGAGATGCTTGGATTTGCTCAGTATGCATTTAACAAGAGTCACGCAACGGCATACGGTATTCTCTCTTACAGAACGGCTTACCTTAAGACTCATTATCCCACAGAATATTTTGCAGCGCTTTTAACCAGCGTGCTGGATAATAATACAAAGGTCAGGGAATATATTCTTGATGCTCAGAGATTTGGTATTTCTGTTCTTGCGCCTGATATCAATACAAGTCACGAAACCTTTGCTACAGACGGAAAGAATATAAGATACGGTCTTTTGGCAATTAAAAACGTAGGGCGCAATTTCGCAAGGTCTGTTATTGCCGAGCGTTCTCGCGGCAGGTATAAATCCTTTGACGGATTTGTTACAAGGCTTATTGATTCGGATTTAAACAAACGAACCTTAGAGTCTATGATTAAATGCGGTGTGTTTGACAGCCTTGGTGTTACAAGAAGCACCCTTATGGCCTGCTTTGAAAATATTGTTGACTCCGAGCACGACAAGGTAAGAAATAATATTTCGGGGCAAATGGATATGTTTTCTCAAGCGGTAGAAAGCTCGTCAACTGTTGGATATAAATATCCCGATGTGCCCGAATATTCCATGCGTGAGCTTCTTAGCTTTGAAAAGGAAAGCTCGGGAATGTATTTTTCGGGACAGCTTATCGACGATTATACAAAGCATATTGCAGAAATCTCACCCGATTCTGTATCCCAAATCATTTCTGACATGTCCGAAGAGGAGATGAACAAAGAACGCAAATACCGTGACCGTTCAAAGGTGAAGATTGCCGGAATTGTTACCGCAAAGCGCACAAAGCAGGTCAAGGGCGGTGAGCTTATGGCATTTGTTACTCTTGAGGACCGCTTTGCCGAAATTGAGGTTATAGTTTTTGCAAAACAGTATAAAATGTATTCCGACCTTCTTTCAGAAGAATCTGCGGTTATAATAACAGGTACACTTTCTTCAGAGGATTCTGATGCTCCAAGACTGCTTTTGTCAACGGCTGAACCGCTTTCTTCAAACGACGAATATTCAAAAATCAAGCAAAAAAACGGAGCAGAACAAAAAGCGGAGGGTGAGAAGCGTTTGTACATTAAGGTCTCGTCATTATCCGATGAAAGGATACAACGTCTGACAAGAATCTGTGCCCTAAATAGAGGTAATGTTGATGTTGTGCTTTATGACGAGAGTTTGAAAAAATATTCTCTTATGAAGGGTGTTTCCGTCAGAGCCGATGACGATGTTTTAAGACGAATTGAGTCTGTTTTCTCTAAAGGAAATGTCATTCTTAAGTAGAAGGAAATCTCTTTCTCTCATGTCTTATGTATTGACAATTTAATTTAGTTATATTATAATACTTATTACGCAATTGTTGAAAGGAAAAACTATGATACTGGCAATTATAATTGATTTGTTTCTTCTTGGTATAATCGCCTACGGTATTTACTATGGAATAAAAAAAGGCTTTGTTAAGTTGGCAGAAAAGCCTGTAAAGACTGTTGCATCTCTTGTACTTGCATATACCTGCTGCAGCGGTTTTGGCGCGTGGATAATTGCTCCTCTTATCAGAGGTCCTATAACGGGATATATTGGTGATTTTTTATATAAGAATGTACCGAACATTACTCCCGGAACTGCCGTTGATGACCTGCCCACACTTCTTAAAATTGCTGCTGCTGCATTTAATATTGACATATCTCCCGTTCAGGATTCGGGTGTTGCGTATGTAGATACCCTTATCGCTACACTTGCAGAGCCTGTTGTTGGTTTTATTGCTGTTATAATTGCCGCGATTGCACTTTTCTTTATCGGAAAGCTCTTGTTCACCCTTGCTTTTTATCTTCTTAACAAGTTCTGCAGCGAGGGGCTTCTTGGTAAGATCAACAAGGTCTTAGGTATAGTTTTTGGCGCATTTATGTTTGTGCTTACATCTTGGGGTGTGGCTGTGTTTATCTCGGTTATATTCCATCTTCCTATGTTTGACGGTGTTGAATTTATTTCGGGATTTGAGGGAGGCTTTGTATATCGCTTCTTCAATGCCTTTAATCCTGTTGTGCTTCTTCTTAGTTTTTGATAAAATCAAATTAAATTAAATTTTAGGTGTGTTTTAATGAATATTCAAGTATGTGCAAGGTGTAAAAAAAGGCCGGCCATGGTCTTTATTACACGCATTGATAACGGTAATAGCATAAATGAGGGACTTTGCCTTAACTGCGCCTCCGAGCTTGGCATCAAGCCTGTAAATGATATGCTTAAGAAAATGGGCATTGATGAAGAGGCAATCCAAGGTATGGCAGCCGAGATTGACGGAATGATGGAAAATGCTCTTGTTGAGTCGGATTCCGACGATACCGAGGGTACTAAGGTGCCCACACTTAATCTCAGCGAGCTTTTCAGCTCTCCGTTTAAGGCTCAGCCCGATAAGGATAGACCTCAGAAGAAAAAGGGTGACACAAAGTCCGAGCCTCCTTCAAAAAAGCTTCTTTCCACCTACTGTACAAATCTTAATGCAAAGGCGATCTCGGGTGGTATTGACAGAATTGTAGGCCGCGACAGAGAAATTGAGCGAATGATACAGATTCTTTGCAGAAGGCAAAAGAACAACCCCTGTCTGATAGGTGAACCCGGCGTTGGTAAAACCGCAATTGTTGAAGAGCTTGCTTCACGAATAGTCAGCGGAAATGTGCCTGAGGCTCTGGCTGATTTTGAGATATGGATGCTGGATCTTACAGCCCTTGTTGCCGGAACTCAATTCCGCGGTCAGTTTGAGTCGAGAATTCTCGGGCTTCTTAAGGAAATAAAGGCTGCCGGAAACATCATTCTTATGATAGACGAGGTGCATAATATTGCAGGAGCAGGCGAGACATCTGACGGCAGTATGAGTGCCGCCAACCTCTTAAAGCCTGCGCTTTCCAGAGGAGAAATCCGAGTTATAGGCGCAACAACTCTTAAGGAGTACAGAAAGTGTATTGAAAAGGACAGCGCCCTTGAGCGTCGCTTCCAGCCGGTAAAGGTGGACGAGCCATCGGTTGAGGAAACCGTAGAGATTATTAAGGGAATAAAGTCCTATTACGAGGGCTTCCACGGTGTTAAAATATCCGATTCTGTTGCACGTCTTGCGGCAACTCTTTCGGAAAGGTATATTACAGACAGATTTCTTCCCGACAAGGCCATAGACCTTATTGATGAGGCTTGTGCAAAGGCGGCTCTTCTTTGTCCCGAGCTTAACGAGATGAAGAAGAATGAGAAAAAGCTTAAGGAAATAGATGCCCTTGCCTCAGAGCTTGAAGCAAAGGTTGAAGTGCCTGAGGGACAGACAGAAGAAAATTACAAGGAGATGGCAGACCTTAAGGTTGAGCGCATCCGCCTTGAAACAAGACAAAAGATAATTATTCCTGTTGCCGAGTCTTTGGCTTTAACTCCAAACGACCTATATAAGGTAATTGAAATTTGGACCGGTATTCCCGCATCCGAGCTTAGTGCAGGCGATATCTCGTCACTCAACGGTCTGCATGAGAGAATTTCAGAGCAGATTATAGGACAGGATGAGGCTGTTTCAGCAGTTGTCAGGGCTATAAAGCGCAGACGTACAGGTGTATCTTACCGCCAGAATCCAGTATCTATGATTTTTGCAGGGCCTACCGGTGTAGGTAAAACAGAGCTTGTTAAGGTTCTTGCAAGAGATCTCTTTAAGCAGCCCGAGTCGCTTATCAGACTTGATATGTCCGAGTTTATGGAGAAGCATTCGGTTTCACGTATTATAGGTGCTCCTCCCGGATATGTAGGATATGACGAGGCAGGACAGCTGACCGAAAAAATACGTCGCAGACCTTATTCTGTTATCCTCTTTGATGAGATTGAAAAGGCGCACCCCGATGTGCTTAACATTCTTCTTCAGGTGCTTGATGACGGTAAAATAACCGATGCGCAGGGCCGTGAGGTTAATTTCGAGAATGCAGTTATTATAATGACAACTAATGCAGGAAGCGAAACATCAAGCGGTATAAGCGGATTTGCCGAGCACAGAGAGGTGCAGGCAAAGGATAAGACAGAGAAAGCTCTTTCAACCTTCCTAAGACCCGAGTTTATAAACCGCATTGATGAGATAATAACCTTCCGTCATCTCGATAAGAGCGATTTTGTAAAAATTGCTGATATTATGATGAAAAAGCTTGAAGCTCATATGAGCGAGCAGGGAATAAAATTCATATATACTGCTGAGGTTCTTGAGTTTATAGCCGAGAAGTCCTTCTCCGAAAAATTCGGTGCAAGAAATATGAGAAGATTTATCGAGCGTGAGGTTGAGGATAAGCTCGCGTCTCTTGTTCTGGATAACTATGAGACAAAGCTGACAGGTGTTTCGCTGTCTATGAGTGACGGTTCGATAAAATTTGATACAATTTGATTGTTTTTTAAAAAAGGAGATATAAAAAATGGCAGAATGTACACATGACTGTTCTACCTGCTCGCAGAAATGCTCAAAAGAGTCCCTTTTGGCTCCTGCAAACAAAGCGAGCAAGATAAAGCATGTCATAGGAGTAGTAAGCGGCAAGGGCGGAGTTGGAAAATCTCTTGTTACCTCTATGCTTGCGGTAACAATGCAGAGAAGAGGATATCAGGCTGCAATTCTTGATGCTGATATCACAGGTCCCTCTATTCCTAAGTCCTTTGGTCTTAAAACCGGCTCGGTTGAGGGAAGCGACCTTGGAATGTTCCCCCCTAAGACAAAGACAGGAATCGAGGTAATGAGCGTTAACCTGCTTGTTGATGACGAAACAAAGCCTGTTGTATGGCGCGGACCGGTTATTGCAGGAACTGTTAAGCAGTTCTGGAGTGATGTTGTCTGGAACGAGGTGGATTATATGTTCGTGGATATGCCTCCCGGAACAGGTGACGTTCCTCTTACTGTATTCCAGAGCCTTCCTCTTGACGGAATAATTATAGTTTCCAGTCCTCAGGAGCTGGTTTCTATGATTGTTGAAAAGGCTGTGAATATGGCTTCTCTTATGAATGTCAAGGTTCTTGGTCTTGTTGAAAACTACAGCTATATTGTATGTCCCGATTGCGGAAAGGTTATAAGACCCTATGGCGAAAGCCATATAGAGGAGCTTGCGGCCTCTCACGATACAAAGGTGCTTGCTCAGTTGCCCATCGACCCCTCTCTTGCATCTCTTTGCGACAAGGGTGTAATCGAGCTGTTTGAGGGAGATTATCTTGAGCGTTGTGCTGACAGCATTGAAGCAGAATTGAAATAATAGAAAAATATTTACACTCCCATAGGTTTATTAAAAAAACTTATGGGAGATATTTTTTTCTATAACATTTTGTGACAAGTTATTTTATTTCATTGTGGTAAAATTGATATGCTCGAATATAAAGACCGGAGAGCCTTATGCAAACACTCTACATAGATGTATATTTTCTTGTAAATTTTACTGTTGATTTTCTGGCATTGTATTTTTCTTCAATGTTTTCAAGAGTTCCGACAACCGCAAAAAGGCTTGTTTTTGCGTCGCTTACAGGTGCTCTTTTTGCATCACTAATGATTTTTTTGCCCGAAATACCGATTTTAAAGCTGATTTGCTCAACGCTTACCTTGATAATTTGTGCAATCCTCGCTTCAAGCAAGGTGAGCTTTAAAAGGCGTGTTCGGTACTTGATAGCATTTTTGATTTTTGAAGCGCTTGCGGGTGGAGTTGTCAGCTTTCTATGGGGGATTTTTGACCGATATTTTTACAATTCTTTTTCTTCTATGGAAACAACCCCGGTCAATAGAAAGCTGCTGTTATTTTCTATTATTGTACTTATTTTTATAGGAGTTTTTAAGATGATTGTTTCCTTTTTTTCTAACATTGCATTCGAGGGGGCTGCAAAAATTGAAATTAACTGCTTTAATAAAAAAATAGTAACCGAGGCATTTGTTGACAGCGGAAATCTGGCGATAGACCCAATGGATATGCAACCTATACTTTTTGTAAAAGAAGAGCTGGCAAGAGATTTTATTCCCGAGGCGATAATAGATCTGAGAGACCCCGATATTTTAGACAGAAATTCAAGAAGAAAAATAAGGCTTATTCCCGTGTCAAGAGGCGGTGTTACCCATGTTTTAACAGGAATAAAACCCGACTGCGTTAAAATTATAGACGGAGATAATGAAGAGCTGGTATCGGTAACGGTTGCAATAGACAAGGAGAAGGGAAGTTACGGAGGATATCTTGCGTTAATTCCCTCGGGGGTTGTAAGTGATGCGAAAATTTAAGGGCATTTTCGCCTTTTTTAAAAACCTTCGTTCTAAGATAAGAACAAAAATATATAAGAATGAAGTATATTATATAAATGGTAGTGAAATGCTTCCTGCGCCGCTTGAACAAAAAGTGGAAGAGGAAATGATAAAAAATATAGATAGCCTTGATGCCAGAAGCTCTCTTATAGAGCATAATCTTAGGCTTGTTGCTTATATCGCAAAGAGATTCGAGAATACAGGCGCAAATATTGAGGAGCTAATTTCTATTGGTACAGTTGGACTGATAAAAGCAATATCAAGCTTTGATGCAGAAAAGAACATTCGCCTTGCCACCTATGCATCACGTTGTATCGAAAACGAGATTCTGATGTTTATCAGAAAAACATCTACTCAAAGAAAAGAAGTATCTATAGATGAGCCTCTCAGCGTTGATTGGGATGGAAACGAGCTTTTACTTTCTGACGTTCTTGGCAGCGAAGCCGATACTGTAACCCGCGACATGGAGGAAGAGGAAGAAAGGCGAATAGTAAGGGAGGCTGTGTCAGGACTTTCGGACAGAGAAAGGCTTATTGTAGAGATGCGGTACGGTCTTTGCTCGGGGCGCGAGCTTACACAAAAAGAGGTCGCTGATGCTCTCGGCATCTCTCAAAGCTATATTTCTCGCCTTGAAAAAAAGATAATGAGCAGATTACGTAAAAAAATAGAGCAAAAGATTTAAAAAAATTTAAGAAAACTATTGCAAAAGAGAAAAATGTGTGTTATAATAGAGTGCAATAAAATGATTATAAATGTAAAGAGGTGTTAAAATGAAGGCCGGAATACATCCCGAATACCAGGAAGCTACCATCAAGTGTGCTTGTGGCGAGACTGTTAAGACTCACTCTGTTAAGGGTGATTTGAACGTAGAAATCTGCTCCAAGTGCCACCCCTTCTATACAGGTAAGCAGAAGTTCGTTGATGCAGGCGGACGTCTTGATAAGTTCAAGAAGCGTCTTGCAATGGTTAACAATAAGTAATCATTGAACAATAAAAGAGCGCAGGATTTGCTTCCTCGCTCTTTTTGTTCTATACGGGAAAAGGATATGAGTGAAATAGATTTTGTGAAAAGCTATGCGGTTCTTGTCAGTATAGCCGAAAGCGGCAGCGAGGTTACATCTGTTCAGTCGTCGCTTGACGAGCTTGCAAGACTTCTTGATACAGCCGGAGGAGAGGTTTTTGCCAGAGTTATTCAAGTTAAAGAGAGCTTTGACCCGCGCACTTGCATTGGCAGCGGTAAGGTAAAAGAAATATCTGAGCTATGCAAGGATAATGCAATAGATCTTGTTGTTTTTGATTTTGAGCTTTCTCCCGCGCAGATACGTAATCTTGAAGAAGATATTGGAGAGGATGTGCGTGTCATTGACCGCAGCATGCTTATTCTTGATATATTTGCCCTTCATGCGGTAACAGGTGAGGGAAAACTGCAGGTTGAGCTTGCCCAGCTTAAATATTCTGCACCAAGGCTTATGGGACACGGTAAGGATATGTCACGTCTTGGCGGTGGTATCGGTACAAGAGGTCCCGGAGAAACAAAGCTGGAAAGTGATAGGCGTCATCTTAAAGAAAAGGTTGCAATACTTGAGCGCCGTCTTGCCGAGCTTGAGCATAACAGAGATGTTATGAGAGCGCAGCGGGATAGATCGGGGCTTATTAAAATTGCACTTGTTGGATATACTAATGCAGGAAAATCAACTCTTCTTAATGCTATGACAGGGGCTGATGTGCTTTCTGAGGACAAACTATTCGCAACCCTTGACCCAACTACCAGAAAGCTTGAGCTTCCAGGTGGCGAAACAGTACTTTTAACCGATACGGTTGGATTTGTAAGAAAGCTTCCGCACCATTTGGTTAATGCATTCAAATCAACCCTTGATGAGGTGAGATACGCAGATATTCTTCTTATTGTATCCGATGTTAATGACCCCGAGGCACAAGAGCATATAGAGGTGGCAGAGTCGGTTATAGAGGAGCTTGGCGCATCTGACAAGCCGAAGCTGTATGTTTTTAATAAATGCGATTTATTGCAGGGCAGAATTGCAAACTTTGATTCTGATACAAGAGTTCTTGTTTCCGGTGAGACAAAAGAGGGGCTTGATACACTCCTTTCTCTTATTGAATCGACAATACTGAAATTCAAGCGTAAATACACAATTTTATTACCATATTCCGAGCAGTCTACATTAAGCTTTCTTTATGATAACTATTCGGTAGAAAGCGTTGAATACGAGGCTGAGGGAATAAAGATTTGTTCAGTTCTCGATGAGCGAGGCGCAGGTGTTGTAAAAAAATATATTGTTCAGGAGTAAGTCTTGGAAGGTTATATAACAATAAAAGAACATGCATCCTTTGAATACGAGGATAGAAAATCGGTATTTATTGCCGATGCAATGCCTGTATCTAGCGAGGCTGATGCACTTTCGTTTTTGGAATATATAAAGAAAAAATACCCCGACGCAAGGCATCATGTATATGCTTATGTTCTTCGTGAAAATTCAATAATGCGTTTTTCGGATGACCATGAGCCACAGGGAACTGCCGGAATGCCTGTACTTGATGTTATACGCAAAAACGGCTGTACAGATACCGTAATTGTTGTTACAAGATATTTTGGCGGAACGCTGCTTGGAACGGGCGGACTTGTTCGAGCTTATACCTCTGCCGCTCTCGGTGCGCTTAATAAGGCGGGGATTATTAAGTATGATATTTACTGTGATGTAGAATTTTCTGTTAGCTATTCCGTCCACGGAAAAATAAATGCCGCATTGTTTTCTGTAGGCTTCAGAACCGATGACACGATTTTTGGTGCAGATGTAAAGATTATCGGCAGAATAGAGAAGGCGAAGGTCGAAAATCTGCAGGATTTGTTAACAGAAATCACCTCGGGCAGGTGTAAAATAGATATTTTGGGCGAAAAATTTGATTTTTGATTAAATAATAAAAAAATAAAGTGTTTTAAAATTATATTGCGTATATTATTAGCAAAAGGGGAAAGGAGGAGCTTTTGTGATAAGTAAAGAAACAATTGAGCAGGTACTTTTACGTAATGATATAGAGTCACTGATAGGCAGCTATGTCAATTTAAGACGTGCAGGTTCTAATTTAAAGGGACTTTGTCCTTTTCATAGCGAAAAAACTCCCTCCTTTACTGTTTATCCTGCCGAAAACAGCTTTTATTGCTTTGGCTGCGGTGTTGGCGGTGATGCAATAACCTTTGTAAGAAAGCGTGAGAACCTTGATTACCCCGATGCCATTGAATTTCTTGCTAACAGAGCAGGTATAACCATTGTTCGTGATGAATCTCTTGACAGATATTCGCAGGGGCCTAAGTTTGACAAGGCAAAAATGCTTAAGATGAATGTTGATGCAGCAAAGTTCTTTCATAATCAGCTGTTTTCCGATTCACCCGAGGCAAAGAAGGCGCTTGAGTATTTTACAAATACTCGCGGACTGTCACTTGCAACAATAAAGCATTTCGGTCTTGGTTTTGCACCTAATAGCTTTGATGTTTTCTCAAAATATATGTTGTCACGCGGATATACATATGATGAGCTTGTAGCAGGATTTCTTTGCGGTAAGAGCGAGCGTGGAACATACTATGATGCTTTCAGAAATAGGGTAATGTTTCCGATAATAGATGTTTCTGGCAATGTTATTGCCTTTGGCGGCCGAGTAATGGATGACTCAAAGCCGAAGTATAAAAACTCCTCGGATACTCCTGTTTTTAAAAAATCCCGCAACCTATTTGCGCTTAATTTTGCAAGACTTGCCTGCGAGGAAAGCTTGATTCTATGTGAGGGGTATATGGATGTTATAGCTCTTCATTCGGCCGGCTTCACCAATGCCGTTGCAACTCTTGGTACTGCAATAACGGCAGAGCAGGCAAGAATGATGAGCAGATATACCAAAAAGGTAATTATTTCATACGATGCCGACGAGGCAGGGCAAAAGGCAGCAATGCGCGCAATAAAAATGCTTGGTGATGTCGGTCTTGATGTAACTATACTCAAGGTACCGGGGGCTAAAGACCCTGACGAGTATATTAAAGCAAACGGCGCAGATAAGTTTAAGCGTTTGCTTGAAAGCTCAAAATCCAAGTTTGACTATAATATGGAAAATATACTTTCAAAGTATGATATCAATGTTTCTGTAGATAAAATCAAGGCGACACACGAGCTTGTAAAGTTGATTTCCGAGACTTATTCCTCGGCAGAGCGTGATATTTATATACAGGTTGTTTCCAAAAGCCTTCAGCTCGACCCTAAGAGTGTAAAGGCGGATGTTGACCGCGCTATTTCAACAAGGCAGCGTGCAAGAAAAAAAGAAGAGTCTAACAAGGTTAAACAGGATGCAATAGGCTATTCCGATAGGGTAAACCAGGATTACATTAAAGCTCCTGCTGTTGCCAAAAACGAAGAGCATGTGCTTGGTCTTCTGTTCTACTATCCCGAATATAGAAAAAAGGTTTTTGATGAAGCTCTTCTTTGTGCGGATGATTTCTTTACAGACCTTAACCGCAGATTCTTTGTTTTCCTTGAAGAAAGGTACAAGGCTTCGGATGATTCTCTTTACGGTATGAATGAAGTGTTCACCGAGGAAGAGATTGGAAGAGCAATTAAGATGAAAACGCTTAGAATGCAGCTATCAAACAGCCCCGATATACTTTTGGATTCTATAAAAACACTTAAAGCAGGTGTTAAAAAGAAAAATTCCGAATCAGCAAATACCTATGAGGCTCTCAATGCGCTTATTAAAGATAAAAATGTGAGGAAGTAAAAAATGAGACGTGACAAAATTGATGTAAATGAGTTTATTGATTCAAAAAACGACGGTATCGTTAATTCCGATATCATGAAGGCACTTGAGGACATTGACTATGATATTGTTCAGGCCGATCTTGATTCTGCAACTCCCGATGATATTGAAAACGAGGATTTTAAAGAGATAGAGCAGGATGCAAGAGCCTTTGACTCGGCCGAAAACATTGAGAGGCTCTTCTCCCAGGAGGGTCTTGCTATTGACGACCCTGTACGTATGTATCTCAAGGAAATAGGTAAAATTCCGCTTCTTACCGCAGAACGTGAAACCTATCTTGCTGAGCAGATAGCTGTTGGTAACAAGGCTGCAAAGGACGAGCTTATTGAGGCCAACCTTCGTCTTGTTGTAAGTATTGCCAAGCGTCATGTGGGTAAGGGAATGTATTTCCTTGATCTTATTCAGGAGGGTAACCTCGGACTTATTAAGGCGGTTGAGAAATTCGATTATCAGAAGGGATATAAGTTTTCTACCTATGCTACATGGTGGATTCGTCAGGCTATAACCCGCGCTATTGCCGATCAGGCCAGAACAATTCGTATACCTGTTCATATGGTTGAAACTATCCACAAGGTTTCAAGAAAGGCAAGAGAGCTTCTTCAGGAATTCGGCCGTGAGCCTACCACCGACGAGATCGCCAGAGCACTTGATATGACTCCCGAAAAGGTAAGAGAAATCATGAAGATAGCTCAGGACCCTGTTTCGCTTGAAACTCCCATAGGCGAGGAGGAGGATAGCCACCTTGGTGATTTTGTTGAGGATAATGATTCGCCGGCACCCTCTGACAGCGCATCCTACTCTCTGCTGAGAGAGCAACTTTGCAACATTCTTCATACACTTACTCCCAGAGAAGAGCAGGTTATTAAACTTCGTTTCGGACTCGAGGACGGAAGACCGAGAACTCTCGAGGAGGTCGGAAAGAAGTTTGAAATTACCAGAGAGCGTATCAGACAGATAGAGGCGAAGGCTCTTCGTAAGCTCAGACATCCCTCACGCTCGAAAACTTTAAAGGATTATTTGTCGAATTAAAAATAATTTTGCACAAAATATTGCTTTGCTTTTTGTATACTTTTTGAGTTGTGATTAAGATATTTTTGTGATATTGTAAAAATCCCTTGACATTAAATTATTTATATTGTAAAATAATATGAGGAAATACTTTGTTCCCGCGGAGGTTTTGTTTTATGAGTAAAAGAAAGATTTTTGCATTGATTCTCTGCATTGTTTGCTTTGCAACATTGCTTGTTAGCTGCACAGAGGACGATGATAACCAATTTTGGCTTGATAAATATAAGGAGATGAACAAGGGACAGCCCCAGGTTATTGAGACTGTCGACATCGACTTTTACATAATAAAGGGTGAGGGTATGTCCGAGGATGTCAGCATTACAAAGGCTGTTCAGGATAAAATAAACCAGTCGCTCAATTCTAAATACCACACTAATATCAATATTAAGTATATCAGCGAGTCTGACTATGCTGCAACTGTTAACGGCTTTACCGAAGAAACATCCGGAATTGTTCTTATCAATTCCGAGGATACTATGGATGTTCTCAGCGGAAAACTTGTTGACCTTTATCCCTATATTCTTAGTGATAAGTATAAGGCTGAGGGCTTTGGTCAGCTTAATAAACAGATTTCATCAACTCTTATGAACGCAGCCATTGTTGAAGAGCGCGGTGTAGATAAGCTTTTCTGCGTTCCAAACAATCATATTGTTGGTAGCTATGAGCTTATTGTTATTGATAAAGAGCTTGCGTTTGAAGCTAATTATCCTTATTCCGAAACCGAGTTTAAGGCCTTGAATACATGGGAAGCTACTGAGGCGCTCAGAATTAAGGCAGGTCTTGTCGGTGATGAATTCAGCAATGTTGATTACAAGGATTACAACCCCGAGTCCGGTGCTGTTGTTACAAGAATCGTAAATGCTCCCTACGAGGCAATCTCTGCAATTGCTGGGCATGGATTTATAGTTAATGTTTCTAAGTATCCCGATGCAGATGAAGCTGAGGTTTATTCTTCTGCCTTTGCTGTTCTCAATGCTGCTCCTAAGGTGTATGCGGCCGACAACACAACTGTAGAGAAGGTTGTTGACCTTGATTTATACAAGATTCGTGCAATGCAGGTTATTTATGCAATCAATACTGATGCAAATATCAGAAATCTTTTGCTGTACGGAGTTGAGAACATCAACTATTCCATTGATTCAATAACTCAAACCGTTGTTCCTAACAACGAGAAGCCCTATGACATGAAGCTCGAATATACAGGCGATGTATTTAAGGCTTATCATTCTGCTAAATGGACTAAGGAAGATTATAACAACGGACTTCTTCAAAACAAGGATTCTGAAAAATAATTTTTAGAGAGTTTTCGCTTTTGTGAAGACTCTCTCTTGCCTAAATAATACGGAGATAAATAATGAAAAAACAAAACGGTGAAATCACAATAAAAGATTTAATCAACATTTTTGTTCCCAAGCTTTGGTTCATTCTTTTGGTTGCTGTTGTGTGCTCTGTTCTACTTGGTACACTTACATCAATAAAGAAGGATACATATACATCTACCTGCACACTTTCTATGGGAAAAACGCCTCTTGATAATGCCGGCTCAAGCAATACCGGTATCAATTCTGCAGAGATCGAGGCTATGCGTAATATGATAGAAAGCTCGGTTTACATACTTCAGAGTGCCAGTTTTTGCGAGGGTGTTTATGAACAGCTTAATGTTCAGTATGATGAGTATGCTGATGTTAAGGTTTCCGATATTCAGAAAATGCTGTCTGTAACACTGCTTGGCGATGCAACATTCTTCTCTATTCACGCAAAGAGCGGCGACCCTAAGCTGTCGCAGGCTGTTGCAGGAATCGTTTATACCGAGTTCCCCAAAGCATACATGGAGAGATTCGATTATGCTATCAGAATTACAGGAAATCTTAATTATCCTGAAATTCCGTCGACTCCCGATGATAAAAATGTTGCCAGAAATGCTGTTATCGGCTTTGTTGGCGGCGCGCTTGTTTCCGCACTTTTGGTATTCCTTATCGTTAAGTTTGACGTAATTATCAGAAGCAGAGAAAAGATTGAAGAGAATTTTACTCTTCCTGTTCTTGGAGTTATTCCCAGGCTAGATCCTGACGATTAACAATTTATGGAAAGGATTAACTATGAATAGTAAATTGTTTTCTAAGGTGAAAAAAATAAAGAATACTGTTAAGCCGGAAGGATTCACTATTATTGATGATTCCACTCCTTTTGCAATACGCGAGGCTTACAAGTCCTTATATACAAACATCCTTTATCTTAATACACCTGATAAATGCAAAAAAATCGCAATAACAAGCGCCGTGCCCGGTGAGGGAAAGACAACAGTTGCAACCAATCTTGCTATAACCATTGCCGCAAACTCCGAGAACAAGAAGGTTCTTCTTATTGATACAGATATGAGGCAACCTAAGGTTACAAGACTTTTGTCGCTGGATATTAGGGGCAGGGGTCTTAGCGAATATCTTGCGGGTATAGATGAAAAGCCTTATCTCAATTATATTCCAAAGCTTAATGTTACAGTTCTTACCTCCGGCGGTCCGAATGCTAACCCCTCAATGCTTGTTGGCTCTTCTAAAATGGTAGAGCTGATTAAACTTTGTGAACAGCAGTTTGATTATATCATTTTTGATACTCCGCCTGTGAATGTTGTAACAGATGCTTTGCTTCTTAACGAGGTAGTAAACGGTTATATCGTTTCCACTATGTCAGATTATACCAATGTTAACCACGTTTCTGAGTGTGTTGAATCTCTTGAGCGTATAGGCGCAGAGGTGTACGGAATTGTTCTCTCCTCTCTTAAAATTAAAGCAGGCTCATCAGGTTATTCAAAATATAATTCAAAATACAGCAAATACGCAAAATATAAATATAAATAAAACAAAGGTATGCTTTATTAGTGACAACGTAATAAAGCATACCTTTTGCGTTTAGCTCTCCATTTGTTTTCCGAGAAACATACCGGCGGTCTGAATCAGCTTTGATTCTATTTCATCGGAAATTTTGCCATTCGTGGGCAGATTGTATTGCCATGCTGAAACCACACAGCCGACTATATCGCCCTCGCTAAGTATTGGCATAGCGCAGTTGACATAGTGCGTTCCACCGTCGTTTATGACTGCGATCGGGTCCTTTCTTTCGCCTCTGACATATAGTGAGCGTGACTCAACAATTTCCTCCAGCTCTCTGGAAATCTTTCTGTCAAGATATTCGCGTTTTGATGCGCCCGATACTGCAATTACTGCATCTCTGTCACAAATAAATATGGGAGAAGAGGATGTTTTTTGAAGTGCATCTGCATACTCGTTTGCAAAGCTTTGAATTTCACCTATGGGAGAGTATTTTTTAAATATAACCTCTCCGTCACGGTCTGTGTATATTTCAAGAGGATCTCCCTCTTTTATTCTCATAGTTCGCCTGATTTCTTTGGGAATAACAACACGCCCAAGATCGTCAATACGACGTACGATACCTGTTGCTTTCATATATATATAGCTCCTTGAATTTTTGTTTACGTAGTTAGTATCTGTAAAACAAGGAGAATTATTCAAAAATATGCCCGGCGAGACAAACAAAGCGGAGCTGATATAATCTGCTCCGCTTTATTGCTATGAAATTTTAATTTCAGATGATTTAGAGGATTTAATGAAGCCGATATAAGAGCTTCCTCTATTTATTGTCAGCTTTTCACCGTCGTTGTCATACATTGTCATATTTCCATCGGAATCTGTTACCCAGGTTATTGCTGTACTATATCCTTCGGTGACATAGTATCCGTTGCCAGAGCCTACGGTTTTCATTACCAGCTCGGTTGAATTTTGAGCCTCATATGTCACTGTATCGACAAATAAAATAAACAGATTTTTAAACGTTGTTTTTTTGTCGTTTAATATATCATTTTTTGCAGATCCGTTTTTATTTAATGTGTAACATTTTTCGGTGCTTTGATAATACAACTCGGTCTCTGAGCGGTCAGTATATGGAAGAATTACTGTTTTTGCGGTAGATGTTCCGAGTGTTACTGTTTCACCGAAGTCAGCAAAAACGTAAGGAATATTCGCTTCCTTTTCTGCCGTTGTATTTATGTTGGTGTTAAATATGCCTGCGCTGATTAAATCACCGTTTGTATAAGTGAATTTTGTGTATTCTGTGTAATAATACCCTGAGCGCTCGGATAAATCAAACGCCGAGCCTCTTGTATCACAGGATTCGGATATCGCAGCTCCGTCATTTCCGTTAAAAACGATTATTGACGAAAAGAAGCGTCCAACATTTGATATATATGCTCTTGTAGGAGCAATAGAGCCGATTTTGCTAAGTTTTTCGGGGGTGTTTGTGAATGCCAATAGACGCGTGCTGTCGTTTTCGGTAGGGAATTCTGCTATCATATCACAGAATGATATTCCGTAAAGCGGAGAGTCGGTATCAAGCACGAACGCAAAATGACGTTTTCTGGCAGCATCCTCGGTAATTTCAAGTCCGGTTATGCTGTTTGTAAATTCGGGAGTAAGAATTACAGGCTTATCCGGGGTGTCTGTTTCCATAGACGGAGCATCTGTTTCATCCTCTTTAGGTTTGTCAGAGCCGTTTAGTTTGTTGGTTTCCTCGGAATCCTGCCACCAACCCTCGGTTGCAAATCCAAACCCAACTATCAATAAAACTGCAACAAGAAAGAAGGCAATCAGCTTTGCATAATTGCCGTATCTTGCTTTATTCATTTTTTTACCTCCTTGCGTACCTCGTACGCACGTTATCGGACGTTATTCCTTATCGTTATAACGTAACCAAGCTTCAGCAAATTCAAAAGCCTCGGCGAGTCCGTTGGTTATTTTCTGCTTTTCGGGCTTTTTTGTCTTGCTGTCAAGAAGCTGAACCATAATAGTTCCGGGTACTTCCTTATCACCCTTAGGGGATTTTTTGTCCGACATAATCATCATGTAAACGTAATATTTATCTGACAGATCGCCGTAGAAAATATCATCGCCCTGACGTACGAGGGGTTTTCCTTTGTATTCAATAAACTCTTCGTTTGTAACGCCTTCTGCGTTTAACATATTAAAGACTCCTTTCGGTTTATTTGAAAATGACGGCTTGTCCTTTGTCCATTTCACCTATATAATAACAGACATTTTTAGGTATGTAAATACCTTCGACAAAAGCAGACAGAATAAAGATTTCGCATAAAAATCTAATCTTTTACATAAGGCGTAAAGGTTAGAGAAAATCCTGCAGAAATCGGCTTTTTGCGTGCTAGATCGTACACCGCATCGGCCCTGTTTGTTTTTTTCTTTTGGTATATCACCCCAGAGTCTGCGTCCTTATAGGAGGAGGGCTTTGTAAAGACGGGAATGCCGCTCACTTTCTTCGCCTTTTTCAGTAATGACCTGCCATTTTTATTCATTGCCAGAACCTGAGTAAATGCAGGAAGCTCCTTTACATCGGAGGAGGTAACGCCGAAGTAGGAATTCCAAATAGCTCTTCTGATTCTTGCTTTGGTGTATTTTTTTGTTTCGGTCATTGATAATAAAGCGGAAATTGTTGTTGCTGTCATGCTCATCTGGCATAGACGGTTATATAAACCACCGTCAGCTTCGTGAATATTTACAGATGCTTTAGGTGAATTTAATCTGAAATAAGAAATTACTGCCGAGTCGAGAAGCCTTTCATCGGTTGGCGCATAACCATTCTCAATCTCGTCCAAAAATACATTTTTTGCATTTTCGGGTATATAATCGAGAGCAGATGTGTTTTCTTTCTTGACAAGCTCTCTGATTGCACCTGCACTTTGAATAAATTCGTCGCTAACGAATGAGTCATTGTATCCTGCGCCGAAACGCTTTATTGTAACGGGAATAATCGTTGATGAAAATTCTTTTAAAGCCTTGATGTATTCAATTGCAAGTATGTTGTTGGGTGAAAAAATATCGGCGGGAAGCCTTTTTTTGTAAAGCTCTCGATAAACTGCTTCAACAAGGGAAGCGTGTCCAAGCTCGGAAAACTCTTTATCCTTAGCAATCAAGGTGTTGCGAAACTCATTAGAGGACATATTTTCCGCAACTTCGCTAAGAAGCTCGATATCTCCCGACTCACTTCCGAAAACGAGATAATCAACAATTCCAAGCTCACTTGCAATCTTAACACCGCTTCGTGCAAAATACTCAGCGCTAGACATAGAAAACGGGAAGGGAAGCTCCAGAACAAGATCAACACCGCAAAGACATGCAGCCTTAGCTCTTGCGGTTTTGTCTGCAAACGCCAGCTCGCCTCTCTGGGTAAAGTTGCCGCTCATTATTGCTATTATTGCTGTATCCTCGCCAAGCAGACGTCTTGTTTCGGCTATCTGGTAAGCATGACCGTTATGGAAGGGATTATATTCTGTTATAATTGCCGCAACCTTCATGGCCTATGCCTCCGTTTTTATTTTAATTTGGAAAATAGTATTGATATATTTTTTTATTTGTTGTATAATAGTTGTGTTTAAAAAAAGGTTTGCGCTTTTGCGCCAAGAAAGGATTAACTGAAAATGAAAGTTTTAGTTGTAAATGCAGGCTCAAGCTCACTTAAGTATCAGCTTTTTGATACCGATAGCTCTGCTGTTCTTGCAAAGGGAAATTGCGAGAGAATTGGTATCGACGGCTCAAGAATTATTCACAAAACCGCAGGAAAGAGTGAATATATTAAGGAGCTTGCTCTTAAAGATCACTCCGAAGCTATGAAAACCGTTGTAGAAACAATGCTTGATTCGGAGGTTGGATGCATAAAGAATGTTGATGAGATTCAGGCGATAGGCCACAGAGTGGTTCACGGAGGCCCCTATTTTGCTGAATCTGTTCTTGTTACAGACGAGGTTATGAGTATTCTCGAAAAGTGCGTTTCATACGCACCTCTCCACACGCCCGCGCACATTATGGGTATCAAGGGTTGTATGTCTGTTATGCCTAAGACCCCTGAGGTGCTTGTTTTTGATACTGCATTCCACCAGACAATGCCTAAGGAAGCGTTTATGTACGGTATATCCTACGATATGTACGAGGATTACCAGATTCGCCGTTACGGTGCGCACGGTACATCTCACAGATACGTAAGCGGTGAAATGATAAAAATTCTTGGCGGTAAGGCAGAGGGTACAAAAATTGTTACCTGCCATATCGGAAACGGCTCGTCTATCAGTGCTGTAAAGGATGGAAAATGTATTGATACATCTATGGGCTTTACGCCTCTTGACGGTGTACTTATGGGCACAAGATGCGGCGCTATAGACCCCGCAATAGTTCCGTTTATTATGGAAAAGAAGGGTTACACTCCCGCTGAAATGGACGCATATATGAACAAGAAGTGCGGCTTTGCAGGAATAAGCGGTGTTGGCTCGGACTCAAGAGATGTTGAAAGTGCTATGAATGAGGGTAACGAGAGAGCAAAGCTTGTTCTTGATATGCTCAGCTATCAGATAAAGAAATACATCGGTTCTTACTCTGCGGCCATGGGAGGCGTTGATGCCATTGTCTTTACCGCGGGAATAGGTGAGCATGTTTCTTACATCAGAAAGAATGCGCTCTCAGGACTTGAGTACCTTGGAGTTAAGCTTGATGATGCGAGAAATACATTCGGACATTCAAACGACCCTGTAAAGCTTTCGGCAGACGATTCTTCTGTTGCTGTTTACATGATCCCCACAAACGAGGAGCTTGTAATTGCAAAGGATACCGAGAACATAGTAAATTCTCTTTAATTGTTTATATCCGCCCACAAAGGTTTTCCGTTGTGGGCGGATTTTTGTTGTATGCATAGAAATACACACAATATAATACCATAAATATCGAAATAAGTCAATAAAGAAATAAAAATATACTATTTAAAATCAATATAGAATTTTATACCTGCAAAAGTTTACACAGTTCGTCTTTTGTTTCTTCTAAAAGTATATCGTTTTTTGTAAAGTCCATGCTCACGGAATATATTTCTTCAAGTCTAAAATGCATATCCGATGCAACATTAAACCATCGTTGGGCTTGTTTAAGAGCCTCTTGCTCGATTACTTGCATTGCCTTGATTTGTTCTGCTTTTAGCTTGTTTTCCGAAAAGAAATCAGAGGTATCAATTTCGTCACCACTGCCAAAAACTTCAAAGCATGTGGCTGTATCGGATAGCAAGACAGCCTCGCATTTTTTATCATCTAACGGGCAGGGGAACTTTGTAATATTTGAATGATATTTAGAGATTTCTTTTATCAGCTCATTTATAAAAATATATCCGGCTTCCTTGTCTCCCTGTATTGCAAAATATCTGTATTCATCTGAATTAAGAGTATCAAACTTTACCTCTCCTCGCTTTCCGAATCCGCTTATCAGTCTTGAATTTGATTTGGTGTTCGTTATGCTTTTGTTATCTTCTGCCAAAGATTTTATCAGCATTTTTAACAATTTAAAGTCACACCCCGACATTTTTGCTTCGACAATCTTCGAGTTTACCGTTCCTGCAATACCTAGATACGAGTATGCTGTTTTATAGGCGTTTTTCTTTTCTGCGTTTAGTTCCAGAATTTCTTTTCTTTGCGCTATTAACCATTTGGTATCCCAGTTTGTTCCGAGGTTAATCAATTCATCTATCGCGCCGGGGATAATTGCATCTCGCTCGTGAGGTGCTGTTCCGTCGATTATTGCCGCTCTTTTTTCGTTTTTTTCAAATATTACTCCGTCAAGAGAGTCAGGGTCAGAGGAGCAGTATATGTTTTCTATCTTCACATCTTTTTTTGAAAAGTAAGAAGAAAGTTTTTTCATAAAACTGCTTTTTCCTGTTCCGGGGCCTCCTTTGATAACATAGATTTTGTCATAATCCTCGGAATTAAATACCGTATCAAAATAGCTTCTGAAGCCGGTGTATCCGTTTGCCGCTGCAAAAAATCTTTTTGGTGTACTCATATCATTTCCTTTCGGTGTTATTACTTTGAGTTATGATAATTCTTGACAATTATATTTTTTTATAGTATAATATTATTTTGAAGGAGTGTGCGTGCATTATGAAAATCATTGGTTTGTGTGGCGGAAGCGGAAGCGGCAAGGGTGCTGTATCCGAAATTTTTGTCGAAAATTTAATACCTGTTATTGATACCGATGCAATTTATCATAGCATTACTTCAACTCCCGGTGAATGCCTTGATGCCATTTCTTCAGAGTTCGGGGAGGGGGTTATTAAAAACGGTGCGCTTGACCGTCCCGCTCTCGCTAAACTTGTCTTTTCTTCAGCCAATTCCGAACAGTTAAGACTAAAGCTTAACGAAATAACCCACAAGTTTGTTATTTGCGAGGTTGAAAGGCTTGTTTCAGTTTATGAAAACAAAAAGGAAAGAATGTGCGTTGTTGATGTTCCTTTGCTTTTTGAATCGGGATTTGATAAACGCTGTGATGTAACTGTTGCGGTTATTGCTGATATAGAAACCCGAATTTTGCGTATAATTGATAGAGACGGTATAGACAGAGAGTCTGCAATCGCGCGTATAAACGCACAGATTTCAGCAGATGAGCTTAAGAGACGTGTTGATTATGTAATTGAAAACAACGCGAATATTTCAGAGCTTCGCACAGAGGTTCTTTCATTGATCAATAAATTAAACAAAGTATTATAAGAGGTGAAAATATGAGCGAAACAACTATGGGTAAGAAGATTTTTGATAGTCTTGCTTACTCCAAAAAGAATATATATGAAGAAGCATGCCCCGAAAAAATCAAGAAAATTTTTGACTATTCCGAAGGCTACAAGAACTATCTTGACAAAGCAAAAACCGAGCGCGAGGCAGTTAAAGCAACTATCGAAATGGCAAAGGCTAATGGCTTTACCGAATATAAGCTGGGTGATAAACTTACTAAGGGTGATAAAAGATATCTTAACCACAGAGAAAAAAGCGTTATTCTTTTTACTGTTGGCAATGAGGATATAGAGGAAGAGGGAATTCGTATTCTCGCAGCTCATATTGATTCTCCCAGACTTGACTTAAAGCAGGTTCCGATGTATGAGGATGGCGGAATGGGCTTCCTTAAAACCCACTACTACGGCGGTGTTAAAAAGTATCAATGGACTGCGATTCCACTTGCACTTCACGGAGTCATGGTGAAGTGTGACGGAGAGGTTATAGATATAAATATAGGCGAGGATGACAGCGATCCTGTATTTTATATTAACGATCTTCTGCCTCACCTTGGACAGAAGCAGGCAGCCGAGCCTCTCGGCACGGCAATAAGCGGTGAGACGCTTAATATTCTTATCGGCGGACTTCCTTACGACGACAAGGAGGTTTCGGAGAAAATAAAGCTTACAGCACTTTCTATTCTTAATGATAAATACGGTGTCAGCGAGGAGGATTTCCTTAGCGCTGAGCTTTCGCTTGTTCCCGCCTTCCGAGCAAGAGATATCGGTTTTGACAGAGCACTTGTTGCGGCATACGGCCACGATGACAGAGTTTGTGCATATCCTGCTATAACAGCTCTTCTTGATTCTCCGGATACAAAGCGTACCGTAATTGTAATTCTTGCAGATAAAGAGGAAATAGGCTCTGAGGGGGTAACAGGCATGCAGTCTAAGCTCTTTACAGATTTAATTGAGGAAATTTCTGAGGCTCTCGGAAAGAATGCAAGAGTAGTTAGAAACAGCAGTAAGTGCCTTAGTGCCGATGTTACAGCTTGCTTCGACCCTAATTTTGCTGATGTTTACGAAAAGAAAAACAGCGCTTTAATTTCTTGCGGTACAACTATGAGCAAGTATACAGGCTCAAGAGGAAAATCATCAACAAACGATGCAAGCGCAGAGTATGTTGCATATATCAGAAAAATATTTGCTGAAAACGGTGTTATCTGGCAGACTGCCGAGCTTGGAAAGGTTGATGCAGGCGGCGGAGGAACTGTTGCAAAATATATTGCCAATCATAATATCGACACGGTAGACCTTGGTGTGCCTGTAATTTCAATGCACGCACCCTACGAGGTTGTTTCAAAGGCTGACGTTTATTCCACCTATGAGGCATTTCTTGCTTTTATAAAATAGCTTTTATCTCAAATTTTCTTTTGACTGATTTTAGATTTTTTGAGGTGAATTATGATATTTAACAAGCTTATAATAGCAGAGGACAGATTCAGAGAAATCGAGCAATCTTTGACGCTTCCTGAGATAATTTCAAACAACAAAGAGTATTCCTCTTTAATGAAGGAATATAGATACCTTGAACCTATAATTGAAAAATTTAGGGAATATAAGGGGGCAGAAAGCGAAATGAAGGACTCCGATGAGATGATGCGCGACTCGAGTGTGGAGCCGGAGCTTCGCGAGCTTGCAGAGGAGGAATTTCACGCTGCAAAAGACAGAGTTGAGTCTCTTACCGAGGAATTAAAGATTCTTTTAATGCCAAGAGACCCCAACGATTCAAAAAATGTTATTGTTGAAATAAGGCAGGGCGCAGGGGGCGAGGAGGCAGCACTTTTCGGTGCTGATCTTTACCGAATGTATTCAATGTATGCCGATTCAAAAAGGTTTAAGATTGAGGTTGCAAGACTCAATGATACCGAGCTTGGCGGAATTAAGGAAATTGTCTTTAATGTTATCGGTGACGGAGCTTATTCAAAATTCAAGTTTGAAAGCGGTGTTCACAGAGTACAGAGAATTCCGATAACCGAAACAAACGGCAGAATACAGACATCAACAGTAACCGTTGCTGTTCTGCCCGAGGTTGATGACATTGAGGTTGATGTTAATCCCGCCGATATTAAGATTGAGTCCTGCAAATCAAGCGGTGCAGGCGGTCAGCACATTAACAAAACCGAGTCTGCAGTAAGGCTTACTCACAAGCCCTCGGGTATTGTTATAGAGTGCGACCAGGAGAGAAGCCAGCTTCAAAATAAAGAAAAGGCTATGCGTCTACTCTATGCCAAGCTCTATGATATAAAGCAAAGAGAGCAGGCTGAGGCAATTGCTTCAACAAGAAAAAGCCAGGTAGGAAGCGGTGACAGAAGCGAGAAGATAAGAACATACAACTTCCCACAGTCACGTGTTACCGACCACAGAATAAACAAAACAATTTATTCATTAGATGCATTCCTCGACGGTGATATAGATTCTATTGTTGATGAGCTTATTGCTGTTGATACTGCAGAGAGGCTTAAGGGTGAGCAGAATGAAAACTGAAGTGATTTCTGTTGATATATGCTCTCCCGAGAATTCTAAAGAAAATCTTCTTCGAGCTGCCGATGTTATCAGAAACGGCGGTCTTGTGGTATTTCCAACCGAGACTGTTTACGGACTTGGCGGTGACGGAACAAACCCGGATGCTGCAAAAAAAATATACACCGCAAAAGGCAGACCAAGTGATAATCCTCTTATAATTCATATAGCGCACCCTGCTGATGCGGAAAAATACGCAGAGGTAAGCGAAATTTATTTTAAGCTTGCCGAAAGGTTTATGCCCGGACCTCTGACTGTTATTCTGAAATCAAAAAGCGCAATTCCTCCCGAAACACGAGGTGGACTTGATACTGTTGCGGTAAGATGTCCCGAAAACAAGGCTGCAAGACTTCTTATAGAATACTCGGGAGTTGCAATAGCCGCTCCGTCGGCAAATCTTTCCGGCTCTCCGTCGCCAACAACAGCCCGCCATGTTATTGATGATATGATGGGCAGGGTAGATATGATAATCGACGGCGGTGAGTGTGAGTTTGGTCTGGAATCTACAATTGTTAAAATTGATGATGACAACAGCTTAACACTTCTTCGTCCAGGAAAAATCACGGTTTCTGAGCTTTCGGAGATTGCAGATGTAAAAATTGCGCCTGCGGTCCTTGATAGATTAGGTGAAAACGAGGTTGCTCTTTCACCGGGAATGAAGTATCGCCACTATGCGCCAAAAGCCCCGCTTGTGCTTCTTGACGGTGGCATAACAGAGCAGGTGAGCTACATAAAAAAAGAGGGAATTTTAGGTATTGCTTATATCGCTTATACCGAGGACATTGAATTTGTTAAAAGAGAAATTCCCGATATACCTGTTTATGACCTTGGCTCGCTAAAGGATGAGCTTATTCAGGCTCACAGACTTTTTTATATACTCAGAGAAGCCGATAAGTGCGGTTATAATAAGATATACGCACCGCTTCCAAACACAGACGGAGTAGGCCTTGCGCTCTATAACCGAATGATTCGCGCTGCAGCGCATACAATAATGAATCTCAGACGTTAAAAGCTTTTTGAAAGGAATGGTCATATAATGGCAAAAAGACAGGCTAAAGTACAAGAAAATCCGATGGAAAACGAGGCGGCCGCAACTCTGCAGCCGATAACCGAAACGCTGGAAAAGAACTATATGCCTTATGCAATGAGTGTAATCGTTTCTCGAGCTATTCCTGAAATAGATGGCTTTAAGCCTTCGCATAGAAAGCTCCTTTACACCATGTATAAAATGGGTCTCATAAATGGTCAACGTACAAAAAGCGCAAATATTGTAGGGCAGACTATGCGTCTTAACCCTCACGGCGATGCATCTATATACGAAACAATGGTTCGTTTAACCAGAGGACACGAGGCTTTGCTTCATCCCTTTGTTGACTCTAAAGGCTCCTTTGGTAAGCATTATTCACGTGATATGGCTTATGCCGCATCAAGATATACAGAGGCTAAGCTTGACAGCTTTTGTCATGAGCTGTTTTCGGGTATTGACAAGGATGCTGTTGATTTTGTACCTAACTATGATAATACTATGCAGGAGCCTACACTTCTGCCAACCACATTTCCCAACATTCTCGTTTCACCAAACCTTGGTATAGCGGTTGGTATGGCATGCTCGATATGCTCCTTTAACCTTGCCGAAATATGTGACGGAACAATTGCTCTTCTTAAAAATCCTAAAACCTCAATTGACCGCATGCTTGATATCGTAAAGGCTCCCGACTTCTCAACAGGTGCCGAAATTATTTACGACAGGGAGCAGATGCGTAAGATTTATGAAAACGGTGTTGGTAGCTTTAAGATGCGCGCTAAGTGGGAGTATGTGAAAAAAGAGCATTGCATTGATGTTCTCTCGATTCCTTATTCCTCCTCTATCGAGGCGATAATGAAAAAGACTACCGAGATGATTAAGTCAGGTAAGCTTCGTGAGGTAAACGATGTTCGTGATGCCATAGACCTTAACGGCTTTAAGCTCACCTTTGACCTTAAGAAGGATGCCGACCCCGAGGTTGTTATGAAAAAGCTCTTTACCGTAACCGAGCTTCAAAACAATTTTGACTGTAACTTTAACATTCTTGTAAACGGTACTCCAAAGCAGCTCGGCATCAGAGAAATACTTACCGAATGGATAAATTTCCGAGTAGGATGCGTTACCAGAGAGCTTAACTTTGAGCTTGGAAAAAAGGATGAAAAGCTACATCTGCTTGAGGGACTTGCGCTTATTCTTCTTGACATTGACAAGGCTATAAGAATAATCCGCAATACCGAAAAGGAAGAGGATGTTGTGCCTAACCTTGCATCAGGCTTCAACCTTACCAAAACCCAGGCAGAGTATATTGCTGAAATTAAGCTGCGTAACCTTAACCGCCAGTATATTATAAATAGGGTACAGGAAATCGAGAGCTTAAGAGCCGAGATTGCCGAAATCAAGGAAACTCTTAAGGACGAGCTTAAGCTGAAGGGCAAGATAATTGCAACCCTCCAAGAGGTAAAGAAAAAATACGGCAAGCCAAGACTTACCGATATTGTTGAAAAGACCGAGACTCCTGCAGTTAAGGAGGATATATTCTTTGAAAATTATAACTGTCGCTTGATACTTACACGCGGTGGATATTTCAAAAAACTTTCTGTTCAGTCTGTACGCGCTGCCGATGAGCAGAAGCTCAAAGAGGGAGATTTCATTATCTACCAAGAGGATACCGACAACCGCGGAGACGTTCTCTTCTTTACCGACAAGGCTCAGATATACAGAGCTAAGGTAGATGATTTTCCTTTGTCAAAGGCCAGCCAGATGGGTGACTACGTTCCCTCCAAACTTCAGATGGATGACGACGAGCATGTTGTTGGTTGTAAAATGGTTTATGAATTAGACCCCAACCACCATTTTGTTTATGTTTTTGAGAACGGAAAGGGAGTTCGTGTAAATCTCTCTGCCTACGACGCAAAGTCACGCCGTAAAAAGATTACGGGAGCATACAGCTCAGAATCGCCACTTGCCGGTGTGGTTTACGAGGGGGCAAAGCCTGCTAACATCTTTATACGTACAGATGCGGGCAGGGGAATGCTGATTAAAAGCTCGCTTATTCCTGTAAAGGCAACAAGAACAGCTGCAGGTGTACAGATTATGAAGCTACCAAAGAAGGGGGTAAAGGTTGACCTTGTTACCGATAGAATTGATGATATCGGACAGGATGCCTTGAAGTGTAAAAAACTTGCAATACCTTCGACAGGCTCACCTCTCGGACAGTTAACCTTTAATTTTTAAACTAGAATAACAAAAAAGGGCTTGCAGAATTGCAAGCCCTAAAAATTTTTATATAAGTGTTTCAAACTTGTAACCAACGCCCCAAACGGTTTTAAGAGTCCATTTATCCGAAACGCCCTCAAGTTTTTCGCGCAGACGCTTTACGTGAACGTCAACGGTTCTTGAGTCACCGAGGTAGTCAAAGCCCCAAACCTTATCGAGAAGCTGATCTCTTGTGAAAACTCTGTTGCAGTTAGAAGCCAGGAAGTAGAGAAGCTCAAGCTCCTTCGGGGGTATATCGATAGCTTTACCATTGATTTTAAGCTCATACTTCTGGAGGCTAATTTCAATGTTCTCAAACTTAACAACCTCGTCATCACTTGTCTTTGTGTGAGCATTGTAACGGCGAAGAACAGCCTTAATTCTTGCAGAAAGCTCTTTCATATCAAAGGGCTTGGTGATAAAGTCGTCGGCTCCGAGTTCAAGACCTAAAACCTTGTCAAAGACCTCGTTCTTTGCGGTAATCATAATAACAGGCTTCGGTGATATTTCACGAATCTCTCTGCATACCTGCCAGCCGTCCTTTTTAGGCATCATTATGTCAAGAAGAACAAGATCAGGCTCGTATATCTTGAAATAATTAACTCCCTCCATACCGTCGCAGGCGGTTTTCACCTTATAACCCTCGTTTTCAAAATAGAGCTTTAGCATATCGCAAATATTAGGGTCATCATCAACTATCAAAAGCATGGTGTCCATGATACTTTTACCTTCCTTCAAGTTTAAATTGTTAACTTAGTTAGAAATATTAAAATCTTAACAATTTAATTATACAACATAAATTATGTATAGTCAAGAATAATTTATAATTTTTTTTAATAATATGAAAAAAATTTCCTTTAATTTAATGATATAATTGGCTGCTGATACATTTTTGTATAAAGCTGCTCTATTACCTTGTATGCAGCGCTTGCGTCGTTTAAATCAAGAACCGCCTCTTCAAAGGGACATATTCCGTCGCCGCGCCTGTTAATAATATTTTTCACAATCCTGCCGTATTCAACAAGTATTCCGCAAGACTTAAGCGCCGAAAGCGCACCTTCGCTGATAACCGATGCGTAAACTGCCTTGACATCCAGTATTGTATAGAGAAAGGCGGTGGCTTTTCCAACAACCTTATCAGCGGCATAATAGCCCTTATAGCTTTTTTTTGAGTCAATAAGCTCAAGAAGCGGACTAACCCCTCTTTTTGTAGAGGTGAAAGTATTTTTCCCAAGGAGCAAAACGCAGGTGTAATTGCTTGATATAAGTAATTCCTTTGCTTTTTTCAGTTCGTTCATCCGTTTAATCTCTCGCTAAAGTCTTTCATCATTTCGCTAATCTTTATGTTTTGAGGGCAAACCGTCTCGCAACCGCCGCATCCAAGACAGTCTGAGGGCTTTTTGCCTTCGGGGAGACCGTTAATTGCTCTTTTTATATGAAAGCTTCTTTGTGTGTAGTTAAATTCGTTATAAAGCTTGATGATAAAAGGAATGTTGATTTCAAGAGGACAATGTGAGGTGCAGTATTGGCAGGCGGTGCAGGGGAGGCTGGTCTTCTCGGTCATTTTTTTAGCAACATCAAAAAGAATGCCTGCTTCGTCCTCGTTCAGCGGTATATCCTCTTCATAGGTTTCAATGTTTTCTTTTAGCTGTTCAAGGTTAGACATTCCCGACAGAGTAACCGTAACATCAGGAATGGATTGCAAAAATCTGAAGCACCATTTTGCCGCGGAATGTTCCGGGTGAATTGCCTTTAGCCTTGCCTCATATTTCGGGTCAAGACAGGCAAGAGAGCCTCCGCGTACAGGCTCCATAACCCAGATAGGCAGTCCGTATTCTCTTAGCAAATCCACCTTTTCCTTTGCGCTTTGCAGTTTCCAATCAAGCCAGTTGAGTTGTATCTGACAGAAATCCATTTCCTTGCCGTAAGCGTCAAGAAAACGTCTCATAGTTTCAAGCGTACCGTGGGTAGAAAAACCTAAATATTTAATTCTGCCTAATCTTTTCTGCCTTAAAAGATAATCGTAGATGCCATATTTCGGATCTAAGAATTCGTTTATATTCATCTCGCAAACGTTATGGAAAAGGTAAAAATCAAAATATTCTACCTTGCATTTCTTCAGCTGAGCTTCAAAAATTTCCTCCACCTTGTTAAGAGTGCTATGGTCAAATCCCGGAAATTTTGTAGCAATATAATAGCTGTCTCTCGGATACTTTGAAAGTATATCTCCTATAACGCTCTCTGAGTTTCCGCCGTGGTAGACCCAGGCGGTGTCAAAATAGTTTATACCATGGTTCATAGCGTAGTCAACTATCGCCCTTGCTTTTTCAACATCTATTCTTGCGTTATCTTCCTCCTGCACAGGCAGGCGCATACACCCCATGCCCAGCGCCGAAAGCTTAATATCCTTAAAATTCTTGTATAACATATTAGATTTTCTTCCTTTTTCTTTTTGTGTTTAGAAAAGCGTTTTTTAATTCATTTATATTATAACATTTTTTTGTTGTATCGTCAATTGTTTTTTTCTGCTTAATATTATCGCTTAACGAGATTGATAAATAGCGAAAAAGTGATATAATTATAACGCTCAACAAATTTAATATTGTCGCAAGCGAGTTTATTTTATCCTAAGGGATAGTATACTCTTTTTCGTCATGCTTACGTTGGTCAGTTGGTTCTGTGTTGCCTTGCTGTTAGTCGTTATAAACGGCTTTTTAATTAAAATCCCGATTTTGCACAATATTATAGTGTCCACTTTGGGAATTATACTACTTATCTATCCCGTTTATCCTATCGGCTTGACGGCTAAGTTTACAGAAAAAAAGTGTCGGCTGTTTATTCGTATTCTTGCGGTGATTGAGATAATTCTTTCATTTTCAACCGTAGTGATACTCTAAGGGCGGTTGAGTTTATTGTACCGAGCATTATAGTTTTTGTCGTTGCCATATTCGCAAAGAATAAATTTTCAAACAAAGAAGAAAAAGAAAATGGTACTTGAACTAAGAAATATTGACAAATCCTTTGGCGAGAAAGAAGTATTAAAGGTCGTATCTTTCACAGAGGAAGGTGGAAAGGCGTTCGGTTTGCTTGGCAGAAACGGTGCGGGTAAAACAACTACTATCCGTATTCTGATGAACGTATTTCCTGCAAATAGTGGCGAAGTGCTTTTTGACGGAAAGCCCATTGACTATAATAATATCGGTATAGGCTATCTTACCGGAGAAAGAGGTTTGTACCCCAAAAACTAATCATAGATCAGCTTGTATATTAAAAGATGTGGTAAATTGAATTGTTTATCTATCTTATTGTGTTCTTCGTGCGGGGTTTCCTTATCTACGCTTTCCTTTACGGAGCAATCGGCTCAACCGCGTCCCAACTTGAAGATATAAACACCTCGGTTATGCCCATCAAGTTCCTCTTTATCATCGCATTTGTGGTGGTTATGCTTTCTATGAGCAGCGGCTTGGTTGACAATGCAGCAATGCTCGTTTGCTGGTATATCCCGTTCACATCTCCTATGGCTATGTTTACGAGAATTTGTATGAGTACGGTAGCTTGGTATGACATCTTTATTTCTATTGCTATTCTTATTGGCTCTACCGTAGGCATTGGAGTTCTTTCCGCAAAGATATACCGCGTTGGTGTTCTTCTTTACGGTATGTCTCCAAAGCTTGGAATGATAATAAAAATGGTGTTTGGCATGCAGAAAAATAAATTTGTTGTTTATTTCGACCTCTGTTTGGAAATAATAACCGTAAAATAAAAAATGGAGGTCAAAATGTTCAAACACGAAAAACAACTGTTTCACCCCGTAGAGGTTGAAAGACCGAATCCCCAGTATGCTGTACTTCTTCAGGAGCAGCTTGGCGGCGGTAACGGTGAGCTTAAGGCGGCAATGCAGTATATGTCACAGAGCTTTCGCATTAAAGATCCCGAGATCAAGGATCTCTTTCTCGACATAGCAGCCGAGGAGCTTGGACACATGGAAATGGTGGCTCAAACCATAAATCTTTTAAACGGCCACGACGTAGACGTAACAAAGGTACAGGCAGGAGAGGTACAGACCCATGTTCTCTTGGGGCTTAATCCCGGACTTATCAATTCCTCGGGCTACTCATGGACAGGGGATTACGTCACCGTAACAGGCGACCTGTGCGCCGACCTGCTCTCAAACATTGCCTCCGAGCAAAGAGCAAAGGTTGTATATGAATATCTCTACCGCCAGATAGATGATAAGAAGGTCAGGGAAACTATAGACTTCCTGCTCAACCGCGAGGAAGCTCATAACCAGATGTTCCGCGATGCCTTCAATAAGGTACAGCAGACAGGCTCCAACCGTGACTTCGGCACAACAAAAGCGGCAAAAATGTATTTCTCGCTCTCAAATCCCGGCCCTAATACCTTCGCCACCGGCGAAACCCACGCCCCATCCTTCAAATAATAAAATATCTTATAAAAGGCATACAGACCAAAAAACGGTGTGTATGCTCTTTTGCTGAAAATATAAATACTGTATAGACACTATTTTTTCAAAACTCCTTGCAAAAAGGGAAGTTTTATAGTATAATCTATGTGTTGTTAATTTTCCATTCTGTAAAATTAACTGGGTTGCCGTCGTAGCACCGCTCCAAAAACCGTGTGTTTTCGCACATTCCTTGAAATACGCTTGTTCGAGCTTACCGGTAAGCCGACAGACTCAAACTTCGTGTATTATAATAAATAGTTAATAAAAAAAGGAAGTATTTATATATGAAACTTGGTATCGTTGGTCTTCCTAACGTTGGAAAGAGCACACTCTTTAATGCCTTGACAAATGCAGGGGCAGAGAGCGCGAATTATCCTTTTTGTACAATAGACCCTAATGTTGGTGTTGTTGCAGTACCCGATAAGCGTCTTGATAAGCTGGCAGAAATGTACAATCCCGAAAAGTACACTCCCGCAATTATCGAATTCGTTGATATTGCAGGTCTTGTTAAGGGGGCATCACAGGGCGAGGGGCTTGGTAACAAATTCCTTGGTAATATTCGTGAGGTTGATGCGGTTGTTCACGTTGTTCGTTGCTTTGTAAATGACGATATTATTCACGTTGAGGGAAATGTCGACCCTCTTCGCGATGTTGAAACAATAAATCTTGAGCTTATCCTTTCCGACCTTGAGGTTGTTGAGAGAGCTATCGACAGAACCGTTAAGGCTGCGAAGTCTGATAAAAAGCTTCTTGAAAAACTTGCTGTTCTCGAAAAGGTAAAAACAGCTCTTGAGGCAGGAAAGTGCGCTCGCACAGTTGAGCTTGATGCAGACGAGCTTGCATGGATAGAGGAGTCAAGACTTCTTACATTAAAGCCTACAATTTATGCAGCCAATATCTCTGAAAGCGAGGTAGCTGGCGAATACGTTAACAACGAGGGATATATCGCACTCAAGGCTCACGCTGATTCTGAGGGTAGCGAGATAATTGCTGTCAGCGCACAGATTGAGGCAGAGCTAGCTGCTCTTGACGGTGAGGAAAAGGAAATGTTCCTCTCTGACCTTGGAATTGAGGAATCCGGACTTGATAAGCTTATTAAGTCAAGCTACTCGCTTCTGGGTCTGATAAGCTTCCTGACCGCAGGTCCTAAAGAGGTTCGCGCCTGGACAATAAAAAAGGGCACGAAAGCTCCCGGTGCTGCTGGTAAAATACATACCGACTTTGAGCGCGGATTTATTCGTGCCGAGGTTGTTACGTTTGATGACCTTGTCAGAGAGGGGGACAGAAATAAGGTTAAGGAAAAGGGCCTTCTTCGCTCCGAGGGTAAGGAGTATGTAATGAAGGACGGCGACATTGTCGAGTTCCTCTTCAATGTTTAATCTTCTAATATAAATTCTTTTGGGTGTGAGTGTATCTCGCACCCATTTTTTATATAGTAATATGTGGTATATGACGGCATAAGCAGATTTTTGCTTGACAGTATAATATTGCGCGCGGATTTCAGCTCTGCCGTGAAATAAGACGGATATTTATAGCTTTTACCATGACGACCAAGTATGATTTCTGTCGCTTGACTCATTGCATCATAGGCTTCGGTACGGCCTTTGCCGTTTAATACTCCCGAGGAAATATAAGCAATCTTTTCTTCGTTTCCGTAAAGCATAAAAACGCTTTGAGCGGTGTCCTCGCCATACGGAACTGTATAAAGCATACGTAACTTATAATCTCCTGCTGCAACCGTCTCGTTTAAATTAAATTCTCTGATTTCTGTGGTGTAAGAGTTTGTTACAGCTTCGATTTTGTTTAATATTGCTTTTTCATCTTCATTTGACGGCTTTGGAAGATATATGTTTGAAATCGGAATGTTTGAAAGAAGTACATCAAGCTCCTCTGAGAGCTTCCAGGAATAGTGAGAGGCTATATATTTATCAAGACTAAATATATCTTCTTTTATCAAAATATCCGTTGCGTCATAGCCTGTTGTGCTTGTGTATGTGGCTAGGCTTAAAAGGGCGGTTTCTTTGTCGGATTTTATTAAAATTATATCCTGCTTGTCCTGAGAATAGTAGATAACCTTATCATCACACTTTGTTACTAAATGCATCACTGCGCAGCTTATGTAAACAATCGCAAGTAAGCCTACAATTGTAAGCGCAAAGTTCTTTTTATTCTTTATATCAAGGATAATAAACAAAAGGAACAGTACAGACAGAATTATCACAAGAAGATTAACAAAATTATAATCCTTTGAAACAAAAATATCAAAGGAGGACATAAATGATGCTAACGATGTTGTGATTTTTACAATCGGGGAAAGCAAAAGTCCTATGGGAATCAACCACCCGATAATTAACATAGCTACGCCAAGGTACATTATAAGCTCAACGAATATGCTGAATATAAGTGTAGCTATCGGTGAAATCAGCGAAATGCCATTAAAAGTAAACTGGGTGATAAACATTGTTGCAGAAATGGCAAAGGCTGAAATCATAAGAGAGCTTCCTAAATAGGAGAAAAGTTTGCTTTTACCCTTTTTACTTTCTTTTATTTCTCCCGAAAGCTCCGAGAAAACAATAATGCCAAGAGTTGCGAACGCAGAAAGCCATAGAGAAATATCATATATTGCATACGGTGAAATAATGCATATTAAAGCTACTGCTATTAAAAGTGAGGTTACAGAATCGCTTTCGCGAAAGACAAGTGCCAGTAGGTTTGAGAGAATAAGCATAATTCCTGCTCTCATTACCGAAACAGGGAAGCCGGTAATGGTCATATACAGGAGAGTAAAGCTTATGGTAGATACTATTCTTATGTTCTTTTTGACACCCAGAAGCCTGAAGAGCTTTTCAAGAGCAAAAGAGAGTATTGCAAGATGCAGACCGCTGAGAGCTAAAAGGTGAGTAATTCCAAGCCGCCTAAAGTCAAGCTGAACCTCTTCTGAGAGCATATCTCTTTCACCGAGAAGGAGTGCTGCAAACATACTGCCTGCATCTGAGTCGGACAGCATTTTTGCATGTCTTGCAATCAATTCTCTAATGTGTGAGAAAATAGCCTCGGGTACAAAACCCTCGCTATCTGTAACTGTAAGCTCTTCTACGTTATTACATGAACCGCTTAAGCCCTTTGCATAGCTATAATGAGCGTACTCATCTTTGAAATCTTCGATATTACACTTAAAGTGTATTCGACTGCCCACCGTTAAATCGTTTGCATCGTCTGTGTCAACATACAAAATAAGCTTGTATTTTGAATTAGGCTCGTCATTTATACTATCTGTTTTTATAATATACTTTTTGTAATAGGATGTTGATTTTTGCTCTTCAAAGACGGTTGCCTAGACGGTTACTTCGCCCTCAAATCTTTGTGCCGCACAAAACCATAAATCAAAGTAGATATACGAAAACAGCATAGAAAAGCAAAGCCCCATCGTGCAAGCAAGAAGAACGGTTTTCTTGTTCTTTTTTATAATCGAAATAATATAAAACGAAAGAAGCACAGCGGCGCTAATGATAGTTAAAATGCGAAAAATCAGGCTTCCGCGTGTAAATAAAACAAAGCCGCCCAGCATAATACAAAGTACTAGGCCAAGCGGTCTTTTATCAAAAAGTCTCATATATTCTCCGTTAAATAGGATTATTTTTCCTTGTAAGACGAACCCTTGGGAACAACAAAATTAAATGCGCCGGGAACAATAGAGAAGTCGATATTTTTTGCACCGCGGATTTCTCCGTCAATACAAATAGGAATAGGAGTATCAAACTCCATTCGGAAATGAGGAACCTGACGGTGTCTTATAACCTTAAGCGCGCTCTTGCTTTCAAGATATGTACCGTTCTTGTAAGAGCTTACCAGCTTAATAAATGTTAGTCTTGAAACCTTATCGATTGCCGTAACATCAAAAAGACCGTCCTGAAGCTTTGCTCTGGGGGCTGCCTTAAAGCCGCCGCCGCAGAATTTGCCGTTTCCGATAGCGGTAAGAGTAAACTCCTTTTCAAGAACCTCTCCGTCATCAAAGATGAGCTTCATTTTTGTTCCGAATTTTTTAAACAGTACAACTACAACACCGAGTATGTATGAAAGTCCTGGGGTGACAAGCTTTTTTCTCTTAAGTCTCTCTGCCTCTTTAACAACAGCACAGTCAAAACCTATATTGACCATATTAACACAGTATGCGTCATTGTATTTTATAAGGTCAAGAGCAATAGGCTCACCGTCAATCTGTGCATTTATGTCAGAGAAGAGCTTTGTATTTGTAAAATTCCTTACAAAGTCGTTTCCGGAACCGTTTGGAATAACACCAAACTCAGCATTGGGATTAGCAACCGCGCAGTTGCCCATTTCGTTAATTGTTCCGTCACCGCCAATACAGATAAAGCGTTGCTTTTCAGAAGATATTCTGACCATGGATTTTACATATTCAAGTGCATCACCTGAGCATGTTGTGTAATATATATGGTAGTTTAACTGCCTCTTTGAGCATATTTCTTTAATAAGAGGCTCTAGCTTTTTTTGTTTAGGGCTGCTGCCAGACTTAGGATTAAGTATAAAGTGATAAATCATAGGAAAATCTTCCTCCGACAATACGTACTATATTATAATAGACACATTATATCAAATTAAGGGGATTTTGTCAAGTTTTGTAAGATATTTTATGTAAAACGAGTCAAAAATTGATGATAAAGATTACTTTTTGCGCTTAAGTCCTGCCTTTGCGGCAGAAACTATAAAGTCATGATAGGTCTTAGCTGCCTGCTCGGTTTTGTTCGAGCCGTAAATATAATACTGACGACCTACAAGGTCACCTGGCAGATAGTCCTGGATTACATAGTTGTTTTCGTAATCATGGGGATAAACATATCCTTTAAAGTTTGGACTTTGAAGATGTGTTGGAACTGTTGCTCCGAGGCCTTTTTCAATATCCTCGCATGCTGCGTGGTATGCAAGATAAGCTGTGTTTGACTTTGGCGCTGTGGCAAGAATTACAACAAGATTGGAAAGAGGAATTGCAGCTTCGGGAAGTCCAATTGCCTTTGCACTTTCTGTACATGCATAAGCAATAGATGATGCCTGGGGGTATGCACAACCAATATCCTCGTTTGCAATAACCAGAAGCCTTCTGCAAGCCGAGAGCAGGTCGCCTGATGCAAGTATCTTTGCAAGATAGAATATCGCAGCATCGGGGACAGAGCCGCGAATGGATTTTTGCAGACAGGATAGATGATCATAATGAACATCTCCATCTCTGTCAAAGTGACCGATAACCGCAGGCAAAAGCTGTTTTATATTCTCTTCGGTAATTTCCTTATCGGATATGTAAAAAGCATTTTCGAGAATACCTATTCCCATTCTTACATCTCCCGCCGAAGCGTAAGCAATAGACTTAAGAATTCCATCCTCGCAAGTCTTGCAGTCGTTGAAATCGCTGTTAAGAGTGTCAAGCGCTCTTCGGAGTGTTGGTAGGCATTCCTCCGGCGTTACCGACTTAAATTCAAAAACAGATGAGCGAGAGAGCAGGGCATTATAGACGAAATAATAAGGATTTTCGGTAGTTGATGCAATAAGCGTGATTTTTCCGTTTTCGGTAAATTCAAGAAGCGATTGCTGCTGCTTTTTGTTAAAATACTGAATTTCATCAAGGTAAAGAAGTGTTCCGTTGTCTGCAAACATATTGTCTGCGGAAGCCATTACCTCCTTTATGTCAGCAAGAGAAGCTGTTGTTGCGTTAAACTTAAAAAGCTGCATTCCCGAAACAGAAGCAACAATATTAGCAACTGTTGTCTTTCCTGTGCCCGGAGGGCCGAAAAATATCATATTTGGAATTCTGTCATTGTCAATTAACCGTTTTATAATTCCGTTTTCACCCACAAGGTGCTTCTGTCCTACAACCTCGTCAAAGGATTTTGGACGGAGTCTGTCGGCAAGAGGTTTGTTTGCCATTTTTGTATTTGCCTTTCTTTTATGAAATGGTAATTGTATTGACCTTTATGCGTTTTTCTATTTCTTCACGCAGTAATTCATGGTCGCGGGATTTTAAATCAGGGTCTGTAGAAATAATTGTTTTTGCAGCATTAAAAGCCCTTTCAAACAAATCTGTTGAATCGCATTTTGAGGCGAATTTGAATTCAAAACCGCCACTCTGCCTTAATATATTTTCGTTATTTTGAGAAAAGAAGTCTCCGGGTCCGCGCATTAGCAAATCCTTTTCAGCAATCTCAAAGCCGTCATATGTTGTCTTCATTGTCTCGAGGCGGTCTCTTGATTTTTCACTTTTCATGTCGGAGACAAGCACGCAGAATGATTTTCTTGTTCCACGGCCTACACGACCTCTTAACTGGTGAAGCTGAGAGAGTCCGAAGCGTTCTGCGTTTTCTACAATCATAAGCGAGGCGTTGGGAACATTCACACCCACCTCAATTACTGTAGTGGATACAAGCACCTTTGTTTCTCCCGATACAAAGCCTGCCATTACCTCGTCTTTTTCCTGAGCCTTCATTTTTCCGTGAAGAACATCTATTTTTATATCAGGCAAATCTTTCCTAAGATTTTCGGCATATTCCACAGCGTTTTTTAAGTTAAGCGAATTTACATTAACAAATCCGCCGTCGATAGAATCGGTGATAAACAGCTCTTCGTTGTCTTCACCCGGTTCGATAGACGGGCAAACAATATAGCATTGTCCGCCTGTTTCAACCTGACGGTGTATAAATTCGTTAAGCCTTTTACGGTATCCCTCGTCTACTACATAGGTGTCAACTCTCATACGTCCTTTAGGCATATCGGTTATTCTTGAAACATCAAGGTCGCCGTACATAGATAAAGCAAGGGTTCTTGGGATAGGTGTTGCGCTCATAACAAGCATATGAACATTTTCTGTCTTGCTTTTCAGAAGCGAGCGTTGATTTACTCCAAAGCGGTGCTGCTCGTCTGTAATAACAAGACCGAGTTTTGCAAAATTAACATTATCGGATATCAGCGCGTGTGTACCTATAACAATATTGCATTCACCGTTTTGAAGAGCGGAGTAAATTCTTGTCTTTTCTTTTTTTGTTGTAGAGCCAAGCAGCAGTTCTGTTCTAATGTTAAGAGAATCAAGAAGATTTTTGATATCAGCATAGTGCTGTCTTGCAAGAATTTCTGTTGGAACCATAAGGGCTGCCTGATATCCCGACATAACCGCAATATACATTGCCATAATCGCACATATAGTTTTTCCTGTTCCAACATCTCCGACAAGTATTCTTGCCATAGGTGAAATTTTACCGCCATCGCCTAAAACTGTATCCTTGTAAATATCGTTTACAGCCGATTTTTGTGATGGGGTAAGCTCATAAGGGAGCAGGGATGTAAGCGGCTCAAGCGAGGTTTTTGAAAATCTTATTCCATTAACCCTGTCTTTGCGCGCAGATGATATGCATATGCCTAAACCGAACAGCATAATTTCGTCAAAAGCAAGTCGAAAGAGCGAACGCCTGAGCGCATCGGCACTTTCGGGAAAGTGTGCGTTTTTTATTGCATATGACAGGGTGGGCAGATTGTTTTCAATTCTGATATTATCCGGAATATAGTCGATAATACCGGGCAGAACGTCGTTTAAAGCAAGTGTTACCAGCTTTTCTATCTGCTTTGAGGAAAGCCCGTCCGTTGAATGATATATGGGAATATAGTCGGGTAAAATGATACCGTCAAGGTATGGCTCATATTTTGGATTTGTTATCTGTAATTTGCTTTTTGTAACACTAACCTTGCCGTATATTCTGAATTTATCACCAATATGAAAAACATCCTTTATGTAAGGAGAATTAAAAAAGACAATTTCAATGCTTCCGCTGTCATCAAATGCGCGAAATTTTGAGATTGTAAGCCCCTGCTTGATTTTGGCAGTGCTTACATTTGATGAAACGGTTACAAGATACGAGGCGGGGGCATCAATCAAAAAATTAGAAAGGGGCAGTACGTTTCCACGCATTTCGTGCGCTCTTGGGAAATGAAATATCAAGTCACCGACAGAAAAAATTCCCAGCTTTTCAAGCTTTGACTGCCTGGTTTTACCTATGCCGGGCAACTCGGATACACTCGTTTCAACGGTTAAACGTGTCAACATGCTCTCCTCCTTTCTTAATCCAATATTTATATTGTACAATAAATCTTCATACTTTGCAACATAAAATTTGAAAAAAACCGTTTTGCTTGCATGTTTACAATTATTTTACAATAATTTTTGTGATTTTATTTACAAAAATATATTTATATGTTATAATTATATGAATAAAAAGAAAGGAAAACGGGATGAAAACAGAATTAAGATCAGATAAATCGTATAAAGCCTCTATTACATTCTTTTTTATTCTTACAATGCTATCGCTAGCCGGTGCTATTGTTGTTGGAGAAATACTTTTACCTCTTTCGTCGGCTTTTTATGCTTTGCTTTTGGTTTTTGAAAGAAACAAGCGAGTATTATCTATAATCTGCGCGGTGGTTGCTGTCGCTCTCCTGTTTGTACCGATTGCTAATCCGCCTATGTGGTGTATTGCATCTGTTGTGTGCGGTGCGGTGCTTTGGTTGGCTTACCGATTCGGCAATACAAAATGCGATACTGCGATAATAATTACTCTTTTTATTGCCTTTGCTATTTTCTTTTCGTTTATCCTTGTTGCCTTTGTCAAAACAGGGGAATATACCTTTGACAGCGCTTTTAAATTTTACTCCGGACTTTACGAAAGCCTGAAAACCGACTTTATTAACGGAATGATGCAGGCATCAAGCTCCATTACTGTTGAAGGAATTGAACAAATTCAGCTAACATCCGAATACTTTGAGTCGGTATTTGACGGTGTTTTTAATCTGCTCGTTTCTTATATCTTTATAATTTCCTTTGTATTGGCAGGGCTTACGCTCAAAATATTTACTGCTTTAGCAAGACGGTTTGCTGACGAGGACTGCGGTATAAAGGATTGGAAATTTGCCGTTCCCTCGGTATATGCATATCTTTATATTGCACTCTATCTTTTGTCTTCTTTTGCATACGGAGAAGGTTTGTTTGACCTTTCGGTGCTAAATCTTTCCGGAATTTTTGCAACCGTTTTTGCTTATATCGGTTTAAAGGCGGTGCTTGAATTGTTTGTAAAGAAAAATCGCAAGATTCTTGGTATAATAATCCTTGTTGTTGGTTTTATTTTACTTGGCAGCCTAGCCCTTGACGTTGTTTCGGTCTTTGGTGTCGTATACACAATCCAACAAAATAAATTGTTAAAAAACGGACCTGGCTCAGGCTTCGGTTCTTAAGGAGTTGTATTTTATATGAAGCATGAAAACAACAGAGCTAATATAATTCATATCCCTTATGCGTCTCGTTTTGAAATAGTTCTCTACGTTTCGCTGGCATGCTTTAATATTGCACTTGCCTCGGTGCTTATTTCTGTTTTTCCGGGGCAAGCTGTTCTGCCTGCCGTTCTTGTAACTCTCGGTTATCTTGCCGAGGTTGCTTTTATTGCATACAGACGAGGAGCAAAAGCCGAATCTGTACCAAAAAAGAATATTCATATGCTTCTTTCCGAGGACAGTAGTATAGTATTCAAGAACACAACATCGCCTGTTATCGCCTTTAACTCTCTGGGTACAATTCTGTGGTACAATGATGCGATGCGCGAAACTCTTGACAGGTATGAGAATTATGTTGCCAAAAACATAACCTCGCTTTTCGGAATAACTCCGGATGATGTGTGCGGTGATGACGTTGTTGTAAATCTTGAAAAATCGGTTTACAAAATGGAGGGCTTTGCCGTTTCGGATAAAAACGATGGTCTTTATATCGCAATGTTTACCGATATAACAGAGCTTCGCGAAACCGAGCGCAAATATCTTGATGAGAAGGTTGCTGTGGCTTACATAGCAATAGACAATGTTGAGGACGTTCTCCAGTACGTGCATGATAAGTATGCTGACGCCGTTACCAGAACCGAAGAAAAGCTTAAGGCGTGGGCTTCGTCCATGAATGGTATTATCAAGTCCTACGACAAGGATAAATATATAATGCTCTTTGACTCTGTATATCTTGATAAGTGTATCAAAAACCGTTTTTCTATACTTGATGATATAAGAGATTCAAGAGTAGGTGACGGAGTTTCTATTACTGTGTCTGTGGGTGTATCCCGTAGCCGTGATACCTTGTCCCAGCGTGAGCTTGATGCAAGAGATGCTATTGACCTTGCGCTTCAGCGCGGAGGCGACCAGGCGGTATATAAGTCTGAGGACGGAACCGAATTTTACGGCGGACGTACAAAAACGGTTTACAAAAGATCAAACGTAAAATCAAGATCGTTTGCCAGCCAGCTTACCGCTCTTATGGTTCGCTCTGACAATGTTGTTATTATGGGACACCGTTACGGTGACTTTGACTCTATCGGTGCTTCTGTTGGTGTTGCCCGTCTTGCTATGCTTTGCGGTGTTAAGGCTAATATTGCAATAGACCTACATGACAAAAACCTGCGTCCATGTATTGAAATGATGCAAAAAACAGATATGTACTCCGAGGTCTTTGTTGATAACGCATACGGCCTTGATCTTCTCGGACCCGATACACTTGTTATTCTTGTTGACCACGGCTCTGTCGGCAGAGCGCAGTTCTCGGATATCGCCGCTAAAGCAGGCGCTATTGCCGTAGTTGATCACCACAGAAAGACAGATGCTGTGTCGGATGTAATAAAACTTTCCTACATTGAGCCTTCGGCTTCATCTACCTGTGAGCTTGTAACCGAGATGCTTGAGAGTACGGTCAGCTCCCAAAACCTTATCAAGGAAGAGGCAGACCTTCTTCTTGCAGGTATTCTTCTTGACACTAAGCAATTTACAAGAAATACAGGCACACGTACCTTTGGTGCGGCTCAGTATCTGAGAGGTGCAGGGGCTAACCCCACCGACGTTTACAATCTCTTTAAGGCTGTTCCCGAGGATCTTTCCAAGGAGGCAAGATTCCATACCTCGATTACCATGTACCGCGGCTGCATTGCTATTTCATCCTGCGACGGTGAAACAGACGAGAGCTTCCGTATCATAGCTTCAAAGGCTGCGGATAAAATGCTGACACTTCGAGGTGTTGAGGCTGCATTTACGCTTGTCAGAATTGGCGACCAAATCCATATTTCGGCTCGTTCATCCGGTCAGATAAATGTTCAGCTTATCCTTGAACGTATGGGTGGCGGAGGTCACTATGATGTAGCGGGTGCACAGATAGTCTCGGATTCTATCGCAGCTGTTCTTTCCGAGTTAAAGTATAGCATTGATGCACAGTTTAATGATTGATAAAAATGAATTAACAGAACCGCAGATGCGGTAAAGGAGTATATCGTGAAAGTAATTTTATTATGTGATGTTAAAGGACAGGGAAAAAAGGACCAGATCGTAGAGGTTTCTGACGGATATGCGCGCAACTTCCTGTTCCCTCAGAAAAAGGCTGTTCCCGCAGATGCGAAGGCTACAAGCGAGCTTAAGAGCAAGGAGGAAGCAAAGCAGTACAAGATAAACGAGGATAGAAAGGCTGCTTCGGCTCTTGCTGACAAAATAAAGGATACTGAAATTGATATCGTCATGGATCACGGTGCAGACGGCAGACTTTACGGCTCTGTTACAGCAAAGGATATTGCTGCCGAGCTTTCAAAAAAGCTCTCGGTTGAGATTGACAAGCGTAAAATTCAGATAAAAGACCCTATAAAGGCTTATGGCAAATACTCTGTTGAAATAAAGATACTTGCCGACATAAGTGCAAAATTTGTCGTAAACGTACATCAGTGATTACCACTTAATCAAGAAAGGACGTAGCTTATTATGGATTCTACCAGCGATATCATAAGACAAATGCCGGTTTCCATAGAGGCGGAGCAGGCACTTTTAGGTTCTATTATTGTTGATCCCGATTCCTTCGATAAGATCGGCGGAATGATCACGGTTGATGACTTTTATCTCGCAGAGCATAAGCATATCTATTCAGCTTTTCTCGCCATGTATTCAAAGAGTAAAACAATAGATATCGTAACACTTGTAAATGCGCTTGTAGAGCAGGGTGACCGTGATGAAACGGGAGGAATACAGTATATCAGAATTTTGGCTGAATCTGTCCCATCCGCATCAAATGTCAAGGATTACGCAAGAATCGTTAAAGATAAATCAACTCTTCGCCGTCTTATAAACATTTGTGATGAAATAAGCACAGATGCTTACAGCGAGGAGGAAGAGGTCCGCGCGGTTATCGATAATGCCGAGCAGAAGATCTTTGATATATCTCACAACAATGATACCAAGGAGTTCAGACACATCCGCGACGTTCTCCAGAATGTTTATAAGGACATTGAGACAATGTCCGAGAATAAGGGTGCTGTTACCGGAACAAAAACAGGCTTTTCGGGACTTGACCGAATGCTTATACAAATGGGTAAGGGTGACCTTATTATTCTGGGCGCACGTCCCGGTATGGGAAAAACCTCCTTTGCTCTGAATATTGCAACAAATGTTGCAAAGGCTACAAAAAAGGCTGTTGCTATATTCTCCCTTGAGATGTCGGGTGAGCAGCTTGTAAGCCGTATTCTATCCAGCGAAGCGCTTGTTGACTCCAGAGCACTTCGTACAGGTGAATTAAAGCCCGAGGATTGGAATAATATTGTAGATGTAATTTCAACACTTTCGGGATGCGACATTTATATTGATGACACATCTGCAATTTCTACTACTGAAATGAAGTCAAAGCTCAGAAGGCTTCCCAATCTTGGACTTGTTGTAATAGACTACATCGGTCTTATGCAGACTACCGCAAACACAGATAACCGCGCACAGCAGGTTGGTGAAATATCCCGAAATCTTAAAATTATGGCCAAGGATTTTGGAATTCCAATTGTATGCTGCGCTCAGCTTAACCGTGGTACCGAGTCCCGTCCCGGCTCAGGAAAGAGACCGACACTCGCCGACCTTCGTGACTCAGGCTCTATCGAACAGGACGCTGACATTGTTCTTTTCCTTTACCGCGACGAGTATTATAAGGATATCGGCGGTGCACAGGCAGAGGATACGGCGGCAGATACCGCAAATACCGCAGAGGTAATAGTTGCTAAAAACCGTCACGGCTCTGTTGGTAATGTTAAAATGGGATGGATAGGTCAGTTCACCAAGTTCAGAACCCTTGAGGAAGATTTAACAATAAATGGATAATAAAATCTTATCTCTTTTTAAGACACCTATAGGCAAAGAACTTTTTTCGGTAGCGTTATCTTCGGTAGAAGAATATGATATGAAAAAAATGATAACAGACGGCGTTCTCGTTGGGCTTTCCGGCGGGGCTGATTCTGTTATGCTTCTTTGTTTTTTGATTGAGTACAGACGCAGGACAGTCGATTTTCCCATTCTTGCCGTGCACATCAATCACTCAATACGCGGTGAATCGGCAGACAGGGATGAAAGGTTTGCAAGAGAGGTGTGCGCTTCTTTAGGTGTTGAATTTATTTCAAGAAAAATTGATGTTCCGGCTATTGCAAAAGAAAACGGACTCGGAATTGAAGAATGCGCGAGAAATGTAAGATATAAAGAATTTCAAGATATAATTCGCGGCAGAAGCGATATTAAAACTATTTCCGTTGCTCATAATGCTGATGATAATCTTGAAACGGTCATATTTAACATTTTCAGAGGAACAGGTCTCAGAGGAGTTTGCGGAATACCTCCTATAAGAGACAATATTTGCCGTCCGCTTATCGGTGTAAAAAAAGCCGATATTATAAAGTCTCTTTACGAAGCCGAAATCGGTTTTGTCATAGATGAAACAAACAATGAGACAGAGTATCGCAGAAATTATATCCGTCACAAGATTGTGCCTGCCATTTCAGGTATATGCGATGATCCGGCTGCTATGGTTTCAAGACTTACATCAAATCTCAGGTTCGACGATGAATATATTTCAATGTGCGCGGACAACATAATCGGAGATGAAATATGCATAGAGTGTAAAAAACTTCGAGGGCTTCATCGGGCTGTTTTATCACGCGCTTTAATAAAATTTGCAAAAAACAACTGCACCGATCTTTCTGCCGTTGTTATTGATGCACTTGTTAATCTTATTGACAAGGATAATTTTTCATACTACCTCACCGGAGAAAAGGTTTTTCTTTGTGAGTCGGGAATGTGCAGGATTGTTCCTTTAGAGGAGGTTTCCCGTTATAATTATTCCTTCAAGATAAATAGTGAAAAAACCATTCTTTCGGGATTTGATGCTGATTTTCTTATCAGCAAAACAAAATTCGACAAAACTTGTTTAAATGTTTACAAAATATTTATACAAGCGAAAATTTCATCTGCTATAATAGTAGGCGATCTTGTTCTTCGCCCCAGAAGAGATGGAGATGTTATTTATTATGGCGGTATGACGAGAAAGGTAAAAAAACTTTTCTCTGATTTAAAAATTCCAAGAAGCTATCGTGAAAGCATTCCGCTTCTTTGCGATGACAAGGGCGTTGTCTGGGTGCCGGGACTCGGTGTAAGAGATGACGGAAATAAAGGGGGCGCAGATTTATATGTGTGCCTTGCAATCGGAAAAGGAGAGCAACCTGAAAAAATCAGAATGCGCTCGGCATCCGAGTTTAAGCAGAAAAGGCTTAAACATTATATTGTTTTTTTAGAGAAAGGCATGGAAAATACTTAAATGAAGGCAAATTTCAAGAGCATACTTGTGCTCATTATTCTTGTTGGTGCTGTCATTGTCGGTGTTTCGTTCTTTTCTTCTCAAACCGAAGAGGAAGATTTCATTTACAGTGATTTGATTCAGAAGTTTGAGGAGGATCGTGTTGCATCATTTGTTGTTGATGCGGATAGCGTAATTCACCTTAAGCTTTATGAAATAAACGAAGAAGACGGCGACTTTGTTTATGATGAAAAAGGCGAAAAGAAGGTCTCCGACAAGGAATATAGCTATAAATTCACCTATCAGACACAGATAGAGGAAATTAACGACATAGCAAGAGAAAAATTTAACAGCGGAGTTCTCTTGGAATATGATTACGAGGCTCCCGAGGAAACACCCTGGTACGTAATGTATCTTCCTTATATCATTACGGCTGTTGTAATTATCGGTCTTTTGATCTTCCTTATGAAACAGACAAGCGGCGGCGGAGCAGGTAAGATAGGCTCCTTCTCCAAGTCTAAGGCTAAGGTTGTAACCAATGATAAAAATGCGGTTAAATTTGCCGATGTTGCAGGCGCTGATGAAGAAAAAGAAGAGCTTGAAGAGGTTGTTGAGTTCTTAAAGGACCCCGAAAAGTTTGTTAAGCTTGGAGCAAGAATTCCGCGAGGCGTTCTTCTTGTAGGCCCTCCCGGTACAGGTAAAACTCTTCTTGCTAAGGCGGTTGCCGGAGAAGCCGGTGTTCCGTTCTTCTCGATTTCAGGCTCAGACTTTGTTGAAATGTATGTAGGTGTGGGTGCATCGAGAGTAAGAGACCTCTTTGACAATGCGAGAAAAACTCCCGCAAGTATAATATTTATAGACGAGATTGACGCAGTTGGACGTCACAGAGGCGCAGGTCTCGGCGGTGGTCATGATGAAAGAGAGCAGACCTTAAACCAGCTCCTTGTTGAAATGGACGGCTTCGGCACAAACTCGGGTGTAATTGTTATGGCGGCAACAAACCGCCCCGATATTCTTGACCCGGCGTTGCTCCGACCCGGACGCTTTGACAGACGTGTAACTGTAAACTATCCCGATATTAAGGGCAGAGAAGAAATTCTTAAGGTTCACTGCCGCAACAAGCCTCTTGAAGAAACCGTTGACCTCAAGAAAATCGCGCAGACTACCATAGGCTTTACAGGCGCTGAGCTTGCTAACCTTATGAACGAGGCGGCTCTTCGTGCGGCTAAGAAGAATAAGGCTCTTATTGGTATGGTTGATATCGAGGAATCTTATATGAAGATTCTCCTTGGACCCCAGAAGAAGAGCAAAATAAGAACCGATGCAGACAATAAACTTTGCGCTTATCACGAGGCAGGTCACGCGGTTGCTTCTTATTACTGTAAGCATACCGACCCTGTAAAGCATATTACCATTGTTCCCGCAGGCTCGGCAGGCGGTGTTACACTCAGCGTTCCCACCGAGGACAGAATGACAACCTCAAAGAATGCAATGCTTGACCACATTGTTCTCAGCCTTGGCGGCAGAGTTGCCGAGGAAATAATTCTTGATGATATTTCAACAGGCGCATCCAGCGATATCCAGCAGGCAACGAGAATTGCTCGAAACATGGTTACAAGATACGGTATGAGCGATAAGCTTGGTACTGTGCTTTACGGCTCCGAGCATTCTGATGACGCTGTATTCCTTGGCAGAGACTTCTCCTCGGGTAAAAACTATTCCGAGAAGACGGCTGCTGATATTGATGATGAGATTCGTACAATTATTTCTTCTTCTTATGAGAAATGCAAATCAATTCTCACCGAGCATATAAACAAGCTTCACTTTGTTGCAGAGTTCCTGCTTAAGAATGAGTCTATGGACGAGGAGCAGTTCCGCGCCGCTATGGAAATGGAGAATCCTACAATAGAGTCTATCGAGGATATTGCATTCCGCAAAAAGCAGAAGAGCGAGGAAGAAAACCAGACCGCTCACGAAAATAATGCAAAAGCCGAGGAAGAAGAACGTCTGCGTCGCGAGGAGCTTTCTAAGCGTATGGCAAACGGCGAGCCTCTGTCTGACGAGCTGCTTAACGATATTTTCGGAAAGAGTCATGTTGAGGAAAACTCCGATAAAACCGAAAACATTGTAGCTGAAACCAAAGAGGACTTAACTCAGGCAAACGACGAACAAAAATCCGATTCGGATAATAGCGAAAACGAGTAATTTTAAGCACACGTAAGAGAAATCCTACGTGTGCTTTTTTGTATATAAAAAAAATAAACTGCCACAAAATTTGTGGCAGTTTTTGAGATTTAACTTAGATAGCATGAACGCCGTCTTTTGCGTTTGCGTTTTCGTCAAGGTTGTACTTTTGCTGTTTTCTCCAGTCGAAGAACTTGATAGCAACCTGCTCGAAGAGCGCGAGGGAAAGAAGGTCCTCGTCCTGCTCCTTGTAGGGAGCAACTCTCTGGCGAAGAGAATCAATCTCGGGAGCAATCTTGTCAGCGGGTCTGTAATCAATAACCTCGTCATCACCGATAATCTTCTTCTTGAAGTCCTCGGAAATGGGAGCAGGGCATCTGCCGTATCCACCGCGACCAAGACCCTTGAACTCCTTGGTAACTCTTGAGTATCTGCCCTCGTTAGCAAAGAGCACGTTGTTTACTGCCTGAGTACCAACAATCTGAGAGGTAGGAGTAACGAGAGGAGGGAAGCCCGCGTCCTCACGAACATTTGCAACCTCTTCAAGAACCTCGTCGAGCTTGTCAGACTTACCTGCCATCTTAAGCTGGCTGATAAGGTTAGAAAGCATTCCGCCGGGAACCTGGTAACGAAGAGCATTAACGTCAACCTTAAGCACCTTGGGGTCGATAAGGCCGGATGCAAGATAGTTTTCTCTAATCTTGTTGAAGTGCTTAGCAACAACATCAAGCTTAGCAAGGTCGAGACCTGTATCGTAAGGAGTACCCTGAAGAGTAGCAACCATAGCCTCGGTAGGAGCATGCGATGTACCCATTGCAAGAGGAGAAATAGCAGTATCAACGATGTCAACACCCGCCTCAATAGCCTTAAGCAAAGTCATAGAACCAAGACCTGCTGTGTAGTGGCAGTGGAGGTTAACAGGGATAGAAACGGTGCTCTTTATAGTCTTAACAAGCTGATATGCTTCGTAAGGCTTAAGAAGACCCGACATATCCTTGATACAAATGGAGTTTGCACCCATTTCCTCAAGCTGCTTTGCATACTGTGCAAAGCCCTCGTTGGTGTGGAAGGGAGATGTTGTGTAAGAGATAGCAGCCTGTACGTGACCTTTTTCCTTAATAGCTGCCTTGATTGCTGTTTCAAGGTTTCTTGCATCGTTAAGAGCATCGAATATACGAATGATATCAATACCGTTAGCAATAGACTTCTGAACAAAATATTCAACAACGTCGTCAGCATAGTGACGGTAGCCGAGAATGTTCTGACCGCGGAAGAGCATCTGAAGCTTTGTGTTCTTTACGTGATCCTTAATGGTTCTGAGTCTTGCCCAAGGGTCCTCGTGAAGGAAGCGAAGGCAGGAGTCAAAGGTAGCACCGCCCCAAGCCTCAAGAGAATAATAACCAACTTTATCCATATCCTCGAGAATCGGAATCATTTCTTCGGTGGTCATTCTTGTTGCCGCCAAGGACTGATGAGCGTCTCTGAGGACTGTTTCTGTAATTAAAACTTTAGACATTTTAAATTTCCTTTCTGAAATATTCCTTCGTTTTTATGCGAAGAAGCTGAGGAATACACCTGCCGCAACGGCAGAACCGATAACACCGGCAACGTTGGGGCCCATAGCGTGCATAAGCAAGAAGTTTGAAGGATCAGCCTTGCGTCCCTCGTCTTGAGCAACTCTTGCCGCCATAGGAACTGCAGAAACACCCGCAGAACCGATAAGGGGGTTAATCTTTCCGCCCGAGAGCTTGCACATAATCTTACCAACAACAAGACCGCCGCAGGTAGAAATGATAAATGCAGTAAGTCCGAGAGCTATAATGAGAAGTGTATCAAGCTTTAGGAAGTTCTCCGCATTTGCGGTTGCACCGACCGAAACACCAAGACAGATAGTAACAATGTTGATAAGCTCGTTCTGTGCAGTCTTTGAGAGTCTGTCAGCAACGCCCGAAACATTAAAGAGGTTACCAAGCATAAGGAAACCTACAAGGGGAGCTGCATCGGGAATGATAAGACATACAATAGCAGTAACAACAATGGGGAAGACAACCTTCTCAACCTTAGAAACAGAGCGAAGGTTTGTCATCTTTATTTTTCTTTCCTTCTCGGTTGTAAGCAGACGCATAAACGGAGGCTGGATAATAGGAATAAGAGCCATATATGAGTATGCGGCAATTGCAATAGCTCCGAGAAGCTGAGGAGCAAGAGTCTTTGTTACAAGAATAGCGGTAGGACCGTCTGCTCCGCCTATGATGCCGATAGAAGCAGCTTCCATAGGTGTGAAGTAGAAGAGCGCGCCAAAGAATGCAACAAATACTCCAAGCTGTGCGCCGGCACCCATAAGGAGAGATTTGGGATTTGCGATAAGGGGAGTAAAGTCGGTCATAGCACCAACTCCAAGGAAGATGAGGGAGGGATAAACACCCAGCTTAACTCCAAGGTAAAGTATGTCGATAAGACCGCCGTGGTTTATGACTTCGCTTATCATTGTAGACATCTTTACATGTATTGCGCCTTCCGCATCAAGATATGCGGCACCCTGTACATAGGAATCAAAGGCGCTTTGAAGCGATGAAACCTGATTGTTGAAGAACTCTTGGATCATTTCTTCGGAAAGTGAGGGGTTGTATTCTCTGATAAGATCTTCGAGTGCGGCAAAATCAAGTGAGAAGGTGTCGTTGTTGGCTCCAAACGAAATTATTTCGTTACCGAACGCATTTGCAACCGCTTCCTTGAAACCTTCCATCTGAGTTGCAAGTGTACCGATGAATTCACCGTTTGCAGCTCCTATGTAGTGTTCATCGAAGAAATATTCAAGATGAATAAGTTCTGCACCGGGGAGGTTGGCAAGCAACATACCAAATGCAATGGGCATCAAAAGCAGGGGCTCAAATTTCTTAACAATCGCTAAGTAGAAGAGAGCACCAACTATAACGTACATTACAAGGTACTGCCACCAATTAGACTCAGCAAACAACTTGGCAATACCTGTTGTGCCGAGGAAATTTGTGATAGCGTCTAACATTTATTAGTACCTTTATCTTTCCTTAAGATTAGTTAAGAGATGCAAGAACGTCGTTTGCCGCAACAGATGCGCCCTTCTGAACATTAACGGATGCAACAACACCGTCACAGGGAGCGGGAATGTCGTTCTCCATTTTCATAGCCTCAAGAACGCAGATAACGTCGCCCTTCTTAACCGACTGACCAACAGAAACCTTAACGTCGAGAATGGTACCGGGCATAGGAGCTGTAACCTTGTTTGCACCGGCTGCGCCTGCTGCGGGAGCAGCCTTAGGAGTTGCTGCGGGTGCTGCGGGTGCGGGAGCTGCTGCAGGAGCAACGGGAGCTGTAAATACAGGAGCTGCGGAGGGAGCGGAGCCTGCCTCTTCTACTACAACCTCGTAGGTTGTGCCATTTACTGTGATATTATATTTTTTCATTATCTTAAAATTCCTTTCTGCCTTGAATTATTTTCTTTTAAATGAAACAACATTAAACTTTACACCGCCGGATTCCGACTCGGCCATTGCTATTGCTGCCGCCAGAACCGCAATTATTTCTGTATCGGAGGTTTCTGTGTATGCTACCTCTTGAGCAGGAACAACAGTAATAGCTTCAGGTGCTTTTGCTTTTCTTTCAGGGATATCGTGGAAGAATATACGGAACATAACAAGGCACAACCAAAGAATGACAAGTACTGCAAAGACAGTAGCCATACCAATAAGAACCATTGCTCCACCAAAACCAAAAGCACTTACAATATCTGATGTTTCAAAGTTAGCATAATCTATAATCGGTTTGGTATAATCTGTAACTCCAAACATAATATAATCCTCCGTTTACAAGGGAAGAATTTTACGGCGAGCTATAAGCGAAGCATCGCCCTTAGCCGCAAGCATAAGAAGCGCAGAGCAGATTCTTGCTCTCATCTCGTTTACGCTGATTATGTCATCAATCTCGCCGCTGGATGCAGCATTTGCAGGAGAAGAAACGGATGTTCTCCAATCCTCGATAAGAGAATCGCGAGTTGTTTCCTCAGTAATGTACTTGTCCCAAGCAAAGGCAACACCGCTTTCGGTAGCAAGAGCGCCAATCTCGGAAGAATCGGTTGCGTAAACAAGGTCTGCGCCGAGAGCCTTAGAGCCGAGAAGAACGAATGCAGCTCCGATAGCATGACCGGAAATTACAGTAACCTTGGGGCATGTTGATGCCGCGTATGCGGTAGCAAGCTTAGCAAGCTCGGGAGCAAATCTTGTTTCATTCTCTTTATCTATCGCAAGACCGTAGGAGTCTGCAATTGTAACAACGGGAATAGAGAAGCTGTCACAAAGATTAACAAACTTAGCAATCTTTCTTGCTGCATCGGCAGTAATTCTACCCTCATCCTTAGCGAAGGAGGTTGCAACAACACCGCACTTAACACCTGCAATAGTGGTGAATGCAGTAGAGGCAACGGGAGCGTATGCGCCCGAGAGTTCAAGAAATACACCGTTATCGGCAATAACAGAAATTGCAGCTAATGCTTCACCGGCAAAGTCAAGGTTGCCAAGCATTCTGTTAAGGTTGTCGGAGCAGATATCAGAGTACTGAATTCCGATAGAGGAATTAGCGGGAAGGAATCCAACAAGAGTTCTGATAAATGCAGCGCACTGGTCAAGAGAGCCTGTGTATGCCGCAATAGCATCCTGTGCGTCAGCCGCACCTGTAAGAGCAGGGGAAGAAACGTAGAGCAGAGCAGACTCATTCTTTACAACTATGTCAAACATAGATGCAATAGCCGCAGATGTTCCGATGCATTTGCCTGAAACATAAGCAATCTGAGGAATAACACCCGAAGCCTTGGTAACTACACTCATAATTCTGCCGTAAGCAGAGAGCGCAGATGTACCCTGGAAGATGTCCGCACCGTTAGAGTTGAAAACTCCGATAACAGGCGCACCGTTGCTTAAAGCAAGCTTGTAAAGATCGGTGATCTTCTTTGCGTGACGCTCGTCCATAGCGCCGCCCAGTCTTGATGCATCTTCAACAAATGCAAATGTGAGCTTACCGTCGATAGCACCGTATCCGGTAATAACTCCTTCAAGCTCGCAGGATTTTTCGGTATTCAAGAAGTCCGAAAAGCCTCGCTTTGTGTATGCCCCTGTTTCAACGAAAGTATTTTCGTCAAAAATTGCTGTGATCTGCGCTCTTGCATCAGAGCTTTCACTCTTTTCAAGGCTGGCGCGCAGTTCTGCGGCAGTGGGCAGTCCGCAGAATGTTGGTTTTGTGTATTTGTCCAAAACGAATTCCCGATTTGCCTAATCTAGCAAATCTCTCCTTCCTTAAAATTAACATTTTTTCGGCTATACAGGAAAACAATCCATTTTTCGCCATTTATAATATATCACCAAAATGCAAATAAGTCAAGAGATTTTGACATTATTTTTTTATTATTATTATTTAATGTGAAAAACACCCCTAAAAAGAGGTGTTGTTTCGCAAGCTGTTACGATTAGTTGTTGAATTGTTCGATAAGAGTCATTCGTTTTGCTGCATATTTGTATGCGTTTTCAAAATCGGCTATTTGTTTAAAACAATTTTCCATATCGGTATAGAGAGTGAGAACAAGATATGCGTTATAATTCTTTTGGCTTTTTGCCGCCTCTATCTCTCGTAAAATTCCAAGTGCTTCGGTGTATTTTCTTTCCTTTATCAATTGCTTGGCTTTAATATGTAATGTAAGTATCGGGTCAGCATAATTATGCCCGGCATCTCCTGTAATAAATTTAAAAAAATCAAAATCGTAGCTATGTACAACAGAATTCTCAAATTTATCACCGTCAAGCTCAAGAAGAGGGGATTTTATATTCGTGGCCAAGGATAAATATAGCTCTAAAAGACAATTTATACGTTCTGAATGATATATTGTGCGCTCCTTTTCTGCCTTAGCGAGAGTAAGCAATTCCATGGCACTCTTAAGTGAGCCGTCAAGCGTCGCTCGTTTACCAAGCTCAAAATAGGAGATCATCAGCATGTACGACAGTTCATCGTCGGTATCTCCAAGCGACTTTATTGCTTCAATGCATTTCTTATACTTCTTATCGTTAAAGCTGTTCTTTATCGCTTGGATTTTTTCTGACTTTTTATAAAAGAAAAGATCATCGCTTTCAGAAACAAGATAGGATAAAGGAAGCTCAAGGGACAGGGCGAGAAATCTTAAAGTGTCAAGCGACGGCATAGCCTTGTCGTTCTCAATCTCGCTCAACATATTCCGTGTTATTCTGCCGGCACATAGAGCCTCTTGGGTGATTTTTTTGCTTTTTCTTTCTTTTTTTATCTTTTGTCCTAATGTCATAAAGCACCTTAATTTCAAATTATTAAATAAAAAAACGGGCAGAATTACTTTTTACCTACAACAACGTCAGAAAGCGGGTTTGCATCGACCGCACTTTCCAAATTTGCGCTTGTAAGGTGTGTATAGATTTGAGTTGTGTTAAGCTGCTCGTGGCCGAGAACATCCTTAAGCACTCTAATATCAACCTTTCCGCTTTGGTACATGAGGGTTGCGGCTGTATGCCTCAGCTTGTGTACCGAGAGTCCTCTGTCACCGAGACCTGCAAGGTCAAGATACTTGTAAATAACCCACTGAACAGTTTTGTTGGAAATTCGCTGTTGTCTTTTGCTTAAGAAAAACGCCTTATCCGAAGTACGTATAAATCTCGGATCAAGTCTTATCTTAAGATACGATTTAACAGCAGACTTTGCCGCATTATTGAGGTATATAATACGCTCCTTGTTACCTTTACCGAGCACCTTGACTGTATTAAGCTCGGAATCAAAGCTCGAAAGATTCAATCCAACAAGCTCGGACAAACGCATACCTGTGTTTAAGAATAAAACAATTATAGCAAAGTCCCTATCAAGAGTTTTTGACTCGGTGTCTGATTTTACGGTTTCAAGCAGTCTTACAGATTCCTCAACGCTCAAAAATTTAGGCAGGGTAGAGGCCTTTTTAGGAGGCTCAATTTCAACCGTGGGATTTGTGTCTATATAATGCTTTTTGTCATGTACAAATTTGTAAAACGACCTAAGGGCTGAAATTTTTCTCATTCTGGTAGAGGAGTTATTACTAAGAGAACTGCGTGTATATACAAGAAATTCGTAAATTGCCGCAGGGGTAACGCTGCCTATCATTTCGATGCTGAGATCGGATATTTCCACCTTTTCAAGATCCTCCCGCTCGTAAGAGAGAATATTATCCTGCACCTTGAAATATCTGAAAAATGTTCTTAAATCAAGAAGATATTCGCATACGGTTTTTTCGCTGTTGCCTTTTATTGTAGACATATATCCCGCATACTCTCTCAATATGGGAGGAAATGTTTTAAATTCCCTGCTTTTAAAGGTTAAAACTGCCATTTTTTCCTCACAAAAGTCTTTTTATAAACTTATTATACAAAATAATTTAGAAAATTTAGTGGATAAAGTGTAAACTTTTTATAAGTACTCTTGTTTTTATTTTTTTATATGATAAAATAGTTAAAAAGACTCTATATTGATTGGTGGATTTTTTTGTGAAGCATATAAAAAGTAATTCATATGATATTGTAAGACTTGTTATCAACCAGCTGGGAATATCAATTTTTGCCCTTGTTCTTTATATTTCCATGAATATTGCAGGGGAGAGCAATCAGGAGCTTGGTTTTTCGCTCAACATAATCGCATCTGCTTTTTCAATTCTGTTTTACTGGGCGCTTTTGTACTCTGCGGTTTGGGAAATCGGAGCAAAGGATAGGATAAAGATTGATAGCGGAAAAAGCGAAAGGTTTGCACTTAAGGGCGCACTTCTTGCTTTTGTTGCAAATATCATTAACATAGTTTGCGTAGTAGTTATTATAATCGGTGAGCTTATTAGTCTTTTATCCGGCAGCGAGGTTATGAACGGTATTGTGGCTGTTTTGATTGTTGTAATTCGTTTTACTTCGGCTATGTTCTTGCGTTCTGTTAATGCTATCTGCTTGCCATTTGAGGATAATGTCATTCTTCTTGCACAGGGGGTTACTTACCTTGTGTTCTTCCTTCTGACGATAGCTGTTTGCCAGCTTGCATACACTCTCGGTATGAATAATTTTAAAGTTTTTGGAAACAAACATAAAAATAAGTAATATTTTTTAAAAGGCCTCCATATAGTTTTTTAGCTATGGGAGGTTTTTTTTATGCGTTGGTATATAATAAATGTAAGGAAACACAAGCTTACTGTTGCTTTATCAAGCATTGTCATGGTTCTTGTAATTACTTTGGCCATTACAGTAAGCGCTGTTGGCAAGGTGTACGGAAGCGAGCTGTTTTTAACCGCGGGAACAGAGATTAACAATGAAAAAATTGTTATAATTGATGCGGGACACGGAGGCGAGGATAGCGGTGCGGTGGCAAAAGACGGTACTCTCGAAAAGGACATCGCTATTGAAATAGCTTTTGCGGTGGGCAGAGCCTTTATCGATAAAGGATATGCCGTTGTATACACAAGAACCGAGGATAAACTGCTTTATGAGCCTGAGGAAAATATCAAAGGAATAAGAAAAATATCCGACCTAAAAAACAGATGCAAGGTTGCCAAGGTATATCCCGAGGCGGTCTTTGTCAGTATACATATGAATTCCTTTGGGGATTCAAAATACTCGGGGCTTCAGGTATATTATTCGGAAAATAACGAGAAAAGCCGTATACTTGCTGATTCTGTACAGCAACAAGTTAAAAAGGATATCCAGAACGAAAATGACAGAACAATAAAGAAAGGAAATGGCATTTACGTTCTTGAAAATATAGAAAATCCTGCAATACTTATCGAGTGCGGATTTTTAAGCAACGATACCGAATGTAAAAAACTTTCGGAAAAAGAATATCAAAACAGGTTGAGTTTTTCAATAGTTTGTGGTATTATAGATGTATTAGAATAAATCATTTTTAAGGATGTAAAAAATGAAAGGACCTAAAACAGTTTTTGTTTGCCGTGAGTGCGGAAAAGAAAGCCCCAAATGGCTTGGCAAATGTCCCGATTGCGGCTCTTGGAACAGCTTTGATGAAGAGGAAATAATCGAAAAGTCTGTAAAACAGGGATTAAATTCAGGCAGAAACACAAATCGTGAAAAAGCAGAACGCTTTTCAGAGCTTGAATTGCCTACATATATTCGCACCGGCACAGGAATGGGGGAGCTTGACCGAGTACTCGGCGGCGGACTTGTCGACCGTTCTGTAGTGCTTCTTTCGGGTGAGCCGGGAATAGGAAAATCAACACTTCTTTTGCAGATTTGCTCGGTTCTTAGCCGTACAAGAAAGGTTTTGTATGTTTCGGGAGAGGAATCCAAGGGGCAGCTTAAGATGCGCGCGCAAAGACTCGGAATTGTAGGCGATTCTATTTATTTGCTTACCGAAACCGATGTTGATGCAATTCTTGACGAATGCTCCTCGCTTAAGCCCGATGTTATAATCATCGACTCAATACAAACACTATCCTCAATGCGCTTTACCTCAGTACCCGGCAGTATAACCCAGGTAAGAGAGAGTGCCATGTCGCTTATCAATTACGGAAAAACAAACGGCGCGGCAATTTTTCTTGTTGGCCATGTGAACAAAGAGGGCGGAATTTCAGGTCCTAAGGTTGTTGAGCATATGGTTGATGCAGTTCTTTACTTTGAGGGTGAAAGAACAAATTCTTACCGTATTATAAGAGCAATTAAAAACAGATTTGGCTCAACAAACGAAATAGGCGTGTTTGAAATGGGAGATAAAGGACTTGTTGAAATACCTAATCCCAGCGAGCTTGTTATGGCAGAAAGACCAAAAAACACAAGCGGCTCCTGTGCCGGATGCGTAATGCAGGGATCAAGACCGATGATTTCCGAAATTCAAGCCCTTGTTGCTAAAAGTGTTTATGCAACAGGAAAGCGAACATCCGACGGCTTTGATTATAACAGAATGTGCCTTCTTATTGCCGTGCTTGAAAAGCGAATGGGGCTTAAATTCTATGAAAATGACGTATATCTCAATGTTGCGGGCGGAATAAGACTCGATGAGCCAAGCGCCGACCTTTCTATCGCTATGGCTCTGATAAGCGGAATTACAGACAGAGTGATACCCGATAATCTTATTGCATTTGGTGAGCTTGGTCTTTCGGGCGAGGTACGGGCTGTTTCTCATATCGAATATCGTGTAAAGGAGGCCGCAAGGCTTGGCTTTACAAAAATTCTTCTCCCCGAGAAGAACATAACAAAATCACTTAAGGTTCCCGATGGAGTAAAGATATGCGGAGTCAGCAACATTTACCAGGTGCTGGCGCACATGCTTTCAAAGCAAAATTGATTTTTCACTTTAAAAGCAGGGCATAAATATCATATTTTAGTGTTAAACGCGGTTTGTTTTGTGCATTTTTGACAAAGCTGAGCCGCGTTTTTCTACATGCCGAATGCACGATTTTCCTTGAAAAATATAGCAAAATATTGTATAATTTAATCAGATGTTTGTGCGAAATCTCGCATTGGCAATTATTTTTTTCACAAGGAGTATCTTCTCATGGACCAGGTTTACACCAAAAGTATTCGTAACGTAGCCCTGCTTGGACACAGCGGAGGCGGAAAGACATCGCTTGCAGAGTCAATGCTTTATATTTCAAGACTTACAGACCGTCTTGGAAATATTGCTGACGGAAATACAGTATGCGACTACGATCCCGAGGAGACAAAAAGAGGCTATTCAATTTCTGCGGCTACCGCTCCTCTTCTTTGGAACGGTGCGAAAATAAATATTCTTGATACCCCCGGCTTCTTTGATTTCGAGGCCGAGGCTAGACAGTGCGTAAGAGCTGCCGATGCGGCTATTATAGTTATTGACGGTAAGGCAGGTATTGAGGTTGGCTCCGAGCTTGCCTGGAACCTTGCTACCGAGGCCGGTATACCTAAGGCATTCTTTATTAACCGCTTTGACGACGGCGAGGCTAGATTCTATAAGGTATTTGGCGCTATTCGTGAAAAATATGGCGTTAATGTTTGTCCTATTCAGATTCCTATTATCGACGGTGACACCGTTATAGGCTTTGCCAACCTTGTTGAAATGTGTGTTTACACATTCGAGAAAACAACCGGTGAGTATATCCGCAGTGCAATTCCCGACAAGTTTAAGGACATTTGCGATGAATATCACGCAATGCTTGATGAAGCAATAGCTCAGACAAGCGACGAGCTTATGGAAAAGTTCTTTGGCGGTGAGCCTATTTCCCGCGAGGAGGCGCTTGAGGCTATTCACCAGGGAATTATAACAGGTGATATTGTTCCCGTATTCTGCGGTGCAGCGCTTAAAAACTGGGGTATCAAGACTTTCCTTGATACAATAGCAGAGTCCTTCCCGAGACCCACAGCGCGCAAGGTTGAGAAACTTGTTGACGCTGAAGGAAATCTTACAGATGTTGCTATCGAGCCTGATAGCGCAGATACATCTCTCTTCGTATTTAAAACCGTTGCCGATCCATTTGTTGGTAAGATGTCCTTCTTCAAGGTTATGAACGGTACTCTTAAGAAGGATATGGTACTTAAAAACACAACAAGCGGCGCAAACGAAAAGTTTAATAAGATTTTCATTCTTCGCGGTAAAAAGCAGATAGATGTTGACCAGCTTGTTTGCGGTGATATCGGTGTTGTTGCAAAGCTTTCCGCAACAAATACAAACGACACACTCACAACTCTTGCAGGCGATATTAAGTATGCTCCTATCAAGTATCCAAGACCCTATCTCACCATGGCAATTAAGCCTATGGCTAAGGGCGATGAGGATAGAATTTCTACCGGTATATCAAGACTTCTTGAAGAGGATCTTACTATTAAGTATGTTAACAATTCCGAGACAAAGCAGCTTACCATCTCCGGTCTTGGCGACATTCACCTTGATATAATTGTTTCTAAGCTTAAGAATCGCTTTGGTGCTAATGTTGAGCTTACAACACCCAAAATCGCATACCGAGAAACTATTAAGAAGAAGGTCGACGTTGAAGGTAAGCATAAAAAGCAGTCGGGCGGCTCAGGTCAGTACGGTCATGTTAAAATTACATTCTCACCCGGCGAGGCAGAGGGTCTTACCTTTACCGAGAGCGTTTTCGGCGGCGCAGTTCCCAAGAACTTCTTCCCGGCAGTAGAGCAGGGACTCAGAGAGGCTATGCAGAAGGGTGTGCTTGCAGGTTATCCTGTTGTTCATCTTGCTGCCAACCTTTACGACGGCTCTTACCACGATGTTGACTCTAACGAAATTTCATTCAAACTTGCGGCAAACATTGCATACCGCGACGGTCTTCCTCAGGCTAACCCCGTGCTTCTTGAGCCGGTTGGCGACCTTAAGGTTTATATTCCCGATGCTTATGTTGGTGACGTAATGGGCGACCTTAACAAGCGACGCGGCAGAGTTATGGGTATTGAGCCTGCAGGCGAGGGAACACAGGTCGTTCTTGCCGAGGTTCCTTTCTCTGAAATGACAGATTATGTAATTTCTCTCAGAGCTGCAACACAGGGACGCGGAAGATTTGATTTTGACTTTGTTAGATATGACGAGGTTCCTGCTTCTCTTACCGAAAAAATCATTGCTGAAACTAAGCGCGATCAATAATTTTATGTATAAAATGGGGCGGTGCGCCAAAAGCGCCGCCCTTAATAATTTTTATTTTATAAATATTAGGCAAAACTATTGAATTTTTTGTAAGTTGATGTTATAATAAAATAGTATTATTATGTGTACACTTATGTACTTTTATGAAAGGATTGTGTATGAATAAGGCGTATATGACAACACTAAAGGTTTTGGCTTTAGTGCTCACATTTGTTTTAGGTATGCTGTCAACGCTCGCTATTATTATCGGTGTTGGTATTTTTGCAGCAAATGAGGTATCTCTTAATAAGCTGGAGGATGTCGGAGTTAACATTGATACCAGTGCACTCTTTGATGATAATATCGACAGACCTATAAGAGATATGTCAATTCTCACTCTTATTGATGAAATCAACTTCTTAGGAACTATTCCCGATACAGTAAGTTTTGATTACCTTGCTAAATATTACGGTTTAATTCTTCCGCCTAAGGGTCAGAGCGACTTTTTTGATGCTATGAGAGTAACACCTTTTTCTATCCTTTTTACCCAAGAGGGTATTGACCAAATGATGAGCGAGCTTTTGCTTGGCGATTTGATTGGATATGAGCAAAGAGATAATCCTAACTACAATGCTGATGATAAAGATTCAGGAGAAAAACCTAAAATATGGTTCGACCCGGTAAAGGGGGAAGAGGTTTGGGCTATTGAATCTATCATTTGTGATTATACCATATATCAGCTTGTTTATGAAGGAATTGATGTTCCCAAGATTCTTGAAGAAGTTCCGATTGGCGAAATCTTTGGCTATCACCTTGAAAGCGACGGAGTATGGAAGGACAGCAAAGGTGAGCCTGTTCACGGAATTATGTCTATCGTAGCAGATAAAAACCTTAACAACCTCGAGGGCGCTCTTGACAATGAGCCTATGGGTCTGCTGCTCGGATACGAATTTGTAAAAGACGATGCACACGCAAACGGCGGATATTGGACTGATCCCGATGCTGAAGAAACCAAAGTTGCTCCATTTATGCAGTATGTAGCAAACAAGAAATTCAGCGAGCTTGACGACTTGTATGATGAAATCACACTTGCTGATATCGTTCCTGAAGATGAGCGTACGGGTTACATATCTCTTGTAAACCCCGAAACACATCTTTCCGAGGTCTCCGGAGAGGTAAACCGCGTGTTCGAGGAGTCTACGCTTGAAATGCTTGTTAAATGCGGAGCTATAGTGCTAACTCCGGAAGAGGCTGCCTCACTTGAAAGCAAGCCTGAGCTTAAAATAATGACTATGAAAGAAATGCTTTCATACATACTTTTACCCCCCATTCCCGTTTCTTAAATAACGTATAAAAAAGAACGCCCCGCAGGACGTTCTTTTTTTGTTTGAAAAAGTATTAATATCCAACCTTTTCCCAGCACTCGAAGGGAGCAGCAAGCTCCTCGGAGATGTAAACCTGGGTCTTCTTTGTCTGAAGCATAGAAGAGGGGAGGTAAGGAGTAACAGGACCGTGTGTGCAAAGACGGCTGGTCATTCTCTGCCAAGAGGAGAAGGTGCCGCAGGTTGCAAGTGCGTGAACCTCAATTCTTTCCTTAGCGCGCATTACATCAAGAGGACCGATGGTTGCAGCGCAGGGAGGAACGTTAGCGATATCACCGGACTGACCAAATGTACCGTTAAGAGAGTTCTGCATAATGGTCATGGGGTGAAGCTTAACGATCTGAGCGGGCTGGTTGAGCCACTCCTCGATGTCACCGCTACCGATAAATTCGGGAATGGGGTCAACAAATGCCATGTGACCTGCCCATCCGGGAGAGGTAGATGCAATATCAGCACCGGTACCCTCGGTGATGTCGTCGATGATCTTGGAGTAATCCTTGATGTTAGCGTTAGTGGGGAAGTGAACATTCTCCATGGGCATTCTGAGCTTCTCGTCGATCTGGTAGTAGAGATACTTGATCATAGAGTGAGCAAAGCCTGCCTCGTAGGTGATAGGAGCAATGTTGCCGTTCTCGTCAGCCCACTCGTCCTCTGCAACAAGGTGAACCTTGGAGCAGTCAACCTTGAAGTAGTTAATAAGCTGTGCAAGAGGAATGTAGGTGTCAGGCTCGGGGTTGCCGAGGATCATGGTGAAGGACTTGCCTGCCTCGGATGCTGCCTTAAGACGTGTAAAGAGGGTGGAGATGAGAACGGGGTGAGGGTTCATCATAACCTTAACCTCAAATTCAGGGTGCCACCAAGCCTCTCTCTTTTCGAGATCCTTGCCGCTAAGGCTGCGAACATACTCGCAAACCTTCTTGTCCTTGAAGGGAACAAATTCATGAGGCTGGAAGTCAAACTTGGTTGCGGGATCGGTAATGAAATTCATTTCTTTACTCTCCTTTATATTTGATTTTTTGTGGACTAATTGACAAGCTTACCGCCGAGGAATACGGACTTAACCTCAAACTCGGGAGTAACAATAATCAGATTGGCAATATTGCCTTTTCTTATAACACCGCGGTCGGTAAGACCAAGCATTGTTGCAGGGTTGGTTGATGCATATTTAAATACCTGGCAAAGAGATGCGCCGGTATGAACCATCATATTTCTGCAAGAGCCGTCAAGAATCATCTTGCTTCCTGCAATCTCGCCCGAGAAATCAAAGTTAATGTCGTCAGCACCCTCGTAAAGATCACCTGCAGGAATAGGACCGTGGTCAACGTAAGCATCGGAAATAAGAATAATTCTGTCATCGCCCTTAATCTTCTTAACAAGACGGAGCAGGTAAGGGGAAACGTGAATACCCACCTTGTCGCAGATAAGCTCGGTATAAATAGAATTGTTGTAAAGTGCGGTTTCATCAACACAGGCGGTACGGCACTCGGGATATTTCTGAAGAGTTCCGGTAGCATTCATGTGGTGAGTGGCAAGACAGAGACCGTAAGGGATAAGAGCCTCGATCTGCGATGGCTCAGCCTCGCTGTGACCGACAGAAAATCTAACCTTTGGGTCAACAGCCTTTGCGTCCTTAACAAACTCCTCGATACCGTCTCTTTCGGGAGCAACTACCCAAACCTTAACAAAATCCTTACCCGCCTCAAGAACAGGCATATAATCATCCTTGCTTATAGGATATCTCCAAGGGTTATTTTCTCTGTTGCATCCAAACTTCGGGTTCATATAAGGAGCTTCCATATAAAGACCGATAATGTTAGGTGCATCACCGGACTCCTTAACCTTTTTTAACATATCAATTTGTTCAACAAGCTCGGGACCTGTTGCGCTGAAGTAAAGAGCAGGCATAACGTCGGTAATACCGTGCTTAAGAATACGGTTTGCAGCCTTCACAGGATCATCTGTAAAGAATGTATCGCCGTCAGCGTGTGTATGTATATCAACAAGACCGGGTCCTGTATATCCGCCGTTAGCGTCAATGATTTCGCATCCGTCGGTGCTTATCTTTTTTCCAAAATCAACGATTTTGCCGTCTTCAATTACAATAACACCGTTTGGAATCAAATGGTCGGTCATAACTATTGTTGTGTTAATTATTGCAGTTTTCATTTGTAAATCCTTTCGAAATGCAAACAAAATGTAATCATAACATAATTATAATACATTTAAACACCATTTGCGTATAATATAAATCACATTTTGTACAATAAAATATTCAAAGTTCAAGTAGTAAAAATCTTAACCCCAAGTTCACGTAAGGCATCAAGCTCCTTTTTGTTTTCAGAAGGGTTTGTAACCAAAACATCGGTCTTTGATACATCTGTAATTCTAGCAAAAACTCCCTTACCAATCTTTGTGCTATCAGCGACAACAATTGTTTTAGAAGAGGATTCAATCATTTTTCTAGCAAGCGGTGCTTCGTTTGAATAATAGAGAGTAAGCCCTGCATCTGCGCTTATACCGTCAACCGAAAGAATGCATTTTGCCGCATGGTAGTTTTCAAGCTGACGCTCGGCATCGGTACCGTGAGTAAACTGATACTTTGAGTCAAGCTCGCCGCCAAGCAAAATTACATTAAATGAAGGGTAGAGAGCTGCCTCGGTAGCGTTTTGTACAGAGTTTGTAACAAGATTTATATTCTTCTTATTTCTTATCGCTCTGAGAACATAGGTAAGTGTAGTTCCCGCGTTCATAAAAATAGTGTCGTTATCGTCTATAAACTCACTTGCAAGCTCCGCAAGAGTCTTTTTTGCACCGGAGTTTGTCAGATACCTCTCACTAAGATCCATGTCGATATAAAGCTTATTAAGACCGACAGCACCTCCGTGAACACGTCTTAATTGACCCTGAGCCTCAAGAGCCTCAAGATCCTTGCGTATTGTTACCTCGGATGTACTGTACTGCTCGCTTAGCTCAGAAACCTTGACCTTGCCGTTTTCATGAATCAAGGCGGCAATTCTTGCTCGCCTGTCCTCGGTTGTAAGCTGCATATCCTACCCCCTACACAATTTTATACTCATATTATACCATACTTTGAAGAAAAAGGCAAGAGGCAAACATAAAGTATTTTGTTCATTATTTATAATATACTATTGACTTTTTTGAATAGATGTGGTATTATATAAGTAAGAAAATCAAATGTCAAACGAAAGCAAAACGAAACTTCGGAATTTCATTTTTGTCTTTCGGAAGCAGGAGGAATATGGCACAAATTAAGAAATATCTTGGAATTGATATTGGTACAACGTCAATGAAGGCGGCCGTTTTTGACAAAGACGGAAACAGGCTTGCTCTGAGAAACGTTGATTACACGCTTGATACAGATGCCACCACCGGCTTTATTGAATTTGAAGCAACAAAGTATGTTGATATGTGTAAAAAGGTTATTGACGAGCTGACAGAGGAGTGCGGACAGATAGCCGCATTATCCATTGACACTCAGGGCGAGACTATAATCTTTACCGATGAAAACGGAAATCCTCTTTATCCCGCAATTGTCTGGCTTGATAACCGAGCTGTGGATGAAGCAGATGCTATTAAGGCAAAATTCGGAAACGAGCTTGTCTATAATGTAACAGGACAGCCCGAAATTACCGCAGGCTGGCCTGCATCTAAGGTTTTGTGGATGAAAAACCACAAGCCCGAGATCTTCTCTAAGATTAAGAAAATATTCATGCTTGAGGACTATATTCTCTATAGTCTTTCTGGCAACTTTGTAACAGAGCCTACAATCCAGTCATCGACAATTTATTACGATGTGGTAAACGGCGGCTGGTGGCAGGATATGCTTGATTTTGTAGGCATTGAAGCATCTCAGCTTCCCCAGGTTGTTAAATCCGCATCATGCGTAGGCGAATACAAGGGTATTAAGGTTGTCAGCGGTATGCTTGACCAGATAGCAGGAACTCTCGGAGCCGGTGTTTCAGATGAAACAAGAATAAGCGAAATGACAGGAACTATTATGGCTATCTGTGTAATGACAGACAAAATGCCAAAGTACAACCCCGAAAGCATTATTCCTTGTCACTTACACGCAGTCGATGGCAAATATTGTCTTATTCTCTGGTCATCCACCGCAGGAATGGCTCTTAAGTGGTTTAAGAACAATTTTGCAGAGGATATGTCCTTCAGAGAGCTTGACGAGCTGGCAGAAAAAATTGCTCCCGGCTCAGACGGACTTACAATGCTTCCTTATTTCACAGGCTCAACAATGCCTAAATACAACCCCGAAGCAAGAGCATCCTTCTCGGGCCTTAATCTTTCTCATACACGCGCTCATTTTGCAAGAGCAATAATGGAGGCTATCGCCTTTACATTAAAGCAGAATTTGGAGTATGTCGGAGAGGAAGCAATTAAAGAAATTCGTATAACCGGCGGCGGTGCATCAAGCCCCCTTTGGTCAACTATCAAGTCTGATGTTACAGGAAAGGTGCTTAAAACCCTTTCCGAGAGCGAAACTGCTTGTCTCGGCTCGGCGCTTGCGGCTGCGGTTGGTATTGGAGATTTCACCTCGCTTAAAGAGGCTGTTGACTCTGTTGTTAAGGTTAAACGGACATACGAGCCAACCGGTGCAGATTACACCAAGGCTTACGAGGCATACTGCAATCTAGACAAACTCTTGAATTAAGCTGTTAATTCAAGGTAGAAAATGTTTTTAAAATAAATTTACATAGAAAGGCGAAAAAAGATGTTAAAAAATTACAAAATCAAAGCACCTTATTTTGAAATTGGCCCCAAGTGCTTTATGTGGGGCGAGAGAATGCTCAAGCTTGCTAAAGCGGTTGACAAAATCGCAATAAAGTATGACCTTGACGTTATTCTCACTCCTCAGTACACCGACATCAGGCTCCTCGCAGAGAACACAGAGAGAGTTCACATTTATGCTCAGCATATGGATGCTCTTGTTCCCGGACGCGGACTTGGCTCGGTTCTTCCCGAGGCGGTTAAAGAGGCGGGCGCGGTTGGCGTTATGCTTAACCATGCTGAAAAGAAGCTTACTCTTGATGAAATCAAGGCAACTATCGCAAGAGCAGATGAGGTTGGTCTTGCTACAATAGTTTGCGCTGACTCTGTTGAGGAGATAAAGCAGGTTGCTCTTCTTGCTCCTAACCTTATTGTTGCAGAGCCTACCGAGCTTATCGGTACAGGTGTTGCAAGCGATATGGGTTATGTAAGAGACACTATCGCTGCAGTTCGCGCTATCAACCCCGATATTATGGTTCTTCAAGGAGCAGGAATTTCAGGTCCCGACGATGTTGCAAACGTAATCAGAGCAGGTGCTCAGGCTACAGGATGCACCAGCGGTGTTATGAAGGCTGCCGACCCCGAGGCTGCTGCTGAAGAGATGCTTTATACTCTCCGTAAGACCTGGGATGAGGTGAACGGCAAGTAATGGAAAACAGTTTGAATTATGCCTTTGACACCTTCCGCATCGAAGCCGAGTCTCTTGCCGAGACTGCAAAGGTTCTTGACAGGGAAGAGGTTAGGCGTGCCGTTGAGGCACTTGCAAAGGCTGAGAGAATTGCTGCTGCAGGCTGTGGCCACTCGGGTATCGCCTGCCGTCACTTTGCACACCTTATGTGCTGTGCCGAGCGCCCCGCAAGATTTCTTTCTCCTGCTGAGGCGGTTCACGGCGGTCTCGGTTGTATGAAAAAGGGCGATGTTATGGTTCTTGCATCAAGAGGCGGTAAGACCGACGAGCTTATGACCATAATCGACGTTTGCAAGACCAAGGGTGTTACTATTATCGGTGTTACCGAAAATCTTTCGTCTCCTCTTGCTACCGACGCAGACATTGTTCTTGCTATGAAGGTTACAAAGGAGTGTGATAAGTACAACTGCCAGGGAACAACAAGCTTTGCAGTTACCTCTGCAATCTTTGACGCACTTCAGGCGGCTCTTATCGAGTACACAGGATATCAAAAAATGGACTTTGCCCTTATTCATCCGGGCGGAGCAGTCGGAAAACGACTTAACAACAAGTAATTAAATTTTTTATATAAAAGGAGAACAAAAAAATGGAATTTAAGGTTTTTCAAAAGGAAATTGAGCTTCAGTCAAGAGGTTGGATACCCACCTTCCACGACGTAACCAGTGACATTCTTCACATCGTTGAGGAGTCCGGAATTAAGAACGGTACTGTTTGTATCGCTTCTCACCACACTACCTGCTCCGTAATGGTTCAGGAGTGCTCTCACGACATCGATTCTTTCGATCTTGAGTACCTTCAGCACGACCTTCTCGACATAATGAGAAAGATGATTCCCGATTTCGCAGAGGAGCATCAGTACCGTCACCCCGGTCCTATCCACTCTCAGTTCGGCAGATACGTAAACGAGCCCGGTGACTACACCTCTATGAACACCGACGGTCACCTTCGTTCCTGCTTCTTCGGCAGAAGCGAGACCATGACTATTAAGGACGGCGTTCTTGATGGCGGTGAGTTTGCTCACGTTTACTTCATTGACTGGGACCACGTAAGAGCACGCAGAAGACAGCTTAACGTAACCGTTATGGGTACTCCAGAAGCAATCAATGACAGAAAGTATAATGGCGGTGAGGTAGTTGATACTAAGCGTAAGTACACCGCTGAGGAGAAGGCTTACGACGTTCACTACGAGCTTAACTGGAAAACAGGCAGATAATTTTAGGCAGATAACGATTTGGGTTAAAAATGAGAATTTTACTTGATACAGCAAATCTTGACGATATTCGTTATTTTAATACATACTACCCGATAGAGGGTGTAACCACAAACCCTACAATTCTTGCAAAGGAGGGGGGCGACCCTCTCGCTACCCTTAAGGCTATCCGCGAGATTATAGGTGAGGATAAGGAGCTTCATGTTCAGGTGACTGAGCGTGATTTTGATAATATAATCGATGAAGCTCGTGCCATTGTTGATTATCTTGGTATCAACACCTTTGTCAAAATCCCTGTTACCGATATAGGACTCAGAGTTACAAAACATCTTTCCGACAGAGGAATAGGAGTTACAGTAACTGCTGTTCTTACTGCGGCGCAGGCGATGCTTGCATCAAATGCAGGTGCGTCTTACGTTGCGCCCTACATCAGCCGTTCGGAAAATCTTTGTGCAGACGGTGTAGGAACCGTTGCGGATATTGCAGAGATTTTTGAGATTTCGGGTACCGATACTCAAATACTTGCAGCCAGCTTCAAGACTGCAAAGGAGGTTCTTGACGTTGCGGTTGAGGGATGCCATGCGGCAACCATAGGTTCAAGCATTATGAAAATGCTTCTGTCTCACACCACAACCGATACCTCTATTGTAGGATTTGAAAATGACTGGAAATCGGCTTTCGGAGACACCACGCTCCTTAAGCTTATCAAAAAGAAATAATTAAAAAGGAGCTATTTTAATGGCAACATTGGTAATTATGCCCCGTCAGGGACAAAGCGTTGAAAGCTGCATTATTACCGCTTTTAACAAAAAGGTTGGCGATACCGTTGAAGTAGGTGAGGTTCTTTTCTCCTACGAAACCGACAAGTCTTCCTTTGATGAGCCTGCTCCCGCGGCAGGTAAAATACTTGCAATTTTCAGAGAAGAGGGCGATGATGTTCCTTGTCTCGAAAACGTACTTGTAATTGGAAATGACGGTGAGGATATTTCCGAATTCGCACCTAAAACCGAGGCAGAAGCTGCTCCTGCAGCTGCAGAGGCTGCTCCCGAGGCTCCAAAGGCTGAGGCTGCACCCGCTGTTGAGGCTGTTGCAACTGCTACCGCAGGCGGCGAGTTTGCTATTTCTCCCAGAGCGAGACTTCTTGCCGAAAAGACCCACGCAGACCTTCTTAAGGCTGTTCCCACAGGCCCTAACGGCAGAATAATTGAAAGAGATGTTCAAAAACTCGTAGATATGGGTCTTACCGTTTCTCCCGCAGCTAAGGACGGTTATGCGTCTGCAGTTGAGGGTAGCGGTATCAGCGGCAAGGTTGTTCTTGCTGACCTTAATGCGCCCAAGGCTGAAGAGGCTGCGGCTGCTGCAGCTCCTGTGGCAGAATATGAGGATGTTAAGCTTCCCAATATCCGTAAGGTTATTGCAAAGTCCATGCACGCATCTCTCTCTACCATGGCTCAGCTTACTCTTAACACCTCATTCGATGCTACAAAGCTTCTTGCTCTCAGAGCATCCCTTAAGTCGGGAGCAGAGAAGATGGGTATTGGTAACATTACCCTTAACGATATGGTACTCTTCGCAGTATCCCGCGTTCTTCTTAACCACAAGGACCTTAACGCACACTACCTTGATGACACCATGAGATATTTCTCTAATGTTAACCTCGGTGTTGCGGTTGATACTCCTCGCGGACTTATGGTTCCCACCCTCTTTGCGGCTAACAAGATGACTCTTAACGAGATTTCAAAGTCCGCAAAGGTAGTTATCAATGCGGCTCAGGAGGGAACAATCAATCCCGACCTTCTTAAGGGCGGTTCATTTACTGTAACCAACCTTGGCTCGCTTGGTATCGAGAGCTTTACTCCCGTTATCAATCCTCCTCAGACCGGTATTCTCGGTGTTGACACTATTACAAAGAGAATTAAGGAAGTAAACGGCGAGGATGTAACCTATCCTGCAATGGGACTTTCTCTTACATTCGACCACAGAGCTCTTGACGGTGCTCCTGCGGCTAAGTTCTTGAAGGAGCTTGTATTCGCCCTTGAGAACTTTGACCTTCTTCTTACCAAGTAATAGGGAGGCTAAAAAATGTATGATTTAATTATCCTGGGTGGCGGTCCTGCAGGCTACAATGCGGCTGAAAGAGCTGCTCACGGCGGACTTAAAACCCTTGTAATTGAAGAAAGAGCGCTGGGCGGTGTATGCCTTAACGAGGGATGCATTCCTACCAAGACTCTTCTTTATTCCGCGAAGATTTACGACTATGCTAAGCATAGCGCAGACTACGGTGTAACATTCGGCTCTGCATCTATCGACCACAATTTCGTTGTTGAGCGCAAGAACAAGGTTGTAAAGCAGCTTGTTTCGGGCATCGGCGCAAAGCTTAAAAAAGCAGGGGTTGAGGTTGTAAACGCAACTGCAGCTATCAAAGAAAGAAATGCAGAGGGCTTTGTAGTTACCGCTGCCGATAAGGAATATGTTGGTAAGCAGCTTCTTATTTGCACAGGCTCTTCTGCCGCAATTCCTCCTATCGATGGACTTAAGGATTCTCTTGCTTCCGGCTTTGCTCTTACAAACCGCGAGGTTCTCGACCTTAAGGAAATCCCCAAGACTATCGTTGTAGTTGGAGGCGGCGTTATCGGTCTTGAGATGGCTTCCTACTTCAATTCCGTAGGCTCAAAGGTTTACGTGCTTGAAATGCTTGACCATATCGCAGGCGCAACCGATGGCGAGATTTCCAAAATGCTCCAGAAGGAGTATGCATCCCGCGGTGTTGAGTTTATTCTCGGTGCTAAGGTTACTTCTATAAAGGATAAGGCTGTTTCTTACGAAAAGGATGGCAAGATTTCTAAGCTTGATGCTGATTACGCCCTTGTTTCTATCGGCCGCCGTCCCAGAACTCAGGGAATAGGCTGCGAGAACATCGGTCTTAAGCTTGAGCGTGGTGCTATCGTTACCAACGAGTACGGCAAGACCAATGTACCCGGTGTTTGGGCTGCAGGTGACGTAAACGGCAAGTCTATGCTTGCTCACACCGCATACCGCGAGGGTGAGGTTTGTATTAACAACATTCTTGGTAAAAAGGATAGAATAAACTACAACTCAATCCCCTCTGTTATTTACGCCAACCCCGAGGTTGCATCTGTTGGTGAAACAGCAGAATCCTGCAAAGCTAAGGGACTTGATGTTAAGATCGATACCGTAACCCTTAAGTACAGCGGTCGTTATGTTGCTGAAAATGAGCACGGAAACGGTGTTGTAAAAATCATCACCGACAAGGCTCACAACAACATTATCGGCGTACATATGTACGGCACATACGCATCCGAGATTATCTACGGTGCTGCAATGATGGTTGAAACCGAAATGCGTGTTACCGATGTACAGAAGCTTGTATTCCCGCACCCCACCGTTTGTGAGGTTATCAGGGAAGCTATGTTTATGTGATAATCATTGTATTTTCGTAAGGGAGGGGCTTGCTCCTCCCGCACAAAAATTGAAATCAATAAAGGAGTAAATAAATTATGCCAAAGAGTCAATACGTAGACCCCGGTAAAGCCTTTGACGCTGGTTTTATCCATTTTGAGGATATTCCTGTTTGCCAGTACAACAAGACTCTTACTGAAGAAAAGAAAATTTATACCAAGGACGACTTCCTTCGTATCTACCGTGACATGGCCATCATCCGCGAGTTTGAGACCATGCTTAACGATGTAAAAACCAAGTCCCAATACAACGGAGTAGAGTACAACAACCCCGGTCCTGCTCACCTTTCTATCGGTCAGGAGGCTTCGGCTGTTGGTGAGGCATACTGCCTTGATATCAACGACTTCTCCTTCGGCTCTCACAGAAGCCACGGCGAAATCCTTGCTAAGGGACTTTCCTCTATTTACAAGCTTACCGACGAAGAGGTTTATGATGTAATGAAGGAGTTCCTCGGCGGTGCAGTTCTTTCTGTTGTCGAAAAGCACATGAACGCAGGCGGCAATGTTAAGGAGCTTGCTATAAACTTCCTTCTTTACGGCGCACTTGCTGAGATATTCGCTCGTAAGACAGGCTTTAACCGCGGTCTTGGCGGATCAATGCACGCATTCTTCATTCCTTTCGGACTTATGCCCAACAATGCAATAGTTGGTGCATCTGCTCCTATCGCACTTGGTGCGGCTCTTTACAAGAGATCTAACAACAAGCCCGGTATCATTATCTCCAACTGCGGAGACGGTGCTACAGGACGCGGACCCGTTCTCGAGTCCTTTAACTTCGCTTCTATGGACCAGATCACAAAGCTCTGGGGCATGGACGGCAAGTACTCTGACGGTGGTCTTCCTATCCTCTTCAACGTATTCAACAACCATTACGGTATGGGCGGTCAGACCCGCGGTGAGACCATGGGCTTTGATATGGTTGCTCGCCTCGGCGCAGGCTTCAACCCCGACCAGATGCACGCAGAGCGTGTTAATGGTTACGATCCTCTCGCAGTTATTGATGCTGTAAGCCGTAAGAAGGAGCTTCTCCTTGCAGGTAAGGGTCCCGCGCTTCTCGACGTTGTTACCTACCGTGTATCCGGTCACTCTCCCTCTGACTCCTCTACATACAGAACACCCGAGGAGATCGAGGCTTGGAAGGCAGCAGATCCTATCCTCGCATTCAAGAACAAGCTCGTCAAAGGCAAGATCGCAACCGAAAACGAGATTGCAAAGATGCACGAGGATATCACAGCGCGCATGACCGAGGTTATGAAGCTGGCTATCAATGATGACATTTCTCCCAGAATGGACCTTAACAAAGAGCCTGATGCAATTTCTTCAATCATGTTCTCTAACCAGAAGGTTGTTTCTATGGAGCCTGAGCGCAAGGCTGAAATGCTTATGCCCAAGGAGGAGTGCCCCAGAGTTAAGGAAATCAAGGGTAAGATCCGTACCGCAACCGATGCAAACGGCAAGCCTGTTTCCAAGATGAAGATGTACAACGTTACTGATGCACTCTTCGAGCCGATTATCGACAAATTCTATGATGACCCCACTCTTATTGCTTACGGTGAAGATAACCGTGACTGGGGCGGAGCATTCGGTGTTTATAAGAAGATGACCGAGGCTGTTCCTTATCACAGATTCTTCAACTCTCCCATATCCGAGTCTGCTATAGTTGGCTCTGCAGTAGGTTACGCAATGTGCGGCGGCCGTGCAATTGTTGAGCTTATGTACGCTGACTTCATCGGATGTGCAGGCGACGAGATCTTCAACCAGATGGCCAAGTGGCAGGCAATGTCTGCCGGCATTCTTAAGATGCCTATCACTCTTCGTGTTTCTGTAGGTTCTAAGTACGGCGCGCAGCACTCTCAGGACTGGACAGCACTTTGTTCTCACATTCCCGGTCTTAAGGTTGTGTTCCCGGCAACTCCTACAGATGCAAAGGGACTTATGACCTCCGCTCTTGACGGAACAGACCCTGTTGTATTCTTCGAGAGCCAGAGAATTTACGGCTTCGGCGAGCAATTTGAAAAGAACGGTGTTCCCGAGGGTCACTTTGAAATACCCTTCGGTGAGCCTGACATCAAGAAAGAGGGTAAGGACGTTACTATTCTTACCATCGGCGCAGTTCTTTACAGAGCTATTGAGGCTGCAAAGATTCTTGAAGAGAAGTACGGTGTTTCCGCAGAGATAATTGACGCTCGTTCTATCGTACCCTTCAATTACGAGAAGGTTATTGAGTCTGTTAAGAAGACAGGTAAGATTATCCTTGTTGGTGATGCTTGTGAGCGTAACTCTGTAATGAGAGATATGGCTTCCAATATTACCGAGATGTGCTTCGATTATCTCGACGGTCCTGCAGTTGTTGTTGGTTCTCGTAACTGGATAACTCCTGCTTTCGAGCTTGAAAAGTCCTTCTTCCCTCAGGCAGATTGGATTATCGACGCTCTCCACGAGAAGATCATGCCTCTTCCCGGACATGTTCCCACAAACAACTTTACCGATATTGAAAAGATAGAGAGAGCTAAGCTCGGTCTTTAATTTATATTAAAACTAATGGCACATCGGGCTTTTACCCGATGTGCCATTATAGGAATGAAGGATTTATGAAATTCTTAATTTTGCAAACAAAAAGTCCGTATATAAATCTTGCAATAGAGGAATATCTTTTTGAAAAAACACAAGATGACGTATTTATTCTATGGCAGAACGAGCATACTGTTGTTATAGGAAAAAATCAAAACGTAAATTGCGAAATAGATTTTGATTTTGTTAGAGAAAAAAACATTCATATCGCAAGACGAATTACAGGCGGCGGTGCAGTCTACCACGACCTGGGAAATGTGAATTATAGCTTTATTTCATCGACGGGTAAAGAGGGAATAGACTTTGCCTATTTCACAAAGCCGATAATCGAGGCTCTCAAATCTCTCGGTGTTGATGCAAGACTAACAGGCAGAAACGATATCGAGGTAGAGGGGAAGAAGATATCCGGAAATGCCCAGTATTCCAGAAACGGCAGAACTCTTCACCATGGAACACTGCTTTTTGATACCGATTTATCGGTTCTTTCATCAGCTCTTCGGGTTGATGAAGAAAAAATAAAATCAAAAGCAATAAAATCCACTCGCTCAAGAGTTACAAACCTTAAGTCTCTTATTCCTATAAAAACTGTAGATGAATTTATTGAATATATCTCTGATTTTGTTATAAAAAAATACTCGCCACAAGTCATAGATGCGCCAAAAAATATTTATATCGATGAATTGGAGAAGAGAAACAAGTCTGAAGATTGGCTATTTCCCAAAAGCTCCTATCTGTCGGGATACACAGTGCGCAGAAAGAAAAAATACGACTTCGGAATTATTGATATAGAGCTTTCTATGAACGGTGATATAATTTCCGATATAAAAATCTACGGTGATTTCTTTGGAATTAAAGATATAGTTGAGCTTTGCGAAATTATAAAAGGCAACAATATAGGTTTAATTGATAAAAAACTGGAAAACACAAATCTTTCCGATTATATTCTCGGAATGACTTCCGATGAGCTTTCGGAGCTGATAAAAAGAGGATGAAAATTCATTCTCTTTTTTGCTTGTTTAGTTATTTTTTAAAAAGGCTTTACTATACAAACAATAAAAAAATGCAACTCACTTGAGTTGCATTTTTCGTTAATATTAAATTAACCGAGCTTAGCGTAGTTGATTTTAACGCCGGGGCCCATAGTAGTTGCGATTACGCAGCTCTTAATGTACTGACCCTTAGCAGCAGCGGGCTTAGCCTTGATAACAGCGCCAACGAGAGTGTTGAAGTTCTCGGTGAGCTTCTCAGGACCAAAGGATGCCTTACCGATGGGGCAGTGGATGATGTTGGTCTTGTCAAGACGGTACTCGATCTTACCTGCCTTAGCTTCCTGAACAGCCTTAGCAACGTCGGGAGTTACAGTACCTGCCTTGGGGTTGGGCATAAGTCCCTTAGGACCAAGCACCTTACCAAGTCTACCGATAACACCCATCATATCGGGAGATGCGATTACAACGTCAAAGTCGAACCAGTTCTCGGTTGTGATCTTCTGTACCATATCCTCAGCGCCAACATAGTCAGCACCTGCTGCGAGAGCAGCCTCAGCCTTGTCGCCACGAGCGAAAACAAGGGTTCTAACAGTTTTACCTGTACCGTTGGGGAGAACGATAGCGCCTCTAACCTGCTGGTCAGCGTGACGGGAGTCAACACCCAAGCGAATGTGAATCTCAACAGTCTCGTCAAACTTTGCCTTAGCAGTCTGGCATACAAGGCTTACAGCCTCGTCAACATCATAAAGCTTTGCTTTATCAACAAGCTCAGCACTTGCATTATACTTTTTACCGAATTTAGCCATCTGTCTGTCCTCCTATCACTCTTCAACAGTAACGCCCATAGAACGAGCGGTACCAGCCACCATGCTCATAGCAGCCTCGATAGAAGCAGCATTGAGGTCGGGCATCTTTGTTTCTGCAATCTTGCGAACCTGATCCTTGGTAAGAGATGCAACCTTAGTCTTGTTAGGAACTGCGGAAGCGGTCTCAATGCCTGCAGCCTTCTTAATAAGAACTGCTGCGGGGGGAGTCTTAGTGATGAATGTGAAGGAACGGTCTGCGTAAACGGTGATAATAACAGGGATAATAAGACCGATGTCGTTCTTAGTTCTCTCGTTGAACTCCTTAGTGAAGTTGGGGATAGATACACCGTACTGACCGAGAGCGGGACCTACAGGGGGCTGGGGAGTAGCCTTGCCGGCAGGAAGCTGCAGTTTAATGTAACCTTGAATTTTCTTAGCCATAATTAAATAAACCTCCAAATGTGGTAATTTTGTCGGGAGAATTCAAAAATATTTTTCTCCCTCCCACGCGTGCTTCAATATATGAAGCGATAAAAGCGGAAAAGTTAATCCGCCAGCGCAACATCCTTGGTTTCAACCATGATAGGAATGTCACGTCTTTCAGTAACAGCAAGGATAGTAACAGACTTCTTATCGTCGCTGATTTCCTGAAGAGTACCCGAGTATCCCTCAAAGATACCCGAAACAACCTTAACCTTGTCACCGATTTTGAACTTCATTTCGTCAGAGATAACCTCAACATTGAACATTTCAATCTCAGCATCGGTAAGAGGAGTAGGTTCTGACCCGGGACCTACAAAGCCCGTAACGCCTGTAATGTTTCTTACAACGTGCCAGGACTCGTCGTTCATGGTCATTTTGATAAAGACATAGCTGGGGAAGAGCTTTGTTTCAACAACCTTTTCCTCACCCTTATCATTAACCTCAACAGTTTCCTCAACAGGAACCTTGATGTCATAGATAAGATGACCGAGGCCGCGGTTTTCAACAATCTTCTCAATGCTGTCCTTTACCTTGTTTTCATAGCCCGTGTATGTGTGAGCAACGTACCATCTGGGACCTTGGTTTTTTTCATTAATGTTACTCATTTTGTTATCCGATAAGGCCGGCTATAAAATTGATGAAGTAAGAAGAAGATACATCAATTATTGCGATAGCAAGGCCAACTGCAACAACAGTAGCAACTACGAGCTTGAAGCTCTTAAAAACTTCGCTTCCGGAAAGCCAGGTAACCTTCTTCATCTCACCCTTAGTGTCCTTAAAGAACTTAAAGAGCTTTGAGAACATGCGAACAATGAAGTTGGGCTTCTTGGTCTTTGCCTTAGCTTTTTCTTTGTCTTCTACCTTCTTAACATTTACGTCATCGGTAGGAAGATTCTTGTTTTCTTCTGCCATCTCGTTATCCTCTCGAAATTATTTTGTCTCTTTGTGCAAAGTATGCTTGCGACAAAAACGGCAATACTTCTTCATTTCAAGTCTGTCGGGATCGTTTTTCTTGTTTTTCTTTGTGTCATAATTTCTTTGCTTGCAGTCAGAGCAGGCGAGTGTAATTTTGACTCTCATTATATCGGCACCTCCTAGTAGATTTCGGGCTTGGCCCGCTTTAATACCTCCCTCAATGCTGTGGGCTGAGCGCAATGTCCCAAATTTGCGCAAAAAAAAGGCCCTCCAACAGAGGTATTGACATTATAACATATATTTTTTTGTTTGTCAATAGTTTTTACAAATTTTTCTATAATATATAATATATTGTAGTAATTTGTTGACTTTTACTTGTCTTTGTAGTAGAATATTATAAAATGATTTTAGAGGTTTGAATATGAAAATAGTAATACTTGACAGAGCATCGCTCGGTGCTGATACACCTGTTGACAGGCTCTCCGATTTAGGCGAGGTTGTGATATATAATAACTCAACTCCTAAAGAGGTGCCTGAAAGAGTCTCCGATGCCGATGTCATTGTACTGAATAAAATTAAAATTACAAGAGAGGTTATGGATAGCGCAAAGGCTTTAAAGCTTGTTTGCGTTTTTGCCACAGGCTTTGATAACATTGATATTGCCAGTGCAAAAGAGCGCGGAATTGCTGTTTGTAATGTACCCGGGTACTCCTCCGACAGCGTTGCGCTTTTCACCGCAGCAAAGGTTACAGCTCTTTTAACACACCTTTTTGAATACAGAAGATTTGTAACAAGCGGAGAATATACAGCCTCGGGAGTTCCAAACAGACTGATACCCGTTTATCATGAGCTTGCAGGAAAAACCTGGGGAATTATAGGCTATGGCGGAATAGGCAAGGCGGTGGCAAAAATTGCAAAAGGCTTTGGCGCGAATGTTCTGGTAAACAAAAGAACACCCCTAGACATTGCAGAATGTGTTGATATTGATACTTTGTGCAAAAAGAGTGATATAATTACGCTCCACTGTCCTTTAAACGACGGCACACGCGGACTTATCTGCAAAGAAAAAATCAATTTAATGAAGAAAGACGTTATTATTGTTAACGAGGCAAGAGGAGCTGTTGTTAACGAGGAAGATATCAGAGATGCTATTCTTGAAGGCAGAATAGGCGGCTACGGCTGCGACGTATATTCATCAGAGCCGTTCTCCGAAAACCACCCCTATAACGATATAATGAAGCTGGATAACGTAATACTCACCCCTCATGCTGCCTGGGGTGCATACGAAGCAAGAGAGCGTTGCCTCAGTATCATTATGAATAATATAAAATCCTTCTTCAACGGAGAATTCTTAAATCGAGTAGATAAATAAGGGCAGAAGTTAAAACGGATAGAGCAAAAGAACTCTATCCGTTATTTTTATTCTCTATCAACAGTAATTACGCAGAAATGATTTGGCTTCTTTTCGGAAACATGAGATTCAATCCTCGAAATAAGCTCTTTTTCTGTAACAGGAGCATCAAAGGGAAGAACAACATCAAAAATAAGATTTGTATGTGTGTTTCCGATAACAACCCTGAAGTCGTGGATGTGATAGTTAAATTCAAGCTCAGCCATAACCTCGTTGATAAAATCTTTTAGTCTTGTAACATCCTCGTCATCTGTTACAATAGGGTCAAGGTGAATTGTGCAGGCTATGCCAAGTTTCTCTTTTATTTCACGCTCTGCGTTATCTATCATATCGTGGAGCATATAAATATCCTTTGCTCCGTCAACCTCCGCGTGGAAAGAAGCTATAAATCTTCCGGGACCGTAATTATGAACAAGCAGGTCATGCATACCAATAATATCGGGGTAGCTCTCAACAACAGTTTTTATATCATCAACAATTTCCTGAACAGGCGCTTCGCCAAGAAGTGCATTTTTTGTCTCATTAAGTATTTTAATACCTGCGATAATAATTATTACAGAAACACCTATACCAACAATTGCATCAAGAATTACAAGTCCTGTAAGCTTTATTACAACTGATGAAACCAGAACCGCACCGGTCGAAATTGAATCTGTAAGCGAATCTGTCGAGGTTGCCATTATAATTTTCGAGTCTATCTTTTTGCCGATTCCTCTGTAAAAAATACCAAGCCATAGCTTTAGCGCAATTGAAATTGAAAGAATAACAAAGGTCAACTCGTTGATAACTGTCTTTTCGCCCTCGGAAATCCCAAGAACAATTTCAAGCGAGCCTACAAAAAGCTCAAAGCCTACAAGCAGTATAAGGAATGAAACAATCATTGAGGCGATATACTCAAACCTCGCGTGTCCAAAAGGGTGCTCCTTGTCTGCCGGCTTTGCAGAGAGCTTAAAGCTGATAAGAGTGATAAGGGAAGAGCCTGCATCCGATAAATTATTAAACGCATCGGCGATTATCGCCACAGACGAGGCCAAAAATCCAGCCAGGAGCTTTATCAGCGCAAGGATAATATTGGTAACGATTCCAACACCGCTTGACATTGTTCCATAGCTTTTTCTTACGTCGGGATTTTTATAATCCTTGTGATTTTTAACAAATATTTTCGATATAATTTCTGTCATTTTTTCTGCCTATATAGTATTTACTTTCTTAAAAATATATGATAAAATATATGTATATATTATTCTTTCGGGAGATTTTGTGATTTGAATTATAAGGTTATTGAAATCGAAAGCCTGACCGCTGATGATGCTGCGGTAGAAATGCGATTTGCTATTGCCGGTGCCAGGGCAGACGGAGCAGAGCTTTTACGCTTTGATATTCCTTTCGGAAATGATGAAAAGGAGTATAAAAAGCTTTTTAATTCACTTGTTCGTTTGTTAAAGGGAATGAAGGAAGAGCGACTTATTCAGTTTTATGCAACAGAGAAGAGCTTTTCCGACAAGTCAACAGAGGCGGCATTTCTTTTAAATAAATACCCAAGTGTATTTATCTGCGACTTAACCGATAACAGGGCAGCAGGATTTATATATATTAAAATTTAGCATAACTAAGATAAAGGTTGCTTCTGTGAATAATCAAAAGCAACCTTTTCTTTAACACAATATATACAGATTAAACCTTGGACTCAAGGTATTTAACAACATCGCCTACGGTAACAAAATTACGCAGATCATCGTCATCAATTTCAACACCAAACTTTTCTTCACAAGCATATACAAGATCAGCAAGCTCAAGAGAATTGATGCCAAGATCACCGGTAAGCTCTGCTTCCATAGTGACAGAATCAGCATTAACACCCAGTTCTTCAACCATAAACTTCTTTAAAGTTTCGAACATAACTATTCCTCCTTTGTTAGTTTAGTCTGTCTACGCCTCAAATATAATACTATATCTTTTACATTTTGTCAAGAGTTTTTTACTAAATATTAACTTTTGAACCACAAAATTAGTAAAATTATAGGAATTTTTGTAAAAAAAGAACAAATTTAAAGTTTATTTTTATAAATCAGCCCCACTTTTATTGACAAATATCACTCGGTATGCTATCATTTAATTGATAAAATTATATGGAGGAAGAGACTATGATATACGGTTGGTATTGGATAGCTGTAATAGTTATCGCCATTATTGCCGAGCTTGTTACCGAGCAGCTTATTTCTATTTGGTTTGTTCCCGGTGCTATGGCTGCTACAATTCTTGACTTTTTATATCCGTCACTTGCTTTGGAGATTATTCTTTTTCTTGTTCTCTCCGGTGTCGGCATTATACTTACAAAACTTGTATTTACAAAGCATAACAAAGATACAAGAACAAACATCGATGCAATTATTGGCGAAAAATGTATTGTAACCGAAAAAATCGATAATTTTGCAGGCTGCGGTCAAGCTCGTGTAAACGGGCAGGTATGGTCTGCAAGAGGTTCGCTTGAAAGCGATACTTTCGAGGTTGGCGAATCGCTTACAGTTGTTGCCATTGAGGGAGTTAAGCTCATTTGCAAGAAATAGCTCTAAAGGTATATAATAATATTAGAAAGGTAGGTAATCTATTATGATATTTAATTTTACTCCGCTTCTTGCGGCCATGCCCGCTCCGATATTATTTGTAATTATTTTGCTTGCGCTTATTGTTGTGGTTCTTATTCTGAATATCAAAATTGTTCCGCAGGCAACAGCGCAGGTTGTTGAGCGCCTTGGCAGTTATACAAAGACCTGGCACACAGGAGTTCACTTTAAAATTCCATTTATTGAACGTATTGCAATGAAGATTACTCTTATGGAGCAGGTTGTTGATTTTCCGCCTCAGCCCGTTATTACTAAGGATAATGTAAGAATGCAGATTGATACTGTTGTCTTTTATCAGATAACCGACTGCAAGCTATACGCCTACGGTGTAACAAATCCGCTTATGGCTATTGAAAATCTTACAGCAACAACACTTCGTAACATTATAGGTGAGCTTGACCTTGACCAGACCTTAACCTCGCGTGATATAATAAACACAAAAATGCGTTCCATCCTCGATGAAGCGACCGACCCCTGGGGAATTAAGGTTAACAGAGTTGAGTTAAAGAACATTATACCCCCTAAGGAAATTCAGGATGCTATGGAAAAGCAGATGAAAGCCGAGCGTGAGCGTCGCGAGCTTATCCTTAAGGCCGAGGGAGAAAAGAATTCAACCATCCTTATTGCAGAGGGTAATAAGCAACAGCTTATTTTGGCAGCAGAGGCAGAGAAGGAGTCTGCAATTTTGAGAGCCGAAGCGGCAAGAGAGGCTAAAATCAAAGAGGCTGAGGGAGAAGCCGAGGCTATTCTCAAGATACAAGAAGCGACAGCCCGGGGAATTAAGATGATAAACGATGTGTCGCCAAGTGATGCCGTTCTTACCTTAAAGAGCCTTGAGGCCTTTGAAAAAGCAGCAGACGGTAAGGCTACAAAGATTATTATCCCCTCAAATATTCAAGGAATCGCAGGTCTTGCAAGTGCTCTGACGGAATCGGTAAAAGAACCTGATAATCAATATTAAAGATAAAGAAAAAATCCAAGCAAAATGCTTGGATTTTTTTGGGGTGAAATATGGGATTCGAACCCACGACCTCCAGGGCCACAACCTGGCGCTCTAACCAGCTGAGCTAATTCCACCGTATGTGTTGGCGTGCCTTGAGGGACTCGAACCCCCGACCTACTGCTTAGAAGGCAGTTGCTCTATCCAGCTGAGCTAAAGGCACATGCTTGACAACGTCAATTATTATAGCAGAACATTTGAATTTTGTCAATAGATTTTTTTATTTTTTTTTAAAAAGTGCAAATATCTTTGGTTGAGAATATTTATCCGGTTATCACATACGGTCGTATTTGCATACTATTATAAGGATACAGCATATTACAGCTTTTAATTTATATTTTAACAATTTGTTGACATTGCTTCATTTTAGTGCTATAATGTGATTGTAAATCAAACTTAGGAGGTTTGTTATGGAAATTTTAAAGAAGTATTTTCCGCTTTCCTGGAAGTATTCCAATGACGTTGCTAATGTTATCATTGGTATAATAGTTCAGCTTATTGTCGGTATTCTTGCAGGTGCCTTGATTGTGCTTTCAACATTTATTGTTGGTTGGATTCCTGTTGTTGGCGCGCTTGTTGGATGGGCTCTCGGTATTATCGGCTCTCTTGTTGACATTTATGTTCTTGCAGGAATTATTATCCAGCTTCTTGTTTTCTTTAAGGTTATTAAGTAACCAGGCTTAGCATTGTGTCATTAAGGACACAACGCATCGATATCAATCCCTTGCAGTATTGTCGATATGTTGCTGATGCAAACGAGGGATTGATATCATATCAAGTTTTAGCGTAGCAAAAAAACATATCTACCAGCTAAATATTGGCATTTGTATCTACAAATGCCGTGCTTGTCAAGAAAAGAGGGCAGAGAAATTTACATTCTCTGTCCTTTTCCTGTTTGTAGGTGTTTTATTTACTTTTAATTTTAAAACTGTCCTTTAGAGTACACACCTTTTGATGTATCTTTTTTCTTAGTTTTAAATTGCAAGTAATGTATCACCGATTTTGAAGCTTAATTTATTATCCTCAACATAAATATCTATTTTTAATTCGTCTACACCGTTTTTTTCGGACAAAAGCGTGGCAATTTTGTTTTCAATATCAGATGCAATAAGTCTGAGAAGCGGTCTTGCTCCCAGCCCTCTTATTTCCGATTGTTTAGCGATATATTCTATAGCTTCATCCGCAACATAAAGTTTTATGCCTCGTTTTTTCAGTCTCATTTCCAGCTCAGCAAGCTTCATAGACGCAATCTCATAAAGAGCATTTTTATCAAGAGAAGAGAAAACTACAATATCATCTATCCTGTTAATAAATTCACCCGAAAAATGCTCCTTAAGTCTTTCGGTTATATTATTCCCGATTTCTCTTGAAACAAAGCCTATATCTCCTTTAAAAGAAGCTGCCACCGCGTTTGATGTCATTATTATATATGTGTTTCTGAAATTGATTTTTCTGCCCTTAGAGTCGGTAATATAACCGTTATCAAAAATCTGCAGAAGCAGAGAAAGAACATCGGGATGGGCTTTTTCAATTTCATCGAACAATATAACCGAATTTGTATGAAGCCTAACTTTATCAAAAGCAGAGCCGTGTTCCTCGTAACCAACATATCCGGGCGCTGAGCCTATAAGCTTTGAAACAGAAAATGATTCAGAATACTCAGACATATCAAACCTAATAAGCGTATCTTTTCCAAACATCTCCTCCGCAAAGGCTGATGCAAGCGCTGTTTTTCCTACACCGCTTTCTCCGAGAAACAAAAAAATTCCTCTGGGCCTATCCTCGCTTGATATTCCCGACCTGCTTCGCCTCATAGCTGAGGCAAGTCTTTCAACAGCTTCTCTTTGTCCTTTTATTTTATACATAAGCCGTTTTTCGATGTCGTCTGTGTTATCCGAGTTGTAAAGTGATATATCAAAACCCAGCATTTCAGACATTACATCTATTACGGTTTTTTCGTTAACACAGGATTTTACAACAGGGAAAATAGCATTCTGCTCGATTATATTGCTGATATTTTCTAATTTTGCAACACCGGAGCCGGGATTTACATTAGCCATAGCGCAGGCCTCATCAAGTATATCTATCGCCTTATCGGGAAAATGTCTGTCCTGAATATATTTGTTTGAAAGCTCGATTGCCGCAACAAGCGCCGAGTCATCAATTTTAATCTTGTGGTGCTCCTCGTACCTCGGGCTAATACCTCTCATAATGCTTAGCATTTCTTCTTTTTTAGGCTCATTTATCATAACAGGCTGAAATCTTCGCTCAAGAGCCGAGTCCTTCTCGATATATTTCTTGTATTCATCAAGAGTTGTAGCGCCGATAAGCTGTATATTTCCTCTTGCAAGCTCGGGCTTCATAATGTTCGAGGCGTCAATCGCCCCCTCGGCAGAGCCTGCGCCCACAATGCTGTGTATCTCATCTATAAATAAAATCACAGACTTGTTTTTTGTAGCCTCGTCAAGAATATTTTTTATTCGTTCTTCAAAATCTCCTCTGTATTTTGCGCCTGCAACCATTGCGGAAAGATCAATTGATATAATAATTTTTCCAAGCATAGAGGAGGGAACATCTCCCTTGGCAATTCTTTCTGCCAGTCCCTCAATTATTGCCGTTTTACCAACTCCCGCCTCGCCGATAAGACAGGGGTTGTTTTTTCTTTTTCTTGACAGTATACGTATTATTCTGTCGGTTTCCTTTTCTCTGCCGATTACGGGGTCATAGCATCCGAGAGCCGCCGATGATGTCATATTTATTCCGTACTTTGTTAAATTAGGTATATTTATATTTGTAGGCTCGGCTATTTTTACAATCTCTCTTTGTGTAAGTCTGATATACCCGATTATATCATCTCTTAAAACCGATATGTTAGCTTCCGATTTTAAAATTATTCGTCCTGCAACGCTATCCTTTTCTTCAAGCAGGGCAAAAAGCAGATGTTCTGTTCCTGTAAGCTCCGTGCCGTATCTTAAAGATATTTTATAAGCCTCTTCAATTATCTTTCTGAGTCTTGGGGTTGTGTCGTGGGATGTTAGATTACTTTTAGTTCCCAGACCCGAATATTCCTTTATTGCGGCGCGGAGCATTTTCTCGTTTATTTTATTCTTTGCAAGTAACACCGCAGCGTAGGTTCCCGCCTCGGTGGCAAGTGCCAAAAGCAGATGCTCCGTACCGATATACGTATGACCAAACTCCTCGGCAAGACTTACCGATTTGTTTAATACAATTTCTGCCTTTTCTGTAAATTTACTACTCATTTTTTCTCCGTATAGTTTTGTTGTACCGTGATTATACCCGCCTCACAAAGGAATAAAACAGTTAAAAATTAAATTTTACCGCCCCCAATATTTTTGTAGTCCTTATCTATTCTGGAATACAACTTCATATCAATCCCGTCGGAATTATCTGAATTGTATATCTGCCTGATTTTTTCCACGCATAATTCCGTTTCTTTAGAATAATATGGCGAGGAACGCAAACGGTGATATACACCGTAATAATCAAGCAAAGCACCGATTTTTTTATTTATTTCTCGGATATTATCGCCATAGCTTCCGGGAAGCAACGGAAATTTTATATCATCGGGTATTTTTACCTCATTAAAATTGTATTCTTCATAAAGCAGCTCAAATGTTTCTCTGTCAACAATTCCTGTTTGTTTTATTTCTTTTTGTTTTTGAAATTCCATAACCTCCATGCGGGTATTTTCATCATAGTTACCGCTTACCGATATATGATTATCCGAGATTCCAAGCAAATAACGCTGCAACTCCTTAACGGCATTTCTTTTATTACTTATATCGTACACAAGCTTTCTCCTTATGATATATCGTATCCGGGGTATTGTCCCGCTGATGCAATGTTTCCTGTATAGAGGTCATCATATATACTTGTAATCGCGTTCCAGGTTGGCGCAGAAACTCTGTCAGGCTCTCCTGTCAGATTAAATATTTCCTTGAAAACACGTACTTGCTCGGCGGTTGCATTTCCGAATATTCCGTCAACATTAACCTTAGGTATTTCGGGATAGCTTTCGGCAATAAAGTTTAAATACTCCTGCAAGGCTCTTACATCGTTTCCCTCTATACCCGGTCTTAATATACGTCCCGGAAAGGGAAGAATTCTGCCGCTGTAAAACTCATAATCAATTTCGGCAATAAAGCTTTGGTACACGCTTTCGATTTTATCAAAGGTCTCGCGGTTGACTACACCTGTTTCTGGGAGGCCATAGGTTTTCTGGAATGAACGGACAGAGGCCTCGGTAATCGGTCCGAATGAGCCGTCAAAGCCTGCAGACTGAACACTCTGTACAAAAAGGGCGATATAGCTTAAATAATACTGCACAGTCAGCACGCCGTCACCGCTTGCACCCTCGCTAAGCTCTCCTGAATATCTGTTTGTTATATCATCAACAGTAAGTCCCTCGGAGCTTACTGTATAAAGCTTTTTTACCGCATTATATATTGACTGTATGCTGTTCCAGGTAGCGCGTCCCACAAGCCCGTCGGGTGTGAGGTTAAATACCTCCTGAAATTTTCTTACACTATCTGTTGTACTGCTGCCAAAAAATCCGTCAACGGGATAAATTTTCGGAATACCGGGGAAATTTGCCGATATTCTGTTAAGACGCCTTTGTATAAGCTCGACCTCAAAGCCCGTGTCGCCCTCGCTTAAAGTAAACGAAGGGGCAAGGGCAGGGGCATCTCCTACCGGAACATTTTCGACAATGGTTATATCATCGCCATAATATCTCTTTAAAATTGAAAGATAATCAAGCCCCTGCTCGGCAAGTCTTACGCTGCCCCATTGCTCAAGTCCGTTGCAGCTTATCTCAACTCCGTCGCAGAACTCTGCAAAAAGCGGCTCGATATTTTCGTCACGTCTTATATAGCTGTTAAATATCTCGTCAACAATCTCAGAAATGTTTGAATAAATTTCTCTCTGGTATATATACGTCTGGTCGTAGGCGGGGGAATTGGTTATATCAAAGTTATAGCCGCGGTTTCGGTAAAATCCTGTATAAAAGCGATTAAGCGCAACAGAAATCTGCGCCAGAATATTTGCTCTCAAAGCCTCCTCGGGCCATGTTGGGTATATTTCGCTTGATGCCACATTTTTTATGTATGAAGCAAAGCTTTCGGTTACGTTCATTGCATCTGAGTCGGGGGAACCAAGATGAACAACAATTTCTTCGGGTATTATAGGTTCAAACGCCATTGTTTTCTCCTTCTGTAATTTAGTCAGATTGGGACATTTTCTTCATTTGCATTTATATTTCCCATGGGAAAGTTTTCTGGGTTTTCGGAAGAGGGAATCATAGCTATAAGCTGCTCCGAATTTATTCCGTCAAAGACAGGTACATTATATATTCTTTTTGTAAAATACCCCTCCTTTATAATTTCTATGTCGTAAATTGCAAACGGTACATCTGTCGGGTCGGGGTACTCGGACAGCTCTCTTGGCGGCGCGGGGAGGCTCACCCTCTCCGTAACTCCGTCTCTGTCTGTCAAAAGAGAGTATACAATATCTCTGTTTCCCTCCTCAGCACCTCTTATCCTGACTGTTGCTCCCTCCACCGGCAGTGCGCCCCCTGCGGTATAGGCTCTAACAGTCATATAACCGTTTTTGTTTAACATATAAAAGACCTCCTGCGTCAAATTTCGATTATTTATGCTTCTTTTTGGTATTATTTCTATTGACTTTGGCGAATCAATAATATATAATATATGTGTATGACTATTTTATTTTGAATGGGAGATTAAAAATGAGGGAAAATATGTACGGTGAGCTTAGTGTTATCGGCATGAAAGGCTGCGAGGATTTCGCAAATCAGGTTGATTTTTACCTTAAGGAGTGGCGTCGCCATGATAATGACGGAACCTTCCTTGTTGATGCATGCTGCCCGAGATTTGGTAGCGGTGAGGCAAAGGGAACTATAAAGCACTCGCTCAGAGGAAACGACGTTTATATTATTTGCGACGTTTTCAACCACGGTGTTACATATAAAATGTACGGCAACACCGTTCCTATGAGTCCTGACGACCATTTCCAGGACCTTAAGCGTATTATCGGCGCTATAGGCGGTAAGGCGCGCAGAATCAGCGTTATTATGCCTATGCTTTACGAGGGCAGACAGCACAAGCGTTCCGGCAGAGAGTCTCTTGACTGCGCTCTTGCGCTCCAGGAGCTTACCAACATGGGTGTTACCAATATTATCACCTTTGACGCTCACGACCCAAGAGTTCAGAACTCTATTCCTCTTAACGGCTTTGAGGATGTTCGCTCCTCTTATCAGATGATTAAGGCAATGCTCCGCAAGTATCCCGACATCAATATCGACCCCGATACAACAATGATCATTTCTCCCGACGAGGGCGGTATGGGCAAGTGCATGTACTACTCCTCTGTTATGGGTATCGATCTCGGTATGTTCTATAAGAGACGCGACTATTCTGTTATTATCAACGGCAAGAACCCCATTGTTGCTCACGAGTATCTCGGACGCGATGTTAAGGATAAGGACGTTATCATCGTTGACGATATGATATCCTCGGGCGACTCTGTTATCGACGTTGCAAAGCAGCTTAAGGACAAGGGTGCTAAGCGTATCTTTGTATTTGCTACCTTCGGACTGTTCTGTAACGGTCTTGAAAATCTGGACAAGGCTTTCGAGGAAGGCGTTATTACTCAGATATTCACAACAAACCTTGTTTACAGAACTCCTGAGCTTCTTGCAAGAGAATGGTACTCCGAGGTTAATATGTGCAAGTATGTTGCATATATTGTTGACACACTTAACCATGACAGAACTATAAGCCACCTTCTTGACCAGTCTAAGAAGATTCACGCTGTTCTTGATAAGCACAAGACATGTAAGTAATATATATTCAAGTGAGGCGTGCAACCTGCGCTGCGCCTCACTTCTTTTAAAAAAGGGGGAGGCTCTATGAGAATAACCTCAGAGTCTGACTACGCACTCAGAATTCTTGCATCTATGGCTATGCACGAGGGCGTAACCGATGCTAAAACGCTTTCCGAAGAGACCTCGGTTACTCAGCGATTTGCATTAAAAATACTTCACAAGCTTGTTACAGGCGGTATTGTTGAGTCTTACAAGGGCGCAAGAGGCGGATATAAGCTAAGACTTAATCCATCCGAGATAACACTAAAAATGGTTATAGAGCTTATTGACGGTCCTATTGCTATAGCAAGATGTGTTGACACAGCAGAAAACTGCTCGCTTAATTGCGATAAAACAGCATGTGCATTTCATCATATTTTTGACTCCATAAGTATAGACCTTGCATCAAGACTTGAAAAAATTTCTATATTTGATGTTATAAACGGAAACTACCGCTAAGCGGTAGCTATCAGAACGGAGAACTATATGTTAAGAATATCAACTATAAGCTTTCCGGGGCTTGGTATCGGCGATTTTACAGTCAACAGTGTTGCCTTTGAAATTTTCGGTACTACAATTGCCTGGTATGCTTTAATAATAACAATGGGAATGGTTGCTGCCGTTGCTTATACCGTTTTCCAGGCAAAAAAGATTGGAATAACATTTGAGGATGTTATCGACATTGCACTGTTTACAATTCCCATAGGAATAGTCGGTGCAAGACTTTATTACGTATTGACCTCACTCGATAAATTCAAAACCTTAGCATCGGTTTTTGATATCAGAAGCGGCGGTCTTGCAATTTACGGTGGAATTATAGCGGGCGGTATAACCGTTCTTGCTGTTTGCTACTACAAAAAGATAAATTTCCTTGCGTTTGCCGACTGTGTTTCTCCCGGAGTGCTTTTAGCACAGGGAATAGGACGTTGGGGTAACTTTATGAACGGCGAGGCGTACGGAGCTACTACCGACAGCTTTATCCGTATGGGACTTTATAATGCCAACACAATGACTGACGAAAAGCTTATCGAAGCAGGCGCCGATGTCACAAAAATGGTATTTGTTCACCCGACCTTCCTGTATGAATCACTTTGGAATTTGCTCGGTGTTTTGCTCGTTTATCTTTTTGCAAAATTCATACACAAAAAATATGACGGCCAGCTCTTTATTATGATATTCGGCTGGTACGGTCTTGGTAGAATGTTTATTGAGGGACTCAGAACAGACAGTCTCTATTTTGGTCCTGAGGAGTGGGGAATCAGAGTTTCTCAGGCTCTTGCGGCTTTAATTTTTGTTGCCGCCGTTGCGGCTCTAATATACTTCGGGATAAAAAAACCGAGCCGTCCGTTCTATCACAAAGAAATCAAAAATGTCAAGAAAGGCAAGAAATAATATGGCAGAACTCATAAGCGGCAAAATTGTGTCGGCTAAAGTAAGAGAAGATATAAAGAAAGAGACTGAAGCGTTTAAAGCAAAATACGGCACAGCTCCCGGTCTTGCTGTAATAATGGTTGGAGACAATCCTGCAAGCGCGGTTTATGTAAGAAACAAGCACAAGGCATGTCTTGAGGTTGGTATGACATCTTACGAAATTAAGTTTGATGCCGATATATCCGAAAGCGAGCTTCTCCAAAAAATTGATGAGCTGAATAACGATGATAATGTTGACGGAATTCTCGTTCAGCTTCCTCTCTCAAAAACCATCGATGAACAAAAGGTTATAAACCGTATATCTCCTACCAAGGATGTTGATGCCTTTCATCCCGAAAATGTTGGAAAAATTATGATAGGCAACTACACATTCCTGCCTTGCACTCCTGCGGGAATAGTTGAGCTTCTTAACTATTACAATGTTGAGATTGCAGGAAAAAAATGTGTTGTTATAGGTCGCAGCAACATTGTAGGTAAGCCTATGGCACACCTTCTTATGGAGCGTAACGGTACTGTAACCGTATGTCACTCGAGAACAAAGGAGCTTAAGGAATATACAAAAGAAGCCGATATACTTGTTGTTGCAATAGGCAAGGCTGAATTCCTTACAGCAGATATGGTTAAGCCCGGTGCCGTGGTTATCGACGTTGGCATTAACAGAAAAGAGGACGGAACACTCGCAGGAGATGTTGATTTTAACGCGGTTGAGCCTATCGCATCGATGATAACTCCCGTTCCCGGCGGTGTAGGTCCTATGACAATAACCATGCTTCTTAAGAATACTCTTACAGCTGCGAGAATGCACAAAATATAAGAATAATTTCTAATTTTTAGAAAAAAACTGAAAAAAGCTCTTGACAAATATTATAATATGTTTTATAATAATTAAGAAAAAATTTTTGAGATTTATATCTCTTTGCACAGCGAAGGGAGGGGAAATAAAGATGGCAGAAATCAGAGTTAAAGAAAACGAGACTCTCGACAACGCGCTTCGTCGTTTCAAGAGACAGTGCGTAAAGTCCGGTATTCTTACCGAGCTTCGTAAGAGAGAGCATTACGAGAAGCCCAGCGTTAAGCGCAAGAAGAAGGCTGAGGCAGCTAGAAAGCGTAAGTTTAAGTAATTTATGAGAGCGGATGTAATTATGTTACATCCGTTCTTTATTTTTCCACATATATTTTTTCTTTATTTACAAATGTTATTATTAAGTAATAAAGAAAGAAATATATATATGAAAAGCTTTTTAAAAACATTAACAATTGCTTTTTTGGTAATCTCGATTTTCTCTCTTAATATATCCGCAAAATCCCAAGACTCTTTATCATGGTATATAAAAAGAAACGGAAATAACACGCCATATTTTCCAACCGGCGCCGAGGAGCTGAAAGAATATAACTGCTATTATGTAGACGAGGAGTGCGCCAAGCGCTCAGAGCATCGACTGTATCTTACCTTTGATGCAGGATACTCTAACGAAAGCTTTGAAGAAATACTTGATATTCTACGTGACGAAAACGTGCCCGCCGCATTTTTTCTTCTTGACAATATAATATTAAAAAACACAGATTTGGTTAACAGGCTTGAAGATGAAGGGCATCTTGTATGCAATCATACAAAAAATCATAAAAATTTATCATATGCTACAAAGGAAGAAATAGCCGAGGATTTATCAGCATTAGAAAATATATACCGTGAAAAAACGGGCAGGGAAATGTCAAAGTATTTCAGATTCCCCGAGGGTAAATACAGCGTTGAGGCAATCAAATCGGTTAACGAGCTGGGATACACCACCGTATTCTGGAGCTTTGGCTATGACGACTGGGATAACGCAAGACAAATGAATCCCGAAAAGGCAAAAAAGAAAATATTAGAAAATACCCACGACGGAGCAATTATTTTGCTGCACCCAACATCAAAAACCAACGCAACTATATTAAAAGACTTAATTCACACCTGGCGGGATATGGGATATGAATTTTACTCGCTAGAGAATTTTGGGAAATAGAAAAAAAGGATAGAACCTAAAAAATTCTATCCTTTTTATTAGTTAATGAATATTATTTCTTTTTTTTATTTCTTCAAGTCTTTCGCGCTCGGTTACATCGTCGCGCATAATTATCTCGTCGTCCTGCTTCTCCTCCTCGGGGTAAAGCTCGGGGTGCTCCGCCTTATAAGGGTCGATAATTATTTCCTTTATCTTAAAGTATGACGCATAAACCTTCATATAAGCAGATAGGGAGAAGAAGATTATAAGAGGCATAGCAACAGCAAAGGACATAAGAATTCCGCCCGGAACAAATAAGAACATAAGCTCAAAGAATATAAGCAGAACAAGTCCTAAGAGCGCAAGTATATTACGTTTAAGCCCGATAAGTGAGAAAATAAATGAGTTCTTTAAAATCTTAAAGAATGAAAGATTAAAGGATACTATCTGAACATAGAAATAGCATCTCATAGAGAAATAAATCAATATAAGAACAACATTTGACCAGAACATTAGCGAAACAGCAAAGTTCTCGGCAGCCATTGTTGTATAAAGATTAAAAATAAGAAGCGCATTAACAAGCGCATCAAAAATACCAAAGGGAATTGCCTGCTTCAGGTTTCGCTTTACGCTATACCAGAAGTCTGTCCATACAAATACAGGCTCACCCATAGCAATGTTTCTCAGCACATATGCGGTTCCCGTATTAACAATACCAAAGGTAAATAATGTAAGCGCTCCGATACCGTAAAATACATATGTAAGCACAGAGTCTACAAGAACCGGCTGCTGCATTCCCGCAACGGCATAAAGGGACATATTTGCAGGTGTTTTTCCCGCAATATCAACAAGTCCGAAAATATTCTGTGCAATATCGCTTATAGGAAGAAAGACGGTGTTCTTTGTATATCCGGAAAGTGTAGCAATAATAAAGAGCAGGGGCAAATTACCAAGCACCATTATAATATTAACAAGAATAAGCTTGTTAAAGCTATTTTTTGTAGTAATAAAAAATCTTTTTAAACCCGAGGGGCTTAATGGCTCTTTTTTGCTGATTCCTTTTCCGTCTCTTGCGATATCAAGCTTTAAAATTTTGTTTTTATTCTGTTCTTTCAAAGTGAGATACCTCCAACTAAAACATATATATAATACCATAATTCATCGGTAAATACAAGATGATTTCAAAAAAAGTTTCAAATCTGTAACATATAAAGACAAACCACATCGTTAGATTTACGAATATATTTGAACACACACAAATATAATAAACTAAATAAAAAGGACAAGGGAGAGTTATATGAAAAAAACAGTCGTAATATTAACATCATTTTTGCTTACCGTTTCACTACTGTGTATTAACGTTTTTGCAACTTTTAGACCAAAAACAAGGGCAGAAAGTATAAGCGCAGGATTAGAGTTTCCGCAGTTTGAGCTTACCGACGAAGCCTTTTCTACCTATCTTATCGAAGCATCCACAGGAAAGGTGCTGCACGCAAACAATGAATTTGCATCTGCCGCTCCTGCATCGGTTACAAAAATAATGACACTTTTACTTATTTGCGAGGCGATAGATTCGGGAAAAATAAGTCTCAATGATACAGTTAGTGTAAGTGCCAACGCCGCCTCAAAGGGCGGAAGCCAGGTGTTTTTAAAGGAAGGGGAGCGAATGAGCGTTCTCGACCTCTTAAAAAGCACAGTAATAGCCAGCGCAAATGATGCTGCCGTTGCTCTTGCAGAGCTTGTTGCGGGCAGTGAATCATCTTTTGTAAAGCTGATGAACAAGCGCTCTGCCGAGCTTGGTCTAAAAAACACAGCCTTTGAAAATCCCACAGGCCTTGATGATACAACAACAAATCACTACACCTGCGCTGCGGATATTGCGGCAATGTCAAGAGAGCTGATAAAGCACGATGTTATTCTCGAATACAGCTCTATGTGGCAGGATAGCATAAGAAACGGCGAATTTATATTAACAAACACAAACCGTCTCGTAAGATATTACGACGGCTGTAACGGGCTTAAAACAGGCTCAACCGACAAGGCCGGCTTTTGCATTAGCGCAACGGCAAAAAGAGGAGATATGCAGCTTATTGCCGTTGTTATGGGCTCTCCCACAAAGGATGTAAGAAATAATATTGCAAGACAAATGCTGGACTTTGGATTTGCTAATTTCGGATTGTATAACTGCCCCGAGGCTTTTCTTGAAAAAATACCTGTAGTAAAGGGAAAGGTAAGGGAAGTCAACGCTGTATGCTCCGAATTCTCTGTTGTAGTTCCCAAATCTCATATTTCCGAAATAGAAAAAGTGTATGAAATGCCCGAAAAGATAAGCGCGCCAATGAAGTCAGGCGACAAAATAGGACGTGTAATATACAAAATAAACGGTAATCAGATTGGTTTTTCGGATGTTTTTATTGAATCGGAGATTCCGGAGATAAAATATTTTGATGTTTTTTCGGAAATACTGAAAAAATTATTCTGTATTTAAGTGTTTTTTTGAAAATCTATTGAAAAAAAACGGTAATAGTTGTATAATTATTGTGTTAAAAAACATTATAGGAGCATAAAAATGAGTGTAAAATTAAACTGTAAATTTGCTGATGGATTTGTTGCAGCCCACGAAGTTGAATATATGATGCCCTTTGCCAAGGTGGCACACAAAATGCTGACCTCCTGCTCGGGTCAGGGTAATGACTTTACCGGTTGGGTAAATCTGCCCGAAAATTATGATAAAGATGAATTTGCCCGCATCAAGGTAGCGGCTGAAAAGATAAAGAAGAACGCAGATATACTTATAGTTATCGGTATTGGCGGCTCGTATCTCGGTGCAAGAGCAGTTATAGAGTTTGTAAAAAGCCCTCTTTACAACAATCTTAAAAAGGACACCCCCGACATCTATTTTGCAGGTAACAATATTTCTACCACAGCTCTTACCGAGCTTCTCTCTATCTGCGAGGGCAAGGATATTGCCGTAAACGTAATTTCAAAGTCGGGTACAACAACCGAGCCGGCTATTGCTTTCAGAGTATTCAAGGCGCTTTTAACCGAGAAGTACGGCGAGGCAGGTGCAAAGGATAGAATCTTTGTTACAACAGATAAGGCTCGCGGAACTTTAAAGAAATTCTCCGACGATGCAGGATACGAGACATTCGTTGTTCCCGATGATGTTGGCGGCAGATATTCTGTTCTTACAGCCGTTGGACTTCTTCCTATCGCTGTTGCGGGAATAGACATTGATGCACTTATGGCAGGCGCTGCCGATGCAATGAAAAAGTTCAACTCTGACGATATTGATAATAACGACGCACTTAAATATGCAATAATGCGTAACATCCTTTACAGAAAGGGCAAAACAACCGAGATACTTGTAGGCTATGAGCCATATCTTCTTATGCTCAACGAGTGGTGGAAGCAGCTTTACGGAGAAAGTACAGGTAAAGACGGCAAGGGCCTGTTCCCAAGCTCTGTAATCTTCTCAACCGACCTCCATTCTCTCGGTCAGTATATCCAAGAGGGTCAGCGTAACCAGTTTGAAACGGTTATCAACGTTTTGGATTCGGGCGCAAAGTTTGTAATTCCCGACGACCCCGCAAATGTTGACGGACTTAACTTTATTTCGGGACGTGAGCTTGATTATGTGAACAAAACCGCAATGCTCGCAACCCTTATGGCTCACAATGACGGCGGTGTTCCAAACCTTATGCTTGAGGTTTGTGACAAGGGTGAGCATTCTCTCGGATATCTTATTTATTTCTTTGAGTTTGCCTGCGCCATGTCCGGTTATCTCCTCGGAGTAAATCCCTTCGACCAGCCCGGAGTTGAGGCTTATAAGAAAAATATGTTCGCTCTTCTCGGAAAACCCGGTTATGAGGAGCAAAGAGATGCACTTGAAAAAAGGATATCTAATAAATAATTGAGCACATAATTGTGAAAGTTCCACAAATATAATTTTTAGGTGAGAAAAATGCAATAAAACTATTGCATTTTTCTCTTATTTCGTGTACAATAATGGTAGAAGATATAATATCTTCAAAATACAGGAGGAATTTGAAATATGATTAAATTATTCATCGGTGGCAAAGGCTCGGGTAAAACCAAAACCCTTATAGAAATGGTTAACAATGCAACTTCCGCATCTAATGGCAACGTAGTTTGTATTGAGAAGGGCGACAAGCTTATCCACGATATTACATATAAGGCCAGACTTATCGATACAGATGCATATTCTGTTGCTGATGCTGATGCTCTTTACGGCTTTATTGCCGGTATCCTCGCATCAAATGCTGATATTACCGACATCTTTGTAGACTCTGCTCTTAAAATTGTTGGCAACGACACTGCAGCATTTGAAAATATGCTTAAGAAGCTTGAGGCTATTACCAAGGAAGTTAACCTCATTATGACCGCTTCTATCGCTGTTGAGGAGTGCCCCGAGGCTATCAAGGCTTTTGCCTAAATCAAAGCTGAATTAAATTTTTCTCCCCGCTTTTTTTGCGGGGAGTTTTTTTGTAACCTATTTTGCTTTTTTGACATAATATGCTAATAAGATAGGTTTTTCCTATCGAATATTGCATAAGGAATGGTCATAACAATGCAAGAAAACAAAAACACATCCTTCTGCCAGGGTTCAGGCGGCCACAACGGCGGAGCGATTTGTATAGACACTATGAGGGTACTTGACGGTTGCCGTGACAGAGACTGTTTCGAGGACGTAAGAGTTTATCTTGGTGCTTGCGGTGAACAGATTCTCGCAAACTCAAATAACGTAAGAACCCGCAGCGCAAAGCTGCTTTGGGCGTTTGTGGGCGTAAACGAAGTGCCTTTCAACAACGGATTTTATCAGATTACAGTAAGATACTACATTGAAATTGAGTTTGAGGCCTGCGTTGGCGGCGGCAGAAGTCATTGCTTCAAGGGACTTGTAGTAGTTGAAAAGGATGTAATTCTTTACGGCGGCGAGGGCAGGGCATACAGCTTTAGATCCAGCCCCGAAAGCAGCTATTGCGGTGTACCCGATTACAACAACTGCGGAAACAACGACCCCGTAGCAATAGTAGAGACCGTTGAGCCTATTATTCTCGGTACAAAGGTTGTTGATTGCAACTGCCCCTGCGCCTGCACCTGTAACGAATATTACGATATTCCCGAGGGTATAAGAAATGCATTCGGCGAAGAGCTGCTCATAAACACCGACGGTCCTAAAATCTACGTTTCGCTCGGTATCTTCTCGGTAATCCGAATAGAGCGTCCTGCACAGCTTCTTGTTCAGGCAACAGATTACTGCGTGCCCGACAAGGAATGTACCGCAGCAACAAACAACGATAACCCCTGCGCTCTCTTTAGAAATATAGCGTTCCCGATAAATCAGTTCAAAGGAACGGGCGATACTTCGCCTCAAGCTCATACCGAGCGAGGCGGTGGCTGCGGCTGCAAGGGATAATATAGCGCTAAAACAAAACTGCCACAACTTTTGTGGCAGTTTTTTAATATTACTTGTTTTGACGTCTTATTTCATAAGCAAACATAGTAACCGCAGATGCAGCAGAAAGAGATGCATTAAAGTCGCGTCCGTAGTCAATTTTTACTAGTGTATCGGCAACAGACAAAACACCTTTAGATATTCCGCGCTTTTCGCCGCCGACAATAAGTAAAAGCGGCTTTTTCATTTCGCAGCTTCCAAGAACATTGTCTGTACGCTCGTCAGCACAAACGATACTGTATCCGCCCTCTTTAAAGAACTCGGCAGCGAATAAAGCTGATGATGTATACATATCAAGCATCTCGGAAGCTCCTGCAGAGCTTCTGGCAACAACACCGGCAGCGCTCATCCAGTTGCGCTCAGTAAGAATAATTCCATCGCACCCCATAGCATAAAGGGACCTTAATGCATAGCCAAAATTATAAGGGTCCTCAATACCTTCAATCATAGCATAAAATCCGTTTTTCTTGATAGGGGAGTCCGCGGCAAGGCAGGGAATAGTACGAGCAGAGCATATCGCTATTATTCCGCCATGAGATGTACCGAGAGTCTGCTTTTCAATTTCCCCACCGTCCGATTCGATAACTAAAAAACCGTATTTTTCCGAAACTGCCTTTAAATATCCTATTTCTTTTGCTATTTTCTTGATTTTTTCTTTGTCAAAAAGTATTTTTTCAATTCGTCTGTCAGAAATTCCCGAATCAATAGACTTTATAATAGCTCTTATTGATGTCATTCCTTCAAAAATCAAAGAATCGGAGAATTTTATAGTTTCCTTTTGCATTTTATTAAAAGGCCTTTCATATAATTTATTAAAACTATCTTATAATGGAGATAAATATGATAGATTTGTTAGGCAGAGAGCGAGCCGAGGTTCTCGGAGAATATGTCCTTGATACAGGAGCAACGGTTAGAGCTGCAGCGGCAAAATTCGGAGTAAGTAAAAGCACAGTACATAAAGACCTTTCGTATCGGCTAAAAAGGATAAATCCCGCATTAGGAGAGCAGGTAAGAGAAGTACTGGCACTCAACAAGTCCGAGAGACATCTGAGAGGCGGAGAAGCAACAAGACAAAAATATCAAAGAGAGCGAGAAAAAAGAAAATAAAAATTGCAGGGAAGCGCCCTGCCCCAAATTTTTGCTGATATTTTTGTTTTATCGGACTTTTTGTGATTTTTAATTTTTCTTTCATATATATTATATATGATTTGCTTTGTTTTTTCAAGTAAAATCCATATAATCGTTAAAAATATAATTGATAAAAATTTATTTTATGTAAATCCTTCTGTATAATCAAATACCAACAGCCTTATAATAATATTTCTGCAGAACTTGCCGCGTACAGATTATTGCGGATAAAATATAAAAAACAATATACCGATAAGCTGTACAAAAAACAACCGGTAAAAAAACACAAAACTAATATAAGACATAGAAAATATCAAAAAGCATTTATAAAGCATTAAAATGACGAAAAACAATTATAAAGCATTAAAATATCAAAAAATATTTATATAACAGAAAAAACAGCACAATATAGCTTTATAGCCTTTTTTGGCTTCCCTGTATTATACAAAATTTCCCTTTTGTATAATTGCTGTTATACTTTTATATACTGCCCTATTAAGGGGTTTTAGGGGAATTGGGGTTTAAAAACGAATTTCAAGCAGGGCATCATTTTTCTCTTCGATTTAAATAAAAACAAAATCTATTGATTTTTGCTTCAATCTATGGTACAATATAAGCGATAAAAACAGAAGCTGTATTTTCTCTGTTCTGTTTTTGGATTTATATTTTGGAGGATTTTTAAATTATGAGAATGCGTGTTCTTACAAAAACAAACAAAGGAAAGCTTCTTACCATTGCAGACGAGGTTACAAAGCTTATTGAGGCTGATAAGGCTACCGACGTAATTCCCTCTGCTTACCCCTGCGACGGTGAGCGTCTTGTTGTTATTGTTGCAACTGCAAAGCCCGAGATGCCCGAGGACTTCTGCCGCTTTGTACGCTCGCTTAAGAGATCTATGACCGCAAATGTTGCTTTTATTATCGACGGTACTCCCGAAAATGCCGCAAAGATTGTTGAAATGGCAAAGACCGGTAATTCCAAGGTATTTGAGGACAATGTTCTTTACATAGAGGGTGGACTTCCCTTCAAGTTCCTCTCTAGGGTTACTCCCGAGGAGATGGAAAAGGTTCGCGCCTGGGTTGCTGACATCAGAGCAAATCTTGCATAAAGCACTTCCCTATTATTTATAAAAACAGACTTGTATTTTAGGTTAAAAAAGCAATCCTAACGTACAAGTCTTTTTTATTATTTAATATATGATTTTTTTAATACTTCGACTAAAAAGGAAACAAAAGCGACAGAAATCATTCTGCCGCTTTTTATATGCAAAATATTAAACAATTACTATATTATTTAAGCCGCTATTGGAAACAAATCCGTCAAGCGGCTTTTTAATTTATTTTACAAATTCCTCGTAGATTGCGTTAAGAGCAGTTATATAGTCGTTAGAATCAACTCCGACAATAATGTTAAGCTCACTTGAGCCTTGGTCGATCATACGAATGTTTACCCCAGCGTTTGCAAGAGCAACAAAGATGCGGGCTGCAGTTCCCTTCGCCTTAACCATTCCACGACCAACGATAGCAACAAGAGCAAGGTTCTCCTCAACATAAACATTGTCGGGATTGATGTTTTTACAAATTCCCGCAAGCACGTCTGCCCTCTTCTCCTGCAGACACTTGGTGGATACGATAACAGTCATTGTATCAATACCCGAGGGGAAATGCTCAAAGGAAATTCCGTTCTCCTCAAGAACCTGAAGAACCTTTCTACCAAGGCCAAGCTCTGAGTTCATCATCGCCTTTTCGATAGTGATGTTGGAGAACCCGGTTTTTCCTGCTATACCGGTAATGGTATAGTCGCTGAGATCGTCTGTTTCGGGAACAATAAATGTACCGGGATCAGCGGGACTGTTTGTATTTTTAATATTTATTGGAATCTTGGAGTATCTTACAGGGAAAATTGCGTCCTCGTGGAGAACGGTTGCACCCATGTAAGAAAGCTCGCGAAGCTCCTTGTAGGTAATAGTCTTTATTGGCTTAGGATCTGATATGATTCTGGGGTCTGCCATAAGGAAGCCCGAAACGTCAGTCCAGTTCTCGTAGAGGGTTGCAGATGCCGCTCTTGCAACAATAGAGCCTGTTATATCAGAGCCTCCGCGAGAGAAGGTCTTGATTGTTCCGTTGGGCATAGAGCCGTAAAATCCGGGAATAACCGCATACTCACGAATAGAAAGCGCATCGCGCATTACATCATTTGTCCTCTCGGGGTTAAAGCTTCCGTCCTCGTTAAAGAACACAACCTTCTTAGCATCGAGAAAGTCAAAGCCAAGATATTTTGCAAGAATCATAGCATTAAGATACTCGCCACGGGAGGCAACATAGTCTCTGCCCGAGTTATGAAGCATAGAAAATCTTATCTTCTCAAATGCCTCGGTAAGGTCGAGGTCGATTCCGAGATCGGTGATTATACTGTTATATCTGTTCTTTATTTCTTCAAATATCTCGGTGATATCCTCTTCGTCACAAGCAAGAGCATAGCACTTGTAAAGAAGGTCGGTAATTTTTGTATCACCGCTATTACGCTTTCCGGGGGCGGAAGCAACAACATATCTTCTGTTAGGGTCGCTTTTAACTATTTCGGCAACCTGGCGGAAGTGCTCAGCATCAGCAAGCGAGCTACCTCCAAACTTTAAAACCTTGAGGCTCATTTCTAAAAAAATCTCCTATTATAAAAGATATTTATATTATATGAGATTTTGTGTTATTTGTCAAGTGGTAAAAAGACAAAAAAGGTAGAAAAAAGAAGACCTATATTTTCAAAAAATAAGACATATTGCACATAGTGTAAAAAACTGTACAAAAGCTAGTTGCTTTGAAGTGGCTTTCTCTCCGCCACATACAAAATTTCAAAATGTACACGTACATAACAAAAAAACCTCCCTACCCGGAGGTTTCGTATGTGGCTTAAGAAAAGGGGTATTCACCTATGGTGAAGATACCCACGCTTGACGCTTACAAGTAAACTTGACGCGCTCTTCGCGGGGTATGCGAACCCTTAGCGCTAAAGCGCAGGGCTAGAAAGTGGCTTTCTCTCCGCCACATATAAAATTGCAAAATGTGCACGTACATAACAAAAAACCTCCCTACCCGGAGGTTTCGTATGTGGCTTAAGAAAAGGGGTATTCACCCATGGTGAAGATATACCCACGCTTGACGCTTACAAGTAAACTTGACGCGCTCTTCGCGGGGTATGCGAACCCTTAGCGCTAAAGCGCAGGGCTAGAAAGTGGCTTTCTCTCCGCCACATACAAAATTGCAAAATGTACACGTACATAACAAAAAAACCTCCCTACCCGGAGGTTTCGTATGTGGCGGAGAGAAAGGGATTCGAACCCTTGATACCGGTTAGGGTATACACGATTTCCAGTCGTGCGCCTTAGACCAACTCGGCCATCTCTCCACGCGACTTCTATATTATACCAAAGAAGTTTTAAAAAGTCAAGAGTTTTTTTATCTTTTTTTGCGTCTTTTTTGTGTTTTGTTTTTGTTTTTTTCAATTGTCATTTGCAGAAGATATAATTTTCTTTTTTATATTGATTTTTTGTACGTTTTGATATATAATCGTATATAATTCTGCATTCTTGTTATTAGAAAGGGTTATTTCGTGGAAGTAATACAAAAGAATTTAAAGCAGCCTGACGTTCATCGAACAATTTCAATAGATTATATTTCGGCTATACATTATTTCGAGTTTGATGACACCTTTGTTGACAGAGCCGAGTCTCACAACACATGGGAGTTAGTTTATGTTGACAGAGGAAGATGTGATGTTATCAGCGATGAGGATACCATTCACTTAAAGCAAGGAGAAATGTTTTTCCATAAGCCTGGCGAGGTACATCTTTTAGAGGTGTGTAAAGGAGCAACACCAAATATTATTATTGTATCTTTTTATTCCGAGTCGGAAGCCATGAGGTATTTTGAAAAGCAAAAGATTGTTGCCTCAATGACAACAAAGCAATATATTGCCGCCATAATTCACGAGGCATCAAACACATTTGATTTACCATTTAATAATCCTAGAATAACAAAGCTGAAGCTAAAACCCGAGGACGGTCTGTGGGCAGGACAGCAATCTATTGTTCTTCGTCTTGAGCTTATGCTTATTGAGCTTGTCAGAGAGAATCACTATTATTTAACAAACAGAAAGATGGTTGTACCTAAGGATATAATAGAAGATAGCTTTATACTTAAAATTGTTGAATTTATGGAATCAAGACTCTACGGCAAGTTCACTATGGACGAATTAAGCCGTGAAATGAATTTCGGTAAAACTCATATATCAAGAGCATTCTCCAAGGCCTGCGGCTGCACGGTTATAGACTATTTCACAAAAATGAAGGTGAAAGAAGCCAAACGTCTGATAAGAGAATCCAGATATAATTTCTTTGAGATATCCGAGATGCTTATGTTCTCAAATTCTCATTATTTCTCAACAGTATTCAAGAAGAATACAGGAATGACTCCCTCACAGTACAAAAAATCCTGCAAAAAAGCATAAATTGTATTCTGCCTCTCAATATCTCGTTATTTTTTAAAAATGCAATCAATGATTTTGGGGTTGCATTTTTTTGTTTTTTCTATTAAATTTAATGTTGACAAATATCCGTTTTTATGTTATACTAAATTAACAAAAAATTCATAATAGAGGCGCGGTTTTCATGATAAGCGGTTGAATAGGGCTATATTTCTGCGTGGTAAAGGGAAAATCGCCGAGAACATATTCTGTTTGCCCTGACAGATTTGTTCGGGCGCTGCGAGAATATTGTTGCGACTGTCATTCTGTAAAGAATGGAGAGCTATTGGATATTTTGACTCTTTTGTCACAGTATTTGATAGTACTGTGGCTTTTTTGTTAAAAAAATTTAAGGAGAAAATAAAAAAATGGTAGGTACTCTATGGGCCTTTATGCCCGCAATTATCGCCATAGTGCTTGCACTCGTTACAAAGCAGGTTTATATTTCCCTGTTCTTTGGTATTGTTGTCGGTGCTTTGATGTTTGTTGGCGGTAATCCTCTTCATGCGCTCTTTACCGTTTATGAGGTAATGAGTGACAAGGTTGGAGCGAATGTTCCAATCATAGTATTCCTTGTAGTTCTTGGAATTCTCGTTGTCCTGATGCAGAAGTCAGGCGGTGCCAAGGCTTACGGCGACTGGGCAGGAAAGAAGATTAAGTCTAAGGGTGGCGCGCTTGCAGCAACTGCAGGTCTTGGTTCGCTTATCTTTGTTGACGACTACTTCAACTGTCTCACCGTTGGTTCTGTTATGCGTCCTGTAACAGACAAGTTTAAAATCTCACGCGCAAAGCTTGCGTACATAATTGACGCAACTGCTGCTCCCGTTTGTATCATAGCTCCCATATCCAGCTGGGCTGCTGCTGTTGCAGGCGAGCTTGAGGGCGACGGTCTTATGGTGTTTATCAGCACTATTCCCTTTAACGTATATGCTCTTCTCACTCTTGTTATGGTGTTCACTCTTTGCTTCATCAAGTTCGACTTTGGTAAGATGAAGAAGAACGACTATATCGCACAGACAACAGGCGACCTTCACGCAGGCGAGGGTGGAAATGATGAACAAACCGCAGAGGTTAAGGCAAACCCCAAGGGTAAGGTAAGACATCTTCTTATCCCTGTTATAATCCTTATTGTTTGCTGTATCGGCGGTATGCTCTACACCGGCTTCTTCTATAACTGGGGCTCTGATATTGAAATGACCTTTGATGCAGATGATGTTGTTGCTTATGACTCTGACGAAAACGGTATTCGTGTTATTCTCCGCAACAATGATGATGTTTTTGCAGCTCTTGACGGTATTCCTTCTTCCTTCGCGGACAGCGGTAACGACTACTTCTACTATATCGATGACCAGACATACACCGACCCCGTGACTCAAAACGAGCTTCCTTATGTAAGATTCCAGATCAACAGACCCGCAACCATCACACCCGATGAAACTTCCGTTACAGTTTATGCTGAGCTTGAGGCGGCCGGCTACACCGACGTTCCTCAGTCTGAGGATGTTATTTCCGCATTCTCCAACTGTGATGCAGGTATGTCTCTTGCTATCGGCTCTACAATAGCTCTTATCATTATTGCCGCTTATTACATGCTCTCCGGTGTTGTTTCCTTCACAGAGATAACCGGTAGCTTTACCGAGGGCTTCAAGGCTATGGTTCCCGCTATTCTTATCCTTACCTTTGCTTGGTCTATTTCCGGTATTATGGGTGCTAAGGGCGGATACCTTGATGCTCAGGCATTTGTTGAAACAAATCTTGCGAACAGCTCCTTCCCCGAATTCCTCTTCCCTGCTATATTCTTTGTTCTTGCAGGCGCTATTGCCTTTGCAACCGGTACAAGCTGGGGTACATTCGGAGTACTTGTTCCTATCGCTGTTACAATTCTTGGCGGCAGCGGAACAATGGCTATCCTCACCGTTTCTGCTACTCTTGGCGGCGCGGTATTCGGAGACCACGTTTCTCCCATCTCGGATACAACAATCCTTGCATCCGCGGGCGCGCAGTGTAACCACGTAGACCACGTTAACACTCAGCTTCCTTATGCTTCTCTTGTTGCGGGAATTGCTGCTGTTGCATATATTATCGGCGGTCTTATGGCTGATCTTGAGCTTGGCGGTATTATTACAGGCCTCATACTTTGGGCTGTAGCACTTCTTCTCTTTGCCGGCGCAGTTGTACTTATTAAGTTCTTAAACAAGCGCGCTGAAGCTAAGAATGCTGATGCTGAATAAATATTTTTTATAAAGCTTTACGGCTGTCCCTTAAATCGGGACAGCCGTTTTTATACAAAAAAGGAACAGATAAAAATCTGTTCCTAATTTTAATATTTAGTTTAGAGAAATAATCTTTTCGTCCTTATATGCTATCGCAACCGCGGCGCCGTATATGCACTTAGGTCTCAGAATTCTTAACACAGCGGCAGAGTTACCCATAGATGCACCGCTTGTAACTACATCGTCGATTATAAGAACAGTACGCCCCTTAATATCAGGCTCACCGATAAGGTCAAAGCGCGCGTTAGCTTGTCTTTCTTGCTGTGTCAAAGACTTTTGCGCAATGCTTGCCATTGAAACAAGCAAAGGCATATATTCTAACCCCAGCTTTTTAGCAACAGCTTCGGACAGAACACCTGCGTGGTCAAAGCCTCTTTCCCTTATGGCGGATTTTCTGTTAGGCACGTTGGTTACTATTGTATCTAAAGGGAGTGTGGGAAAGGCATTGTTTATTGCCTCGGCCATCTCTCCTGAAACAAAATCCAAAACATCCCAACGTCTTTTGTTCTTCATTTTAAAAATCAACCTAAGGGTTACATCTCCATTTTGTCCTGTGTTATAGCGCACAAGCTTTGATAGACCTTTAACAAAATGCGTTTTAAGATAATAGTTCGGACAGGTACATTCGGAAAGCACCCTAGAACAAACAGAGCAGCTTCTGGTTCTTGCTTCTTTATATTTACCAAGGCAGCTCTTGCAAAGCGCCAAATCCTCAGGCAAAAGCTTTTTCCTGCAGGCAACGCACTTCGGTACAGAGAGCTTAAAAAGCAAAGATTTTATAGATTCATCTATTCTGCCAAGCATTATTTAGCGGTTTTTGGAAAGCTATCCTTAAGACCAACTATTCTGTTGAATGTACCCTCGTGCTTTGTATCCTTAACAAAATAACCAACTCTTACAAACTGGAATCTCTCACCGGGCTTAGCTTCGGCAAGAGAGCCTTCAATCTTAACTCCCGAAATTTCGGTAACAGAGTTCTTGTTAAGATAGTCATCATAGGTCTTGTCCTCGGGAATATCTGCTGTGTTCTCTATATCAAAGAGGAAGTCATAAAGCATTACCTTGGTGTCAAGGGCGTGAGATGCAGAGAGCCAATGAATTGTTCCCTTTACCTTTCTGCCATCGGTAGGCATACCGTTTCCTGTTTCAAGGTCTGCGGTGCAACGAATTTCGGTAATATTACCGTCGTTATCCTTTACAACCTCGTTACACTTAACGATGTATGCACCCATAAGACGAACCTCGCCCTCGGGCTTCATTCTGAAGAACTTAGGAGGCGGAACCTCAGCAAAGTCCTCGGCATCGATATAAAGCTCTCTTGTGAAAGGAACCTTTCTTGTACCTGTTTCGGGGTGAGCGGGATTGTTGGGAAGCTCGAAGTATTCAACCTTATCCTCGGGATAGTTGGTGATAACAACCTTAATAGGCTTAAGAATTGCCACACGTCTTTCGGCGGTGTCGTTAAGCTCTTCTCTGATACAATGCTCGAGAAGCTCGTAGTCAACAACGCTATATGCCTTTGCAACGCCTGCTCTTGAAACAAAGTCAAAGATAGATGCGGGAGTGTATCCGCGACGTCTCAGACCGCAAAGGGTGGGCATTCTGGGGTCATCCCAGCCGTCTACAAGTTTTTCTTCAACAAGTTTTCTGAGATATCTCTTTGACATTACGGTGTGAGTAACATTAAGTCTTGCAAACTCACGCTGCTTAGGCTTAATCTCAAAGCCGATATTGTCAACAACCCACTCGTAGAGGGGTCTGTGGTTTTCAAACTCTATTGAGCAAAGGGAGTGGGTTATTCCCTCAAGAGCGTCCTGGATAGGATGAGCATAGTCATAAAGGGGATAAATGCACCACTTATTTCCCTGTCTGTGGTGGTCGATATGGACAATTCTGTATATAGCGGGGTCACGCATATTGATGTTAGACGATGCCATATCAATTTTTGCTCTGAGAGTTTTTGAGCCGTCTGGGAATTCGCCATTTTTCATACGCTCAAAGAGGTCAAGGTTCTCCTCTACACTTCTGTCACGGTAGGGGCTGTTCTTGCCGGGAACGGTAAGAGTTCCGCGATACTCACGCATCTCGTCAGCGGTAAGGTCGCATACATACGCCTTGCCCTCCTTGATAAGCTTTACGGCAAACTCGTAGCACTTATCAAAATAGTCTGAGCCGTAGTACACACCGCCCGATGGCTCACAGCCAAGCCACATAAGGTCCTCATATATGGACTCAACGTACTCGTTATCCTCCTTTGAGGGGTTGGTATCGTCATAACGAAGGTTAAATTTTCCTCCGTATTTTTTTGCCGTCATGGCATTTATCCAAATAGCCTTAGCAGAGCCGATGTGGAGATAACCGTTAGGCTCGGGAGGAAATCTTGTGTGAATTTTAAGCTCGGGATTTTGAGCCAAGTCCTCGTCGATTATGTCGTGAATAAAATTGTTCTTAAGTTCTTCCATTTATGACATCCTTATCTAAAAATATCTTTTTTATATTCGCTTATTGTTGTTTTTTCGCCATGTCCGGGATAAACGGTAGTATTCCCGTCAAGAGCTATAATTTTTTCAATAGATTTTCTTATATCGCTAAAATTACCGCCCGGGAAGCAGCACTTGCCATACCCGCCGCCTGCAAAAATCGTATCACCGACAAAGAGCGCATCTTCTATCAGAATAGAAACAGACCCCGGGGTGTGACCGGGTGTTGAAAGCACGGTTATATCTGTTTTTCCGAAGGAGAAAATATCGCCGTCATTTGCTTTGATTGCAGTACCGCCGTATCCCCTGTCCTGCCCGGTGAGAAGCATATAGCAATTAAGCTCCGAGTCAGAAAGCCCCGCAAAATCAGGACCGCCTACCAGCACCTCAGCGCCGGTTTTATCAACCCATTCGTCAATATCGAGCATATGGTCAAAATGAGCATGTGTGAGAATAATATATTTTAGCTTTTTTGTAATCCCCGAGGCAGGAAAAGGAGCCGCAGGGTCAATAACAACACATTCATTTCCGTCATCAACAAGATAAGTGTTTGATGCAAAGGAATGGTTATGAGGTAATATACTGATATTAAGCATAATCAAAAACCTTTTTTCACGGTTCAATTCATAACTATAAGTATATCATATATATCTTAAAATGTCTAGCATTTTTGTCAACTTTTTTTAATAAAAACATAAAATAACAGTAGATTTGAGCAGATTTTGCTTAAATCTAACTAGCTTGGATTTATTCAACAAGGAAGGAGTTTTGTTCTTGGATGAAGTAATTTTCACGTTTGACTCGATAACTTATGCAAATAAAGCAAAAAAATTATTGTCAAGAGTCGGCGTACAGTCAAAACTCATAAAATTATCAGGCACCGATGAGTACGGAGGGTGTGTTCACGGGCTTTCAGCTTCGCGAGAGAATTATTACACCGCAATAAAGACAATGCGGGAATCGGGTATCAAATACAGGGTAAAAACAGACAACCATGGTTTATCTTGATAATGCCGCAACAACATTCCCAAAGCCAAAAGCCGTAATCGATGAGGTTAAAAAATGCATCGGGGAATATTGCGGAAATCCGGGAAGAAGCGGCCATAAGCTGTCTATCACAGCCGCCGAGCGAATCTATGAAGCAAGAGAAAAGCTGGCTTTACACTTCGGTTATTCAAAGCCGGAAAATATTGTTTTCACCTACAACGCAACCTATGCCTTAAATATTGCAATGTGGGCAAAAATTCCACCTAATTCTCATGTTTTATGCTCGGATATAGAGCATAATGCGGTTATAAGACCTCTGAATCTGCTGAAAGAAAAAGGAATTATTGATTATTCCCTGTTCTCAAGCGAGGGAAATATCGCAGAGAATATCAAAAGAGCCATGACACCGAAAACAAAGGCTATTGTGTCAACTCTTTGCTCAAATGTTACGGGTAAAAGAATCTTTTTAAAGACTCTGTCAGGGGTTGCAAGGGAGCATGGCTTAATTTTAATCGTTGATGCATCACAAAGTGCGGGACACGATACAATCAATCTTGCAAAAACACCCTGCGACTGTCTGTGTGCCCCGGGACACAAGGGGCTTTTCGGTATACAGGGCGCGGGGTTTATTGTTTTTGGCGGTAGATGCCCTGAGCCTATTATGTCAGGCGGAAGCGGTTCAAATTCCAAAAGTCCGTTTATGCCTACCGAATTACCCGAAAGCCACGAGCCGGGAACGCTCTCTACTCCGTCAATTGTCGGACTTTTGCGCGGAGTGGAATTTATAGACAGCGTCGGTATTGATGAGATTCGGTATAAGGAAAAGCTGCTATGCGACAAAATAAAGACCGGGTTATCGGTTATCAAGGGAATTAAGCTTTATGACACCGATGGGAGCATTATTCTCTTTAATGTTGAGGGAAAAGAAGAATACTTTATTTCATCAAGGCTTGATAGGTACGGAATATGTGTAAGAGGCGGCTTTCACTGCGCGCCATCCGCTCACATAAAGCTCGGAACTGAAGCAACAGGCGCAATCAGACTGTCTGTATCTTACCTGAACTCGCTTAGCGATGCGGACTATTTCTTAAAATCCATAACTAAAATTATGGCAGAAATATAAAAACAGCAGAGACTCTAAAATTACAGGTCTCTGCTGAAATCATTATTTATTGTAGTTTAAAATCTTATTTAGGGCATCCTTTTGATAATAGGAATAATGACCGCCATCACAGCTTACTGTTATGTCTGCATATTTTTCAAGAAGCGGACGTCTTTCATTATACAAATCAAAAATAGTTTGTCCGGGCTTCATAACAACCCCTCTCTTAGAAAAGTCGCCAAGTCTCTGTATAAGTTTTTCGGGGCTGACATAGAGATAAACCACAGGCCCCATGCTTTTAAAGTGCTTCATCACTTCTACGTAATAAACAGCGCTGCCACCGGGGGTAATAATTATATTATCATCCTTTATTGACAAAAGCGTTTCCTCCTCGATGCGCTTAAATTCATCAAGGCCTTCCTCGTCAATAATGTCCTGCAGTTTACGGCCGGTAATCTGTTCTATCAGGTGGTCGCCATCAACAGTTTTCATATTGAGTTTTTTTGATAAGGCTCTGCCCATACAGGTTTTTCCCGCTCCGGGCATTCCTATAAGTGTAATAGTCATTTTATTCCTCTGAAATAAGTTCTAAAGTTGTATCTTTTTTAACCTTTATAATAACCGATTCTCCCGGGGCTAAGATAAGCTTTCTCGACCTTTTGTCCGTAAACAAATTTAATCCGAGGGATGTAAGAGCAAATTCCTTTGTCTTATCAGAATTATTGATAAAGGTAATATAATTATGCGTTTTATCGCTTCGTGAAAAGACAAGCAGATCCGAAGCAAGGTAAAGTAGCTTGAAATCTCCTTCACGGTATACAGAATTTTCTCTGCGAATTTTGCCGATTTTTCTGTAATGCTCTAAGATTTTTTTGTCCTCTCGACCCCAGGGGTAAGGCATACGGCAGAAGGGGTCGCCATAGCCCTCAAGTCCCGCCTCGTCTCCGTAAAATACAGACGGTATTCCGGGGAGAGTTGCGAGAATCGTATATGCCGTTTTCAGTCTTGTCCGCGCGGCAGAATAATCTGCCTCCGAGAGACGCATTTCTCTCTTTTCGGCATTGGTTTTGCCCTCATCGGATACACCTGACAGAGCCGTAAGTGCTCTTACGGTATCGTGAGAGCCAAGGAGATTCATCTGAGCATTTCTAATTCTCGGGGGCATATTATTTATAACATCTGTCAGGGCATATCTTAATTTCTCTGTGCTTTTATTCACAAGATAATCAATTATACCAACTCTGACGGGATAATTCATAACTCCGTCAAGCTCGTCACCAAGGTAATACTTTTTTCTTACACCGTAGGCAACCTTATTAGATGCATCCTCCCAAACCTCACCGAGAAGAAACGACTGGCCGCCTAGAGTAAGGCGATTTTTTATTTTAGACAAAAACTTGTCCGAAAGCTCGTCCGCAACATCAAGCCTAAATCCGTATATACCCATTCGGGAATACTTTTCAAGCACACCGCCCTCACCTGCAATAAACTCACCGCATTCAAAAATATCGGGGTTAATACGAGGCAAAATAGGAATATCCCACCAACAAGTATATTTGTCGGGGTGACTCTTAAAATCGTACCAGCCGTAGTAGGGCGACTCTTGGGAGTTGTATGCTCCAATACTGTCAAAGCGGCTATATTTATTGAAATAAATACTGTCGTCGCCTGTGTGGTTGAAAACTCCGTCAAGGATTATCTTTATTCCTCTTTTATCCGCCTCAAAAATAAGCTGTCTAAGCGCATCATCACCGCCAAACATTTCGTCAACGGTCATATAATCGGCCGTATCGTATTTATGGTTTGAAACAGATGAGAAAACCGGTGATAAATATATTACCGATACACCGAGAGAGCAAAGGTAATCAAGTTTGTCTACAATACCGTAAAGTGTACCGCCGTAAAATGTATTATTCTTAAGCGGTGCGCCGGGATATTCGGGAAATTCGGGAATATTTTTCCATTCCCCCGAAACAAGGACAGCTCCGTCTGAAACAGGAACATCGCCGCCTCTGTTAAACCTATCCACAAAGATGTGATAAATTATACCGCCATACGCTGCCTCGGGCTTCGGATATTTGAAATCCGAAACGGTAAGCTGGAACATATTATCAAGAGAGGGGTTTTCGGTTATATAGCAGCAAGAGCCTTTTTTTATATAAAAGGTTTTATCAAGAGATGTTACCCGAATATGGAAAAAGCTAAGGCCACAGGTTGCCAAAAGCTGAGTAAGGTTAAAAGTAAACTCGTCAAATCCGTTACAAAAGCCAAAAAAAGTGCCACAGGCTTTTGTTTTAACCCTGCTTGTATATTCGTCAAAGAGGGTTAACTCGCAGTCTGTTATGCCGAGAGAGCGTGACACACGGAGGCGAAGAATAATTTCCTCGCCTAAGTCATATGCGCAAACCTTATTATACTCTGCCGAATGCAAAAAATCAACGTCAGCAGATATATTACCCAAAAAAGGTACTGCAAAACCACCGTATGTCACAAATAAAACCTCGAAAAATTACTTAATTTTATTTATCGGCTTAGCATGCCAGATATTCTCAGCATAATTTCTTACACTGTTATCTGATGCAAATATGCCGCTTGTTGCGGTGTTGATAAGAGACTTCTCTGCCCAGAGCTTTGAGTTACCGTAATCGGTTGTTGCATTTCTGTGAGCGTAGAAGTAGGAGTCAAAGTCAGCAAGGCACATAAACGGGTCAGCAACACCGCCACAGCCGTCGATAAGATAATCTGCAATATGTGCAAAGCTCTCGCCGCCGATAGGAGAATAAAGACGGTCGATAACTCCTTTAAGCCTCTTGGATGCGTGATAATAATTTCTTGCCACATATCCACCGCGCCAAAGCTCGTCTACCTCGTGGGTATTCATACCGAAGATGTAGATATTATCCTTGCCGCACGCCTCAAGAATTTCAACATTTGCTCCGTCAAGAGTGCCTATTGTTACAGCACCGTTCATCATAAGCTTCATGCAGCCTGTACCGCTGGCTTCCTTACCCGCAAGTGAAATCTGCTCTGAAATATCTGCCGAAGGAATAAGAACTTCTGCCATTGAGACATTATATTCCTCCATAAATACAACCTTAAGGCGGTCTTTTGTAAGAGGATTAGACTCAAGCTCTTTAGAAAGGAACCAGATAAGCTTGATAATCTTTTTTGCCATGGCGTATCCCGGAGCAGCCTTGCATCCAAAGACAAATGTCTGTGGCGGGATGTCAGCATTGGGATTTGCCAAAATCTCGTTATAGAGAGCAATAATTTTAAGAACATTAAGGAGCTGACGCTTATACTCGTGCATTCTCTTTATCTGCACGTCAAAGATAGAGTCTGTATCAATGCGCTTACCGCTTTTCGCAAATGCATAGTGAGCAAATCTTTCTTTGTTTTCGTGCTTGATTTGTGAAATGCGGTTAAGAACGCTTTCATCATTCTTATAATCCAAAAGCTTAATTAGCTCTGTTCCCTCTTCTCTGAAGCCCTCACCGATAAGCTCGTCAAGAAGCGAGGCAAGCGCGGGGTTTGAATAATTAAGCCACCTGCGGTGTACAACTCCGTTTGTTACATTTGTAAACTTCCATGGAGTCATCTTATAAAAGTCATGGAAAATGGTCTTTTTCAGAATATCGCTATGGAGCTTTGAAACTCCGTTTACAGTATGAGAGCCAACGATAGAGAGATTAGCCATTCTTACCTGGTTGTAGGCAACTATTGCCATACGTGAAATTCTGTCCCAGTCACCGGGGTACATATTCCAAAGGTCGGCTGTAAATCTCTTGTTTATCTCGTTTACAATCATAAAGATTCTCGGAAGCTTTATGCTGAAGAGGTCAACGCGCCAGCACTCAAGCGCCTCGGGAAGAACTGTGTGGTTGGTGTAGCTGACAGACTTAACAACAATCTCCCATGCATCCTCCCATGAATAGGAGTAAATATCCATAAGAATACGCATAAGCTCAGGGATACAGAGAGCCGGGTGGGTATCGTTAATATGAATTGCAACCTTGTCTTCAAAGCCTCGAAGCGAGCCATGCTCAGCAAAATAATCGCTGATAATGCTCTGAAGAGAGGCAGAAACAAGAAAATACTGCTGAGTGAGTCTGAGAAGCTTTCCCTCATCGTAATTATCCGGGGGATAAAGCTGCTTTGTAATAGCCTCGGCACTGTTTGTGTCTGAGAGCTTTTTAAGATAATTTGCCTGAGAGGTGTAGGAGGTAAGCTGGGGAGCAATTTCCTTAGCGCGCCAGAGGCGAATTGTATTTACGGCATTGGTCTCGGTTCCGGGGATAAGCAGGTCATAAGGAACTGCCCTTACCTCATCATAATCATAGTTTGAGTAGGTAAAGCGGCCGTTTTCCTGCTTTTCTTCAACCCTGCCGCCAAACTTTACCGAAACGGCTCTTTCGGTTCTGGGAACAAGCCATACGCCGCCGCTGGCAAGCCACTCGTCGGGAAGCTCAACCTGCTCTCCATCAATAAGCCTCTGCTTAAACAGACCGTTTTCGTAAAGCAAGGAATATCCGTTAGCAGCATAGTCCTTTGCGGTAAGCGAGTCAATAAAGCAGGCAGCAAGTCTGCCAAGACCGCCGTTTCCAAGACCGGGGTCAACCTCGCAGGCATATATTTTATCAAAGGATGTGCCAAACTCGCTTAAAATTTCGGAAAGCTCGTCGTATACGCCAAGGTTCATAGCGTCATTTTTAAGCGCTCTTCCTACAAGAAACTCCATGCAGAGATAGCATATTTTCTTTCCGCTTGCGGCTTTTATCCTCTTCTTGAAATCCGAGCGGTAATCAAGCATTATATCTTTAAGAGCATGGACAGTTGCCTGATAAAGCTGCTCGTCGGTTGCACGCTCGGGGTCATAAATGCCTCTTGTTACTAACTTCGCTTCAATTTTTTCTTTTAACTGTTGTTTTGTAATCTTGTTTTTCCGACCTGAAAGAAAGGCTTGTGCTGGATTATTTGACATATTTTAAATTCCTGTTATGATAATAAATTTTTATAAATCTGGATATATTTTGCGGCAGAACTCTTCCACGTGAAGTTAGAAGCCTTTGCCGACTTTGTAAGCGCGGTCCACGCCTCTTTGTTTTTATATACCGATACCGCCTCTTTGATTTTAAAGAGAAGCTCGTGGGCATTATAGTTATCAAAGCGGAAGCCGTTTGCTCCCTCAAGACCGTAAGGAATAATAGAGTCCTTAAGTCCGCCAACAGAGCGAACAACAGGGATTGTAGCATAGGAGCAGCAAATCATCTGTGCAAGACCGCATGGCTCGCTTTTTGATGGCATAAGAAAAATGTCGGCTGCAGCGTACATCTTTTTAGAGAGAACTCTGTCAAAGGTGATAAGCGACTTAAGATTATCGTGTCTTGCCTGAGCGGAGATAAGCGCATTTTCATATTCCTTTTCACCCGTGCCGAGAATAACAAGCTGAATATCCTCTGAGAGAAGCTCGTCAAGTATTGCAAGAAGCAGGTCAATTCCCTTTTGTGATGCAAGTCTTGTAATCATTACAAGAAGAGGTGTGTCCTTTTTATAAGGCAGACCTATCTCCTCGCAGAGAGCCTTTTTGTTCTTCTGCTTTCCTGTCTTGTAATTTGTTTTGGTAAAGGGGTGATAAATATCACCGCCTACCTCGGGGGAGAAGTAGGAATAGTCAATTCCGTTTATAACACCGTCCATTTTGTGCTTAACCGACTTAACTATCGGAGCAAGACCGAAAGCAAAGAAATCATATTCAAGCTCTGATGCATAATTCGGGCTTACGGTTGTAACAAAGTCCGAGCAGACCATAGCTGCTTTCATAAGGTTAAGTGCACCGTCCCAAACACAAAGGTCGCGGTATTTTGAATCAATGCCGTAAACATCGCCTAAGATGTAGGGGTCAAACTTGCCCTGATATTCGATATTATGAATTGTGTATACGGTTTTCAGCTTTGAGAACGCATCAAGATGAGCATACTTTGTTTTAAGATAAACAATAGCTGCCGCGCTCTGCCAGTCGTTTGCGTGGAGGATATCGGGAATACCTCCCATATTAAGCATAAATTCAACAACAGCCATAGAGAAAAATGCAAATCTCTCGCCGTCATCAAACTCACCGTAAAGACGCTTTCTGTCAAAATAATAATGATTTTCGACAAAATAATAGGTAACGCCCGAGTTGTTTATTTTATAAATACTGGCACCGGTTTGTCTCCAGGAGAGGTTAAACTTAATATCGCAAACCAGCTCCAGTTGACTTTTATACTCCTCTTTCATGGTATCGTAAAGAGGAAGAATGACCTCGGCACATATCTCCTTATCCTCAGCGATAGCTTTTGGAAGAGCACCCATTACATCGCCAAGCCCGCCGCTTGCGGCATATGGCCCGGCTTCACTTGTTACAAATAAAATTTTCAAATTATTTCTTCCTTAAGATTTAGATTTTTGCCTTTTTGTTAATGTAGAAGGGCATATTGTCGTTGCCCGAAAGGGTTACACCCTCGGTTACAAAAACGTCTTTGTCGGTAACTATGCAGTTGAGGTTTGCATTCTTACCGATATGAGTACCGTGGAAGAGCACCGAGTTTTTAACAACAGCACCCTTTTCTATCACAACGTCTCTGAAGATAACCGAATTTATAACAGTACCCTCAATAGTACATTCGTCGGCAATCATGGAATTTTCTACAACGGCAGATGCCTTGTGGGCTGTGGGAGCAGAGTTGTGAACCCTTGTAAATATGGGGAACTCCTTTTTTCCAAATATGGAGTCTCTTGCCTTTTCGCTCTTAACAAGCTCCATAGAATGAGCGTAATAGTCGTTAAAGGAGTAGATAGAGGCAACATAGCCCGAATACTTGTATGTGCGGTAGCTTTCGGACTTGCAGTTCTTAAGCATAAAGCTTGTAAGACTGCCGAGACCATATGCCTCAGCCTCCTCAATAAGGAGCTTAAGGTATGCGGTCTTCATAACAAAGATATTAAGCGAAATTTCGGGGTTTCTCTCGTTATATTCAAGGTCCATAGCAATATCGGTAACCCTGCCCGCAACCGATGAAATCATCATTCGGGGAGTTTTCATAACCGTGCCGGGCTTTAAGCCCTGAGTAACAATGGTAATTGCCGCGCCTGTTTTCTCGTGCTTTTTTATAACATCGGCAATATCGATATTAAGAACCGTGTCGGAGTCCATCATAACAACAAACTCCTCTTTAAACTCGGAGATATACTCCTTCATATTCTTAAGCGCTTCCATTCTTGTGGTAAACATCTTGGAATCAGCATTTACCGCTGTCTGGAAGGGAGAGATTATGTTAACACCGCTTTTACGTCTTGCAAGGTCCCAGTCCTTACCGCTTCCGATATGCTCAAGCAGCGAGCGGTAATTGTAGTTTGCAACAATGTTTATGTTAGAAATATTTGCGTTTACAAGATTGGAGAGCGCGAAGTCGATAAGTCTGTAACGGCAGGCAAAGGGGATAGCCGCAACCGTTCTGTCACCTGTAAGTCTTGAATGAGTGTTATTATTAAGACTGGAAAAAATAATTCCTGCTGCACTTATAGCCATTTTTACTATCCTACCTTCCCTTTAGTTTGCAACAACGCTGCCGCTGGCAATAACAGTTATATTATCCTTGGGTGCGTTTTCTACACCGACAGTCTGCCCTGCCTCGATAACAGAGTCTGCGTCAACAATAGCCGAATAAACCGCAGCACCCTTCTTTACCACAACATCGTCCATAATTACAGAATCCTTAACAATAGCTCCGGCTTCTACGGTAACTCCGCCCGAGAGCACAGAATTTTCAACAGTTCCGTAAATGCGCGAGCCTTCGGAAATAAGCGAATTTTTAACCTTTGCCTTAGGGCCTATATACTGAGGGGGACGGGCTGTGTTCTTTGAATAAATTCTCTTATGCTGGTCGCCAAGGTTGATTACAGGCTCGTCGCCTATAAGGTCCATGTTTGCTTCCCAGAGAGAGGATATTGTTCCAACATCCTTCCAATAGCCCTCAAACTTATAGGAATAAAGCTTTTCGCCATTGTGAAGAAGATTGGGAATTATGTTTTTACCAAAGTCGTGAGAGGAATTTTCGTCAGCCTCATCGGCCTCGAGGTACTCAATAAGAGTCTTGGTATTAAAGATGTAAATACCCATTGATGCCTGGTTGTTCTTAGGCTGCTTAGGCTTCTCCTCAAACTCGTAAATAGAGCCGTCAAAGTTGGTGTTGCAAATACCGAATCTTGATGCCTCCTCGATAGGAACTGTAATTGTAGCAACGGTACAAACAGCACCTGTCTTTTTATGCTGCTCAAGCATGAGCTTATAGTCCATACGGTAGATATGGTCTCCCGAAAGGATAAGAACATAGTCGGGATTATACTGCTTAATAAAGTTTATGTTCTGGTAAATTGCGTTTGCTGTACCCTTATACCACTCGGAATTCTTGTTCCCCTGGTAAGGAGGAAGAACGGTGAGACCGCCTCTCATTCTGTCTAGGTCCCATGGTGCGCCGTTTGCCACATACTCGTTAAGAGCTAAGGGCTGATACTGAGTCAGGACACCAACTGTGTCAATGCCCGAGTTTATGCAGTTTGAAAGAGGAAAATCGATAATCTTGTATTTACCTCCAAAGGATACTGCGGGCTTTGCAATCTGCTTTGTCAGGTCGTATAAACGTGAGCCTTGGCCGCCTGCAAGGAGCATCGCTATACATTCTTTTTTAACGTACATTTTTTCTCTCCTTATCTTTGTTCTTAATATCTATCTTAATATTTTTGCTGACTGATTGAAGTATCACTCCCGAAAATGCAGGAAGCGTTACATCTGCAAAGGACTTTTCCTTTGTCTTTTTTAGCTTAATAAATTTTGACTCCTCAGGAAGATTTCCTGTATCAAAAATTACCTGAAGCGCTTTTCCCTCTGCCTCTATCTCTGCCGACTGGCAGACACCCGAGAAGTTAAGCACAACGGTCACATAATTTCCGTCAAGGTCATATCTTCTGAAGGCAACAAGGTTTTTTTCCGCCTCGTCGGGAAGCAGCCACCTAAAGCCTTGTTCTGAGAAATCTATTTCCCAAAGCGATGGGGTTTTAAGATAAAAATCGTTTAAAGCCGCTGTATAATCGCGGAACGCCTTGTGGTTAGGATAATCAAGCATAAACCACTCAAGCGATGATGCATAATCCCACTCTCTGAACTGGGCATACTCAGTACCCATAAATAAGAGCTTTTTGCCGGGATAGGTCATATAAGCCATAAGAGCGACCCTTGCCTGATAGAATTTATCCTCAACAGAGCCGAACATTTTGTCGATAAACGACTTCTTTCCGTGAACAACCTCGTCGTGGGAAATCGGATTACAGTAATTTTCCTTAAAGGCGTAGCTTATTGGGAAATTAAGAGCTGTGTGCTTATACTTACGGTACAAGGGGTCGGTCTCCATATACTCGTAAAAATCATTTGCAAAGCCCATATTCCACTTAAGGCTGAAGCCCATGCCCCCGTCAGACACGGGAGCGGTAACACCGCCAAAGGCACTTGACTCCTCGGCAATCATAAGAGCGTCGGGAAATTCACCGAGAACTGCCGAATTCAGCTTTTTAATAAAAGCAATAGCCTCAAGGTTTTCTCTTCCGCCATAGCAGTTAGGCACCCACTCGCCAGGATCTCTGTCATAGTCGAGATATATCATTGATGCGACAGCATCAACACGCAGGCCGTCAATATGAAATTCCCTGAGAAAATAGAGGGCATTTGATACAAGGAAGGACTGCACCTCCTCACGTCCCAGGTCAAAAAATCTTGTTCCCCAAGAGCGTGACTCCTGTCTGTCCTTGCCCTGATACTCATAAAGAGGTGTGCCGTCAAACTCATATAAGCCCCAGGCATCCTTAGGAAAATGGGCGGGAACCCAGTCCATAATTACACCAACACCGGCTCTGTGGAGCATATCCACAAGATACCTAAAATCATCAGGCGAGCCAAAGCGGGAGCTGGGCGCATAAAAAGCGCAAACCTGATACCCCCAAGAGCCGTCAAAGGGGTATTCCTGAAGAGGCAAAAACTCAACATGAGTGTAGCCCATACGTTTAAGGTATGCAGGTAGAATTTCGGCAAGCTCACGGTATGAAAAATATGAGCCGTCGTCATGACGCATAAAGCTGCCAAGGTGCATTTCGTATATATTGAGAGGGGCGGGAATATAGCTACCCTCACGGGTACAAACTACTCTTTTTCTGAATTTGAGGTAGCTTTCATCCCCCCAAGGATAGTCCGATGAGGTAAACACAAGTGATGCGCCATCTGCCCCGCCAACAGAAAATCTGGCATAAGGGTCGCCTTTATCAAAGGAACGACCGTTTTTGTAAATACGGAATTTGTACCTCTCGCATTCAAGCGGCCTGTCCGACAGATAAATAAGCTCCCATATTCCCTTTTCTGTAATTTTATTTAAAGGTACACACTCGTCCCAGCCGCTAAAGGATGAAACAAGACTAACCCCATCTGCCGATGGGGCCCAGGTGCGAAAGCTGTAAATATATTTATCACCGCATTCAATAAGATTGCAACCGAGATACTCGTAAGTGCGGTAGTTTGTTCCCTGGTGAAAAAGATATACATCCATATCTCTTGTTTTCATCAAATACGGCCTCCAAAATATTTATGAAAATATTTTATCATTTTTTATTTGTCTTGTCAATAGAGATTAGCTTACAACTTCTGTTATTTTGCTTAAAATATTTACAAATTATGCCAAAAAGAGACAATAAAGCTAAAATTATGCGTCTTGGAATATATGTGGCTATACGAACAATAATAACATTGATTTTAATCAGCCATGTTCCAAGATACAAAATCGCCCTCAAAATATAAGGTGTTATATATTTTGAAAGAGGAAGATAGCTTGTGAGAGCTAAGCAAAGCGCAAAAGTCCTTATTTGCCCATCCATAAAGGCAAATGAGAGAATTATAAAACCAAGGGTAAATAATACCGTTCTTACAGCAACAGCGACCTCGGGCAATTTCTTTTCGCCCCCGGCTTTATTCATTTTGCCGACTGAATAAGAAAATAGACTCCCGTTGTAAAAAAATGCAGAGTATATTCCGCAAATTGCAGCCCTGCACAGTCTTAAAAAGCAGGAGACAAAACACTCGAATACCGAGAATAAAGAACCATAAATCAAGGCAGAAACACTTAGAGCTATGTAGTCCGAAATTGAAAAGGATATCATTTATTTTTTGCCGAAAAAAGTCTTTTTGTGATTTTTGGCTGATGGTAATAAAGCGAATTTATATGTCCCTTAATGCTTGCACAGCCCTCTTCCTTTGAGAGTCCCTCAATACGCATATCCTCTCCTTCAATTTCAAGCCTTCCGCACTCGGTATCAACCAGTACATAATCCTCGCCAAAGCCGAGAATGCTTTTTATTCCGCTGACAGATATTTCCTTCCTTGATTTGATTATTACAGAGCTGTCATTTGGCTTTCTTTCATCAATCATTGTTTTCTCCAAAAAAATACAGTGCATATTCCACTAAGAGAATATGCACTGTATAAAAAATTTATGCGTTTTCTTCGGATATTACTTCGTACATACCGACAGATTCGCTCTTTTTTGTTGTTTCTCTAATATCAAGAACCTTGACCGAGACGGTCTTAGAACCAAAGGTAACGGTAATAATATCGCCGAGCTTTACGTTATACGAGGCCTTTGCGCTCTTTCCGTTTACAAAAATACGTTCAGAGTCACAGGCATCGTTAGCAACCGTACGGCGCTTTATAAGTCTCGAAACCTTCAGATATTTATCAAGGCGCATAATTTATGCGTTAACCTGATCCTTAAGAACCTTAGAAGCTGTGAAAGCGGGCTTCTTAGCAGCAGCAATCTTGATGGTCTCGCCGGTCTTGGGGTTACGGCCTTCTCTTGCGGCAACATCCTTAACCTCGAAGGTACCAAAGCCGATAAGCTGAACCTTGTCGCCTGCCTTAAGAGCGCCCTCGATAGCAGCAAATGTAGCGTTTACAGCAGCCTCAGCAGCCTTCTTAGAGATTTCAGCCTCCTGTGCAACTACGTTGATAAGATCTGTCTTGTTCATGGGTTATATACATCCTTTCAAATTAAAGTTTATAAGAGAATTATAACAACATTATTATAAAAAAGCAAGTATTATATATCCAAATTTCTAAGATTTTTCAATTCTTTTCGTCTAATCTTCTATATATATCAGCATAATTTTGTGAAATTTGCTATTTTTGTAATATTCCGTCGTGCGAAAAAACCGAGAAATGCCGATAAAGCTATATATATCAATGCGGCAGAAGCTATCGAAAGCCCGAGAGAAAGAACATTTCCAAGGTCAAATAAAACCGCATCGTAAATTATTCTTGACCCTAAAACCGAGATTGATGCAGCAAGATACGGCAAAAAGGATTTACTTATTACAGGTACGTTATAACCCAGAATATGCGAGAGCATAATCAAAGAAAGAAATGCAGACACGGCATAAGAAATTACAGTACCGATAGGAGCGCCCGAGATACCGAAGTCGGCTTTACCTATAAGAATGCCGCTTATAATGGTTTTTGTGGCAATTCCGACAATTAAAGAAAGTGTCGCAAGCCCCGGGCGAGAAAGAGCCTCAAGAGAGGAGTTTATAATCAAAATAAAGGACATAAAAATTATTCCCGGGCAAATAAGTACAAGTAAAGGCGCTCCAACACTTGCTGCAGCCTCACCGAAAAGAATAGCTAGAATTTCCTCAGAAAAAACAGCCATACCAAGAACAATAGGCGCGCATATAAAGGAAGTAAGCGACAATGCCGAATCAACTCCGTCTGTAAAATCCCTGAACCTGCCCCCGGCCTTTGCCTTTGCCAATGCGGGCATAAACGCAACCGATATAGGTGTAATAAGAGCTAACGCAAGATTAAACATTGAAAGTGCCAAGGTTGTGTAATTTCCGTAAAGGGCGGTTGCTTCTTTTACCGTATAACCTATATCCTTAAGCCTTCGCATTACCAAAAACAAATCGCACATTCCCGAAAGATTCATAAGCGCAGCGCTGACGGTTATGGGTAAGGATATTTTAAGTATTTGATTTAATACGGACTTTGTTTTAGCTTCTTTTTCATTCTGCCCTGCTTTTTCTGTCTTAAGCTCGGATTTTGACAATATGTAAAGATATGCCATGCTGACAAAAGAGCCAAGAGTTGTTCCGATAATTGTAAAAGCAGAAATAATAGGCAGACTAAGCCCCAGCCTTATAGCCAAAATCGCAAGCAAAAGTCCAAGACTAAGTTTTACCGCTCCCTCAACAACCTGGGATACCGCAATAGAAAGAAGCCGCATCTTTGCATTTAAGTAGCCTCTGAGAACTCCGCTGACTGAAGAAAAGACAATAGAAGGCGCTACACAAATCATTGTTACATAGGACTCGCTGTTGCCTATTATACCCGAGAGCGGCTTTGCAAAAAGCACAAAGCCAAGGGATATTACAAATCCGATAACCATAAAGGACTTAACCGAGATTTCCACCGTTTTTTTCACAGCGCTGTTCTCGTCCTTTGCTAGTCTTTCGGAAATAAGTATCATTACCGACTTTGGAACACCCGCCGTGCATAATAAATAAAAGAAGGAATAAACGGTATAAGCCGTGTTAAAATATCCCATGCCCTCGTCTCCGAGAACATTTGCAAGAGGGATTTTATAAAGAACGCCAAGGAGCTTTACAATAACCGTTGCAACAGTCAATGAAAGCGCCCCTCCTATAATTCCCTCGCCTAAATTCTTTTTTTCTTTAATTTCCAAGTATTTTTCCTCCAAAAAAAAGAGATCTACTAAATTATATTAGCAAATCTCTTCATTTATATTAAATAAGGTAAAAATACTTTTAATCCTTGGCAAAGAATTTAACTATCTCTTCTCTTGCGGCTTTTCTGTCCTCATCAGTCATACGGAGATATTCATAAGGGTACTTAGGGTGGAATAGTCTTGTAATCTCGGACTTTGTAACAAATGGCTCCTCGCACCTTACCAGCTTTGTTACAGCACCTGCGCCAACAGAGAAGATGGTTTGAACCTCCTCCATCATAAATACGTTATAAAGTCCCTCGTGTCCGTCGATAGAAAATCCGACATTTTCAAGATTGCCAACAGTATTTTTCTGGCGATACATATAATAGGGCTTGTAGCCTGCAAATTTTGTCTTTATCTGAGCATAAGAAACGCTCTTTGCCGCATCACCCCCGGTTATAGAGTAAACGCCCGAGTTCTTACGCAAAGCATCTGATGCCTTTTTTACCGAGAAGGTATGTACTGTAATATTTGTAGGGGCAAGCTCTATAACTTTATCAATAGTCTCAGAGAAGTTTTTAAAGTCGTCACCGGGAAGCCCTGCAATAAGGTCAACATTTATGTCCCTGATACCGATTTCCTTTGCGATATTATATGCCTTGTAGAACTCATCCACGGTATGGTGTCTGCCAATCTCGGAAAGAAGCTGGTCGGAAAGCGTTTGGGGATTTACGCTGACTCTTGTAACTCCGTGCTCTCTTGCTACTCTCAGCTTTTCGGCAGTAATAGTATCGGGGCGGCCTGCTTCAAGGGTAAACTCTAAAAGCTCCTCGGGATTTATGTACTCTTCCAGCTTACAAAATATCTTTGTCAGCTGCTCTGCCGAGAGAATTGTAGGTGTTCCGCCGCCAATATAAACCGTTGAAACAGTCATTCCAAGCTCTTTTATTAAAGAAAGAGTATTATCAAGGTCAGAAAGAAGAGCTATAAGATAATCGTCAACCATTGAAAGCAGACGCTTTGTTGTATAGGAGACAAAGCTGCAATAAGCACATCTAGATGGGCAGAACGGAATTGAGATATAAAGAGAGCAGCTGTTTTTATCGAGCTTTTTTGCAAGTTTCATTTCGGATGTGGCAACAGAGACTGCAAGGGCCGCCTTTTGGGGAGTTAAGAAATACTCGTCACGAAGCACTCTTTTTGTCTTTAAAACACCCTTGCCAGAGGCTAAAATTCCGCCTGCCACCTTACCGGGTCTGACACCTGTAAGTATTCCCCATGGGGGCGTGTGGCCAAGCAGAGCCTTTCCTGCCGCAAAAACAGCACGTCCTACCGCAATAGACTCATGAGTAGCAATAGTAATCTCCTCATCAAATCTTACAGTCTCGGTAGCCTCGCAAAGCTTGTCATTAAGTCTTATAGAAACATAGGCGGTAACCGACTCGCAGTCGGGGTCGGAGCTGACATCAACATTCATTACCGGAACACCGTCTTTTACCTCCTCGTCAGCGCCAAAGGTGGCACCGGGAAAGAACACCATACAGAGGGTCTGAACGTAATAGCGGTTAATGTTTCCGCTGACGTTTAAAATCATCTTTTTTCTCCCTTCTTAAGAAGTACAGATGAATCCATAACAATTGTAACAGGGCCGTCGGTAGAAAGCTCGGTACGCATATCCGCGCCAAAAACTCCCGAAACGCAAAGGCGGACTCTTTTTCTCATTTCGGAAAGGAAAAATTCATAAAGACGGTTTGCCTCATCGGGAGAAGCCGCCATAAGGTAGTCGGGGCGGTTACCGTGGGCATAATTAGCATTAAGAGTAAAGTTTGAAACAACCATAACCTCACCGTCAATATCCTTGAGGGAAAGGTTCATTTTGTCATTCTCGTCGGTAAAAATTCTCAGCTTTGAAATCTTTTCGGCAAGGGCGATAGCATCAGCCTCGGTGTCCCCTTTTGCAACCCCGAGAAGAATATAAAGCCCTTTTTTTATTTCGGAGGTAAAAACCCCGTCCGCAAAAAGCACTGCGCTGTTAACTCTTTGAATTACACTGGTCATTTTAAAATTTCCTTAAATTTAAAATTTAACTTCTTGTTACAGATAACACCTTAGGAACAGAGCGAAGCCTTGATACAATCGAATCATAGTGAGAAACACTGCGGCAGGCTACAACAATACTTATATGAGCCTCGCCGGATTTGTCCATTTGTGTATTTATCTGAGTAATAGAAACGCGCATATCGGCAAGAGCAACCGAAATACCCGCAATAACACCGATACCGTCCTCTGCCTTTATCTGCAGCTTTGCCTCATAGGTCTCGCCGCTTACATTACCGTCTGTACGCTCCCACTCGGCCTTGACCCACCTTGCAAGATTTTCTTCATTTCTCGACTGGCTGACATTGGGGCAGTCGGTCTTGTGGATAGAAACACCAAAGCCGCGGGTAATAAAGCCAACAATCCTGTCACCCGGTAAGGGATTACAGCATTTAGCAAACTTAACCTGACAGCCGCTTTCTCCGTCAATGATAACTCCGGCAGACGACCTGATGCGTTTTGTGTTCTGCTCAAGTTTAACCATTGAAATCTGCTCTTCTGCAGTAAGAAGCGGTGTCTCGTCAGCATGTAGCTTTTCAATTTCTTCCTTGATTTTCGGAATAAATCTCTGGAGGGTAATACCGCCAAAGCCCAAGGTGTTATAGAAATCGTCGGAAGTGTTTATACCTACGCGCTTGGCGATAGTTGTAATAATATTGTCTATTTCCTCGTCGGTAACGGTTTTAGAAATCCTTCTTATTTCCTTTTCAACCTCGGAGCGGCCGACAACGATATTCTCGGGGCGTCTTTCCTTCTTAAACCATTGCCTTATCTTACTTCTCGCCTGACCTGTTTTAACAATCTTAAGCCAGTCTCGGCTGGGGCCTCTTGATGAATTTGAGGTGAGAATTTCGATAATATCGCCATTCTGGGGCATTTTGTCGATAGGAACAATAACTCCGTTTATCTTTGCACCGACCATTTTGTTACCAACGGCAGAATGTATTGCATAAGCAAAGTCGATAGCCGTTGAGCCTTGGGGCAACGAAATAACATCGCCCTTAGGAGTAAATACAAAGGTTTCGTCGTGGAATATATCGGTTTTAAAGGAGTGGATAAACTCATCGGGGTCACGTGTGTTCTCGTCTGACTCAAGAAGCTGAGAAATCCAGCGCAGCTTTTCATCAATATCACCCGACGCCTTTTCGCCCGTCTTGTATTTCCAGTGGGCGGCAATACCGTACTCTGCCTCCTCGTGCATCTCTCTTGTTCTTATCTGCACCTCAAAGGGGATACCGCTGTGGCCGATAACCGTTGTATGAAGCGAGCGGTAAAGGTTGGGCTTTGGGGTTGAGATATAGTCCTTAAATCTGCCGGGAATAGACTTAAACATCTCGTGAACAAGACCTAATGAGGTATAGCACTCAAGCTCGGTTTCAACAATTATTCTCAAGGCATAAAAATCGTATATTTCGTCAAAGGCCTTGTTCTGGGTATACATTTTACGGTAAAGTGAGTAAACCGACTTTATCCTACCCTCTATAACAAAGTGAATATTGTTTTCACGAAGCTTTAAGGTAAGCTGCTCCTTTGCCTCCTCGATAAAGCTGTGGCTCATACCGTACTTTTTATCGATAGCCTCATGTACCTCCTCGTAACCCACGTTATCAAGGTAATAAAGGCTGATATTTTCAAGCTCCTGCTTTATCCTCTGAATACCAAGGCGGTGAGCTAAGGGGGCATAGATATACATTGTTTCAAGAGCAATAGCTCTCTGCCTGTCCTCTTTTTTAGCCGAGAGGGTTCTCATATTATGAAGCCTGTCGCAAAGCTTGATGAATATGACACGGATATCCCTGTTCATAGCAAGAAGCATTTTACGGATATTCTCAATATGAGCCTCTTCCTTATCTGCCACCTGAACCTGAATAATCTTTGTCAGTCCGTCAACAAGCATAGAAACCTCAGAGCCGAACATTTTTGTAAGAAGCTCAAGGTTTGTCCTGTCAGCGCAGTCCTCAACCGTATCATGCAGCAGAGCCGCGCAGATAGAGTCGGTATCAAGTCCCAGCTCGGCAACAATTCTGGCAACCGCAACAGGGTGGCTGATGTATGGCTCACCGCTTAGGCGGAACTGTCCCTCATGGAGAGAGTCTGCATATTCGTAGGCCTTGGTTATTTTTTTAATATCATAGTTTTTCTCGGTCTTTTTTAAAAGCTCGAGAAGCGAAATCATTTCTGAATACATATTCATATCCTGTTATTCTCTTATAAGCTGCTGGCGCAGTCTTCTTAGAAGTGTTGATTTATCAAGCTCGGTTTTAGAGGAGGTGTAGTGGATATTAAACTTATAAATCTCCTCATCTGTCTCGTTTATCGAAACAAGATTAAGCTCCATAAAGACCATAATAATGACCTTAAGCTTTGCATATCCGATTTTAGGCGCACCGCCCTCGCCGTTAAACCTTGATGTTATATCTCTGTGGGAGAGGGTGCTCTGCCCCGCTCTTTGTGCTCCCAGCATAAATTTATAAACTGCGGCAAAATCCTCTCTTTGAGGCAATATTCCCTCATTTTCATAGAACTTAGCACCCGAGCGGATTTCTTCAAATCTCTTTCTCTCAGCTTCAAAAAGTTTTTCCTGAGAGAGCGAGTGCTTAAGGTCTCTTACAACAAGCTGAACCGACTCTCGCTCACCCCACTCGTTAATATCAAGGTTAAAGAGAATATCAATCTTATCGCCTATGTAAAGCCCGAGAGAGTCGGGAGAATTTGAAAAATACATAGCGGTAAGGGTTGCTCTGCCGTCAGAAACCGTAAGTTTTGTGTGCTTGCCCTCGCTGACACCCGAAATATCAACAAGAGTAGCTCCGCGTAAAACAAGAACAGGCACAGGGTTTGCAACACCGTAAGGCTCAAGCATATTAAAGCCCTTGGCAAGTGCCAAATCAATGTCCGAAAAGGCAATCTCATAATCTGCCTCAATGCTCGGAACCATGTCCCCCTCGGAGAGATTTTGTCTTGCATACTCGTTTATCATTTCCCTGAATGCAGGCAGCTCCTCTCTTGTAACCGAAAGGCCTGCCGCAAGCTCGTGGCCGCCAAACTTCACAAGATGCTCGGAGCAGTAATAAAGCGCATCAACAAGATTAAGTCCCTTAATGCTTCTGCCTGAGCCTTTTCCTATATCGGAGGGTGACGGCTCGCCCTCATTTCCCTCAAACGAAACGAGAATAGAGGGGCGGAAATGCTTTTCGGTAATCCTTGATGAAACAATACCTATAACGCCGTGGTGCCAGCTGTCGGCATCAAGAACGATAATGGGATTTTTGTCAATGTCGTATGCTTCTATTTTGCTATAGGCTTCCTTCATTATCTTGTTTTCCTCAGCCTGTCGCTCCTTGTTAGCCTGGCAAAGCTCGAGGGCAATTTTCATAGCCTCCGCTCTGTCCTCTGAGAGGAAAAGCTCAACCGCCATTTCGGCGCTCTTTATTCTTCCCGCCGCATTGATACGGGGGGCAAGAGTGTAGCCTATAAAGCCTGAGGTAATCTTAATCTTTTTACGCTTATGGTGGCTTTTTTGCTGGTCAGCCCTTGACTGAGCTGCATCTATAAGAGCCGCAAGGCCTACTCTCGGTGTGTTTTCGATTTTATTAAGCCCGAGGCGCACGATAATGCGGTTTTCTTCCTTGATAGGCATAACGTCGGCAATAGTGCCTATTGCCACAAGGTCGGAATACTCGGAGAAAATCTTCTCTGATGCCTTAAGCCTTGATTTACCGAGAATAAGCTCCTCATATCCGCAAATAAGCTTGAATACAACTCCAACGCCCGCAAGCTCCTTAAAGGGATAGGGACAGTCGGGTCTATGAGGGTTTATTACCGCTGAGCATTCGGGAATATCGTCTCTGCACTCGTGGTGGTCGGTGACGATAAAATCAATACCCTTCTCCTTTGCGTACCTTACCTCCTCGGTAGCGGTAATACCTGTATCAACGGTAATAATTAGGGTTGTACCCCCCTCGGCAATTGCGTCGATTGCAGAAACAGAAACACCGTAGCCCTCGCCGTTGCGGTTTGGGATATAGTAATCCACATTTGCCGAAAGCGACTTAAGGTAGAGATAAAGGGTGCATACCGCAGTAACACCGTCAACGTCATAATCGCCGTAAACGGTTATTTTTTCACCATTTTCAAGAGCCTCGGCAATTCTCCTTGCTCCAAGGTCCATATCCTTCATTAACAGAGGGTTTACGAGCATTTCGCTCTCCATGTAAATAAAGGCCTTTGCCGACATAGCATCCTGATACCCGCGGTTGTAGAGCAGTCTTGCAACTATCGGAGATATTCCAAGCTCACGGGCAATGTCGTTAACCTTTTTGTCAACCGATATATCGCCCGATGAACGGATTATCCAGTTCTTCTCCTTACTTTCATTTGTTTTCATATATTTTAACCTGAGTGGGATTTCTCCCGCCTTCCATTTAATAATCAACCTTAGGGCCGAGCCGCTATACAGAAGCTCGGCAGATTTATAAAAATTTGCGCTTTCGGAAGCCTATTAAAGAAGCCGTTTTCAGAGCTTATTTTAGAATAGGTGAAAATTCACGCATCAGGCACAGCGCCGTTTTAATGCCGTCAATGGATGCGCTTGTAATACCGCCTGCGTAGCCTGCGCCCTCGCCTGCGGGGTATAGATTGTTAAAGCCCGTGGAAAGGTGTGTATCCTTGTCGCGGAGAATTCGTATAGGCGCGCTGGTTCTTGTTTCAGCGCCTGTGAGTACGGCATCAGATGCCGCAAAGCCGTTTATTTTTTTGTCAAAATCATAAAGTGCGCCCTTGATACCCTCGGTAACAAAGCCCGGTAGATACTCCTCGGGGCGCGAGAGCCTTACTCCACCCGACATATATGAGGGTAAAACCCTCTTTGGCTCTGCCTTTAATTCTCCCGAATAAAGGTCGCCTACGCTAATTATTGGTGCCGAGTAGTCCGAGCCGCCCGCCTTGAATGCGCCTTGCTCAATTTTGCGCTGAAATTCTATTGCCGAAAGAGGGGTTGCTCCGTAGTCCTCCTTGCGGACCGAGACAACAACGGCAGAGTTTGAATTTTCTCTGTCTCTTGCGTTCTCGCTCATTCCGTTTACTACAACTCCGCCCTCCTCGCTGGCGGCGGCAACAACCTCACCGCCCGGGCACATACAAAATGTGTAAACGCCTCTTTCCTTTGTATTGTACGAAAGAGTGTATTCGGCATGACCTAAAGCCGGATGACCTGCAAAATCGCCATACATCGCCCCATCGATATCCTCCGCCCTATGCTCAATACGCATACCGACAGACATATCCTTTGCCACAACCGAATATCCTTCCGCAATCATGCCCTCATAGGTGTCTCTTGCGCTGTGGCCAACGGCAAGAATTACAGCTCCTGCGGGTAAAGTACCCTTTGACGTTTTAACCGCGCTGACAGTACCGCCCGAATGTATGGCGGACAAAAATTTTGTGTTATACAGCACCTGTCCCGAAAGCTCGGTAATGCGGTCAAGCATTTTTTCAACAATAACCGAAAGAATATCTGTTCCGATATGCGGCTTTGCAATATACGAAATCTCCTCGGGAGCGCCAAACTCGATAAATTTATTCAAAACATAGCTTACAAGGGGGTCATTTACCCTTGTAACCAGCTTTCCGTCAGAGAATGTACCCGCACCCCCTGCGCCAAACTGTATATTTGTTTCGGGGTCAAGAATACGGTAGGCTTTAAGCCTATCAATTGCGGCTCTTCTCTCTTCAACCGAGCCACCTCGCTCAATCAGAATTGGCTTATAGCCCCGCTCTGCAAGCGTAAGGGCTGCGAAAAGCCCCGCAGGACCCGAGCCGACAATTACAGGGGGCGCAGAAAGAGGAGTTTTACCAAATTCAAACTCTATTTTTTCCTCTCGGATAAAAGACATCCCCTCGGCCATAAGCCTTTTTTCATCGGGGATATTTTCACAAATGCAGGCAACCGAATAAACAAATTTTATATCACCCCTGCGTCTTGCGTCAACGCTGCGCCTGTAAATTCTGCAGTTTTCGCTTTTAGCCTTTATTCCAATTTTGGAAAGCCTTGCCACTGCAACCGAAAACGCCTCCAAATAAGAGGCGTTTATCGGCATTTTTATATTATTTACGATTACGGTACCTGACGGTTTAATCATAACAAAGCACCGCCGGTGATATCGGAAACAAACGCCGTGACACCGTCACCAACAAGAGCGCCGGAGTCAATATATTTAACAATCAGCCAGAAAAGTATAGCAACAGCCAAAGCCGCAAAGATTGAAATAACCGTGCCAATTTTTTTACCTGTTAACTTATTTTTCATTTTTTTCTCCAATGAATTAGTCGTTCTCACCGCGGATAAGCTCCTTGATAAGAAGCTTTCTTAAAGTATCGTTGGTAAAATTACGTGTAAGCTCGGAATCCATAGCAACAGAGACAATACCCGTCTCCTCAGAAACAACAACTACAATAGCGTCGTTGGATTCTGTCATTCCGATAGCGGCTCTGTGACGTGTTCCAAGCTCCTGCTCAACAGATGTACGTCTTGTAAGCGGAAGAATACAAGCCGCAGCGGCAATACGTCCGTTGTCTATAACCACCGCGCCGTCGTGAAGAGGCGACTTGTCATAAAAGAGGTTGCGGATTAGTGCGTCGGAAATATCCGCGTTTATCTCTGTACCCGTGTGGATAACCTCGTCAAGGTTCATATTTCTTGAAATAACGATAAGTGCGCCTGTTTTCTGCATCGAGAGAATGTGCACCGCCTTGCAGATAGCATCGATAGCCTTGTACTGAATGCGGTTAGACTCACCGCCGTCGCCAAATCCGCGAATGCTGTTTATAGAGCCTGAGCCAACCTTTTCAAGCAGCTCACGAATCTCGGGCTGGAAGATAATAACAATAGCAATAACACCAATCTGGAAAACACCCGAGAGAATATATTTTGTTCCCGTAAGGTCAAACACCGAGGCAAGCACAAGAACAACAAAGCAGATAACAATTCCAAAAATAAGCGCGCCCGCCCTCTTGTGAATAATGTATTTAAAGATAAAGGCGAAAAGCAAGGTTAAAAGCAGTATATCAATAGTATCCGCTACCGGATTAAAGTCTGCAAAAGCATTTTTAGCGAACTCAAAAAACGATTTTATATAATCGGTAAATGAGCCGCCTGCCTGAAGCAAGCCAAACATAAAAAATCTCCATTCCGTCGCAAAGCGCGACCTTAGAAATAATATAAAAGCACAAAATTTTACAAATATATTATATCACAGTATTTTAAAAATTTCAAGGGGGAGAAAAAACAATTTAATAATATTAAATAACTTTTCAAAAATATTTCCAATTTGTATTGACAAAAAAGCAAATTTAGCGTATAATTGTATCAAATGATACACTTTTTTTCAGAGGTGAAATGAACAAGGATTACAAAATATCAGACAAAATATTTCTCTTCAGAGGACTTAATGAGGAGGAAAAATTTCAGATATTGGAAAATTTAAGTCCGAAGATTGCCGAATATCACAGAGGCGAGCTTGTTTTCTCGGGTGAAAGTCCGGAAAAGCGCGTTGGCTTTGTTCTCTCTGGTGAGTGTGAGGTCAGGCGCAAGCGAGAGGACGACTATGTAATTTTAAACACTCTTACCGAGGGCGCAAGCTTTGGAATTCTCTCTGTTTTTGCTGCCGAAGATGAGTACCCAACCTCTATTTTCGCAAGAAAAAGCGCGGCAGTCATGTTTTTATCCGACTCAGAAATAAAAAAACTGGTTGAAGAATATCCTAAAATTTCTTTAAATGTTATTGACTTTTTGGCTAAGAGAATTATCTTCCTTAACAAAAAAATTGCCACCTTCTCGGGCGGCTCGGTTAACGAAAAGCTCTCTTCTTATCTTTATACAAAATACCTATCTTTTGGCGACGAGTTCCCTCTTAACTGCAAACGTTGCTCTGAGGCTTTAGGCGTTGGCAGAGCTTCTGTGTACCGCGCCCTTGACTCTCTCGTAAATCAAGGGATTATTACATTCGATGATAAAAAAATAAAAATAAATGACCCAAATGGGCTTGAAAGGAATTAAAAAAATGAAAAAACTAATTGCAACACTCTTACTTCTCACCATGGCTATCTTCGCTTTAGCATCCTGTCAGCCTGAAGACGAAAAAACACAAATCCGCATAGGCTATATGTCAGGACCTACCGGAATGGGAATGGCAAAGCTTATTCACGATAACGGCGGCACAGAGGGAAATGAAAAATATCAGTTTAAGTCTTACACCGACTCCTCTCTCGCAAAGGCCGACCTTACCAAGGGCGACATTGACATAATCTGCATTCCCACAAACGAGGCTCTTGCTTACTACAATACCGCAGACAAGAATGTACGTATGCTTGCGGTAAACTGCCTTAATTCTCTTTATGTAATTACAAATGAAAAGACATCTCCCGCCTCTCTTGCCGACCTTGAGGGCAAAACAATATACACCTGCAAAAACGGAACACCTAAAATTATTCTCGACTATATAATAAATGCCCTTGACCTTGACATTACCGTTTCAACCAACATTAACGGAACAGATATGAACAAGCCCGCCGATGTAAGCGCTCAGGTTATTGCAGGCTCGCTTCCTTATGCGGTTATTCCCGAGCCAATAATCACCTCTTCCATGCTTCAGAACAAGGACTACAAGGTTGCAATAGACCTTGCCGACGAGTGGGCAAAAATACCCGAGCTTCAAAACACTCCCGTGGCTATGGGCTGTGTTGTAACAACAAAAAACTTTATTGAGAATAACAAGTCATCGCTTGACGTTTTTCTCAGCGAATACAAGGCATCTATTGAGTTTGTTTCAAATGCAGAAAATCTCGAAACAGCAGCAAATTACGTGGCAGAAGCTAAAATAATGGCTGCAGCACCAGCCGCTAAAAAGGCACTTGCAAACCTTGGCGACGCTATCGCATATATTGACGGAGCTGATATGAAAACCACTCTCAATGCCTTTTACAAAGCGATAGGAATGCCCGCTCCTGCCGATGAATTCTACTATGCTAAGTAAGGTTAAGGACATTTCGCTTCGCTTTATACTCCCCCTTGTTTTCTGGCTTGGTGTTTGGCAGATTATGGCTTTAATCGTTAACAGGTCATTCTTTCTGCCCACCGTGCCCGAAACATTTGCGGCTCTTATTAGGATAACAACATCCGAGGAATTCTTTAAAACAGTTTTAATGACTCTTTTAAGGATTATTTTCGGGCTTGTATTCGGAATTTGTCTCGGTGTTGTGCTGGGCATCGCTTCATATAAATCAAAAATCGTTTATTCCCTCTTTTCCCCCGCTCTTTCGGTTATTAAGGCGACCCCTGTTGCTTCAATAATAATCCTGCTTTGGATTTCCTTAAGCGGCGATATGCTCTCGGTGCTTATAGCGCTTCTTATGGTGCTGCCTATAGTCTGGCAAAATGTATATGACGGCCTGTCGGCAGTAAACAAAGAGCTTTCGGAGCTTGCTTTTGCCTATGAGTTTTCATTTATGAAAAAAATGAAAATTCTTGTTATGCCCACACTTTCCGACTTCCTTATTCCTGCGCTGATAACCGCAACAGGCCTTGCATTTAAGTCTGAAATTGCGGCAGAAATCATTGCTGGAGTCAGAGACTCTATCGGTCAGATGATTTATCACTCAAAGGATGCATACGACACAGCTGCCGTCTTTGCATGGACTATTGTGGGAGTGTTTTTCAGCATTTTATTTGAAAGAATGATAAGGCTAGTGCTTTCACGCTTTAAAAAGAGCAAAAAGGAGGGTGCTGTATGAGTCTTACCTTAAAAAGCATAAACAAGAGCTTTGACAAAAAGCAGATTTTTGACAGCTTTTCCCTTGAGCTTCCCGACAGAGGCGTATTTGTAATTTCGGGTGAGAGCGGAGTGGGAAAAACCACTCTTCTCAGACTCATTTCCGGGCTTGACACAGACTTTCGGGGCGAAATTTCAGGCGGAGGAATAAAAAACTGCTCGTTTGCCTTCCAGGAATACCGTCTTTTCCCCACACTTTCGGCTCTTGACAACTTAATTTTTGCAAATTATGACAAAAAAACTGCCGAAAACGAAACAGAGGCAATGAAAATGCTTGTTTCCCTTGGCTTTAATGAAGCCGATGCAGCACTTTATCCCGATGAGCTATCGGGCGGAATGAAGCAAAGGGTCTCTTTAGCCCGTGCATTCTTAAGAAAAACGCCGATACTGCTTCTTGACGAGCCTACAAAGGAGCTTGATGAGGAGAATGCAAAAAGGGTGCTTGAAAGAATAAAAAAAGAGGCTGAAGAAAGACTCGTGCTCCTTGTCAGCCATAGAGCAAGCGACTCCAAAATTCTAAACGCAAAAACCATAACTATTTAACAGCTTACTGCCCGACAAAAGCTCGGGCAGTTTTTTGTTACCGCAAAGTATGTCATCCTGAGCGGCAGAAATTTTATTCGGAGACTGACACATTTCTGCGAAGGATCTCCTGCTCGGAGCCTCATACCCTCCTAGTCTCGTGCAAGTGGGAAACAAGAAATAGAAAATTCCTCTTTGCCAAAACAAAAACTTGCAGACGGCACCCACAGGTCGCTTCCTCAGGCTTTGGTACAGTCTCCGAACAATGTCTCTTCTTTCGGGATGACAAAAAAGCGTGTCATTCCTACTCCTCGCAATGACCGATTAAGCTATGACAAATACGGTTTTTTGAAAGAAAATCCGTCAAACGGGTATATATTTGATAAAAACCACTTGCAAATTTATTTAAAATATGGTATTATGTTTTTTGGGCTTTGTCCCAAAGAAAAACAGTGAGGTGCTGTATGGCAGCCGATATTTCACAAATTATTAAGGACCTTTACCCCACATTCTCAAAGGGGCAAAAGAAGATAGCAAATACAATTCTCGAGCACTTTGACAAGGCGGCATATCTCACCGCGGCAAGGCTTGCTATATTTGCGGGAGTTTCCGAGTCCACAGTTGTCCGCTTTGCAAGCGAGCTTGGCTTTTCGGGCTATTCGGAGTTTCAGCATGCGGTTCAGGAGCTTGTACGTATAAAGCTGACACCCACCCAGCGTATCGAGGTTACAAAGCAGCGTATCGGCACAGGCGACATTCTGGCAAATGTTATGGAGTCGGATATTTCAAAGCTCCGTTACACCCTTGACACCTTTGACCGAGAGGTCTTTAACAAATCGGTTGACTCTATCCTACGAGCAAAAACCATATATATAGCAGGAGCAAGAAGCACCGAGCCTCTTGCAAGAATTCTTTACTACAACCTTTCTTTGATTTTCGATAACGTAAGGTTTATAAATCCCTCGTCCTCTGCCGAGGTTTTTGAGCAGATGTACTCTATCGGCAAGGATGACACCTTTATTGCATTCTCATTCCCCCGCTATTCCTCAAAAATGGTGAATGCGGTAAGATATGCCAGAAGCAACGAGGCAGAGGTTGTTGTGTTTACCGACTCGGTTGTCTCCCCTCTTGCAGAATTTGCAAATTATGTAATAACCGCCCAGTCGGATATGGCATCCTTTATGGACTCGCTTGTAGCACCTTTAAGCATTATTAACGCAATTGTTGTTGAAATTTCCGCAAGGTGCGGTGAAAAAATAAAGGACCGATTTGACAGACTCGAAAAAATTTGGGATGAATATGACGTTTATGCAAAACAGTAATTTTAACGATGCAACACGTATCGCGGTTATCGGCGGCGGAGCTGCGGGAATGATGGCTGCGGGAACGGCTGTCCTATACGGAGCCGAGGTTACAATATTTGAGTCTATGAAATTCCTTGGCAAAAAGCTCGGAATTACAGGCAAGGGTCGGTGTAACGTAACAAACAATTCCGAAATTCACGAGTTTCTCGAAAATGTGCCGAAGAACCCCCGCTTTCTTTATACCGCGCTGAATACTCTGTCACCCAAAGACACAATGACTCACTTTGAATCTCTTGGCGTTACATTAAAGACCGAGCGAGGCAGACGTGTTTTCCCCGATGACGATAAGGCAAAAACAATTGTCGACGCTATGAAGAGCTACTGCTCGGGTGCTGATGTAATATACGAAAAGGTAAAAAAAATCACTAAGGCCGACGAGGGCTTTATTGTTAAGACCTTAGAAGGTGAATATACCTTTGACAGGGTTATAATCGCCACAGGCGGAAAATCCTATCCGCTGACAGGCTCCGACGGCTCGGGATACAAGCTGGCTACGAGCCTCGGGCACACAGTAACCGCACTTACCCCATCGCTTATCCCTCTGGAATCGGAGGACAAAATCTGCAAAGAGCTACAAGGGCTTTCGCTTAAGAATATTGAAATAAAAATACTTGATGGGGGCGGTAAAGTTCTTTACTCCGACTTTGGCGAAATGATGTTCACCCACTTTGGTGTCACGGGACCTGTTATTCTCTCGGCATCCTCTCACCTTGTGGGAAGAGATATTTCAGAGCTTACGCTGTCTATCGACCTAAAGCCCGCTCTTGACGACAAAACCCTTGACCAAAGGCTTCTTACCGACTTTACTAAAAACGCAAACCGTGACTTTATAAATTCCCTGTCCGACCTCCTGCCCTCAAAGCTTATCGAGCCGTTTGTAAGCCTTACAGGCATTGACCCCCATAAGAAGGTCAACTCGGTAACAAAGGAAGAAAGAAGAAAAATTCTTGAAATACTTAAGGGCTTAAAAATCGCCCTTTCCGGTGTTCGACCTATCGAGGAGGCTATAATTACCTCGGGCGGTGTTGAGGTTAAGGAAATCTCGCCTAAAACCATGGAGTCAAAGCTGGTTTCCGGGCTTTATTTTGCAGGCGAGGTTATTGACGTTGATGCATACACAGGCGGATATAACCTGCAGATAGCATTTTCAACAGGATATCTCGCAGGGTTGAATTCGGCAATTTCTTAATTTAAAACAAGGCAGAACAATAAATTCATTTATGAAAGGTAACTTTACTAATGATTAGAATTGCAATAGACGGCCCCGGAGGAGCGGGCAAATCCAGCGTTGCCAAGGCGGTGGCGCGAGAGCTTGGAATTATATATGTTGACACAGGCGCGCTTTACCGAAATATCGGTCTTTACGTGCTCAGAGCCGGCATTGACCCAAAGGACACCGAGGGGGTTATCTCCACTCTTGATAAATTCACTCTTGAATTAAAGTTTGAGAACGGAAAGCAGATAATTCTACTTGACGGCATAGATATGGGCGATGCTATAAGAACCCCCGAGGTATCAATGGCGGCATCGGCGGTAAGCGCAATTCCCGAGGTGCGTGAGTATCTTCTGGGTATGCAAAGGGATACCGCAAAAAAGAACAGCGTTATAATGGACGGCAGAGATATCGGAACTGTAATTCTTCCTAAGGCTGAGGTTAAGATATTCTTAACCGCTTCCCCCGAGGCAAGAGCAAAGCGCCGCTTTGAGGAGCTGAAATCCAGAGGAAACACCACCGTTACCTACGAGGAGGTCTATAACGAAATGGTTGAGCGTGACACAAACGACTCTACACGTAAAACCGCTCCCTGTGTTCCCGCAGAGGATGCGGTAATTCTCGACAATTCAGACCTTACCCTTGACGGTACATGTAAAGCAATTCTTAAGATTGTAAAAAAAAAGACTAAGCTAAAGAAGTCCTTTATTTACACTGTGTTAAAGCCGGTTGTAGCACCAATTTACAACTTCTTTATTGCCTCAAAGGCTAAGGGTGTTGAAAATATACCTTCCGAGGGTGGACTTATCCTCTGTGCTAACCATATAAGCGCAGTTGACGTTGTAACCATCGGAGCGCACTGCAAAAGGCAGTTAACCTTTGTTGCTAAAAAGGAGCTTTTCTCTGTTCCCCTGCTCGGCTGGCTTGTAAAAAGCCTTGGAGCTATAAAGGTTGACAGAGGTGCTGGGGATGTTTCGGCAATCAAGGCATCTGTAAAGGCTGCGCAGTCGGGCCGTATTCTCTCAATCTTCCCCCAGGGGCACAGGTACCCTGCCACAGACCCTGCCAAGACCCCCATACACCACGGTGCAGGCCTTATCGCCTACCAGTCGGGCTGTGATGTTATCCCGGTGTGCATTAAGGTTAAGGGCGGAAAATACCGCCTCTTTACACGCACTGAGGTTATCTTCGGCAAGGTGATTAAGAACTCCGAGCTTGGCTTTAAGGAGGGCGGCATCAGCGAGTACAAGGCGGCGACAGAGAAGATTTTTAATGAAATATGCTTGATGGGCGACTATTCAGACCTGCCCGCTCCCACTCCCAAAGCGAAAAAGAAGAGGAAATAAGCCTTGAATATAACCCTTTCAAAAAATGCGGGCTTCTGCCCGGGTGTAAAACGTGCAGACAAAGAGGTTATGCGCCTGGTTTGCGAGAGGCAAGAGGGTGAACGTATTTTCACCCTTGGAAAGCTTATTCACAACGACATATATAACGAAAATCTCGCCTCTATGGGAGTTTTTGCTATCGGTATCAAGGAGCTTGAAGAGGAGTTAAAAAAGGACTCTGAGACAAAAGCCACTCTTATTATCAGAACTCACGGAATTACCAAGGAAATCGGAGAAAGGCTCGATATTCTCATGTCGGAGTACCCTGCTCTTTCGGTAATTGATATGACCTGCCCCTCTGTTAAAAAAATTCATAAAATCGCAGAGGAAAACACGGCAGATAACACATTTTTTGTTCTCTTCGGAAACGAAAATCACCCCGAGTCTCAGGGAATCATAAGCTATGCTTATGGAGAAAAGGTAATTATTTCCTCTGTTGAGGAAGCGCAGAGTCTGGACACCCATGGCAAAATACCCATTTTGTGCTCTCAAACGACACAAAATTTAGTACAATTTATTAAAATTAAAAAAATTTTTGAAAAACTATATACAAACGCAAAAATTTTTGATACAATATGTAGTGCCACTGAAAATCGTCAGAATGAAGCAATAGAGATTGCAAAGAAATCCGACTTTATGATTGTCATAGGCGGTAAGGAAAGCTCCAATACGCATAAGCTGTACGACTTATGTAAGGAGGTATGTCCCCACACCTTATGGATTGAATCGGCATCGGAATTAAAAGCTGATTTTCCTGACAGCGCAAAAAGCGCAGGAATAACCGCGGGTGCTTGCACGCCCGATGGTATAATAACGGAGGTTTTTATAACTATGGAAAACTTTAGTCAAATGCTGGAAGGCTCACTCAAAACTTTACATACAGGAGAAACAGTTACAGGTACCGTATTCACCATTGGTGAAAATGAGATAAAGCTCGACCTTGGCGCTAAGTTCACAGGCGTACTTACCAAAGAACAGATTACCGATGACCCCACAGCCAAGCTCTCTGATATGTTTAAGGTTGGAGACGAGGTTGAGGTCTTTGTTATCCGTGTTGAGGACGGCAAGGGTCTTGCTACCGTTTCTAAGAAGAGAGTTGATGCTGACAACAGCTGGGTAGTTCTCAAGGAGGCGTATGATGCAGGCGCAACCATCGAGGGCAAGGTAGTTACCGCTATCAAGGGCGGTGTTCTTCTCGCTTATCAGGGCAACAACGTATTTATTCCCGCATCTCAGACAGGTATCGCAAAGGATGGCGACCTCTCTGTTCTTGTTGGTACAACCCAGAAGGTAAGACTTCTTGAGTTTGACCCTCAGAGAAAGAAGGCTCTCGGCTCTATCAAGGTTATCCTTAACGAGGAGCGCCGCGCAGCTGAGGATGCTGTTTGGGCAACACTTGAGGTTGGACAGCACTTTATGGGTACTGTTAAAAATCTTACTAACTACGGTGCATTCGTTGACATCGGCGGTGTTGACGGTATGGTTCACAACTCTGAGCTTTCTTGGAAGAGAATTAAGCACTCCTCTCAGGTTCTCTCTGTTGGACAGGAGATAGACGTATTCATCAAGGAGCTTGACACCGAGAAGAGAAGAATTTCTCTTGGCTACAAGACTCAGGAGATGGATTCCTGGTTCAAGTTCACCCAGCAGTATAAGGAGGGTGATGTTGTTTCGGCTAAGATTGTTTCCCTTATGCCCTTCGGCGCATTTGCTGAAGTATTCGAGGACGTTGACGGTCTTATCCACATTTCCAGAATCTCTACCGAGAGAATCAATGCTCCCTCTGACGTTCTTAAGGTTGGCGATGTTGTAGACGTTAAGATTGTTGAGATTGATGACGAGAACAGAAAGCTCGCGCTCTCTATCCGCGCTCTTCTTGAGGAGGCTAAGCGCGCTGCTGAGGCTGAAGCCCGCGCTGCTGAAAAGGCTGCAAGAGAGGCTGAAGAGGCTGCTGAGGCTGAGAGACTTGCACAGGAGAGAGCTGACATGGCTCCCTACATTGTAGGCTCTATTTGATTTTAATATTTATGAGGCGTGCCGGTTTTATACTTGGCACGCCAATTTGCTTAGCAACAAGGAAGTTAGTTATGCTTGAAACATTTTCAGCAGTTCTTAACCCTATGCTTATGCTCTTTATCTGCATAGCCTTGGGCTTTACTTTAACAAAAACAAAAATCCTACCCGAAAATTCGGGACCAACAATCGCAAAGCTTGAAACCTGGGGGTTTGCCCCTGCCCTAAGCTTTGTTACCATGGCTCGATACTGCACTCCAAAAATACTTGGCGAAAACATACGTCTCATTATTATTTCATCGGTTTTTGTAATAGCTGCAGTATTTATAGCAATTACCCTCTCTCATCTCTTTGTCAGAGAAAAATCTGCCGAGCGCGGCATTTATCAGTACGCTCTTACATTTGCAAATCACGGCTTTCTCGGCGACCCGCTTATCCTTGCTGTTTTTGGCGAGGAAATGCTCTTCTATTATAAGCTGTTTACATTCCCTATGAATATAGTTACATACACCTGGGGGCTTAGTGTAATAATTCCGTCAAAGGAAAAATCCAATCCTCTGAAAAAGCTTTTAAACCCTCCTCTTATAGCCCTTGTTATTGGAATGATCGTTGGGCTTTGCGGTCTTGGCAACAATCTACCCGCATTTATGACGAGTACCCTAGATAATCTCAAGTCCTGTATGGGACCTCTTGCCATGATTCTGTGCGGAATTACAGTTGCGAGATTTGACATGAAGGAAATGCTTACGGCAAAGAAGGTTTATTTTGCGACAGCTCTGAGGCTGTTTATTATTCCTGCCTGCTTTATTTCAATCCTCTTTGGTATCAGGGCGATACTGCTCTCATCCTTTAACTATGATATAGGAACAGACGTCTTTTATCTTATGCTTGTCGCCTATGCAGGACCTCTTGGATTGAATACCGTTGTTTTCCCCGAGGCTTACGGCGGAAACCCTAAAACCGGTGCCAGTATGGCAATGATATCTCACACCCTGTGCGTATTTACGATACCGATAGTATTTGCAATCCTTACCTCTCTGTTAGGAGCACCGACAATAGGTTAAGTTTGCTTCTTATTTAAGGCGTAGTCGTTTTTCTCCCAGGCATAAATGTATTTTTTATAATTTTTAATAACACTTTCTCCGCCCCTGCCAAGCCATGAACGTTCTTCATTGTATTTTATAAAGGCAGGGGCATCAATTTTTATTATATTTACCGCAAGATAGATATAAATGTTAAGTAAAAAGCTTTTATACCTATCTTTTTGTTTGTCTGTCAGTGTATTTATGTATTGTGATAGGTCGTGTGAATTGTTTAGCATAGTAAATTCTGCCATGGCGGTAATATTCGGATTATCACAAATTATTTCTTCAAAATCAAAAAATTCATCAGTTTTGTTAATTGTTGTTTGTTGGGTTATTGTTTGTTGTGTTTTTTCGGCTGTTCTCTTCTCTTCTGCGCTTTTCTCAAATACACTTACATCACCTACACTACACTTAACTGAACTATCCTTAACTATACTATCCTTACCTACACTACACTGCGCCTGCGAACTGACGTCATTTGGTTGACCAAAAATGCCTGTTTCCTCAGTAAAATCAAGGATATCGTATGCTGAATCAGCATCCAGTTTAAGTTGTGATAGCTCCGTGATATACCGAGTTTTGACATATCTGTCGCTTCGGATATAGTTGTGTTGGTGCCAGTGTCTTATCGCAACAACACCCGAATCAAACCTGATTATATATCCTTTTTCCACCAGAGTATCAAGATTCTGCTTACGTATCAAGAGTGAACGCATTAGCTTTGTTGGATTGCCAACCATACCGTCATCGTCTGCGGTCATATTTAAATGAATATACAAAAGCTGAGCTGCCTGGCTAAGCTTACTGAATTCATCCGAGTTTATCATATTTGTATTTAGCATTCTTCTTTGTGCCATTAAATTTCTCCTTTTGGGCTTTGAATTTGTTTTCTGTAAATATTGTACCAAATGGAGATATGGCTTGTAAGTATACTCTTGGGTAGAAGATTTTCTTCAAAACTCAATAATTTTTGTGCAAATAGAACAAAAAAATCCCTCTTTCAAGCCTTGCGGTAAGAAGGAGGGATAATTTATTAAATTTTAGTTACCTATTCCGTGCTCTTTTTTGTACTCCAGATACTCCTCATAAGTGCCGGGTCTGTCAATAAAGGAGCCGTCGGGGAGAATTTCAATTATGCGGTTTGCAACGGTGTTAAGAATTTCGTAGTCATGTGATGAGAAGAGAATGTTACCCTTAAAGTTCTGCATTCCCTGGTTAACAGCTGTAATAGACTCAAGGTCAAGGTGGTCGGTGGGCTGGTCGATAATCAGCATATTTGAGCCAAACATCATCATTCTTGAGAACATACATCTAACCTTTTCGCCACCCGAAAGCACATTTACGGATTTAAACACTGCCTCGTTTGAGAAGAGCATTTTGCCAAGGAAGCCTCTTAAGTAGGTTTCGGTCTGGTCCTTTGAATACTGACGCATCCAGTCTAGGATTGACTCCCCATGTCCCTCAAAGAACTCGGTGTTATCGTGGGGGAAATAGGATGTGGTTATAGAAACACCAAACTTAAATTCGCCCGAGTCGGCAGTATCCTTTTCGTTAAGGATATTATAAAGTGCTGTTGTTGCAAGCTCGTTGCCGAGAATTGCAATCTTGTCATCCTTGAATACATGGAAAGTAAGGTTTTTAAAGAGAGTTTGACCGTTAAGAGTCTTTGTAAGTCCTTCAACGTGGAGAATTTCCTTACCCGGCTCTCTGTCCATATCAAAGCCGATAAAGGGATAACGCCTTGATGATGCGGGAAGCTCCTCAACCGTCAGCTTGTCAAGCAGCTTACGACGGGAGGTTGCCTGGCGGGACTTAGACTTGTTCGCAGAAAACCTTTGAATAAAGCTCTGAAGCTCGGCAATCTTCTCCTCGTTCTTCTTGTTCTGCATTTTTATCATACGCTGAATAAGCTGGCTGGACTCATACCAGAACTCATAGTTACCAACGTACATCTTAATACCCGAGTAATCAATATCAACAATATTTGTACAAACGTCATTTAAGAAATGGCGGTCGTGGGATACAACAAGTACAGTACCGAAGTAGTCTGCAAGAAATCCCTCAAGCCAAAGCACAGCATCAATATCAAGACCGTTTGTAGGCTCGTCGAGAAGAATTATATCAGGATTGCCGAAGAGTGCCTGTGCGAGAAGCACCTTTACCTTCTCGGACTCCTTAAGGCTCGACATCTGCATATAGAGATAATCATCGGTAAGACCGAGGCCCTGTATCAGCTTTGATGCATCAGACTCAGACTCCCAGCCGTTAAGCTCGGCAAACTCGCCCTCAAGCTCAGAGGCTCTGATACCGTCCTCGTCGGTGAAGTCCTCCTTTGCGTATATTGCATCCTTTTCCTTCATTATATCGTAAAGACGCTTGTTACCCATTATAACGGTGTCAAGAACGGTGTATTCCTCGTAAGCAAAGTGGTCCTGCTTAAGAACAGACATTCTGACCGTAGAGGGGATAGATACCTCACCGCGTGTAGGCTCAAGCTCACCGCAAAGAATGCGAAGGAAGGTAGACTTTCCTGCTCCGTTTGCACCTATTATACCGTAACAGTTGCCGGGAGTAAACTTTAAATCAACATCCTTAAATAGGAGCTGTCCGCCAAACTGAAACGAAAGATTTGAAACTGTAATCATTTTTTTATTCCTTAATTCTATTATATACTTCTCTTATATTGTCGATAACGTAGGTGGGCTTAACCTCGCTTTTTTCAATGTCCTCGAGAGTTCCCTCGCCGGAGAGAACAAATATTGTATCAATTCCCCCGTTTACGCCCGAGGCAATATCGGTATAAAGTCTGTCGCCTATCATTACCGCCTCTTCACCCTTATAGCCAAACTTTTCAAGAGCGAGATAAATCATCTGAGGCTCGGGCTTGCCGATAAATGTAGGACGCTTACCCGTAGCTCTCCAAAGCATTTCTGCAAAGGAGCCACAGTCAGGCACATAGCCAAAGGCGGTGGGACAAACCCAGTCGGGATTTGTTGCAATATATATTATATCGTTTAAGAGGAGCTTGCAGGCATCCTCCAGCTTTTTAAAATTAAGCTCGTTATCGTTACCCATAACTATGCCGTCAATGCCGTCACCCAGGTCGGTTACAACGTCAATACCTGCATCACGCAGCTCTTTTGTAAAGGAAGCAGTTCCTATCGAATAAAATCTTCTGCCCGGGAATTTGTCTTTAATATAAAGAATTGTGGCATACGTCGAGGTTAAAAATTCATCCTCTGTTGACTCAATTCCTATTTTTTTTAGTTTTTCTACATAGGCAGGTGCGCTTTTTGACGAGTTGTTGGTAAGAAAAAGATATTTGCCGCCCTTTTTCTTTACCTCTGAGAGAAAGTCAAGAGTTCCGTCAAAAAGGTCGGAATCAAGATATATTGTTCCGTCCATATCAAGAAGAAAAAGTTTTTTTTCTGATAATTTCATTTTATTCTCCATTCTGAATACAAAACAGAATAATCAAAGCAAAAGAGGCTCCACCGACTGCGACAGAGTCTCTTATGCATTATTTTAGTCCTCGGGATAACCGTCTGGATTCATCTTCTGCCATCTTGCGCTGTCCTCGCACATCTTTTTGAGGTCGCGCTCGGCACGCCAGCCAAGAGTATTATAGGCCTTTGTGGGGTCAGCATAGCACTCTGCAATGTCACCGGGACGGCGGGGAGCAATCTTATATTTTACAGGAGAGCCCCAAACATCGCCAAAGGCATAAACCATCTCCAGAACCGAGTAGCCGTTTCCTGTACCGACATTTATGTAGTCGATACCCTGATACTGCTTGGTATAATTAAGAGCCTTAAGGTGTGCAAGAGAAAGGTCAACAACGTGAATATAGTCGCGAACACCTGTTCCGTCGGGAGTGTTGTAATCGTCACCGAAGATAGAAAGGCACTCAAGTTTGCCTGCAGCAACCTTAGAAATATAAGGCAGGAGGTTATTCGGAATACCTCTGGGGTCCTCACCGATAAGACCTGACTCGTGTGCGCCAATGGGATTAAAGTAACGAAGAACACAAACCGAAAAGTCGGGGTTTGCTGCAGCTGTATCCTTAAGAATACGTTCAATCATAAGCTTTGTCTCGCCGTAGGGGTTGGTTGTTGAAAGAGGGAAATCCTCTTTTATCGGCACAGACTTCGGCAGGCCGTAAACTGTTGCGGAGGAGCTGAAAACAATGCGGTTAACCTTGTGGGCAATCATGCAGTTAAGAAGATTGAATGTACCCGTAAGGTTGTTGTGATAATAAAGAAGAGGAAGCGAGCAGGACTCGCCAACAGCCTTAAGACCGGCAAAGTGGATAACTGAGTCAATCTCGGGGTGGTCGGTGAAAACCTTGTCAAGCGTTTCCATATCCAAAAGGTCGCACTTAATGAATGTGGGACGCTTGCCTGTAATTTTTTCTATTCTGTCAAGAACGCACATCTTGCTGTTAGAAAGGTTATCAACAATAATAACCTCCTCGCCAATATTAAGCAGCTCAACAGTTGTGTGGGAACCAATATAACCTGTTCCGCCGGTAACAAGAATTGCCATTTTTTTCTCCTTATTATAGTAACAAATTTAGCGTAATTAAAACAAAAAGAGTAGACCGAACCTACTCTTTTTGAATATTTTAGTCAGCGTAAACGCTAACCTGCTTCTTACCGCCGGTGATATGTTCGAATTTAACAGTACCGTCAACAAGAGCAAAGAGAGTATCGTCAGAACCGATACCTACATTAGTTCCGGGATGAATCTTTGTGCCGCGCTGTCTGACAATAATGTTGCCGGCAATAACTGCCTGACCGTCAGCCTTCTTAACACCGAGACGCTTGGACTCAGAATCACGGCCGTTCTTGGTAGAACCAACGCCCTTCTTGTGGGCGAAGAATTGTAAACTAAGCTTTAACATTTTTCGTGTACCTCCATAATTATTAGTAGTAGACCTAAATCTCTCTTTCAACCTCTTTAACATCGAGGTAGTCATAATACTCCTCGGTAAGGTCCATAAGCTGGAAGAAATAAGCCTGTATAAGACCGGAGATGGCAAACTGCTTTTTTTCATCCTTCTCGTACTTCGGAAGTGCGGACTTAGCAATCAGACGAATGTCTGTTGTTTTTTCATCAATGGTATAATCAACCGATGAAGCATAAGACACCTCAATAGTATTGATTATAAGCATTGTCATAGCAGACAGTGCCGAGCAAAGAATATCGTCACCGCTTTCTGCAAAGCCGGTGTGCCCCTGCTCCTCGAAGCCGTAATAAACTCCGTTTGTCTTATAAAATGTGATTGTTGTCATTTTTTAGATTAAGCCTCAATCTTTTCGATCTGAATCTTAGTGTAGTCCTGACGATGACCGATCTTCTTCTTCTCGTTCTTCTTGGACTTGTACTTGATAACGTCGATCTTCTTGGACTTGCCGTTCTTAACAACGTTTGCAACTACTGTTGCGCCTTCTACATAGGGAGTACCAACAGAAAGGGTCTCGCCGCCAAGGCAAAGAACCTTGTCGAATGTAACCTTCTCGCCCTCAGCAACGCCAAGCTTCTCTACGAAGATAACGTCACCCTCAGCAACCTTGTACTGCTTTCCACCTGTTACGAAAATAGCGAACATGAAAAAGCACCTCACTTTCGTGTAAAATCGCTATCATAGGCGATGGCAAAATGCCATACTTCTCTAGCCTATCAATAAGCGTCGATATATTATAACACTATAACCATTCTTTGTCAAGAGGTTTAGTAAAAATATTTTTATGTTTTTTGTGCATATTAACTATAAGAGCTGCTATATGCCCATCTCGTGTATCTTAGACCACAAAAGGTCAGCATAGTTATAATGTCCCTTATCACCTATAACAAGAGCTGTGTTATCGGATACTCCAAGACTGTCATAAATGCGCTTTATAGTTTCAAAATTTTTCTTTGTTTCGTCTATGGGAAAAATTTCGTCAAGCTCCCCTGCCGCAATAACAAGCCTGCGCGGAGCGATAAGTCCCGCAAGGTCGCCCATTTCAAAATATTTTCTGATACTCGGGATATGGTTGCACATACAGTGTTCCATTGCAATAATAGAACCCTCGTAGGTGCAGACCGAGCAGGAGGGAGCGCAGACTGTTATACGCTCATCAAGCGCACTGAGATAGTATGCCGCCGTACCTCCACCGGAGTTACCCGTACAAACGATATTCGACATATCTATCATATCAAAATTTTCTGATACGGCATCAAGAACACGCATAGCATCCCACACACGCTCGCCGATAGTCGTGCGCCCCATAAGAAGCGCAATTTTCGCAGCCTCTGTACAGCTTGTGCCAATGCCCTTAAGGCTTGCTTCACCAAAATTTCTTGCTTCAATAACAAGCGCCGCACGTCCCTCGCGAAGAGAACGGAGAGCCATTGCCCTGTGAGGCCACTCTTCAAGCGACTTTACATCCTTTTCGGTCTTTGAAACCCCGAGAGCTATGTGCATTCCGCTTCCGTGGCCGCTAAGACAGATTGTTAAGGAAATTTTTTCTTCCCTGCTTGACGGTATAAGAAGATGACATGGCACAAGATAGCCCGGCTCGGTCTCTACTATGAAGCGATATTCTGTATGCCCCTCTTTTTCAGTTTTATATTCAATCTCAAAGCCGTCGCCGGTAACAAGAGGAAGACCGAGAAGCGAAAGCAACTTATCATACGCTGCCGCGCGCCACACATCAAAGTTTTTCGTCTCATCAAAGGAAAGCGCGGGCTTAGAATTTTTAACCACCTCTAGTTCGTAGAGGTGGCTATTGACAGTTTTATTCATATTACTGTGCGGACTTGCACTCCTCGTCGTCGCATGCGTCGCAGTCACCGTCACAAATCTCAATGTCGGTGATCTTCTCGCCGCAAGCGGGACAAGTAATCTCCTCGGTAGAGAGAGAATCGTCAAAGCAGATTATCTCACCGCAGGAGGGGCACTCAAGCTCGTAGTACTCGCACTCCTCGCCCTCGTAGTCTTCGTCATCGTTAAGGTCGTCGTAATCGTCGAAGTCCTCGTCCTCATCAAAGTAGAGGTCCTCTTCAACTGCGCCAAGGTCCTGGTCAAGCTCCTCAACATACTCGTGAAGCTCCTTGTTATCAGCCTCAAGAGCTGCAATCTTGTCAGCCATATCGCAAAGCAGACCAAGCATTTCGCCAATAATCTTGCCCTCCTTGGTAGCCTTATCAATTTCATAGCCCTCAAAGAGGCCCTTAATGTATGCTGCGTTTTCTGTAATTCCCATTTTAGTTCTCCTTAATATTATTAAGCAAAATGCTCCCCTTGAATTTCGGAGAGCATTTTTGTTTTTCAGACTTATGCTCTTTCGAGATACTCGCCTGTTCTGGTATCAATTCTAAGAAGGTCGCCCTCGTTGATGAAGATCGGAACCTTAACAACTGCGCCTGTTTCAAGAGTTGCGGGCTTAGTTACGTTAGTAGCTGTGTCACCTCTTACACCTGGCTCGGTCTCAACAACAGCAAGCTCAACGAATGTGGGAGGCTCAACAGAAAATACCTTACCCTTGAAGGAGGAAATCTTACACATCATCTCTTCCTTAACGAACTTGAAGTTGTCGCCAACCATATCGCGGGAAATGAGAGTCTCTTCCCAAGTCTCGGTATCCATGAAGTGATAAAGGTCACCGTCATCATAAGAATACTGAAGGTCACGTCTCTCAATTACTGCGTTCTCAAACTTTGCTGTGGGGTTGAAGGACTGCTCACGGATAGCACCGGTCATAACATCCTTATACTTAGTTCTAACGAAAGCTGCGCCTTTACCGGGCTTAACGTGCTGGAACTCGATTACCTGATATACCTTACCCTCCATCTCGAAGGTAACACCATTTTTGAAATCACCTGCTGTTAACATATTTTATGTTTCCTTTTCTTGGCGAATTATTAGATTTTTATGGCTCTCGGGTCCGCCACAACCATGACGCCATAGCTTAACGCACTTATTTTACTATAAAATGAAGAATTTTTCAAGGGGGTTAGCGAATATTTTTCAACTTTTTCCCATATTTTTTGAATTTAAGGCTAAAAATCAGCAAATTTCAATCAAATCCTTGGGGGATTTTGTAAAATTATATACCCCGCCCTCTTCTATTTTCACCATATCCTCGATTCGGCAGCCGTATTTTCCATATAGATAAATTCCCGGCTCAACAGTTACAATCTGACCGACTTTTAGCTTATTGCCAAAGGATTTTGGGGACAGTCCCGGGGACTCGTGGATAAAAAGCCCCACCGAATGACCGAGAGAGTGACCGAATGTACCCTTGTATTCTGCGTTTGCTTCAATTATATCTCTTGCGGCCTTGTCAGCCTCGCCGCAGTCTGCTCCGTCTTTGAGGAAGTCTAAAGCCGCCCTCTGTGCCGAGAGAACTGTGTTATAAAGCTTTTTCATTTCAGCGTCAGCCCTGCCGATAACTATTGTGCGTGTCATATCAGAGCAGTAACCGCCATACTTTGCGCCAAAGTCAAGGGTAAGAAATCCCTGCTTTAGCTTGCAATCTCTTGGTACACCGTGAGGCAATGCAGATCCGTCGCCCGAAACGGCAATAGTATCAAACGCAGTACCCTCCGAGCCTGCCCTCTTCATTAAATATTCAAGCTCAGCAGCAACCTCGATTTCGGTCATATCGGGCTTGATACGTGACAGCAGCCCCGAAAAGGCAAGGTCGGTAATTTCCTGAGACTTCCTTATAAGCTCTATTTCCCACTCTTCCTTTATCTCACGCATCCGCTCAAGCGCATCACCAATGTCCCAAAGCTCAGTCTCGGAAAAATCGGCCTTAAGCCTTGAGAATTTTGCAAACGAAACAGCTTCTCCCTCAAAGCCGAGAACCTTTATTCCCTCTTCTTCGATAACCGACTTTACAAATTCCCGCCTGTTCTCGGGAGTTACAACCTCAAAATCCAAAGAAACCGACTTTTTCGCCATTTCCAGATATCTGAAATCGGTTACAAGATAGGCTTTATGCTTTGTGATAAGCAAAAATCCGTCGGAGAAGGCAAATCTTGTAAGATATCTCTGATTAAGCTCATCATAAATAATAGCTCCGTCAATTCCCTGCTCCGAAAGGATTTGTCTTAATTTATTTAAAGAACTCATTTTGACCTGTCAAGATAATATTTTTTCATCAAAAGCGCATCGTCGGACTGAGTACCCGCAGACTCGCATATTATTGTTGGAGAAAGATTGTTCTTGACAATCGCATCAACAAGAGGCTCAAAGTCGGGACCGTATTCGGAATCCTCAAAGGTCAAATGTCTCTTTTCACCCTGAGCGGTCCACTCGATTTTTGAGAAATGGCAGTGGAGATTTTCAGCAACATCAGCGCCGAGCGTTCTATCAATTTTATCAAAAACATAGAGATAATCGTCGGCAGAAGCAAAAACACCGCCCAAATCTCTTGCGTTAAGGTGACCAAAGTCCACAACCGGAACAAAGGCCTTGTCTATCCTGCAAAGCTCAAGAACCTCGTCAAGAGTTCCGAGCTGATTCTTTTTTCCCATTGTTTCAAGTCCCAGCTTTATTCCGTAGGTTTCAACCTCGGATAGGGTTCTTACAAGGGTGTCGGCAGCCAGACGCATTGCCTCATCTCTCGAAATTTTTGCGGCAGAGCCGGAATGGATAACTATTGTATCAGCACCGAGAAGATGTGCCGCATCCAGGCTCTCCCTAATGTATCTTATACTGTTGAGTCGCTTTTCCTCAACAACTCCCGAAAGGGAGATAAAATACGGGGTGTGGAATGACATTTTTACCCCCGATTCCTTTGCCGCCTTGCCAATCGCAGAAAGCATTGCGGGAGAGGCAGACAGTCCGTTTCCTGCCTCGTATTCGTATGCATCAAGACCTATGTTTTTTACAAAAGCAGGTGCATCAAGAGTAGACTTAAAGCCTGCAAGGCGAAAGGCATCACTGTTTCCGCCGGGTCCGAAATATGCGCTCATTTATTATTCCTTCTTTCGTATTTTCTTAACACAGGACGCTCAAAATACCGCTTGATTTTTGTAATTACGTCCTTTTTGTCGTTTATGGGCGGCAAAAGAATTGCCTTTAGCCCCACTATATGCGCCGCAAGAACATCGGTAAATACCTGGTCACCCATAAGAATTGTGTTTTCCTTCGTTGTTCCCATATCAGCCATAGCCCGCTTTATGTTCCCCCCAAAAGGCTTTCCCGCCTTGAAGTATGCGGGCAGACATAAGTCTTTATTAAAAAGCTCAACACGCTCCTTATTGTTATTTGAAACAAAGGCTGCCGAAATCCCTGCCCTCTTAAGCGACTCAAGCCAGGCTACAACATGCTCACCGGGTACAGGATGCTCGTAAGGCTCAAGAGTGTTGTCTATATCAAGAATTATCCCCTTGATGCCAAGAGACGAAAGGAACTTTGCCGTCGCCTCATCAAAGGTCTTAAAGTAATACTCGGGAACAAGAGTCATAGCAGGTCTCCAATATTTTTAAAATATACTGCATCAAATATTATAGTATAAACAGCTTTGAATGTCAAGTCTGCCTTAATAAAAAGAAATGGAGAGTTATTTTTTATGTTTTAAAATTTGTCAAAAAAAGGACAGTATGGGAGGCGCGAAAAACACATTAAAATATGCGTCAAAAATAGGCGCAAAAGCAATAAACCTTGCAGAATTATACTATAACAGCAACAAATAAACACGAGAAAAAAACTATATTATTGATATTTTAATTTATTCTGAAAAAACTTTCAAAAAAGGGTTGACAAATCAGAATTTTTGTGGTAATATATATAGGCACGAAAACAAATGCGAGTGTAGTTCAATGGTAGAATTCCAGCCTTCCAAGCTGGTCGCGTGGGTTCGATTCCCATCACTCGCTCCAATATGCGCCCTTAGCTCAGTGGATAGAGTGCCCGGCTACGAACCGGTAGGTCGAAGGTTCGAATTCTCCAGGGCGCGCCACAGAAAAAACACCCCAGATTGTGGGGTGTTTTTTCTGTCCTGTGGCACGTCCTGTTTAGATTCGAGCCTTGCGCTTCAAGCGCTGAAGGTTAGCATACCGCTTTGCAGTATCTGCGTAGCATAGCGGAGCATACCCTCCGGGGCG
>JAZOVF010000031.1:0-193048 GCA_045658565.1 Eubacteriales bacterium
AAGTTTGAAGGTTACGAGAGACGCGAGGCGAAGATCCTCGACGTTATAAAGAATTATGGAATTTCCTCTATCGACGAGTGCAAGGAGATCTGCGACAAGGCAGGAATCGACCCTTACACCATCGTTCAGGAAACTCAGCACATCTGCTTTGAGAACGCAAAGTGGGCATACACCGTCGGCTCTGCTATCGCACTTAAGGAAGCAGAGAGAACGGGTGATAAGTCTGCAGCAACCGCAGCAGCAAACATCGGTATCGGTCTTCAGTCCTTCTGCATTCCCGGCTCTGTTGCAGAGAACAGAAAGGTCGGTCTCGGCCACGGTAATCTCGGTAAGATGCTCCTCTCCGAGGAGACCGAGTGCTTCTGCTTCCTCGCAGGACACGAGTCCTTCGCAGCAGCAGAGGGCGCAATCAAGATCGCTCTTAACGCAAACAAGGTTCGCGTAAAGCCCCTCCGCGTTATCCTCAACGGTCTTGGCAAGGACGCAGCATACATTATCTCCAGAATCAACGGCTTCACCTACGTACAGACTCAGTTCGATCCCTACGCAGAGGAAGTTAACGTTATCTCCGAGAAGGCATTCTCGAACGGCCCCCGCGCAGCTGTTAAGTGCTACGGCTCCGACAGCGTTCCGGAAGGCGTTGCAATCATGAAGCTCGAGAACGTTGGCGTTTCCATCACCGGTAACTCCACCAACCCCACGAGATTCCAGCACCCCGTTGCAGGTACATACAAAAAGTGGGCTACCGAGAACGGAGTTAAGTACTTCTCTGTTGCTTCCGGTGGCGGTACAGGTAGAACTCTTCACCCCGATAACATGGCAGCAGGCCCCGCTTCCTACGGTATGACCGACACTATGGGTAGAATGCACGGCGACGCTCAGTTCGCAGGCTCTTCTTCCGTTCCCGCTCACGTAGAGATGATGGGTCTCATCGGCGCAGGTAACAACCCCATGGTTGGTATGACCGTAGCGGTCGCTGTAGCAATTGAAGAGGCTTGCAAATAATTTTTGAATGGCATCTTTGGGCTATAACCGCCGTTTTCCGACAGGCTCGCAATATGAAAATATTGCTTCGGTCGTAAAGCGACGCTTCTATCTCCAAATCTGCTAACTCAAAAACCGCTTTGATGCAAATAAAAAAAGGTTAGACACATCATCTCTATGTGTTTAACCTTTTTTATTTTAGTTATTATAATCGAAGAATGTAAGGGTATAATTTTGATCCGGAGATAAATTGGTGATTACAAAAGATTCGTTTCTGAATTTGTCGCCGCCTCTTAAATTGATGGACTTATCAAATCCACAGTCGACAATATATCCGTCAGCGTCGTAAAGCGCATATCCGATATAGCAGCTTGTTATGCTATTCGGTGCAGAAGAATTATATTCTTTCTCCCCACTCCAATATACTGTAAGTTCTATGCTATTATCTTTATTATAATTAGCTTGATATTCTATTTTTGAAATTTTGCATACCACTATTTCATTACTTGGAGCGGTATATTTTATGGATTTTATTGACGAATCAACTGTTAGATTTATAGATTGCTGATCGCAAATTATGCATATGTTATTTTCAAAATTATGCAATGATTTTTCGCCCTTTTCTAAACTACATACTTGGCAAATTTCAGGACTAATACAGGTAGCAGGTGCGAAAGTATGTTCTTTTAGTTTTTTATCCTCAAAGTCGAATGATTCACCGCAACTACAGCTATATGTAACAATACCATGAGTTTTGCATGTAGATTCTTTCGTGGTGGTTGTTGTATAACTGTGCGAGTGACATCCGGCAGTTGATATAGAACAAAGAATCAAAAGTAGAAATAAAGAAATTCGTTTTTTCATGTTTTTTCCTTTCAAAATCAAAAAGTGCGACAACCGAAGCTGTCGCACCGAAAAACGCAGACTCCAATTGTCGCCAAACAAAAACAACAACGATAAGATATAACTCTCACGATAGCTGTAGAATCCGCGTTTTTACCGAATTATTAACAGCTATCGCTATAAAAAAACAAAAAGGGTATAAAACCCCCTATAAAAATAGCGAGTCAATCCATTTTATCGTTATTCGTTTTTGTTTGGCAAACTCATTATATCACAATATTTTTATTTTGTAAATAGAAAAGAAAAAAATATACGTAAAAAAACAAGAACCTTGCTAGAAACAAGGCTCTTGTTTTGACTTTTTTTGTTTTATCTGTACTGATTGTTTTTGTTGTTCTGGTTATTCTGATTATTCTGATTATTCTGATTATTCTGGTTATTCTGGTTATTCTGGTTATTCTGATTATTCTGGTTGTTCTGGTTATTCTGGTTATTCTGGTTGTTCTGGTTGTTCTGATTATTCTGGTTGTTTTGATTAGACTGATTGTTGTGGTTGTTCTGGTTGTACATTTTTTTATCTCCTTGTTATGGAATTCGAGAATAGTTTGCCTCATTTTAGAAAAAACTATTCATAGATTTTTGAAATTTTTTGAGGAGACGAGCTATGCTTTTAATAAAAAACGGAAATTTATATACAATGGAAGATGAAAAACCGATAAACGCAGACATTCTTATAGACAACGGAAAAATAATTGAAATTTCAAAAGGAATTTCTCCTGCCCACGGTGTTCAGCTCTTTGATGCCAGGGGACTTAATATTTACCCCGGTTTTATTGACGCCCACAGCCATATAGGCATCTCGGAGGAGAAGATAACTGCACAAAACGACCCCTCAAACGAGGGGACAAATCCCATTACACCGACTCTCAGGGCGATAGATGCTATAAATCCAATGGACAGTGCCTTTCACACAGCCCTTGCGGTAGGTATAACAGGTGTCATGGTAGGGCCGGGTAGTGCAAATGCCATAGGCGGGCAGTTTGCCTTTATAAAAACCTCAGGTCGGCGTATTGATGATATGGTTGTTCTTGCTCCCGCGGCAATCAAGATGGCATTCGGTGAAAATCCTATAACAAATTACGGCACAAACGGCAATATTCCCTCTACCCGTATGGCAATAGCCTCGCTGATAAGGGAGGAGCTGTTTCTTGCTCGGCAGTATTTTGAAGAAGAGAAAAACGGAACCATAAAAAAGGATTTCACAAAGGAGAGTTACAGGGAGCTGTTTGAGGGCAAAATTCCAATCAAGGCACATGTGCACAGAGCAGATGACATTTTTACCGCCATCCGTATCGCCAAGGAATTTGGACTTGAGCTTACCCTCGACCATTGCACAGAGGGACATCTGATAGCCGAGAAGATAGCCGAGAGCGGCTTTCCCGCCATTGTTGGCCCATCATTCGCATCTCGCAGCAAAAACGAGGTGGGCTTGTCGGATTTCAAAACTCCGGGAATACTGCAAAAGGCGGGCATAACCGTAGCCATAACCACCGACCACCCCGTATCCCGTATACGGCACCTTCTTGTTTGTGCGGCAATGGCGGCAAAAGAGGGGTTGGGCGAGCTTGAGGCTCTTCGCGCCATAACCATCAATGCAGCGCGTATCTGCCGTGTAGACCATAGGTTAGGTAGCCTTAGTGTCGGCAAGGATGCGGATATCGCTATTTACGAAGGCAACCCATTAGATATAACCTCATCCCTTCGCGCAACGGTTATTGACGGCAATATCGTATGGCAAAAAGGAAAAGACGATAAATAAATATCAATTATCGTTATTCAAAGAGCTTTAATATTTTCTCGGATAAGTTTTTTGTCGGTTAATCCAAGGAGATAAACAAAAAGAGAAAGCATTAGGCACGGCTCGGGCTTTCTCTCTGAATAAAAAAATAGCAGGGATGTGCTTTTGCACTTATCCCTGCTTTTGTAATATTATAGTTTAATAGTCAAGCTCGCATACATCCTCAGGAGTCTCTCTTCTCACCGCAAGGTAAGATGCCTCTTTTCCAAGCATAACAACGGGAGGGCGGGGAATCCTGTTATAGTTTGAAGCCATAGAGTAGTTGTAAGCACCTGTAGTAAGGCAGGCAACAAGGTCGCCTCTTTTTATATCCTGCGGCATAGCAACGTTCTCCTGCAGAATATCACCACTCTCGCAGCATCTTCCCACAACAGACATTGTCTCACTCTCTTTTGGCAGCTCGCAGCCAACAGGCACAATAGTGTAGGGGGAGCCGTAAAGAGCAAATCTCGGGTTGTCTGTCATGCCTCCGTCAACAGAAACATAGGACTTATATCCGGGAATTCTCTTAACCGAGCCAACGGTATAAACAGTCATTCCCGCATCGGCAACAAGATATCTTCCCGGCTCAAAGCATATCTTAGGCAGTCGGATATCAAGCTCGTATGCCTTAGCATGCATAAAGTTACCTATTCTGTTAACCGTATCACGAACATCTAATACAGGGTGCTCTTCAATATATCTTACACCAAATCCTCCTCCAAGGTCCATTTCTTTAGGTTCAAAGCCGTATTCCTTCTTCATTTCGGCAACAAATTCAAGCATAACCTCTGCGGTTCTCAGGAATACATCTGCATCAAAAAGCTGTGAGCCAACGTGGCAGTGGTAGCCGTAAAGCTCAATATTTTCAAGCGAAAGGGCAAGGCCGACAATAGCCTTAGCCTGACCTGTTTCGATTGCCGAGCCGAACTTAGAGTCTACCTTTCCTGTAGCAACCGCCGCATATGTATGGGGGTCTATGCCGGGGGTGAGTCGAAGCAGTACCTTTTGCTTTACTCCAACACACTTTCCTATTCTGTCAATAGCGAGAAGCTCGTCCTCACCGTCAACAACAAAGTATCCAACACCGCAGGACATAGCGTATGAAATATCCTCATCGGTCTTGTTGTTTGAGTGGAAGTACGCAGAGTCGAGGGGAAAACCTGCCATGTGCGCTGTAAATATTTCACCTCTTGATACAACATCAATTCCCAGCCCCTCATCCTTCATAATGCGATAAATCTGCTTGAAGGACGCAGCCTTAGATGCGTAAAGCACCTTGCTGTTGTAGCCAAAGGCTTCTCTTACTGCACCGTAAAATGACTTGCATTTTTCTCTTATACGTGTTTCGTCGTAGAGGTAAAGGGGTGTGCCGTACTCTTTAGCAAGCTGGGTTACCGAGTAGCCCGCAAACTGAAGCTCTCCCGCCTCGTTTCTCGTAACATTTGATGATAATATTTCTTTGGTCTTTTTTGCAACCTTCATTTGTAAATTCCTTTAGGTAAAAATTAAAGCATATGAGCTCTGAGTTCCTCTGCCGAAAGAGGCGAGAGATCTGCCGGAGAAGCATCAAAAACAGTCTTGCAGCCAACCTCTCCGCGAAGGCTCATTTTATAAATCGCTCTTGCATAAGCAACAAGCACGCTTGCGGTAAATTCGGGGTTAGAATCAAGGCGAAGGCCGAACTCAACTGTGTGTGTGTTCTCCTCGTTAATTCCTGTTTTTCCGTTTCTGATAACAGAACCGCCATGGGGCAGGCCTGAGTGGTTCTTTTTTAATTCCTCAAGGGTAACAAAATTAACAGTAGTGTCATAGTCGGCAAAGTAGTTTGGCATAGTTTTGATTTCTCTTTCAATCCTTGCCTTGTCTGCTCCCTCTGCTACGGCAACATAGCACTCGCGCTTATGCTTTTCTCTTGTAGAAAGCTCGGGACATTCGCCGGCACGTACAGCGCCTAATGCCTCCGGTACGGGAACTGTGTACTGCCTAGCATCAATAACACCCTCTATTCTGCGTATAGCATCTGAATGACCCTGGCTGACACCGCGTCCCCAGAATGTGTAATCTTTACCGTTTGGCAAAACTGCCGAAGAATAAAGTCTCATAATAGAGAAAAGTCCAGGGTCCCAGCCTGCCGAAATAAGGGCGATGTGTCCCGACTCTCTTGCCGCCCTGTCAACGTTTGCGAAGTGCTCTGGTATCCTTGCGTGGGTGTCAAAGCTGTCAATTACGTTGAAGTCTTTTGCAAGAGCAGGTGTCATCTCGGGCAGGTCGGTAGCGCTTCCTCCGCAGAGGATAAGCACGTCTATCTTGTTCTTAAAGCTCAGTATATCATCGGCAGAAAAAACAGGTGTTCCAAGTAGAGTTTTAACCGACTCCGGCGCTCTTCTTGTAAAAATGCCAACAAGATGCGCGTCGGTGTGATATTTTGTAGCCGCCTCAACTCCGCGGCCGAGATTTCCGTAACCGTAAATTCCGATTCTCATAAAAAATCCTTAATATATTTAATTTCAAATAATTAAACCTCTGCAACTGCGGCTTTTTCGTCAGAGCTAACAATGCTCTTCATATCGTAAAGCCCCTTAGGCTGCTTAACAAGGAACTCGGCAGCCGCCAAAGCACCCTCGGCAAATAATGCTCTGTTATGAGCCTCGTGCTTAAGAGTTATAGTCTGGTTTTGAGTACCGATAATGACCTCGTGCTCACCAACAATGTTGCCCATACGGATAGAATGAATGCCTATCTCCTCGGGGGTGCGCTTTCCGTGGCCTGACCTGCCGAGGTTTGTGTATGCCTCAGGGCGTGATTCCTTAACCGCCTCAGCAAGCATAAGAGCCGTTCCGCTGGGAGCATCAAGCTTTCTGTTATGATGCTTTTCAATAATCTCAACCTCAGCCTCGGGCATAGCGAGAGCAACAGTTTTAGCCAGCTCGCAAAGGAGTGCAATTCCAAGTGACATATTGCCCGAATAGAACACAGGAATATCGTCTGCCGCACTTTTTATCTCGGAAATTTCGTTTTCTGTGTGACCTGTGGTCGCCACAACAACAGCACAGTCTTTCTCTCTTGCATAGTCGAGAATAGCGCCTATTGCCGAGTGATGAGAGAAATCAACAATACAGTCAACACTCTCTGATGCGGGAATTTCATTAAAGGTTTTGTATGTATTAACCGCCTCGCGGCCGTCTGCCATAGGGTCAACTCCCAGCACTACCTTTGCACCGCGATAGCCTGCATCGGCAAGAGCCATTACCTCACGGCCCATAAAACCGCGCAAACCGCATAACAGTATGTTCATCTTTAAACTTCCTTTTTCTTAATTAAATAAGATTTTGCTCTTTCATAAGGGAAAGGAGCTTTGCCTCGTGGTCTGCCTCCATGGGTGTTAAGGGCAGGCGGAGATAGTTTTCGCAATATCCCATAGCACTTACAGCGGCCTTAACGGGAATGGGGTTTACCTCGCAGAAGAGGGCATTGATAAGAGGAAGAAGCTCGAGCTGAGCCTTAAGAGCCTCGGCGGTGTTGCCGCTCATATAATCATCACACATTTTCTGTGTAGCTTTGGGCATAATGTTTGAGAGAACAGATATAACACCCTTACCGCCAAGCGAAAGGATAGGAATAATCTGGTCATCATTTCCCGAATAAATATCCAGCTTGTCTCCAACAAGGTGTGCAAGCTCCGCAATCTGAGAAATATTGCCTGAGGCTTCCTTGATTGCCACGATATTGGGGTGGTCGGCAAGCTCTACAACCGTCTGGGGCAGAAGATTGCAGCCTGTTCTTGAAGGCACGTTATAAAGAATACAGGGCTTGGTAGAAGCATCGGCAACAGCCTTGAACGAAGCAACAAGACCCTTTTGAGTTGCCTTGTTGTAGTAAGGTGTAACAAGAAGCATAGCATCTGCGCCAACCTCACATGCGTATTTTGTAAGGTCGATAGCATAAGCTACATCGTTTGAGCCTGTTCCTGCGATAACAGGAACTCTGCCCGCAACTTTTTCAACACAGTATTTGATAGCCGCCTTGTGCTCAGCGTCATCAAGGGTAGAGCCCTCGCCTGTTGTACCAACAGCAACAATAGCCGCAACTCCCTCCTCAATCTGCCAGTCGATAAGTCTGCCAAACTGCTCAAAGTCGATACCGTCCTTGGTAAGAGGGGTTACTATGGCAGTAGCAGCGCCTGTAAAAATTGTGTTTTTCATGAAATATATCCTCCGTAAATTAAAAACAAATAAAAAAGATAGCTTGCAAAAAAAGCTACCTCCAGTAAAGTCATAAAAATGCAATTATAATGCACAAAAATGCTCAACGAATAGCCCTTCGCAAAAAACGGTTGCGACAACAGAACGGATATTCTCCGAGCTGCCAGCTTAAGATGCCCGCCACAGCACCCGCTTCGGCACCCACGCCTTTTTTCCACAGCCCCGGCGGCTTCTTTAAGGTGGAATACTCTTCGTGCAGTGCGCCTCTATCTCTTGATAGAGTAATTTTATCACAGATGCTTACTTATGTCAATAGTTTTGTCAAATATTTTTCGGTATTTTGAGCTTGAAATTAAAAAACGGTTTTTGTATGTGTTTTCGGCGTATATTTATTGTAAAAAACGAAGCATCATATTGACTTTCAACAGTTGAAACGATATAATATAAACTGCAGCGCAAAAATGCAAAACATAAGCTCTGAGCTTTGAGGTGAAATATGCTTAATGAGAAAGAAATGTTAGAAGTAATTGAGCGCAATATGGAAATAATCGGCTTTCCTGAAGAGGCTGTCGACACCTTTGTTTGCGTATATAACCATATAATTGAAAGGGAAGAGGAGTTTTCGCTTTTTGCCTCCTCTGTTGAAAAATACAGACTTGACAGGGATGTTGATATGACACCGATTTTTGAGGAAATCAAAGCCTCCGCCTCCCGTCTTGCCATACATGAATATACAATGTATATGCTTCTGCTTCTTGCGATGTCTGACGCCATGCGTGACCACTATGACAAAGCTGGAATAGACAGAAAAATATTTGTAAATAGCTTAAAGGACTTAAAATACCAGCTTGAAACCTGCCTTGACCTTTACGGAGTGTGGGGACACAGCGTACCCTCCTGGGATGTAGGATTTTTGCGTCACACAACCCTTTGCTTCGGCAGACTTCAGTTCCAGGATACAAAGCTTGGCATAGAGTGCAACATCGACGGATATGACCTTACATCGGACACGAGAGCCATCTTTGTTCATATTCCCAGAACAGGAACAAGGCTCAACCACGACGAGGTTCTTGCGGCTTATTCGGCGGCAGCAGAGTATTTTGCACCCCTTTTTGGCGACGCGCCTATCGTTTTCGCCTGCAACAGCTGGCTGCTTTATCCAAAGAACCTTGAATTCCTTTCCGAAACATCAAATATGCGCGCCTTTTGCAATGATTTCAAGATAGTTCAGGTAACAGATTACCAAAACTACAATGACACATGGCGTGTATTTGATAAAATCTATACAGGCAACCCCGATGATATGCCCGCCGACTCCAGCCTCAGAAGAGCATATATTAACCTTATGAAGCGTGGCGAAAAAACAGGCCGCGCCCTTGGTGTATTCGTTTATAACCAAAAATGAGAGTGGTAAATGCTCTGAATTTTCATAACATATAAATAATTAGATCATGGCAGTCTGTCTGAATTTGATATGCACCTCCAAAAGTGTCTAACTTTTGAGTTCACTTCATTTCAAAGAATACTATCCTGGTTTATAACCCTAACCTTGAGGATTATAAGAAGACTAACCGCGTAAACCTTGTATATTCCGGCGGTCAGTCTATCGAAACCGAGCGTACACAAAATTACGATAAACTAAGCTCTAACCTTGCATCTCCAACCTGGAATCAGTGTACCTTCCTTGGCTCGGCAAACGTTGAGAAGAACGGAGAGTATCTCTATTTCTACCTTGGCGGAGATATGACAAAGGCATACGATGCCGATAACACATCAGCTCCCGTAAAGGCAGAGGAACTTAGCTTTGATAACCTTTCCGGAACCACTATGTTCGGTAAGTCTATCCTCTTCCCGAAGAACGAAAAACTCCTCACCGAGAAGTCGAGCTTCACTCTCACTACTTCGGGCGATTGCTTCGTTGCAGGTGGTAAGGCGGGCGAGTGGAATATAATCAAAGACGGTGTAACTGTAGAAACCGTTACAGTAGCCGACGGCAAAAATTTGATTAACTTCACTGCTGAAGCAGGTAATTACACCATAACCCCCGCAAATTAAGGATTTTTAATAAAGTCGGCAGGCTCTTGCCCGCTGACCTTAATTTGTGTTTCTAAAAGAGACATTTTTGATCTAATTTTTATCTTAAAAACTATTGAAATGCAGATAAAATAATGTTATAATCTATATGAAAAATACTTTAAAGCAAAAGGAACGTAAAAATGAAAATAAATTATTTTGTTACCTTGGACGCTGTAACCCTTTACTGGGATAAGCCCATAGAGGCGGAAAGGGACACCGTTTATAATGTTTTTGCAGACGGCAAAAAGGTTGGCGAGACCCCCAAAACCCATTTTACAATAAAAGAGCTGAAGCCCGAACAAAAAATCAATATAGAGGTTAAGTCATCTGTTGGAGAGGGCGGGGCAGTTGCTGTCACCGCTAAATCTAGGAACAGAGTAGATGTAACAAAGGCGCCGTATTTCGCTATCGGTGACGGTAAAACTATAAACACCTTAGTTTTGCAAAAGGCAATAGACGACTGCACCGTAGATGATGTGCTTTATATTCCCGAGGGCGTATATATGACAGGTGCTTTAAGACTTCACAGCGATATGGAAATATATCTTGCTGAGGGCGCGGTATTGCAGGGAACAGAAAACCCCGAGGACTATCTCCCGAGAATATGGAGCCGCTTCGAGGGTACAGAGCTTTCATGCTACAGCAGTGTTCTTAATATCGGTGAGCTTGACCGAAACGGCGGATATAGCTGCAAGAATATCTTAATTCACGGAAAAGGTACTATCGCCAGCGGCGGTCAGGTCCTCGGTGACAAGATTATCGCCCTTGAAAGAATAGCGCTTAAGGATTACCTTGAAGAGCTTGGCGACAAGATCAAGGAATGCGAAAATAACGATACAATTCCGGGCAGAGTACGTCCCAGACTTATAAATATGAGCAATGCTCAAAACGTTACCCTTTCTGGACTCACTTTCAAAAACGGCTGTTGCTGGAATATACATATGATTTACTCGGATAGCATCGTGACCCACGATTGCACATTTATTTCCGAGGGAGTACACAACGGCGACGGATGGGACCCCGATTCCTCAACCAACTGCACAATTTTCGCCTGCACATTCTTCACAGGTGATGACTCGGTAGCAATAAAGTCGGGTAAAAATCCCGAGGGCAATATAATAAACAAGCCTTGTAAGCACATCCGAGTGTTTGACTGTGTTTCAAAATACGGCCACGGCATTTGTATGGGAAGTGAGATGAGCGGCGGTATCGAGGATGTTTACATCTGGGATTGCGACCTTGGTAATTCGGTTTACGGCATTGAAATAAAGGGAACAAAAAAGCGTGGCGGCTATGTTCGTGACATTCACGTAAGAGACTGTCTCCTGCCTCGCATTCTCTTCCACTCGGTAGGCTACAATGATGACGGAATCAGCGCAGGTGTTGCCCCTGTTTTTGAGAATTGCAGCTTTGACAGAGTAGATTTAAAGGGCGTATACCAGGATATGCAAAAGAATTTTGTTCCCTGTGATGCAATTCTGCTCTGCGGTTTTGATGAGCCGGGCCACGAGCTTAAAAACATCGAGTTTAATGATGTTACCCTTGGAGATAAAGAGCATCCCGTAACCCAAAATCTCTCCCTCAGACTTTGCGAGAATATAACCTTCAAAAACATAAAGTGTCTGTAATTTATTTGTTTAAAAAACTCCGCTTATCGGTAAAATCCCTATAGCGGAGTTTTTTCTTTGGTGCGTTCTTGACTTTTTTCTTTGTTTATAATATAATATATTTGTTAAAGTATATTTAAATGTCGAAAGGTGACAAAACAATGACAAAAATTGATATTTTTTCCGGCTTTCTCGGTGCGGGAAAGACCACTCTTATAAAAAAACTTATTAAAGAAGCCTATGCCGGCGAAAAGGTTGTTCTAATTGAAAATGAGTTCGGTGAAATAGGCATTGACGGTGGATTTCTTGCCGATGCTGGAATCGAGATAACCGAGATGAACTCTGGCTGTATCTGTTGCTCTCTGGTTGGCGATTTTTCTAAGGCGCTTGTTAAGGTCCTTGAGGAATATACTCCCGACAGAATTATAATCGAGCCATCGGGAGTAGGTAAGCTCTCCGACGTTATCAGAGCGGCAAAAACTGCGGAGGAGCACGGTGCCTGCCTCAACTGCTTTACAACTGTTGCTGATGTTAATAAAGTAAAGATGTATATGAAGAACTTTGGTGAGTTCTATAATGACCAGATTGCAAATGCGTCTGCCATTGTTCTTTCGCATACTCAGTCGGCAAAGGACGAGAAAATTGCCGTTGCAGTAGAAATGCTTCGCGAACATAATGCAGAGGCTACAATTGTTACCACCCCCTGGGATAATCTTGACGGTAAGGACATTCTTGCTGCAATGGAGCAGAGAGACACCCTTGCTGATGCTGTAAAGGCTCTTGAAGAGGAGCACGCTCACCATCACCACCACGACCACGACGGGGAGTGCCACTGTCACGAGCACGAGCATCACCACCACGACCATGACGAGGAGTGCCACTGTCACGAGCACGAGCATCACCACGACCACGACGGGGAGTGCCATTGTCACGAGCACGAGCATCACCACGACCACGACGAGGAATGCCATTGCCACGAACACGAGCATCACCACGACCATGACGAGGAATGCCATTGTCATGAGCATCACCATGACCACGACGGGGAGTGCCATTGTCACGAGCACGAGCATCACCATGACCACGACGGGGAGTGCCATTGTCACGAGCACGAGCATCACCACGACCACGACGAGGAATGCCATTGTCATGAGCATCACCATGACCACGACGGGGAATGCTCCTGCGGATGCGGAGGTCACGGACATCATCACCACCATGCAGACGATGTGTTTGCCTCCGTGGGGGCTGAGACAACTAAAAAATTCACTAAGGAAGAGCTTGAAGAAATTCTTGAGAAGTTCTCTGAGGGCGACGATTACGGAATGGTCTTGAGAGCTAAGGGCATAGTTGAATGCAAGTGCGGAAAATGGCTCCACTTTGACTATATTCCCGGTGAGGCGGATATACGTATCGGAAGTGCGGGAATTATAGGCCGTCTTTGCGTTATCGGCGCAGGTATTGATAAAGAAAAAATCAAAGAGCTATTTGGAATCTAAGCCTTCCCCTTGAGGGTAGCGAAGCGGCAGAACGGTAGTGAATGACGTTAATAACATCAGAGCCGTTCTGTGACCGAGTCGCAACGAGACAGGTGGCAGGCAAAGCCTGACGGATGAGGTGTAAAAAACACCTAAATTTACAAAAGGAAATAAATAATGGAAACACACGTATATCTTTTTACAGGCTTTCTCGAGGCAGGCAAAACCTCGTTTATAGCCGAAACAATGCGCGACCCTAACTTCAATGACGGAAAGCGCAAATATCTTATAATCACCTGTGAGGAGGGCGAAGAGGAATACGACCCAACAGACCTTGGCGAGAATGTATCCTTTGCCTCCTTTGATGATGAACAAAAAATAACCCCTGACCGCCTCTCTGCAATGCAGAAAAGGGCAGGTGCAGATATAGTTGTATTAGAGTATAACGGAATGTGGATGCTTGACCGCTTCTACAATGCGCTTCCCGAAAATTGGATGGTTTATCAGGAAATCCTTGTTGTAGATGCAACAACTGCGGTGAGCTACAATGCAAATATGCGCTCTCTTATGGTAGACAAGCTTACCAGTTGTGAAATGGTTGTCTTTAACCGAGTAACCCCCGAGACAGATAAACTTGCTCTTCATAAAATAGTAAGGGGTGTCAGCCGTAAGGCAAACATCTGCTACGAGGACACAGAGGGCGAAATTGAGTTTGATCAGTTTGAGGACCCATTGCCATTTGATATTGAAGCTCCCGTAATCGAAATTAACGATATTGATTTTGCAATATTCTATCGTGATATGACCGAGGATTTTGCAAAATATAATGGCAAAAAGGTGCGCTTTAAGGGCATTGTCGCTCTTGACCCCTCTCTTGGTAAGGGAAGCTTTGCAATAGGTAGACATATTATGACCTGTTGTGCCGATGATATTGCCTATCGCGGTGTTGTTGCGGTGGGAACAGACGGTCTTAAGCTGTCAACCAGAGATTGGATAGTTGTTGAGGGCACACTTACCGAGGAATATTCAAGGCTCTATCGAGGAAAAGGGCCTGTGCTTAAGGTTACGTCGGCTGTGCGTTCAACAAAGCCCGACGAGGAGGTAGCAACCTTCTATTAAAGTAAGCTGAGGTGAAAGCAGTGGGAGAAAAGTCCGCTTTTGAATTTAGAATATATGCTGAAGAAGGCTCGGGTGTTTTAACCTCGGGCTATCTCAGTAATGCTATTGAAATATTAGAGGTAACAGGCGGTAAGATAAAAATTGAGGTCGGTACAGAGTCATCAGAGGCTTCTATGGGCGATTTTGTATATATTCCCGAGCGACTTGTTTTTCGTGCCGAGGCAGTCGAGGGCAGGGCATCAATAAGAGCGCTTGCCTTTAACTCCGCCATAGTCACAGAACATATGGAAAAAATTGATTCCGAGCTTTTTTATATGTTCTGTATCCAGTCAAGAAACAGAATTTCTGTGTTCAGACAGGGGCACTCAATTTATGAGACGGTGGCCTACGCTATGACCGAGGCATACGATGAATTTGCTGCCAAAGACGTTTGCTATAAGCTACCCATAAGAGCCAATATCTATGTTCTTATTTCCGCACTTCTTCGCCACTACTGCGGAGCAAGAAACGAGCAGGAGCGTATGGTTTATCATAATGTTTTACGTCTAAAACCGACGCTTGACTATATTGCAGACCATTGCGGTGAAAAAATTTATATAGATACCCTTGCTGAAATGATATCAGTCTCGGCAGACTACTTTACAAAAATGTTTAAGGAGTCTATCGGAAAAACTCCTATAGATTACATAAACGGCGTAAGAGTAAACAAGGCTCTCGAACTGCTCTCTGTAACCGATACACCCTTAAACGATATAGCTGAAGCCAGCGGATTTGCAAACCCAAACTACTTTCACAAGATATTCAAGCAATATATGAACACAAGCCCGCTTACATACCGTAAGAGTGTTGCAAAATGATAAACGACAGACCCAAAAAACAAGGTCTGCCGCGCTTTTTATATGGATTTTATGAATTTTGTGATAATCTTTGCAAACAGAGGATCACCATCCTCGTCAAGCCTTCTGCAATAGGATGAATGAGTTGAATCGGGTATAATTATCTTTTCAACCTTGGTCATATCATAGCCAAAGTGATTCATTGTAGAAAGCAAAAGCTCTGTCTGCTCGGGTCTGTTTTGCATATCGTTGTCAGCAAGTATAAAGAGCATCGGGGGATAGTTGTCAGCATCACCGACATAGTAGAGGGGCGCCGCCTCGTCAACCACAAGCTTTCGTCTGTCAAAGCCCCTCTCGCGAAGAACATTGAAGTGGGTGGTGGGCTGTCCTGCGTCGTGGATAAATCCGGCAATGTCCGAAACCTTAATTTCGTTGAATGCGAGCCACTTTTTGTCAAAGCAGAGCATTTGCGAAAGGTATCCGCCTGCCGACGTACCGCCAACGAAGAGTCTGCCACTTCCACCGAGAGATTCAATGTTCTTTTTTATGTACTTTACTGCCAGAGCAGCATCTCTTATGTAATCGGGATATGCCGCAGAGGGGTACATTCTGTAATTTGCGCTTACGTACGCTATGCCGTTGTCGGTAAAGTATTTTGCCATTATGGGCGAAAATTCACTGCACTTATCTCCGGTAACAAATCCACCGCCGTGGAAGTAAATAAAGGTGTCAAAGCCCTCGGTGTTTGGAAGATATATGTCAAGTGCTCTTTCGGGATTTGTGTCGGGAGTGCCGGTGTAGCTTACGGCATAGGGAATATGGTGCCTTGTTCTTATCTCGTAAAGGAGATTTCCTTTATTCTCAAGAGATTCCTTTGCGCACTCAACCGCCGCCGCATATTCTTTTTCACTCACAAACCTGTCGAACTCTTTGTAGCTTACCTTCGTTACGTCAAAGCCGCAAACAGCGCCAAGCCAGGTAAGGGCTATCGCAAATCTACCCAGCCCAAGACTTGCGTGAAAGCCGTCACGGTGTATATCAAACCCGCGGTTTTGCATTCTTTCGAGAGTCTCACCCGCAGGTATAAATCCGTCGGCAGAAATCTCCTTTTCGGCTCTTCTGTATGCTCTCTCGATATATGAGAACATATCCGAGTGGGTCCCGAACTTTTGCGCCATGAGTCTTTCCTTGCCGCTATAACTCCAGGTCTCGTGAATATAAATCTTTGCATTAGGACAACTCTTGCGTATATATGCCGCAAGCTCGTTTATGTAAGGGTAATAGCTTTCCTCTTTGTAAGAGCATGGGGATGCCTGCTGAAGAGTTATTATATCCCAGTCATGAGCACCAATGCCGTCTTTTAGCGTTGAGCGTCTTAGGCGCTCTGCGTTTTCGGAGTATTCGTAAGGTCTTGTTTCATTGAGCAGGTTTTCGTAATGTGTCTCAAGAGAGCAACCGCCTATGAAAAGGTTTGCGCACATAAGGTCTATTCCCTCATGCTCTGCCATAGCATAGAGATATCTCTGCGCATCCTCGGAGAAGCTGTTACCGATAGAGAGTATTTTCATTAGTTATTCTCCTTTAGCCGCTTTTTTGTCAAGAAGGTAGTTTCTGTAATAAAGCACAAGGTCGCATCCAACCATTACGAGATTGAGCACGTAGAAGAAAAGAACGTACCATTTTGATGAGAACTCAGCCATATATGCAGTATTGCAAAGTTTGCCTGCTATACCCGCAATGTAGCCGAAGAAGATAAGGCAAAGGAATGCAAGGCTCTTTCCTTTTGTTGTTCTTGCCTTGTAGGACTTGATTACATTCATAGGCCAGGAGGCGCCAAAGCTTACTATCATAATAATTTCAAGTATTTCTGACATTTTAATTCTCCTTTCAATTTTATTTTTATTGTAATTATTATAACACTCACAAATTTCTTTGTAAACTATGAAATGTTGTATATTAGCTATAACTTTTATAATGTAGCGTATTGACAATATCTGTTGTTTGGTATATAATTTTAGTGAAAGGGTGATTGTATGGAATTTTTACAGCTTGAATATTTTATGGATGCCGCAGTGAGCGAGAATTTTTCTCATACGGCAAAAAAATTTAACGTACCCACATCAAATATTTCACAGACGATAAAAAGGCTTGAAAATGAGCTTGGAGTAAAGCTTTTTAACCGTACCTCAAACAAAATTTCGCTTTCGGACGAGGGGCGTATTTTTTTTGAGGGAGTAAAAAAAGGGCTTCTTGAAATTGAAGAAGCTAAAGGTAAAATTGCCTCGGAGGAAAACAGTCTTAGAGGTGAGATAAATCTGCTTATAGAGACAAACAGGCGACTTGTTACCGAGGCGATAGAAAAATTTCGCCTTAATTTCCCCGACGTGTCGATAATTATATCGCATAAGCCCGAGACTGATATAAAATATGATATAATAGTTTCGGATACCCTGTCGGCAAGGGGAGAATATGACTCCCGACACCTGATAACAGAGCCTATGCGCTTAGCCTGTCTCAAAGGAGCTTTTGAGGAATTTAATACACTCTCGGATTTCAAAGATGAGCGCTTTGTATCAATGGGCAAGGGGTCGAGGCTTTTTGAATATGTGAATACTGTTTGCCGAGAATGCGGCTTTTCTCCTAAAATAGCCATACAGACCGATGACCCTTATTATGTGAGAAAATATGTTGAAATGGGTCTTGGAGTAGCCATAGTTCCCTCAATATCCTGGTCGGGACAGTTTTCGGATACAGTACAGCTTGTTGATGTAGGGCCTTATGTGAGGAATATCTATGTCTATTCCCCGTGTTCAGACCGCCCCAATACCGCGGCAGCAAGGCTCAGCGAAATTATTATTGAGATATTTAATAACGAAAGAGCTTGGAACACTTGAAAAAGCTGATATAATGTGTTAAAATAGAATTATAAAGTTAACGGAATGGAGATTTTTAATGAAGTCGATAAAGGATATATATAAAGTAGGTAAAGGCCCGTCAAGCTCACACACCATGGGTCCTGCAAAGGCTATGGCAATGTATGTGTCAGAGCACCCGGAGGCTGAAGAGTATGAGGTTGTACTTTATGGCTCTCTTGCAGATACAGGAGAAGGGCATGGTACAGACAAGGCTCTTGAAAGTATAACAGAAAAAAACGTAAAAATAATATTTAATACTCAGGACAGAGAAAATCTCCCTCACGAAAACACCATGGATATCTATTCGGTTGTAGGTGGAAAAAAACAAGACAAAATGCGTGTTATGAGTGTTGGCGGAGGTGATATAGAAATAGAGGGCAGAGAGTCCTCGCCGCTTCTTGAAGTTTATCTCGAGTCCACCTTTGGTGAAATTGCATCCTTATGTAAAAAGGAGGGTATAAGGCTTTCGGATTATGTAATAATGCGTGAGGGTGAGGAAATTTACGAATTCCTCTATACCGTTTGGGAAACAATGAAAAACGCAATACATGAGGGGCTTACCACCTCGGGTATACTGCCGGGAGGACTTGAAGTAGAGCGCAAGGCTCAATACCTTTACAATCAGCGTCACATCGACGAAAGCCCCGTAACACGTGAAAACAGAATAGTCTGCTCTTATGCATATGCCGTCAGCGAGCAGAATGCGGATAACGGAACAATAGTTACAGCCCCCACCTGCGGTGCCTGTGCGGTGCTTCCCTCGGTGCTTCGGTATATGCAGGAAAAGCACGGTTTTGATGATAAGCAGATACTTAAAGCCCTTGCGGTAGCGGGACTAATAGGAAATCTTGTTAAAACTAACGCATCTATAAGCGGTGCAGAGTGCGGATGTCAGGCAGAGGTTGGAACAGCCTGCTCAATGGCATCGGCAGCTCTCGGTGAGCTTTTTGAAATGGGAATTGACCAGATAGAATATGCCGCAGAAATTGCGATAGAGCATCACCTCGGCCTCACCTGTGACCCTATATGCGGTCTTGTGCAGATACCATGTATCGAGCGTAATGCCGTTGCGGCAATGAGGGCAATAAACGCAATGAGTCTTGCAAACTTCCTCTCCGGCTCGAGAAAAATTTCTCTCGACCTTGTAATAAAAACAATGTACGAAACAGGCAAGGACCTCTCCCACCTCTACCGTGAAACCGCGGCAGGCGGACTTGCAAAGCATTACGGAAAGGGCAGCGTGTAATGGAAAAATCCAAAGTAGACAGAATAAACGAGCTAGGTAGGCTCGCAAAGCAAAGAACTCTGAATGACGAAGAAAAAGCCGAGCAGAAAGCATTGAGAGAAGAATATCTTGCCTATGTTCGCTCACAGTTAAAGGGGTCTAAGACCACAAAAATCCCTCACGGCAAGGCTTGAGAAAAAGGAGAATGTTATGGACGATTGTGTAATTTGCAGTGCCCCGGTTGACGAGGAGGGGGCTTCGGTTCTTGAAATAGGTGGATATGGCAACCCTAAATATCTTTGCTCCGAGTGCTCTTTAGATCTTGATACCGTAACCCTTGACAGGGATACAGATAATATTTCATCTGCTATGGAGAGAATAACAAAGAAAATAGGTGAGGCAGACCTCTCCGCCAATACCTTTGCTACCGTAACCGCTATTCTTGAGCGTGCGGCAGCGAGAGCAAAAGCGATAAAAGATGGAACATACGACTTTGCTCTGGACGAGGCTGAAGCCCAAGAAGATGGCTTTGACGAAATTCCCGAGGAGCTTCGCGAGACCGAGGAGGATGTCGAGCTTGACAAACAGGATGAGGAGAGAGCTGAAAAGGTAAATCAAATCTTTGATTATATCACTTTTGGTGCCGTCATTGGTATTGTAATTTTTGCAATCTGGAAAATGTTTGATATTTTTGCATAGTAATAATAAACCGCGCCCTCCGCATAAGCTATAGCGGAGGGTTTTCTTATGCATTTATCTATGCTTTTGCCGCTTCTGATAAGCGGTGCAGGGCTTTTTTTGTTGTTCAGGCTTAGGTTTTTCTTTGTATTTCATCCAATAAAGGTGACAAAAGCCTTTGTCTCGGAGCTTCGTCAAGGAGGCTCTGCCGGGTCTTTTTGGCTTGCTCTTGCGGGAACGCTTGGGGTAGGGAATATATTCGGCACCGCAGCCGGAATAATGGTAGGTGGCGGTGGAAGTGTATTCTGGCTTCTTTTATCCTCTCTTTTTTCGGGTGTATTAAAGTATTCCGAAACCGCCTTGACTCTTGAGCTGAAAGGGGAAGATGAATGCGGCTTCCAAGCAGTTTTGCCCAAGGTTTTCAGGCGATACGGTAAGCCCCTTGCGCTGGTTTATTCTGCGCTTTGCCTTTGCATTGCTTTTCTTATGGGGTCGGCAATACAGAGCGCTGCGGTATCAGATATATTTCACTCGGCTCTGGACATACCCGTAGCAGTATCGGCAGCGCTCCTTTCCTGTTTAATTTACATTGGAATTCACAGGGGAACAAAAGGGATAGAGCGGGCAACTGCTTTTCTTGTACCTTTTGCCTCGGTTGTGTTTATCCTGCTTTGCTTTATCAGTATTTTAAAAAATTCGGATAATATCCTACCGACCATAAGTCTTGTATTTTCGGAGGCTTTTAGCCCCTCTGCCTTTTCAGGTGGAATTGTTGGTTTTCTTTGCTCTAGGTGTATCACCGAGGGCTTTGCAAGGGGAATTCTTTCTAACGAAGCGGGCATCGGCACCTCTGCTATGGCTCACTCGAGAGCCGATAAACGTACACCCTATGTAGCGGGTCTCTTTGGAATTGCCGAGGTGGTTTTTGATACGGTCATTCTCTGCGGTCTTACTGCGCTCGCTTTGCTTTGTTCACCTGTTAACCCCTCTGCATTTTCAACTCCTATGGCTTACGTTTTTTCTGCTTTTAAAGCCTCAGTTGGTACGCTTGCGGCACCGCTTCTAATCTCGTCTGTCTTTATATTTGCATATTCAACCATGATATGCTGGTATTATTACGGCGGAGAGTGCGCTCGGTATATATTCAGCAAAAAAACGCCTCTATTTTCCTTGGCGTTTTTCATTTCATCGGTCTGCGGAGCGCTTCTCGGAGCTGGGAGTCTGCTTGTAATGACTGATACTGTAATTTTCTTTATGGCTATGATTACTCTATCTGCGCTTGTGGCATCTCACAATAGAATTTATTCGTTAACACCCCTTTTGAGAAAAACAAAAAGCCGTCGGAAGTAACTCCGACGGCTCAAAAATATTAAAGAAGTCTTATCCTTGATTTTATCTCAATACCCTTGTCCGAAAGCACCTTAAGAGCAGCCTCGGTCTTAGCTTCGCTCATTTTTGCGGTGATGAACGCAATCTCACCATCTGCATCAATAAACTGCACCTCGCCAAAAGCTTCCTTAACACAATTCTCGCATCCGCCCTTGATAGCAACGTAGCTCTGTGCCTCAAAGTCGGAGAAGGGAAGAAGATGCTCGTCTGTCTTGTTCATTACAGGCTTTGCCGCCCTTGTGCCCGACTGCATAATCTGCATAAGGTCACCCACAACCGCAGAGGCGGTAGGACCTGCTCCCGCACCCGGACCGTAGAACATAGCGCTCTTAATAGGCTCGCCCACAACCTCAATAGCATTGTAAACACCGCTTACGTTAGAAAGAGCCTCAGAGTCAGCGAGCATAAAGGGCGCAACCATAATCTGAACACCCTTGTCTGTGATAATGCATCTGCCAAGCAGCTTTATCTTAAGACCAACCTTTGCCGAGGCGGCAACATCCTCTCCGCGGATTTTTGTAATACCCTCGGTGTGTATCTTGTCGGTAGGAATAAGATTTCCCGTAGCCAGAGCGCCGAGAATAGCAATCTTGCGGCAGGCATCTGTGCCAAGAATGTCGGCATCGGGATTTCTCTCTGCATATCCCTTTTCCTGCGCGTCCTTAAGCGACTCCTCAAAGCCGTCGCCGAATGTAAACATCTTAGTTAGAATATAGTTTGTTGTGCCGTTAAGAATACCGCGCACCTCAGAAATTTTGTTCTGACCAACGCAGCTTATCATAGGTGAAATAACCGGAATACCACCGCCAACACTAGCCTCGAAGCGGTAAGACACATCATTTTTCTCTGCGATAGCAAGGAACTCATCGCCAAAGTTTGCTACAACCTCTTTGTTAGAGGTAATAACATTTTTACCGGCATTAAGAGCCATTATGGTATATTCATAAGCCGGGTGAGACCCGCCCATAACCTCGATAACAGTATCAACCTCGGGGTCATCCGCTATAATATCAAAGCTGTGAACGACCCTGTCGCCAAAGGGCGAATCGGGAAAGTCTCTAAGGTCAAGAATATATTTTATATTGATTTCGTCACCGCCAAGGCGGCAAACTTCCTTATAATTATCGGTAATGAGCTTGACAACACCGCCGCCAACAACGCCAAAACCGAGAATTGCTATGTTTGTCATACTATTCTCCAAGAAAAAACTAACGGAGCTTCGATTCTGCGAAGCTCCGCCGAACTTGTCTAATTATAGCATATTCCTTGGTTCTTGTCAAGAAAAAATGCTAAATTACTTTATACCGAGAGATGCGCTCTTTGACTCCTCGGTAATATAGTCAAGAGGATTAACGTTTATTCCGTTAACCTTGACCGCAAAGTGGAGATGCGCCTCGTCTGCAAGCTCAGTAAGAGAAGTGTCACCAATCTTGCCTATTCTGGCACCTACAGATACATTGTCACCCTCTTTTACGTTGATTGTCTCGCTGTCAAGATTTGCATAAACGCTGACAATTCCGTCAGGGTGGGTAATCTCGACCGCCTTGCCGTAATAGTTGTCGTAGTAGATTTTTGTAACCTCACCGCCTGCCGCCGCAAATACCTCAGCACCCTCCTCGGCAGCAATATCAATACCTGTATGCACTCTCCACTCGTTAAGGGTTGCCGAGAATACAGGCATTTCAAGACTGTGCTCCTTAGCCACAACACCAACAAGAGGTGCAACAAAGCTTGTTGCCTTGGGCTTCTCGGGTACGGGAGTCTTGTCCTCATCCTTGTCAGATGAGGGGGGAGTAACATCTGTTACAGGAGGCTTTGTATCCTCTATGGGAGGAGTCTCCTCTTTTCTTGAGGCTACTGAAACAATACCTACAATAATAGCGCTTATGCAAAGCACAGCGATAACCGCGCCATAAATAATTTTTACTTTGGTCGGTTGGTCAGAGAAACTGAATTTTTTGTCCATTTTATTTTCCTTTCCGCATTTCGTTGCTAGATGTATTCTTTACTCAAAACAACGTAAATATTCGCAGAAAGTTAAAAAAATCCAAAAAATCAACTATAATAGTATCTCTTTTGTATACCTACCTCCGCAGCTCCAAGCCTTTTTTCTGAATAAAAGATAATCCTCAACCGTCTTAAAGGAGAAAACATTACAGCTTTCGGTTTGAGCGTTTTCAAGGTCGGTCAAAAGCTCTAAATAACCTGCCTGGTCTTTTGGCTCATTCTTTGTCCAGCCGCTTTTTACTCTTGCGTGAAGAATAAGCAAAATTAACGTTTCGTCATATAACTCCTTATAGTCGCTTTCCTTGCTGTCAAGTAGCTCAGGATGAAGCCTTAAAAAGCAAAACACCCTTCTTAAAAAAGAATATGCCCTCCATTTTCTATTAGTGTAACACCGTATCAGAAAATCCAGCATCAAATATTCTCTTTCTAACCTTTCCATATCATTCATTTTCTTTACCTAAATTAAAAATATTTTTACCGTTTCTCTTTTCTATTGTTCCTCCTGCATGTTTAATATATTTTATCACACATTAACGGTACTGTCAAGTGCAAATAGTACGTATAAAAACAAGTGCAAATATAGAGTGTATAAAACATACTTAAGATGGTGTAAAATATAAGTATAAGGAGAGGTGCTTATGTTTGAAATAAAGAAAACGGAATATACAAACAAAACTTTTAGACTTCCGGTAGACCTTGTTAAGGAAATGGAGTCTCTTGCGCAAAACAAGGGTGTTTCGTTAAATAATCTCGTGGTTCAATGTTGCGAATATGCTCTTGAAAATATCGACCAAGAAAAGAATAAATCTTCAAAGAAGTAAATATTTAAAGCAAACAATAACATTGATGTTTTTAAACGGACCGCCGAGGACGTCGGTCCCTACAAGTTGTGTACACAAATTTTGCCTTGGATATGTTTGTTCTAACATTACCTTTTGCAATATGTACGTTCCATTGTAGGGACCGACGTCCTCGGCGGTCCGCGCTTTGTAAAAGATATCTTTTATCTCCGCAAAAAGTAATTATCATACAATGTCTCCGTATTTATAAAAGACGCAAAGAAACAAAAAGTGCGGCAACCGAAGTCACCGCACGAAAAACGCAAACTCCGAATGCCGCTACGCAAACTTAAATAGATCAAGTGAAAACTGTAATACTATCACTGGAATTTGCATTTTTGCTAAATTCAAAAATAGTATTACAGAAAAAAGGTATAGTATACCCATAAGATAAAAAATACCCAATCTTCAAAATGTTAAGTTTACGTAGCATACTTATTATATCACAATCTGAGCATTTTTACAAGATGTTTCTAAAAAAGAATTTCAAATGTTTTATGTGTGTTTAAAGATGGTTCTGTTTTTTGGGGTTTATCATTTGTAACAACGCCTCGTGTCATCCTGAGGAGCAGTACCATTGTTCGAGGACTCAGAGCTTACTCCGAAGGATCTCCTATTCCGAACCGTTAAAAATTTATGGTTGGCAAGTGGGAGCTTGAATAAGTGAAAATTTGGAATTAAAAAACTCTATCGGTCTATCCTTGCCAAAGTCTACCTCATCCACCGCTATCGCGGTCCCCCTTCCCCAACAGGGAAGGCTAAAAGGCTCCCACATGGAGATCCTTCGCAAAAAAGGTATCGTCTCCGTTTTTTGTTTCTGCGGCTCAGGATGACACCGAGGCTAACTGCGTTCGCCCTCATAGTAGCAAGACTTATTATTTATTTTATTCCCTTAAAACATCTTGACATTTTCTACAAAATATATTATAATTATTTAGTTAAAATGCTTTAGACATTGAGAGGGAATGATAATGCAGCCTAAAATTTCACTTGCAGGCGACCTTGGCAGCGGTAAATCCACCGTCTCGGATATACTTATAGAAGAACTTGGCGCTGAGTATTATTCAACAGGCAAAATTGTGCGCTCCATAGCAGAAAAGCGCGGAATGACAGTTACCGAGCTTAACGTTTATATGGAAACCCACCCCGAGATAGACCACGAAATAGATGACGGTCTTGCCAAACTTGCCGATGTGGACAAGTTCCTTATAATCGACTCCCGTATGGCATGGCATTTCACGGCGGGCACGTTCAAGGTATATATGTCTACCGATATTGAAACCAGCGCCCTGCGTATAATGAATGCTAACAGACAGGGTGAGCATGCCTCAACCCTTGAGGAAACCATAGCCCAAACCCGCGCTCGCCGCGAGAGTGAAAAGAAGCGCTATAAGGAACAGTACGATGTAGATATCAAGGACCTTTCAAACTACGATTTTGTAATAGATACCACGGTAGCTACACCCCGCGAGGTTGCAGACAGTATAATAGCCGCATTCAGAGAGTGGCAGATAGACAATAGCTTCGGCTGTGCACTTATCAGCCCCGAAAGATTAAATTATCCCGACGACGAGGCGGATTCCGAGCTTGTAAACTTTTATGCGATGCAGCTTGACTGCGGTCTCGGAGCACCCGAGGTTACGGTCTTTGAGTCTGACGGTGAGTTCTATCTTGCAACAGGTCACGAAACAGCCTTAGCTCATGCATTTAATATGGATAGATTTGTTCCCGCGCGTCTCGTACCCGCACCCGAAACCATCGAGTGTAAGTACGTTAAAATGAAAAATTCCCTTTGACAGAAAGGTAGAATATAATGCTTAAATTAAAAAATAAGACCGCATCTCTTATTGCGGATGCCGTTGCCAACGGCTTCGGCGAGGGGCTTCTCAGCTCTTTAGATATATTCGCTATGTTAGAATATCCGCCCGACAAGACAATGGGTGATATAGCCCTCCCTTGCTTCAGGCTTTCAAAGAGCCTCAGACGCTCTCCCGTGCAGATTGCAGAGACTCTTGCTGCATCTATTAAGTGCGAGGAGTTTTCTTCTGTAACCGCGGTAAACGGCTACCTTAACTTCAAGATTGACGGCACAGCCTTTTCCCGCCGTGTTGTCGGTGAGGTGATAGCTGAGGGTGACAAATACGGTGCTCCCACCTTTGGCGAGGGTAAAACCGTAGTTCTTGACTATTCCTCTCCCAATGTTGCAAAGCCTTTCCATATAGGACACCTTGGCACAACTGTTATAGGCCACTCCTTGAAGCTCCTCCATGAGTTTGCAGGCTACAAGTGTGTTGGTATAAACTACCTTGGCGACTGGGGAACTCAGTTCGGTAAACTTATCGTTGCCTACAAGATGTGGGGTGACAAGGCTACTATAGAGCAGGGCGGAGTTGATGAGCTTGTTAAGCTCTATGTCAGAATAAATAACGAAATAAAGGCAGAGGAGGAGTCAAATGAAGAAAAGAAATCTCCTCTGGCAGACGCTTCCCGCGCCGAGTTTAAAAAGCTTGAAGAGGGAAATAAAGAAAACCTTGCCCTCTGGCGTTGGTTTGTTGACGTGAGTCTTGCCGAGTATCAGAAAACCTATAAGCTCCTTAACATAGAGTTCGATTCCTACAAGGGCGAGTCCTTCTATACCGACAAAATGCCCGCCCAGGTGCAAAAATTACGTGATAAGGGACTGCTTGAAATTGACGACGGCGCATCTATTGTCAACCTTGATAAGTGGAATATGCCCGTTTGCCTTATATTAAAGCGTGACGGCTCAACCCTTTACCCCACACGTGATATTGCAGCAGCCGTTTACCGTAAAAACGAATATAAGTTCGATAAGGCTATATATGTCACCAGCGCTGCCCAGTCTCTCCACTTTGCACAGTGGTTTAAGGTTGTTGAGCTTATGGGCTATGATTGGTCGAGCGAGCTTGTGCACGTGCCCTACGGTACAGTAAGTATAAACGGAGCAAAGCTCGCCACCAGAACAGGTAATGTAATTCTACTTAAGGACCTCTTTGCCGAGGCTATTTCCCGAGTTCACGATATAGCAAAGGATAAGCACCCCGACGAGGAAGAGTGCATGAGAATTGCGGAGCAGGTTGGTGTTGGAGCAATTGTGTTCTACTATCTCTCTAACAACCGTATGCGTGACATCAACTTTATGATGGAGGACGCGCTTTCCTTTGACGGAAACACAGGACCCTATGCTCAGTACACCTATGCTCGCACCTGCTCGGTGCTTGAAAAGATAGGCGAGGCAGGGGAAATGACAGATGCTCCTCTTTCCGAGCTTGAAGTGGAGCTTGCAAAAACTCTTTCCGTATTCCCCGAGCGTATAATCTCAGCAATAGATGATTACGAGCCATCTGTTGTAACAAGATATATTCTCGACCTTTGCGCGGCCTTTAACCGCTTCTACCACGAATGCAGTATCGCAAACTGCGAGGATAAGGCTCTCCGCAGTTCGAGAATTGCCCTCACCAGAGCAACAAACCGCATTCTCAAAACCGCATTACACCTAATCTGCATGCAGTCCCCCGAGAAAATATAAGCCTTCCCCTTGAGGGGAAGGTGGCGCGGCTTTGCCGTGACGGATGAGGTGTAATTTATAATTTCAAATTTATTTTTTAGGAGAAAAAATAACAATGTCAGGACATTCAAAATGGAATAACATCAAGCATAAAAAGGAGAAGGCGGATGCCGCAAAGGCAAAAATCTTCACCAAGATAGGTAAGGAAATGGCTGTTGCAATCAAAGCCGGCGGCGCAGACCCTAACAACAACTCAAAGCTCCGCGACCTTATCGCAAAGGCAAAGGCAAACAACGTGCCTAACGATAACATCCAGAGAACAATAAAGAAGTTCTCCGATAACTCGGATATCAACTTTGAAGAAATCGTATACGAGGGCTACGGACCCTCGGGCGTTGCAATTATCGTTGAAACACAGACCGATAACCGCAACCGTACCGCAGGTAATGTAAGAGCCGCTTTCTCAAAGTACGGAGGAAATCTTGGGCAGAATGGTTGCGTAGGCTACCTCTTTGAGGAAAAGGGCGTAATCTCTATCGTTGATGAGGATGACGAAATCGACGAGGATAAGATTATGGAGGATGCTCTCGAGGCAGGTGCCGAGGACATCAAAAATGATGAGGGTGAGTATACAATTTATACCGCCCCCCAGGACCTTGATGCAGTTCGTGATGCTATAATAGCACAGGGCTACAAAATCAACACCGCCGACCTTGCAAAGGTTCCCTCAACCTATGTTGAGCTTACAAGCGACGAGGATGCTGAAAATATGCAGAAAATGCTTGACAAGTTTAATGAGGATGATGACGTTAACGCAGTCTACCACAACTGGGATATCTAAGCGGTGAATTTTTGTAATAATTGTCGAATGCTCTCGCTCGCAGTAGTTTTCTACAGCTTCGGATCACATTCGACAATTCTTCCTAAAAATACCCTCGCTTAGTATGTTGTTGATTGCGTCAGAGTTTTCGGTTTTGCGGTAGGTAGCGAAGCGGCACGAGCGTGTAAAAAAATAACACGGTGTGTTGTTTTTCCGCGAGTGTGACCGAGCCGCAGCGAGACACTACCGCTTGCGACGCAAAAATCTTTGCACTTCATCAATTTTTACCATAGATCTCGGCCGTAGGTAACTACGGCTGTCAACGAAAAAATCCTTGCATTTCATCAATAAAATCTCCTTGTACGAGGTAATACACTAAGAAACACGTAATAGACAAGAACTTCTTCCCCGGTTGGGTGAGAAAATCTGTGAGCTTTACTATTGATGACGGAAACGTTGAGATGGACAAAAAGTTTCTTGATATTGTCCGTTCTGCGGGAATACTAGGTGCATTTAATCTCTGCTGAGCTTCTGTAATAAGCCTTGAGAAGTTCTGTGAGAAATACGGTGGCAGACAAAATGAGGTCTCCTACTTCACAGTAGGTGATATTTTCGATTACCAGGACACAATAAAGTCGCTTGTAATAACCGATACCGAAATACAAAACGACTCTTCATTTACACTATACCTTAAAATCGACGGCAACCCCGTAGTAATCCCCCCCTAAAACTACATATACACTTTAATGAAAAAAGAGATGCAAAAAAACGCATCTCTTTTTTTGCACATTAGCATATACTAACATTAAAAAACGAGGTAAAAATGAATAAAAGAAACTATTTTCCCGACTTTTCCCACATTTTAAGGTTTCGCAGACGCCCCGATGCATACGCCAATATTTTGGGTAGCGAAAAGTATCCCGAAATATTTGGAAGTGTCCTTTTTTATGAAACCGAGCAGGGAGTATTCGTCATATCCGAGGTGTTGGGATTGCCCAAAGGTGAGGTTGGATGCTCCTCTCCCATATTCGCTTTTCATATTCATGACGGAGATAGCTGCCAGGGAGCCGGGGATATGCCTTTCCCGAACTCGGGTATGCACTATAATCCCGAAGATTGTCCTCACCCTTATCATGCGGGCGACCTGCCGCCTCTCTTTGGTGCAGACGGAATAGCCTACTCGGCATTCTTGACAAATCGCTTCATCATTCCCGAAATAATAGGTAAAACCGTGATAATCCACTCTTCCCCCGACGATTTCACAACCCAGCCCTCCGGCAACGCAGGAGAAAAAATCGCCTGTGGAGAAATAAAAGTCTGATTAAACGTAAAAATGCGAAGTCTATCGAAAAATTTTTAAATCGGTTTACATTATAATTTATTTATGGTATAATATAATGTAAAAGTATTTTTGGAGGCCTTTATGGAAGAGCGTAAATTCATACTAAAAAGTGAATATCAGCCAACGGGCGACCAGCCTGAGGCAATTGCCGCTCTTACAGAGGGCATTCTTGCAGGAGAGAGAGCGCAGACTCTTCTTGGTGTTACAGGCTCGGGTAAAACCTTTACTATGGCAAACGTAATTGCCAATCTTAACCGCCCAACCTTGGTTTTAGCTCACAACAAGACTCTTGCCGCCCAGCTTTGTACCGAGTTCCGCTCGTTTTTCCCCGACAATGCGGTGGAATACTTTGTTTCCTACTACGATTATTACCAGCCCGAGGCATATATCCCCGGTAAGGATGTTTATATAGAAAAGGACGCTATGATAAACGAGGAGATAGATATGCTCCGCCATAGCGCAACAAGCTCGCTTTTTGAAAGACGTGATGTTATAATAGTTGCCTCGGTTTCCTGTATTTACTCTCTCGGAGACCCTAACGAATACCACAATCTGCTGGTTGATATCAGGGTAGGGCAGGAAATGTCACGTGACGAGCTTATCCGCCGTCTTGTTTCTATAAGCTATGAGCGAAATGACGTAAACTTTGTCCGTAACAAATTCCGTGTAAAGGGCGATGTTGTTGAGGTGTTTCCCTCGTCGAGAAAGGATACAGCATTCCGCATAGAGTTCTTCGGTGACGAGGTTGACAGGATATCACGTGTAAATCCTCTGACAGGCGAGATAACAGAGCATCTTTCTTATGTTGTAATTTTCCCCGCAACACACTATGCCGTGTCCGATGATAAGCGTGAAGCGGCTCTTCTTGAAATTGAAGAAGAAATGCGCGAGAGAGTAGAGTTTTTCAAAAGCCAAAACAAGCTTATAGAAGCCCAGCGCATAGAGGAACGCACAAAGTATGATATAGAAATGCTCCGTGAGGTTGGCTTCTGCTCGGGAGTAGAGAACTATTCACGCGTGCTTAGCGGCAGACCAAAAGGCTCAACTCCTTACACTCTCCTTGACTATCTTCCAAAGGATTTTATACTCTTTATAGACGAATCCCACGTAACTCTCCCACAGGTAAGAGGTATGTCGGGCGGCGACTATGCGAGAAAAAAGAACCTTGTTGAGTACGGATTCAGATTGCCATCGGCATTTGATAATAGACCTCTCTTTTTTGAGGAGTTTGAAGAAAAACTTGGGCAGATTGTGTTTGTCAGCGCAACTCCCGGACCATACGAGGCGAGAGAAAGCTCTTCGACTGTTGAGCAGCTTATCCGTCCCACAGGACTTATAGACCCCGAGATTGATGTCCGTCCTGTTGAGGGACAGGTTGACGATCTTATTGGCGAAATAAGAGCCGTAACTGAAAGGGGCGAAAAGGTCCTTGTAACAACAATGACCAAGAATATGGCAGAGGACTTGACAGAGTACCTCTCCACCCACGGAATAAAGGTAAAGTATATCCACCACCAGGTAGAAACTATGGAGCGTATGGAGATAATACGCGATTTGCGACTTGGCGAGTTTGATGTGCTGGTTGGAATAAATCTTCTCCGTGAGGGACTTGATATCCCCGAGGTGTCTCTTGTTGCAATTCTTGATGCGGATAAAGAGGGCTTCCTCCGTAGCGAGACATCTCTTATTCAGACCATAGGCAGAGCCGCAAGAAACGTAAACGGCAGGGTAATAATGTATGCCGACACCGTTACAGGCTCAATGCAGGGAGCAATAAACGAAACCAACAGACGTAGAGAAATACAAAAGAAGTATAACGAAGAGCACGGAATAGTGCCCGAGAGCGTTAAGAAAAAGGTCGGAGATATTATTGAGATAGGCAAAAAGGCAGACCCCGAGAAGAAGAAAAAGCTCTCCCGCTCCGAGCGTGACAAGCTTATTGAAAAGCTTACTGTCGAAATGCGCGAAGCTGCCAAAGCTCTTGAGTTTGAAAAGGCTGCCTACCTCCGCGATGAGATAAAAAAGCTGCGCTAAAGTCTTCCCCTATCTTTGAGAAGGCTAAGAAAGGAATTTAAAATGTCCAGAAATATAATAATTAAGGGCGCAAAAGTTAATAACCTAAAAAATATAGATGTAACCATACCCAGAGACAAGCTTGTTGTTCTGACAGGCCTTTCCGGCAGCGGAAAGTCATCACTTGCATTTGATACACTCTATGCCGAGGGACACCGCCGTTTTGTAGAGAGTCTTTCCTCTTATGCCAGAATGTTCTTAGGACAAATGGACAAGCCCGAGGTTGACCTTATCGAGGGGCTTTCTCCCTCTATCTCCATAGACCAGAAAACCACCTCAAAAAATCCCCGCTCAACTGTGGGAACAGTTACCGAAATATACGACTACCTACGTCTCCTTTACGCAAGGGTAGGTGTTCCGCACTGTCCCGTGTGCGGCAAGGAAATAAAGCAACAGTCTCTTGACCAGATTGTAGAAAAAATACTCTCCCTTGAAGAGGGAACACGCTTTATGGTGTTATCCCCCGTAGTCAGAGCACAAAAGGGTATGCACGAAAAGGTCTTTGCCGATGCACGCAAGTCGGGTTATGCCAGAGTCCGTGTTGACGGTAATATGTATGACCTGTCTGAGAATATAGAGCTTGACAAAAATATAAAGCATACGGTTGACATTGTTGTAGACCGTCTTGTAATTCGCGGTGATATTCGCTCCCGCCTTTCCGACTCTGTTGAGAGTGCACTTAAGACCTCTGATGGCAGAGTAAATATTCTTTTGGTAAGCCGTGACGGCACAGACGGTGAGGAAATGGAGTTTTCGCAGAAATATGCCTGCGAGGAGCACGGAATAAGCTTCCCCGAGCTTGAGCCAAGAATGTTCTCCTTTAATAATCCTATCGGAGCTTGTCCCGAGTGTGCAGGTATTGGAAATATGCAGAGAATTTCGGTAAAAAAGCTTATCCCTCACCCCGAGATTTCTCTCCGTGACGGAGCAATAGCCGCCAACGGCTTTAAAACTATGACAGAGGAGTCCTGGACAGGCCCTCTTGTAGCCGCCGTGGGAGAGGATTTTGGATTTACTCTCGATACACCTATTGCCGATTATTCCGAAGAAGCCTTTAAGGCTCTTATGTACGGAGTTTCGGGAAAAAAGTACTATGTAACAAGATATTTTGACGGTACAACCCGCGACCAGCACACCTCCTTTGACGGAATAGTTCCCATTATCGAAAAGCGAATGAAAATGATGGGCGGTGACTATTATCAGCAGTTTGTTGAAGAGATTGCCTGCCCGAAGTGCGGTGGCAGACGTCTTTCGGATATGGTTCTCGGAGTTACCGTTGGCGGACTTAATATAGACGAAATATGCCGCCTCTCAATAGATAAAATGCTGAAATTTGTTGATAGCATTGCTTTAAGTGAGAGCGAAATGAAGATAGCAAAAGAGGTGCTTAAGGAAATAAAGGCGCGCCTTAACTTCCTTGTACGAGTCGGACTTAATTATCTTAATCTTGCAAGAACGGCAGGCACTCTCTCGGGCGGCGAGGCACAAAGAATTCGTCTTGCGACTCAGATAGGCTCATCTCTTACAGGTGTGCTTTATATCCTTGATGAGCCAAGTATAGGTCTGCACCAAAGGGATAACGACAAGCTTATTTCAACACTAAAGAATCTTCGTGACCTTGGTAACAGCGTTATCGTTGTAGAGCACGACGAGGACACAATGCGTGAGGCAGACTTCATTGTTGACGTAGGTCCCGGCGCAGGTATCCACGGTGGCGAAATTGTGGCTGTGGGAACACCCGAGGAGGTTGCAAAGTGCGAAAAATCCATAACAGGAGCGTACCTTTCGGGCAGACGTAAGATAGAAGTCCCAAAAACGAGAAGAGCCGGTAACGGCAATTATCTCCATATAATCGGCGCAGAGGAAAACAATCTGAAGAAGATAAACGTAGATATTCCCCTCGGAACATTTACTGCTGTAACCGGTGTTTCCGGAAGCGGAAAATCCTCGCTGATAAATTCAATTTTATATAAAACCCTAGCGCGAGACCTTAACCGTGCAGTAACCTATCCCGGTAAGGTTGAGAAAATCACAGGCCTTGAGCATCTTGACAAGGTAATTGCAATAGACCAAAGCCCCATAGGCAGGACCCCAAGGTCCAACCCCGCAACCTATACAGGACTTTTCACCGACATTCGTAACCTCTTTGCTTCAACAAGAGACGCAAAGGCCAAGGGCTATGATGCAGGAAGATTTTCATTTAATGTCAGAGGCGGCAGATGTGAAGCGTGCGAGGGTGACGGAGTTAAGTGTATTGAAATGAACTTCCTGCCCGATGTGTATGTTAAATGCGATGTCTGCCAAGGAAAGCGTTACAACAGAGATACCCTTGATGTAAAGTTCAAGGGCAAGAGCATATACGATGTGCTTGAAATGTCGGTAGAGGAGGGAATAACATTCTTCGACGGACTTCCCGCCCTCCAGCGCAAGTTGCAAACACTCTTTGATGTTGGTCTCGGTTACATCAAAATAGGCCAGTCATCAACAACCCTCTCGGGCGGTGAAGCCCAGAGAGTAAAGCTTGCAACCGAGCTTGCAAAACGCTCAACAGGTAAAACCGTATATATCCTTGATGAGCCAACAACAGGTCTGCATACCGAGGATGTCTCGAAGCTTATCGGAATTCTTCAGCGCCTTGCCGACAGCGGAAATACACTCATTGTTATTGAGCATAACCTTGACCTTATCAAGACTGCCGACTATATTATAGACCTTGGCCCCGAGGGCGGTGACGGTGGTGGAACGATAGTCGCCAAAGGATCACCGGAAGAGGTTGCCGGCTGTAAAAATTCTCACACCGGAGAATTTTTACGAGCCAAATTAGAAATGTGAAATTAGAAATTATAATGATTTACGGAATAATAAATAAGAGCAACATTGCAAATGGCCATAGCCTTCCCCTTGAGGGGAAGGTGGCAGGCATAGCCTGACGGATGAGGTGGTAAACCTATGTATTATGGAATAATAAAAAAAAGCGATATTGCTAATGGAGAGGGTATCCGCACAACCCTATTTGTCAGCGGATGCCGCAACCGTTGCCCGGGCTGTTTTCAGCCCGAAACCTGGAGCTTTGATTACGGAACACCCTTTACCGAGAAAACCAAAGAGGAAATCTTTAAAACCTTTGAAAACACTGTGGTTGCAGGGCTGACAATTCTCGGCGGTGAGCCTATGGAGCCGGAAAATCAAAAAGACCTTTTACCCCTCCTCCGTGAGTTCAAGCTCCGTTACCCGAGCAAAAACGTCTGGCTCTATACAGGCAATCTTTATGAAGAGCTGACAGGAGATGTGGGAAGTCACGAAAAAGCCCTTGATATAACGGCAGAATTGCTGTCTTACGTGGATATTCTTGTAGACGGAAGATTTGTGGAAGCCGAAAAACGTCTGGGACTTAGATTTCGCGGCTCTGCAAATCAGCGAATAATTGATATGAACAAAACCCGCTTAGAGGGAAAAGTCGTTATATGGGACGGCTGTGCCCTGGATAAAAGCTATGAAAGGAAAGAATAATGAAAGTTAATATCAAAAAACTAGACGAAAGAGCGACAATACCTACCTATGGCACCCCCTTTTCCGCAGGTGCAGACCTTTACAGTATGAAAGGCGATGATATTACTGTTCCGCCTCACGGCACAGTTATGGTACATACAGGCCTTGCTATTGAAATCCCCGAGGGATATTGCGGTTTGATTTTTGCAAGAAGCGGACTTGCCACAAAGCGCGGTGTTGCCCCTGCAAATAAAGTGGGCGTTGTTGACTCCGATTACCGCGGCGAGTGGATGGTAGCTCTTCATAACCATACCGACTCTCCTGTTACAGTAGAAGGGGGCGAGCGAGTTGCACAAATGTGCATTATCCCCTGCGTGCAGGCGGAATTCAACCTTACCGATGAGCTTACCGACACCCTTCGCGGAGCAGGCGGCTTTGGCTCAACAGGAACTAAATAGAAGTCAAGGTAACGAAAAATACGGCGGCTTTAGCGTGATACTCTTAACTTAGTATTCATGCTAAAGCCGTCGTTTTTTTATACAGTCTATGATTTAATAGACAATGATGGTTTTTCTTTCAGCGCATTTTTAGCCCATCATCCAACGAGTCTCACGTTTTTGCCGAGAGATTGCATTTGAATGATGGACACAAAAAAGGTATAGTATTCCCGTAAATAAAAAAATACCTATTTGAAGAAATATTAAATTCGTTTGGCAAATTCATGACAGCATAATTTTTTCGGTTTGTAAATGCTTTTTTGGTTTTTTGTGAAAATATAAAAAGAAAGGCCCCCTTGAGTAAAGGGGGCTGGCAGCGAAGCTGACTGAGTGATTGTACTCGTATAAAAGAACGATAAAATAATCCCACCGTCACGGCAAGCCGTGCCACCTCCCTTTACACAAGGGAAGCTATTACTTTTCCTCGAAATGATACTTAACGGTTTTAAAGTCGCCTCGCTCAAATACAGGGAGAAGACCAACATTCATAAGCGTTGTGCCTGAAAGAATTATACCAAGCTCGGGAACATAATACCTTTTCTCGGGAGCCAGACCCTTAGGAGTAAATCTCTTAAGAGGTGCGTTTGGTCTGCCCATTCTCTGGTAGCAGGTAAGCTCAGCGCGGCTCTTATCCTTTGATACAAGAGTAAAGCCGAAGAAGTTGGACTCCATAGGATTGTCGGTTCTGTAAAGGTCACCGCTTAGGATAAGTGACTCCATCTCCTTGTATTCGGCTATCTGCTTTTTGGTAAGCTCTCTGTCCTCATTGGTAAATACCGAGGTGTCAAGCTCGTAGCCTGTTGTACCAAGGTGAGCAATGTCTGCCCTGGTTTTTGTATCGGTTATTCTGCTTGTCTGGTGATTGGGAACAACCGAATAGTGACAGGTCATAGAGGAAAGAGGATATACAATAGATGTGCCGTACTGTATAAGCGTTCTCTCGTCGGCATCAGAATTGTCCGAGGTCCAAATCTGCGGGAAGTAGTAGAGCTGGGCGGGGTCAAATCTTGCGCCGCCGCCCGCGCACCCCTCAAATAAGACATCGGGATTTGCAAGAATTATCCTGTCGCAAATGTCGTAAAAACCAAGAGCATATCTGTGAGCAAACTCTGCCTGTCTCTCGGGAGGAAGTCCAAGCGAGTAAGACTCGGTCACGTTCCTGTTGTAATCCCACTTCACGTACTCAATCTTGTTCTCGCGAAGCATCTTGTTTACAGAATCAACAATGTAATCGCGCACGTCCTCTCTCGTAAGGTCTAAAACAAACTGATTTCTAGTGTAGCAGGGAAGTCTGCCCGGTGCATGAATTGCCCAGTCGGGGTGTTCTCTATACAAGTCAGAATTTTCGTTGACCATCTCAGGCTCAAACCAAAGGCCAAACTTCATACCAAGAGAGTTAACATGGTCAATAACCGTCTTAAGACCGCCCTTGAGCTTGTCGGTATTAACGTACCAGTCACCAAGGCCTGCTTCGTCGGTGTTTCTCGCACCAAACCAGCCGTCGTCAAGAACGAAGGTGTCAATACCCGTACCCTTGACAGCACTTGCAATAGCCATAAGCTTCTCGTTGTCAAAGTCCATATAGGTGCCTTCCCAGCTGTTTATAACAATGGGACGGCTCTTTTTTGCAAAATTCGGATTGATAAGATGATTTCTGAATGCATCGTGGTATTCACGGCTCATGCCACCAATACCCTCGTTAGAGTAGCAAATGGCAACCTCGGGAGTCTCAAATTCTTCACCTGCATCAAGTCTCCAGGCGAAGTCAAAGTCGTTGATACCGCCTGTAAGCAGGGTCTGACCGTCGTTAACGCCCTCTGCCTTAAGGACATAGGATGATGAATAAATAAGGCTGACACCGTACACCTCGCCAATATCCTCGGTTGCCGATTTTGAACAAAGCGCAATAAATGGGTTGAGTGTAGCAGAGGATGTGGTACGCTTGGAGTCAATAGAAACTACACCGTAGTGAAGGGCTGTTTTTTGCATTCTTCGCTCCATTCCCCAAGCACCGTGAAGACTGAGGAGGTCATAATCCTGAGTGGGCAGGGACATTGTGAATGAGTAGGCGCGGCGAAGCTTAATAACTCTGCCCGAGCAGTTCTTGTAAACTACTCTCCTGGCTATAATGTTACAATCGGGATAAACGGTATAGTAAAGGTCTGCACCGAAATCGCTGACTCTATCGTAAAGGTGAAGAACAAGCGTCTCACCGCCCTTCATAGACGGCATACCCTTCATAGCAGGTTTTTCGGGAAGAATTTCGTGAGAATCGTAGAGAAGATCGCAAATTCTGTCTCCCGCCTCATTTTCAACCTGAACGCATGGCTCACGGTAGTCACCGTTGCCATAGAAGGCAAGTTCGGAGGGGAAGTAATGGTAGGATGAGCCTTCCTCAAAGCCGTCTATCCTTTGTCCCGGCACGGTTGCGGCACAGCTTCTTCCGCCCTTTCCTCTTGTGTAGAAGAGGGGGTCTCTGCCTATGCGAGAGCCGTAATAAAGATGCTCGGCATATCCGAATTTGTTTATAAAGAATGCATATGTTGTGCTTTTTCCCTCAAGGTAAAATGTTTTTGTTTCTTTATCAAAGATAATCATACAGATTTTTCTCTTTCGTTTTTAGTGAGATATAAATGATATGCTATTCCCGAAACAAGCTGTGTAGCTCCCGACAGAAGCATAGTCGGAAAAACTCCGATAAGATTGAACAGGGGAATGCAAACAAAGCCCGAGAGCGAAACTCCCAGAGTGTGTAAAAGCATTCTCCACCCCGAATACTGTCCTATAACGTCATAATCAACAATTTTGACAACAACGATAGGAACCGCCGTGTTTATAAGATGCAGGAAAAAGTATGCAAGTCCGTAAAAGGCAATAAATGATACAGTGTTGTTAAAAACAACCATAAATGACAGACTGACAAAAATCAAAATGCTGGAAAAAGCAATTATATTTTTTTCACGGACTCTTGTGGCAAGAACGGTGTAAACCAAAGAACCTATAATAGAAGAAATTGTAGTAACCGTAACTAAAATTGCGGCAGAACTGCTATTTATGTCGCCTGTGAAGTATCCGATGGTGGATGCCATACCCAGAATTCCAAAGCAAAATCCACGCAAAATATTAGGAATTATCAAAGCGGTAAAGTGACGGTATTTTAAAATATTGCCCGACCGCTTAGCCTTCTCGTCTATCACAGGGGGCTGTTTTTCTTTCATTGAGAGCGTAATAATGACAGCAAGCACTGTGAAAATCAGCGAGATTATATACATCGCTCTCATAACCGCAAAGTAGGAGAAAAAGCTCTGAAGAGCCACAATACCAACAGAGGCAAGAAAGCTTATCGCACCGCAAAAAAGCCCCGAGTAGGCAGTGAAAATTCCGTACCTCTCTATCTCAATAACACAGTAGGGAAATTTGAATGAAATTACATTGTAAAGTCCGAGAAAAACGTTAAAGGCTGTACCTAAAACAAGAAAAATAGTAGCTGTGTCGGCACCCGGATTAAGGGATAGTGAAAGAAAATATACATTCATTGGAACGCATATCAAAAATGAAAAAGCTGTGAGCTTTTTAATTTTGCTCATTTTGTCAACCATTCCCGAAAAGAGAAAAATGGTAAGCATTTGCACAATCTGCAAAACCGAAAGAGAAAAAGTTACGGTTTGCTCATCAAGTCCGTTTTCCAACAGAAATGTTTGAAGCAGCGTACCGTTAAGAATAAAAACAATTAAAGCGTAGAGTATCCACTGAATATGTAATTTTATTTCGTTTTTCATGAATGTCAATCCAATATCAAATTTTGAATTTAACCACCGCTTTTTTCAGATGCCTGTCAACTCCCGCCGTCATTTGAGGAATGTGAGCATCCTCGGGGTAGACAATACAAAAATCGCCTTGTTTTAAATGGAAACGGTTTACCTCACCGGAGAGCAGAAGATAGTCCTGCTCCTCATGATATTCGGTTATAGCTTCGAGATTGTCGGTGTTTGCGTATCCTATACCCTCGTCACCCGAAATAACATAATGAATGTCGGCAAATTTTCTGTGAGCCTCGGCGGAGCGGTCGTTGCCGTCTTTATCCTTGTCAAAGGTCTCGCACTCCGAAACACCTATTCTGAACCCGTCATATTCCTGCCAACCGAGAGGGCTATCCTTGTTAAGACTCTCCAGGGCGGTAAAGATTTTCTCAAATCTTTCATCTATGCCGAAATATTTGTCAGCATATTTTATATTATCAACTATCATATCACTCGTTTACCGTTTTAACAATGTTCTCAAAGTACTGTGTAAGCGCAACAACGTCAGCACCGATGCTGATAAAGTTGAAGCCCTCGGCCTCAAGGTCCTTGTAATTCATAAGATTACCGACAGTACCCGCCATTTTTCCGTGACGTCTTGCACATTCGGCAACCTTCTTACGTGCGGCAAGAGTCGTCTCGTTGAATATATCATGCGCCATTCCGATAGCGTGGCTGAAATCGGCAGGGCCAAAGAAGATCATATCAATGCCGGGCAGGGCACAAATCTCCTCAAGCTCCGCCATAGGCTCAGGGTCCTCAATCTGCACAATGTTAAATCTCTGTTCATTGCCCTCTTTGATGTAATCGAGAGTTGCAACGCGGCAAAAGCTTCCGTCGGCATTTCCGCCGTCAATGGGGCGGCGACCTAAGGGATGGAATTTTGTGTAATAAACAATCTGCTTCGCTTCCTCAAGGCTCATAAGGTGAGGAATCATAATTCCCGTAGAGTCTGCCTCAAGAGGACGAATAAAGTCATTGTAGCTTCCCGTAGCAACTCTTGTAAGAGTGTCAACGTCATAGAGCTTTGCGGCTCTGATAACATTTTCCAGCTCGGTGTAGTCGGTAGGAACATGCTCCATATCTACCCATATACAGTCAACTCCCGACATAGCGGCAATCTCCGCAACTCTCGGGTCAACGAGGTTGAGCTTGGTGCAAAGGGCGGTCTTGCCTTCCTTTATTTTTTTCAGCACACGGCTTTGTCTTAAATGCATTTTTTGATCTCCATTTCTATTTTGATAATATTGCTATATAAATTATACCACCGCTTTTTTTATCCTTCAATTATCTTTTAGGACTAAATGCAGAGAAAAATGTCTTTTCCGGAAATAGGAAAAGAGTAAAAGCGGTATAATTCTTGGTAAATCGGTTATTTCTTTTGTTCTCTGTATCTCTTGTATGCCTTCCAGAAGCCGCTGTGAGATTCATAACCCACAAGATTTGCTATTTCGGAGATAGAAAGAGATGTGGTTTTCATCAAATGCTCTGCCGCCTGTATGCGAATGTTTGTGAGAGCAGTATTAAAGGTGCAGCCTGTGTATAAGACCACAAGTCGCTCAGCCTGCTTAACCGAAATGTGCAGCTCGTCAGCAAGGTCTGCAAGGTGTATAGGCTTATTATAGTTCAGCCCCAGGAAGGAATCAATAATAAAGCCGTAATCCGTGCTTCTGTTGGCGCGGAGCTTTTTTGCTTTAATAAAGAATGAAGCAAAAAAGGAAATATAGCTTGCTATTCTTGAGTGGTCGTCGGAATTTGCGAGATTGTCAATTTCCTTAAAGAACTCTTCAATAAGACCTGTTGAAATGTTAAATAACTTAAATTCGCTTATCGGTAAATCTATCTGAAAAGCGCAGTGCTGGGTGCCCTCTGAAATTCTTGGAACATGATATGTGTTTTTTGGAACAGATAGCATTGTACCGGATGGAAAGCTAATGTTCTTTTCATCAACAAGGAAAGAGCCGCCATCGCCGAGGAAAAAATGTATCTCGGCATAATTGTGTATGTGCGGCGCAAACGGTGTAACAGGCCCCTTGTTCGTGTCTTCTTTAGACGCATCCCTTATATAAAATCCGCGCTGTAAAAAAACCTTTGTGGGATTATTGTCTATATTAACAATAATTTCATTGTTGATTGAGTAAATTTCAATCTTGTAATTTTTTGTCTTATTCATCATATTTCCATTCGGGACTATTTGCTTTTAACAATGTCTCATTGGTTTATTGCAAAGGTCCATAAATTTAATGTATAATTATTATAGCAGTGGTTTTCTTTGTTGTCAAGTATCTGAAATTGTAGAAATTTACTAATTTTAGGCTTGACTATATAATAAAATATATTTAGTGTGTAGCAAAAAAAAATTTGCCCCATGGGGCATTTTCTTTCGACGAAAGAAGATGCCTGAAGAATAATATATACAAACAAAGAACACTTATTCCCTCACAAATAAAGGAGATTTTTGGAAATGTACAGGTGCGTGGATGAAGAAAGACTTCCGTTATGGAATAAGCTCGAAGAAAAAGCAGGTAAAGAAGTTGCCGATGCTATAAAAGAGCTTTACGACGTTTATGACGTTAAGATGGTAGACTGGACAGCAAATCTTTACGACCCTGAGGTTGGCGGCTGGTATGCATCAATAAGCGGCAGAGATACCGATGGCTATCTTCCCGACATTATCTCCACCCTTGACGGTATGACCTTCCCCGCATCTTATATGATAATTGATAAACCTTATCAAGAGCTTCTCCCCGAATGGCTTAAGAAAAGGGTAGGCGATTTTGTGCTTAGTATTCAGGATGAGAACGGTTATTTTTATCACCCCCAGTATCCTAAGGGTGTTGCAATTCTCTCGCGCGAGGCAATTGACCTCAGTGTTGCTACAAGAATAATGAGAGCCTTTGGTCTGACACCTAAATATTCTCTTCCTCTCCCCACTAAGGACAATGAAGATAATAATGAAGAATACATTCCCGAGAAGTACAGGAGTGTAGAAAATTACAAGGCATACCTTGCAGAGCAGGACATTGAGCACCGTTCCTACCACGTAGCAAGTGCAATGCTGTCATTCTGGGGGCAGACCGAAGCCTACGGTAGAAGACTTGGTGTTGACCTTGTGAAGATGACTACCGATTTTCTCCTTGCTAATTTGAAGAAAAACGGAACATTCCAGGATGAAGTAAACGATTATGCGATAAACGGAATGTATAAGGCTTATCGCGTTATCGGCGGTAACGGAATAGCATTCCCCTATCCCGAGTCAGCAATCGAAAGTGCCTTTAAGGTAATAATGGACGAGACCGTTCCCGAGGGTGTAACCAGCGTATATAACCCATGGCACGCAGTTGCCCTTGTTCTTGAAAATGCAAGACAATATTATGATAAGGAAAGAGCGGATAAGCTTCTCGCATATACCTATTCTCTTGCGGCCGATGGAATAAGACGAACAAGAGATAAAATAGCGGTGTATAAAAAGCCCGACGGAGCGCTTTCCTATTGCCCGAATAAATGTGTTCCGGTAAACCATATGCTGCCCACCTCTGTTGAGGGAACCTATGAAAGCGATATGAACGGAACAAGCTGTGGCACAATAGCTCTTATCGAAAGCGTTTTCAGAGCACTTGAGCTTGATGACTGTAAAATACCTCTGTTCGCAAGAAGCGAATATGATAGATACCTCTCTATACTTGAAGAAAGAGAAAATAACTGGATAAAGTATGGCAAGAAATAACCTAAGAACATTTTGTTGTAATATTAAACGAAAGGAAAGGTAATTTATGAAGCGTTTAATTGTTTTAATTATTGCAGTCATCTTGCCTATAATCACCCTGTTTTCCTGCAAAACTGAAACCCCAGGTGATGATGCAGGCAAAGAGCCGGCAGGAAATGCAATATACGGCAGTAATATAGAAACAGTGCTTGTAGTTGATATAAACGCAAGCGAGCAGGTGGTAGATTGTGTTGACGCTATTGCGGATGAAATCAATTCACTGACAGGCAAATATCCTCGCAAGTTCGGTGATACCCAGCCTCAGGCTGACCACGAGATTGTTATAGGAGATACAACACGTCCTATCACCGTTAAGGCAAAGGAGCTGCTGACAAAAGCAATAAAAAAAGAGATCCGAAATGCTTCCAACGAGGATGAGGCTCTTGCTGATACAGTAGGTTATGCGATTTACGCAGAGGGCGGCTCTGTGGCAATCGTGTGGACAGATTGGCACATTGTTGAAAATTCGGTTGACTATTTTATAGAGAATTATATCGCTAACGACTCTCTCTCGCTTGCTGACGGGTATTTGAAGGTGGAAACCCTCTCCCTCAGCGCATATCTCGAGGAGCGCGGAAACCGCATACGCGAGGAGCAATGGAAGACGCTGGAAGAAAAGATAGGACCGGAATACGGTCCCGAGGTTGTAGCCTCTATGCGTAACCTTTATGAATTATATAGGCCCGAGGCTGTTTCCTGGCTCGCAAACCTGTATGACGCTGATATCGGCGGATTTTATTTCTCCAATTCTGCCAGAAATACAGAAGGCTTCCTGCCCGATATAGAGAGTACCTACACCGCGCTCAGCCTTGTTGAAGCAACCGGTATGGCAGAGATGTTTGATAACGATTATTCAAAGGCTCTCCCTGCTGAAATGCTTCAGAAGATAGGAAAATGGATACAGAGCCTTCAGGACGAGGACGGATATTTCTATCATCCCCAATGGCCTAAGGAATTTCTAAAGGAAAGAGGCTTACAGTCACGTATGACTCGTGACCTCAACAGCGCGAGAACTGTTCTTCGTAAGTTAGGCTTGCCTGAAATACATCCTGCGTCGTCACTGGGACTTAGCGGCAGACTGTCTGCGGGCAGGGATGTAGTAACCGCTGTATCAAAGCTGATACCCACCTCAGGGATGCTTGGCCAGTTTGAAAGTGTCGAAAAATTCCAAGAACATATAGATAAATATGATGCGGAAGTTGAGGCGATAAAAGATCCTGATGAACGTGCATATAAGCTCTATGCCATAGGTAACGAGTTCCAGAGTGTTACCGGTATGGTAAAGGATAATCCCGAGTTTGTAACAATTCTTCATCAGTTTTTTGAGAAGCACCAGGACCCGAATACAGGTACATGGTCGTCGGTCCCCACCTATAACGCAGCCAACGGCTTACATAAAATAGCGCATATCTATAATTCTCTTGGTCTTGAGCTTAAATACATAGACCAAATGATAGTGACTATGATTAACATTCTCTCAAGAGATGTAACGACCGACCCTATAGATGCAGGCGTACAAGTATATAACGCATGGTCCAGCATTGAGTATATTTATGAGAATATAAGAAGGTGCTCTGCAAATCCCCAAGAGGCTGAAAAGAAGCTTGACGAGGTGAAGCAATACGTTTACGCTAACATCACTAAGGCGATAGATGCAACCGCCTCTCAAATAGCAGGCTTTATTCGTGAAGACGGATCCTCCGGTTACAATAGGAATGGCTCCACATCTACTGCTCAGGGCTGTCCTGTAGCTGTCTCCGGCTCGGTAGAGGGAGATGTAAACGGTTACTGTATTGTAGTCACCGATATTATAAGATATATTGTAGGCGCTCTTGACCTTCCTGAGTACGAGGTAAAGCTCTTCAGCGAAAAGGAGAGAGTGGAGTTCGTTAGAATTCTGGAAAACCTCGGAACGATCATTAAGGACGAAGAAGAGCTTGTCGCGGATGTTCCAATTACCTTTGAGGACGGACAAATTCCCGAGCAGTTCCGTATAGGAGTTGACAACGGACGCGTGGTAAGTGAGGGCGCATCTGTTACTATCGAAGAGATAGACGGTAACCATGTATTGCACTATGTTGGTGTTCACAGACAGGGAATAGCAGATGGTCGAAACCTCGCAATAACCATTCCGATAAACCTGACTTCCTCCAAGGCAAATGCTGCGGTAATCGAATTTGACCTCTGTATTTTCGATGATGGCAGCGACGACAATAATCCCGACCTGATAGAATGGATCATAAGAGGAGGAAATGGCGGCAACATTATACTTTATCCCACAATTGGTACAACCTCTGCAGGAAAGGTAATACTGTACGACAGTAATGGCGCTACTATTGCCGTACTTGGAAATGTTGATAGTAAAATAAAATTCAGATTTGAGTATTACTGGGAACAGGGCGAGTATAAAGCATATGCCAACGACTTGTTAAAGGGCAAGGGCAATACCCTCTATTCTTCTACGCTTATCAATAATCCCGTTACCGAAATGCTTCTTTGTAGCCCATCAGGTGCTTACGCGAATTGTTATATAGACAATCTCAGATGCTCAAGAGTCGCTAAGCCCTATGACCCCGATGAGCAAATACAGTATCCCGAAAAGCCTGTAATCGAGGACTTTGAGGACGAGGTAAATTTGGCGCAGTACGGCAAGGGCTATAATGTCACAACAGAAAAGGGCTTTAGCGCTGTATATGATAATGCTAATAATCGTACCAATCTTGGCGGAGCTACCGCAGTTGTCAGAACGGATGAAACAGGAAACAAATTCCTCTCTGTATATGCGCCTAAGAGAGCTAACGATGAGCGCGGTCATACTTTAAAGATGTCTGTACCCACCGAGATGCGAGATTATCCCAACGCGTATGTCTTTGAGGCAAGAATTAAGCTTAATTCGGTAAGTACATCTAAGGGCTTCTTGGAGATAATGTTCTTTAATGGCGGTCGCTACGGACAGATTAATATGACCACGGATGATAACGGCATGGTTTGTCTTGCGGAACTTCCAATTGGCTATTATGACGAGTGGTTTGACTTGAGACTTGAGTACCATCTTGAAGTGGGCGTAATAAGAGTATTTAATAACAACCTTTATGTGGGTGAAATAACCAGGTTTACATCGTCTGACAAGGCCACAGGAAACGATACTTCAAAGCTTGGAGATGAAAATACAAAAGCAATTAACATTACCGACTTCTCCATTAGCGTATTAAACTCCGGAGGCTCTGCTAGCTTCAGTATTGACAACTTTGCTACTTCTCTTACTGAACTTGAGTATACCGAAAGGGGAGTAGACACTCTCCCGGCACCAAGTCCCGACCCTGATAACTTTATTCCCGAGCCACTGCCTGACGAAGAGCACGAGCAGCCTAAGCCCGAGCCTGAACCCGAGCCTGATCCTAAGCCCAAGCCTGAACCTGAACAGCCGGGAACAAATCCCGACCCCGATCAGCCCGGAACAGGAACCGGCGGCAGTGTTACTTCTCCGTCAGAGATTCCAGAGGACAGCGACGCCCCGGCACCCCCTCTCCCCGGTGAAAGCCTCTCTCCCGATGACTATCTCCCCTCCGACCCCGACGGCTTTACGCCAATTGACTAGATTAGTTATTAGCAAAAACCATATAAAAAAATCAAAAAAAAGAAAGGAGAAACTGATGAAAGATAGAAAAGAGCCCTATACGGAAACTAAAATAGAAATCAGTCTGTTTTATCTATCCGACATCATCGCAACCTCAGGACAGGATATTGAAGACGGAACCGCTGACGGTGACGGCTGGATCACTTGGTCCTAATCCCCAAAAAAATAACTAAAAAGAAAGGTAAAATTATGAAAAACACAAAAACAGCTAAAATCGTTTCACTTATCGTAATTCTCGCAGCGCTCATTACCTGCATGGTAGTAATGAACGTCTCTGCAGAAACCGCAGAACCCGAAATCGTAAGCACAAACCTTATTTACGGTGACCAGATTCAGATTATGGTTGGTACCAATATTCCCACCACTGAAGCCCTCGGTGACCTTAAGGTAGCTTACTACAAGGAAAATCCCGCAACAAACCCCGATGCGAAAGTCTTCTATGCAACAGCTCTTCCTGCTGAAAGCAAGAATAACTACAAGGTAGACGGTGTTTCCTACTGGACATTCTATACCGACGGTATTCCCGCAAGCGCAGTTTCCTCTGAGAGATTTTTAACCATATTCCGTGGCAACGAAATTCCCGATAATGCAACCTACAAGACCTACTCCGTAATGCAATACCTCTTCGAGCGCCTTTACAGAATGGACTACATCTCCAAAGCTGACGGAACAGTAGACGGTAACAAGAAGAACCTCTATCTTAATATGATAGACTACACCGCTTTCGCACAGCAGGTACTTGTTAACGATAACGATAACATAGAGGGTACAATCCAGCTTATCACCGATTACATCTACGTTTACGCTAAGGGCGCAACTATCGACGGCGCAGGCTCTGCAGTTATCCTTGCTGAAGCAGGTGACGTAACCCTCGCACTTAACGACGGTATGAACGGCTTCGAGGGCTGGACTGTAAAGACCTACAATGATGACGGCACAGCTACCTCCGAAAGATTTGACGCTTCGGTAAACACCTTTACCATCTCCGCACATACAGTAATCGAGCCTCTCGCAGACCCCAGAGTTATCGAGTTTGACGACTGGGCAACAGGACCTGTATCCAAAGAGTCTAACTACAGAATTAAGTCCTGGTCCGAAGGTACAAACACCAACCCCGGCTCGAACTTCTCTATCATCAACGATAACGGCAACAACAAGCTTCTCTATAACGGTTCTTACGACGGTACGCCCGATACCTTCCGCGTAAGCGCTCACAACGACCCTGATGTTAGTGATGCTAACGTAACCGTTCTTGAAATGGATATAGAGTGGCTCCAGGGAATTGACACTCGTGCAAATCAGTTCAACCTTGAACTTTACGCAGGAAATGATGTTGTATATACCGTTAGAATTCATGCGAGAGACTTTGTTAAAGGTGCCAAGAGTTCACGTATCAGATTCTATGGTAAAGCCGCTACCGGATCCTACGGATGTGAAGACGATGGAAGCTCATATGCACTTTCTAGTAGTTGCAAATACAATAGTGTTTACCTCGCTCCCAAGGAGCTTTGGGTAGGTTCTGACGGTAAAACATGGAATGATACTACCGATAAGGTTTTGGAAAACGGTACATTCCAGCCAGCAGCTGCTACATCCGGTTGTAATTACCAGTTCAAGCTCAGAATCGAGTATTACCACTCTGTAGATGACGGTAACGGTGGCAAGACAGGTATTGTTAAGTGGTATCTTGACGACGCATGTATCGGCGTCTACGACTACACTAAAGCAACATATGCTGACAATATCGTTCCCGAGCTTACTACCGATATAACAAGCGTTGGATTCTTCTCAGAAGATAACCGCCCCGTAGTTTATACTATCGATAATCTCAGCCTTGTGAATACCGTAAAGACCTACGAAGCATTCGTTCCCAAAAACTAATATAAATATTAGGTAAGCTTTTATCAAATAGCACAATAAATAACCCCAAGAGGCTGTCGCAAGACAGCCTCTTTTTCAGCCTTCCAACCCAAATAGCCTCCTTTGTGTAAAGGGAGGTGGCACGCAAAGCGTGACGGAGGGATTGACAACGAAGACTAAAACAATACTGCGAAGAATCTCCATGTCGGAGCCTTTTAGCCTTCCCTGTTGGGGAAGGGGGACCGCGCCGGGGTTCCCCGAAGCGAGTGTAGACGAGCTTTGGGGGATTGCGATGCCGGTGGATGAGGTAGACTTTGGCAGGTGGGAAAAAACGAATGGCCAATTTTTGCAAAACATAAGCCTATACGGGTTCGGAATAGGAGATTCTTCGGGGCAGACTCTGCGTCTCCGAATAGCGGTATTGCGCCTCAGAATGACATGGCGGCAATGCTTGTTCCCACCCGTAGGGGAGGGGCTTGCTCCTCCCGAAAGCTCTTCCACAATAGATAATGCTAATTCTCATTTCTCATTTTTTGGTTTTGATTCAAGAAAGCAATTTTGCTTTCCAAATAGGACACGTATTGGTTACTGATGTCCCTTAAAGTTATTGTTTAAGAAAGGTCTTTGTTGTATAATTAGATGAGAAATTCATTTTCAAATACATAAGGAGTATTTTTATGAAAGTTTTAGAAATGTTTGACCTTACCGGCAGAGTTGCCGTTGTAACAGGCGGTGCGGGTAAGTACGGCTACCAGATAGTAGAGTCTCTTGCCGAGGCGGGCGCAACCGTCTATATGGCATCGAGAAATAAGGAAAACAACCTTAAGAGAGTAGCAGGACTTATTGAAGCAGGCTATAAGGTTAATGTGCTTGAGTTTGACCTCGAGAGTGAGCAGAGCATTCTCTCTCTCTGCGATACTATTTACGAGCGAGAGGGCAGGGTAGATGTTCTTGTTAACAATGCTGTTCTCCGTTGCATGAGCGGCTATACCGATACTGCCGAAAACTTTGATAGAAGTATGCTTGCAAACGCAACAGGCCTCTTCGTTATCTCCCGCGCTTTCGGTGACAGAATGGCAAAGTCGGGAAACGGCGGCTCAATTATTAACATCGGCTCTTATATGGGAATCCTCGGCCCTGACTATACCCTTTACGAGGGTACGGATATGTGTCCTAACGGTGCAGGCGGAGATTACTTCTTCCACAAGGGCGGTATAACAAATTACACAAGATTCCTTGCCGGCCACTACGGCGCGGCAGGCATTCGCTCAAACTGCATCGAGCTTGGCGGACTCTTCAATAACCAGAACCCCCTCTTTGTAGAGAGATATAATGCAAAATGCCCCCTCGGCAGAATGGCAAACCAGACCGACCTTAAAGGCCTTATCGTCTATCTCGCAAGTGATGCATCACTCTATATGACAGGCGCAATAATACCCCTAGACGGCGGCTACAGCGTGAAGTAATATGAGAATAACAGAAAAACGGATATAAAATTTCAGCCCTCACCCTTGGCACAGCCCAACTTGGACTTGCCTATGGAGTCAACAACGACAAGGGAATGCCTACATATGAGGAGTCAAGTGGACTTTTAACCGCCGCCCTGGACATGGTATATATAATATAATAAGGAGAGAAAAATGAAAGAATTTAAGATTGCAATGCTCGGTATGACCGAGGGAAACGGACATCCCTATTCTTGGAGTGCGATGTTCAACGGATATAATAAAGAAGCTATGGAGGATTGCGGATTTCCCGTAATTCCAAGATACCTTGAAAAACAGCCCCTCGAAACATTCGGTGTAAGAGGTGCTAAGGTAACTCACGTTTGGTGCGATGACCCCGAAAATGCAAAAAAGGTTGCGGCGGCGGCGCTTATTCCAAATATCCTCGAGAAGCCCGAGGACTGTATAGGACAGGTTGACGCGGTTATCATCGCTACCGACCAGGGCTGGGACCACGTTGAGCGCGCAGAGAAGTTTATCGAAGCAGGACTGCCCGTATTTATCGATAAGCCCCTTGCCGATAATGTTAAGGACCTTAAAAAGTTTATCGCTTGGGTAAATGAGGGTAAGATGATAATGTCCTCTTCTTCTCTCAGATATACCAAGGAATATATGCCTTACTACACCTCTACCTACGAGCTTGGCGACCTTCGCTACATAAATATGACAATGCCTAAGTCCTGGGAGAAGTACGGAATTCACGCTATGGAGGCGGTTTATCCCATCACAGGCCCCGGCTACATCTCTGTACAGAACACAGGCGGTATAAAAAACAATATCGTTCACCTTACCCACGAGTGCGGAATTGATGTTACGATTGCCAACATCTACGATATGGCAGGCTCACCTCTTAAGATTGTAGGAACTAAAGGCGGTGTTTCTGTTTCATCCGGTGACAGCTACTATTCCTTCCACAAGCAGCTTGACGTTTTTGTTGAGTATCTTGAAACAGGCGTAAGACCTTACCCCTTCGAGGAAACAATAGAGCTTATGACAATCATTATAGCAGGCATCAGATCCCGTGAGGAGGGCGGACGTAAGGTTATGCTCTCCGAAATTAGGGCAGAGCTTGGACTTTGAGAGGTGAAAAGAATGAAAACAGGATTTGCGAGAGCAAAAATCACACCGTGGAACGGTATTTCAATCTCCGGATACTACGAAACCAGAAATGTTAAGGGAGTGCTTGATGACCTTTACGTCAGTGCCGCAGCCTTTGACGACGGTGAACACAAGGCGGTTATCGTTGCAGTAGACGTTCTTATGCTCTCTTACAAGCAATGCAACATTCATAAGGCGGAAATCAGCCGCCGCACAGGTATTGCGCCTGAAGCAATATTCATTAACTGCTCCCACACTCACACAGGTCCGTTTCTTAACGGAGAGCGCTTCGGTGATGAGGTTGTTGATGAAAAATATTGCGCCCACTTTGCTAAAACTCTTGAGGATACCGCAGTAAAAGCCTTCGAGGATATGAAGGATTCAAAGCTCTCGGTAGGTGAGGGCGAGGCAAAAAACATCTCCTTTGTCAGAAGATATAAGATGAAGGACGGAAGCACCGCAACAAACCCCGGTGTCGGAAATCCTAACATTGATCACGTTTTAGGCGATGTAAACGAAACAGTAAAATTCCTTAGGATTGACCGTGAGGGCGGTGATGATATGGTTATTGTCAGCTTCGGTACTCATGCGGATACTGTTGGCGGTGAGCTTGTCAGCGCAGACTGGCCCGGCTTTGTAAGAAGCACTCTTGAGAGCGCATTGGATAACACAAAATGTCTCTTCTTAACCGCATCCCAGGGTGACGTAAACCATATAAACCCGAACCCCACCGAGTCAGACCGCAGAGGCCTTGAATACGATAGCTTTGACGGTGTTCCCAGAGGTTATGACCACGCGAAGCATATGGGCAGAGTTGTTGCTTCGGCAGTCCTTGCAGGATATGGCAAGGCACGCTTTGTTAATGCCGAAAAAATCTCTTTTGCAGAACAGCAGATAGAAATCCCTGCCAATGCCGAAAACGATAAGCTGGAGGAATCCAAGAGAATTAAGGCTCTTCATATAGCGGGCAGGGCACACGAACTTCCCTTTGAAAAAATGGAGCTTACTACTGCCGTTGCCGAGGCTTACAGAATTGTTGAATTGTCCAATGGACCGAAGAGCTTCTTCTTCACCCTCTCGGCACTCTCTATCGGAGACGTTGCTTTCCTCGGTATGCCCGGCGAGTGCTTTACCGAAATCGGCAGACGAATAGAAAAGGAATCTCCCTTTGATACAACCTTTGTCTGTTGCCTTACCAATGGCGGCGAGACCTATTTCCCTTCGTCTCAGGCATATGACGAGGGCGGATACGAGGCTCGCTCCTCCCGCCTCAAAAAAGGCGGCGACGATATTGTTGTAAACAATATGATCAAACTTTCTGAAAATATAAGATAAACAAAAAAGAGACCGATGCGAAATGCATCGGTCTCAAGCATTCTTAAAAGAACTCTGCCGTAAAATATATATCTTTTTTTGCGATTTTAAACTCTTTACCGTCAAGGTAATCAAGGACGGTTTCGGTGGATTTATCAAATGAAAATCTGAGTCTGTAAGAGTACAGAGCCTGGTATTTATAGCCTCTTTGTCTGTCAGCTCGGTTAACTCCGTACTTGCCGTCACCAACAAGTGGGTGGCCGATATAAGCCATATGAGCGCGTATCTGGTGAGTTCTTCCTGTAAGCAGCTCAACCTCGATAAGAGATGTGTCCTTAGCCTTGGCGATAACCTTGTATTTTGTGATTATCTCTTTTGCAGATCTCGGAGGATTTTTGTCATAGACTCTTACTTGGTTGTTTTTCTCATCCTTTAAGAGATAACCACGGAGAGTAGCGCTTTCGGGCTTTGGTATGCCGTGTACTGCAGCAAGATAAAATTTGTCTATCTCTCGCTGCTTTATTTTCTCGTTCATGACTCGAAGTGCCTCGGCATTCTTTGCCGCAATAACAATACCGCCTGTGTTCCTGTCAATGCGGTTGCAAAGGGCAGGGGCAAAGCTCTGTTCGCTGTCGGGGTCGTATTCTCCTTTAGCATAAAGATACGCCTGGATATGGGTGATAAGAGTGTTTGTTGACCCATTTTCGTCCTCGTGCACCGATACCCCCGGGCGCTTGTTTAAGAGCATTATGTTCTCGTCCTCGTACACTATGTCAAGGTGCGGTGTTATGCTCTCAAAGGAGTGCTTGGTAACCTTTTTTTCAAAGAATTCTTCGCTGAGAAAGCATTGAACGGTGTCACCCTCAGAGAGTATCTGGTTGTTTTCCGCACGCTTTCTGTTGACCTTAATTTTTTTCATTCGTATAGACTTATATAAAAGGCTCATAGGTAAATCGAGAGTCTTGGTAATAAATTTGTCAAGCCTCTGTCCCGCATCATTCTTTCCTATAATAAGCTCACGCACAGAAAACACTTCCTTACATAAAAATACGTATATATTATACATTACTAATAAAAAACTTTCAAGGCAAAAAGTGAAAATATATCTCAAAATTGTCAATCTTGTAAAAAAAGGCTAAAAACTATGCTATTTTACAAAATATTGCGCCTTTTTCCCTTGCAAAATTCCAAAGAATGTTATATAATATAAATGTAATTTTTTTACCTAAAGGAGAACCTAAAAAATGAACAATCCCGAGCTTGTGATACTTGCTGCCGGTATGGGCAGCCGTTACGGTGGTCTTAAGCAGATTGATAAGATTGACGATTTCGGTCATATTATTATCGATTATTCTATCTATGATGCAATTAAGGCAGGCTTCCGTGATATCACCTTTATTATAAAGAAGGAAATCGAAAAGGACTTCCGTGAGGTTATGGATGCACACCTTGCAGGCAAGAATGTTAATGTTAAGTACGTTTATCAGGAGCTTTATAAGCTTCCTGAGGGATATGAGATTCCCGAGGGCAGAGTTAAGCCTTGGGGAACTGCTCATGCTATCGCTTGCTGTAAGGGCATTGTTGATGGCCCCTTTGCCGTTATCAATGCAGACGACTACTACGGCGCTCATGCATTCGAGAAGATTTATCAGTTCTTAAAGAACACAAACGATGATGATAAGGCACATTACGCAATGGTAGGCTACCGCATCAAGAATACCGTAACCGAGCAGGGAACTGTTTCAAGAGGCGTTTGTACATACGATGCTGATACAAATATGCTTACCTCCGTTGTTGAACGTACCAAAATCGGTACCGAGAACGGCAAAATCTACTTCCTTGAGAATGACGAGAAATTCGACCTTGATCCCGATACTCTCGTTTCTATGAACCTCTGGGGCTTCACTCCCTCTTATATCGACGATTGCTGCTCTCGTATGGCAGCCTTCCTTGATGAGAATGTAGAGAAGAATCCCATGAAGTGCGAATACCTTCTTCCCACACTCGTTGCTAACCTTATTGACGAGGGCAAAGCTGATGTTAAGGTTATCGAGAACGAGGATAAGTGGTTCGGCGTAACCTATAAAGAGGATAAGGAAAAGGTTGTTGAGGCATTCCGCGACCTTATCGCGAAAGGCACCTATCCTGCTAATTTCTGATATGTTTAACAAAAAACAGGAGATTCAAAACGAATCTCCTGTTTTTAATATTTTATTTGAAGTAATCTCCAAGATACTCCTTGGTATTCTCAACCATTTCGTCAAAGAGTGCTCTTGCGCTTTCGTGGTCGATAGTAACGAGAGGATCGTTAACGAATGCCTTGAACGCAAGCTCAAGGTCGCGGTTTGCTGCAGCCTCGATAACCATCTGCTGTGCCGCAACGATTCTTGAAATAAGACCGTAAAGCTCTACGGGAAGCTCACCGGCCTCTACGGGAACAACCGAGTCGCTTCTAAATACAGCGTTTGTTTCAACAACAGCACCGATAGGAAGATTGGGAATCTGTCCCTTGTTGGGGAGGTTAACGTTTGTCACAAGGTCCTGAAGACCAAGAAGCGCTCTAATCTGCTTTACACCGTCCTCGCCTGTTTCATCAAGCTCAACGGGAAGCTTGCCTGTACGAAGATCCTCGCTCTTATGGCGTCTTTCTATAAGGTTTTCTTTTCTCCAGTCAACGCTGGTAAGGTCAAAGCCCCATTCCTTAACGTTCTCGGGGTTTCTTAAGTACCACTTACCCTCGCAGAACTCAGCAAGGTGTCTGTCACCGGCAGCAGCGATGTAGCCGTATCTTCTAAAGAGATCAAACTTAACCTTGTGAATACAGCCGAAAACGCTGTTGAGCCAGTTGTCGTCGTGTCCCTTGGAATAGCCGGACTCTGCATGCTTTTCGCAGAACTCCTTGTAAAGAGGGAAGAGGTCGATATTTCTGTAGTGAGCATCGGTTAGCCATGTGAAGTGGTTAACACCAACAACATTAACCTTGATAGCTTCTCTGTCTGCACCGGGAATGCCGTACTCTTCTTCGAGCATGGTTGCAAGAAGCTTCTGAGTACCGAATACCTCGTGGCAGCAGCCAAAGGCCTTGATCTCGGGGAAGGTCTTGTAAAGCATACCTGTAATAACCGTCATGGGGTTAGTGTAGTTAATAACCCATGCGTTGGGACAAAATTCCTTGATTGCGTTAGCAATAACCTCAATCATAGGAAGGCATCTCAGCGCTCTTACAATACCGCCGGGGCCGGAGGTGTCGCCAACAGCCTGATAAATGCCGTACTTTTCGGGAGTATGTACATCGCTGTGCATTTCGTCAAAGGTGCCAGGGAGAATGGATATAACAACAAAGTCAGCTCCGGTAAGAGCCTCGCCGATAGTAGGCACTGCCTTGTAGTCCCAGTGAGACTTTGCTCCCTCTGCACTATTGAATTTGTTACCGATAATCTCGTTGTGCTGTGCTGCTTCAAGGTCGATATCATAGAGTGCAACCTGACCGCTGATGTCGTCAGCTGCCGCAAGGTCACTCATAAGGCCCCATGCCCAACCGCGGGAGCCACCGCCGATGTAGGCGATTTTAAGATCTTCAACGCCTTTGTTTGTGTATTTCATTTTAGTCTCCTAAAGGTTTTTTGTTTTTCTACAATTATTATAGAGCTTAAAAAACAATTTTTCCTTAATTTAATTGACTACTTTGCGTGAAATCTTTGATTTTTTGATATTAAACTTTAAAGATTGAACATATTGTTACAAGAATAATCAAAAAAGCAAAATTGTATGCAGTAAATTTCAAAATATAACCAATAGTGTGCTTAGGGTCCTGTTTTGTGTACTCCTTAAAGGTAATAAGGCTGGCAAGAGATGCAATAAGCGTTCCCGCACCGCCAATATTAACACCCAGTAAAAGCTCTCTGTAATTTTCCGTAAATTGCGAAAGCAGAATTGCCGATGGCACATTGCTTATAACCTGACAGGACAAGGCAGAGAAGATAAGAGTGTTTTGTTCAAGGAGATATGAGAAGAAATCTCTTACAGCATCAATTCTCGACATATTACCGGCAAAAATGAAGAAGAATACAAAGGTTAAAAGAAGCCCGTAGTCCACCTGCAAAAGAGCAAGCCTGTCAAGAAGCAAAATAGCAAGGGGAATTATAATAAGTCCTGTCTGGTAGGGGATAAACTTAAATACAATCAGAATAGAATAGGCAAACAGGATAAGGTAGGTAACAGTTCGCCCGATAGGCAGCGATGCCGCCTTTTCCTCAATTACAAGCGGCTCGGATTTTACGAAAACAAGACAGCAAGCCGTAATCAAAATAATTGAGATAATAAAGGGCAGAAACATTATCGAAACAAATTCTAAATCGGGAATATTGAATTTAGAGTAGAGATAAAGGTTTTGCGGATTTCCAAAAGGAGTCAGCATTCCGCCGAGGTTTGCTGAAATATTCTGCATTATGTAGGTAAAAGCAAGATATTTTTCTTTTCCCGTAGTGTGCAGAACAAAGTACCCGAGAGGGAGAAAGGTTAATAACGCCATGTCATTCGCTATCAGCATAGAGCCGATAAAGGTTATGTATACAAGGGCCAAAATTGCAGACTTTGCTGTTCTGAATTTTCGGACAATGGCTTTAGCTAAAGTATAAAAGAATCGAATATTTCTCAAAGCGCAAACAACGGCTAAAACGCAGAAAAGACAGGTTAGTGTCTTGAAATCAAAATATTCAAGATATTCTATGTCCGGCGGAACTATAAAAGCCGTTAGCAGCGCGCATAATGCGGCAACCAGCATTACCGCATTTGTCTTTATGAATGATTTGATGTTTTCCATAAAAATCTTCCTCGTTTTCTGAAAATCAGTATACCATTATTCAATAAAAAAATCAATAGTTTTAACAAAGAATCATTGACAAAAATCCCTTTATTTGATATTATATTTCGTGGTATCTTTTAATTTGTCGGAACGGAGCGGATAAACAATGCTTTTCTCATCTCAGACATCAACCGCGGTTAAAAAATTCGGAATAAAAGAGGGAATAGGTATTCTTGCTAATGCAGGATACCCCTGTCTTGACCTTGGAATATGCGATTATACAGAGAATTTGCGGCAAGGTAGCTGGAAGCCGATAGCCAAGGAGTACAGAGAATGTGCTCAGCACTTCGGAATTGAATATAATCAAGGGCACGCACCCTTTGGCGGCGGAGCACTCCCGGATGGTCGAAGTGCTTACGTTGTAGAAAAAGCTAATCTTATGCCTGCTACCCTTGAGTTTGCCGCAATGGCAGGTGTTCAAACCGTTATAATTCACCCTCTAAACTTTATGGAGAAGGGCTTTCTCGGAAATGAAGAATACCATTTTGAAAAGAATATGGAGTTTTTCTCAAAGCTTACTCCTATAGCAAGAAACTTGGGATTAAAAATAGGTATTGAAAATCTTTGGCATCAGAATGAAAAAACAGGAGCGTTAATCGGTGTGACCTGTGCCGACCCAAGAGAGCATATCAGATATGTAAAAGAGCTTAATGCGCCCGATGTATTTATTGCCTGTCTTGATCTTGGACACTCAGCCCTTGTAGGCAGAGAGCCTCAGGACGTTATACGCACTCTCGGCGGTGAAATTCTCGGAGCGCTTCATGTTCATGATGTTGATTACAAAACCGATCTTCACACCCTGCCGTATCAGAGTAAGCTAAATTGGGAAGAGATATGCCGTGCGCTTGGCGAAATCAATTACAACGGTGTTCTGACATTTGAAGCGGACAGCTTTCTTTCCGGACTTGATATAGAACTTATTCCTTCTGCCGTGAATTTTATGGCGAAAATTGGAAAACATCTCGCTGACAAAGTGGACTCATACAGAAAAATAGATTGAATGTCAATAGGAAAACAGGTATGAAAATCAAGGATAATAACTGCCGCTATAATAGTAGCTTCGGTGCTTTTGCTTGTTGAAATAGGTGTTGTTATAACTATGTGCTTGCAACCTACCGATAAGGGGTAAGCAATTGAGGAAAGGTAATACATGCAGCTTGGTGGCATAGGTGAGTCGCATTATGAATTTAGCTATCACCGTTAAATTGGATGAAAAAATTGAAGGCTATTCATTTGCTTAGGGCGGCTATCTCGGTAAGGATGCTATATACATAAACGACGAGCCGTATTGTAAAGAATAAATATTGCTTTACCTTTAGGGATAGTTCGTTTTGCTATCCCTTTTAAATTTTATTTATCAAAATAAAAAAAACAGTTGATTTTGCGGAAATAAAGTGTTATAATAAATTATTAGTATGAGAGGTATGCGGTTTTGAGGCCGCAAATTTAATAAAAAACAGAACGGAGGTACGTATGAATAAGTATTTTAAACGTGTAAGAGCAGCTTTCGCTTTTGCTCTTTGTGTACTGCTATCTTTTTCAACGTCTGTTTTCGTCTCTGCCTCCGACGTAAATGAGCCGATAATAAAGTTTGATATTGACCCTCGACCTGTTGTTGCAACGGTTATATTCATTTTTGGCTTGCTTACCGCGGTTGTTCTCGCTCTTATCTTCCTTATAAGGCATATTTCCGGAACAAAAAATCGTCTTTACCGTCTTTCTAAGATAAAGTCCGAAGATACTGTTCAGCTTTATGACGACCTTGATGACGAAAAGTGGGTTGATGAGAAGATTGCCGATAAGCCCAGAGATGTTCGTATCGAGGACGAGAATGCAAAAGCTGTTGCAAAACCGTCGCAATCTTCCTCTTTTATTCAAAAGAACAGTGAACCAAAGCCTCACGGACCTATTCCCGAAAGAGATATGCCCGGGTACGATCCCAGAATTCATGGCTCAGGTGACGACATTGATCCTGTAGCTCCCTTTGAGCCTGTCAGCTCTTATAATAAGGGTCACGCACCTGTACAAGGCTCTCAACAGGTAGCATCTGTTGGCTACCCACAGGCACAGGGATACGCTACCGGTGTATCCGAGCCTATTGTATATAAGCCCGACTCTGATGTTGAAATCATTATGAATGATGCTTTCTCGCCCCGTGACAATGAAAGCTCTGTGAGCGTTGTGTGCAATCTGTCCTCTGAAAATGATGCGGTTGCAGCCGAGGACTTTGAGGCAGCGCCTACGAGAGTAAGAGCTGTAAGACGCCGCGGTAAGGTGCCCGGTCTTGTTACAAAGGCTACTCCTACTTCTCCCTACATTCGCAAACGCGCGCCTCTTATCGATGGTGAAGGCGGCACCTCTGTATCTGAGCCTCGTATTCCTAACCTTAACTTCAGACATATGAGCATAACTCCGAGAAGCTATGCAGCTGCTGAAGAAATTGAGTACACATCAACCGGTGCAGCGGAAGAGGATATTACCCTTAAGCTAAACGGCATTGCTGATAAAGCACCCGAGACCGTCTCGACCGAGTCTGTTCGTGAAGCTCCTATTTCCGATATTTCCGGCAATGATACAGAAAATGGTACTGCAGATGTTACAGTAAAGCTTGTTTCTCTTTCTTCAACAACCGAGATTACCAAAAACTCTGTACGTACTCTTGATGACGTTCTCGAGGAGCTTGGTGAGGTTGAGGATGATGTTACCGAGCTTGAGGCTATTGAAAAGCCGGTTGTCGAAGAGGAGCTTGTATTCCTCGGCGCCGGATCTGTAACAGATGATGTTGATACAGATGACGACATCTTTGCTTCCGAAGAGGGCGAAGCAAGAATGTACCTGAACGGAAAGTATGCTCTTGTTCGTTATAAGACATCCTTCCTTGCAAGATTTATTCAGGCTGAGGAAAGACTTCAGGATTATTACTCTGTTCTTAAGAATGTATTTATGTCTTATAAGGGAATAGAGTCCTCTCTTGGTTGGTCCTGCGAAACATTTACATACTCGGCAGACGTGTGTGCAAAGATAAACGTAGTAGACAAAATGCTTCTCCTTTATCTTGCTCTTGACCCGGAGAGATACCACAACTACAAGTATCATTATTCCTATGCGTCTTATAAATACAAGGGCTCAAAGGTTCCTATGTTTATTAAGATAAAGAGCGACAGAGCGTTGAAATATGCTCTTGAGCTTATAGTTGCTCTTATGCGTGATTTGGCTCTCGAGTCAGGGGAAATGCCTGATATTGACTATCGCCGTCCTTACGAAACAGTTCCCGCGCTTATTGACCGTGGACTTATTAGAATAATAGCCTCCGAGACCGACATATCCAATGAAGCCTCCGGCATAAGTACCGCAGCGATAGCCGAAAAGCTTGGTGAGCTTGATAATTCCGAGGCGCAAGCTGTTGACCACGGTGCAGTATTTGATTTTGAAGATGCTCCCGAAACAATGGTTATCACCATTGACGAGCCTGTAAAGCTGGTAACAGAAGCACCGGATGCATCTGAGGCTTCAATCGCAGAGAGTCCTGTTGATTACGAATCAACCGAACAAAAGCAACCTGTTGAAGAAGCCGTATTGTCCGATAACATAATACATGCCAATGCGCAAAGCGCAGACCTTCTCTTGTCTGATGAGGAAGCAATCGCCAGCATTGAGCTGGTTGACGATGCAGAGCATCGCTCCGAGGGCGGAAAGATGGTTGAAGTAAATCTTGACACTATTTGTCAGGCATTTAATGACGGTGATACAGTTAACCTCAAAACTCTTAAAGCGAAGCGTATTGTCAGCCAGAGCGCATCAAGAATAAAGGTTCTTGCTCGTGGCACCATGACAAAAACCCTTACAATTTATGCAGACCGCTTCTCGCTTCAGGCGGTAAAGATGATTACATTGGCTGGCGGTCACGCAGAGCAGTACAAGTGATGGGCTGTCAAATTTCGGCATAAACGGTCGACCTCTTCCACTCGACGTACCCGCGTACGCCATCGGGGCGCGCTCAACCCTTTCTGCTCAAAATTTGAAGAGCCCCGAAAGAGGAGAAATGAGTACAATAATGGGCTGTCAAATTTAGGCATAAACCCTCGTTCTCTCTCGCAAACATCTATTAAACAAATCTTTTGGTCTGTCTCAAATTTTGAATTTGAGGCAGACCTTTTACAATATTAAAAAACGGCAACCCGAGGAGGTTGCCGTTAAACTTTAGAGTGTTTCTGTAAATTTAATTTTGATTTCTCTTATTTCGTTCTTTCTCTCTGCAGAAAGCTCCAGGCTTTTATAGCTTTTAGTGAAATTGTCGCTTTCAAGAGCCGTGCTTATATCCTCTTCGGGTACATCAAAAAACTTAAGTACACGTCGTACAGACGAGGCACCTCCAACAGCTCTGTCTCTAAATAGATTTACCTCAATATTCTGATAATCCTTATCTATGGCCCAGTCAAGCATAGGAGGTTTTTCATCATATCCAAAAAGCTCTATTTTAAGCTTTCCTCTGTTAAAGATAGTAATTATGAGGGTTTTGTCTTTTGTAATAAGTGCTTTTTCTCTAGAAGAGTAGCGGCCCTTAGCACATATCATATCATGTGATATGTTTATTATTCTGAACAAATAAATAAAAATGAAGATTATTCCGCCGATAAGAGCTAAAATAAGCGGGTAAAGCTTAAAGAGCGTTTCAACACCGGAATTGTATTTTATACAAATAATAAGCAGAACAATAAGCGGAAGCTCGGTAAGATACATCAGCACCCCTGTGCCGAAAAGTGTGATTTTTTTCATTGTTTGTTCTCCGTTAATCTGATGCTTTCAAAAAGTCTTTGCATCACAGCTTTTGTTTTTTCGGGATCAAGCTTCAACACCTGCCTGTCATAGGTAACGAGACCGTTCGTTTCATCTTCAACGTCAGAAACCTGGGTATAAATCAAGGCAGAAACACCTTTGGGGATTAGTGGCAAAATCTCATTTTCATAAAGATTGATAAATCCCTCTCTGAATTTTTCTATGGTGTCATAGAGCTTATATCCGTAATTATCCTCTGTTGCAAGATGTCCCCCAACTCTGTGAGAGTAACCGCCAAATTCGCTGATAACAATAGGCCTGTCACTTTTTCCTTTTACTTTAACAGGCTTAAAATAAACATGCCTTGAGTCTACGTCGCTCTTTTTTCTTGTGAACCAGCCTGAGGTTGAGTCAATAATTCTTGTGGGTGCTTCCTTTTTAGCAATCTCGTACATCTTATCTGCAGAGAACTGCCCCCAGCCCTCGTTGAAAACGGTGTAATATAGAACTGAAGGGAACTTGTTTGTATGCTTTATGGTAGCAATCATTTCTCTTTCAAATATTTGTCTTGCCTCGGGGTTTGTATTTTTAAGACTGTCGGGCATACGCTTTAAGCCCACGGTGGGTAAAGCGGTATCGAGAATAAAGGAGTATCCGCCGTTATTTACCATATCCTGAAAAACAACAACTCCAAGCCTGTCGCAAAGATTGTAGAATATCTCAGGCTCAACCTTTATGTGTTTTCTCAAGGTGTTAAAGCCAAGGCTCTTTGTCATACGTATATCGTCCTCAAAGCCCTTTTCGGTAGCGGGTAAAAAGATTCCGTCGGGGAAATACCCTTGGTCCAAAAGACCGTTAAAGAGATAAGGCTCATCGTTAAGACAAAGGCGGTGGATTCCTGCAATTTCACGTACAGAGATTTTTCTTAGGGCAAAATAACCGCGTACTGTGTCCTCTCCCGACTCAAGTGTAAAGTTGTAGAGATTAGGATTTTCGGGTGACCATCTCCGTATTACGCTTGGCGTAACCGTTACATCATCGTCGACAAATTCAATTACGTCACCTGTTTCCTCTATTGTCAGCCGCTTTGACTGCGAGCCGCCCGAAACCTTAATGTTTACCGAGTTCATATCGGTATTTATTTCAATAGAGCTAACATAGCTTTCCGGCACACTTTCGAGCCATACCGTCTGCCATATACCGCTGACAGGAGTGTACCACATTCCGCCGCGTTTTTTTGTCTGCTTTCCGTAAGGATATTTTTTGTCAAGGTCATCACGCACTCTGAGGTAAAGCTCATTCTCCTCACAAAGCACGTCGGTAATATCAAAGAAGAAGGGAAGATATCCGCCCTCATGCTCACCAATGATTTTACCATTCAGAATAACCTCGGTAATAGTGTCAACCGCACCAAAGTGAAGAATTACTCTTTTTTTAATGAATTTCTCAGGCAGAGAAAACATCCGCCTGTAATGCATAACCGAGCCTGATGGAATCTCGGCGCAAATGCCTGAAAGCCTTGACTCTGGGGCAAAGGGAACAAGTATTTTCTGGTTGTACTCGGGTGACTCATCCTCCTTTGTGACCGCAAAATCCCAATAACCGTTAAGGTTAAAGAACGAGTCTCTAACGAGGCTGGGTCTTGGGTATACATTCCAGGGTAGGTCGTAGCTGAGATTTTCTTCATATTCGGTAAAAAGATGCTTTATTTTATCCATTAAAATACTCTCCGAGAGAAATTCTTTTCTATATTTTACCACCATTCGCGATAAAATACAACACTTTTATTTTAAAATGTTTGCAATATACCGCTCCTTTATAAAGAATTAACAAAATAAACACAGAATTTTCTACTTTATTTTTATATTAAAATCTTTTGCCAGCCTTGAATTATATGTTTTTCTATGGTACAATGTAGTTATAGTTTTTTAAATATACAGGTTTTATATAAAAGGGGTGATAAAATGTTTTCTATGGGGTTTGATAACGACAAATATCTGAAGCTCCAGTCACAGAAGATAAAGGAAAGAATATCGCTTTTTGGCGAAAGACTTTATCTTGAATTCGGGGGTAAGCTTTTTGACGATTTTCACGCTTCACGTGTGCTTCCGGGCTTTGCTCCGGACAGTAAGATAAAAATGCTTATCGAGCTTAAGGATGAGGCGGAGATAATTATCTCCATAAATTCTGCCGATATAGAAAAAAATAAGGTTAGAGGAGATCTTGGAATTACCTATGACCTTGATGTTTTGCGCCTTATTGATGCCTTTCGCGGATACGGTCTTTACGTCGGAAGTGTGGTAATGACAAGATACAGGTCTACCCCTACTGCCGATGCCTTTAAACAAAAGCTTGAAAAGCTTGGAATCAAGGTATATAAGCATTACGCGATAGACGGTTATCCTCATAACATACCTTTTATTCTTTCGGAGGAAGGCTTTGGCAAAAACGAGTATGCAGAAGCAACACGCTCGGTTGTTGTGGTAACGGCACCCGGCCCCGGTTCGGGTAAAATGGCTACCTGCCTTTCTCAGATATACCACGAGAGCAAAATGGGAAGAAAGTCGGGCTATGCTAAATTTGAGACATTCCCCGTGTGGAATATTCCCTTAAATCACCCGGTTAACCTTGCATACGAGGCAGCGACAGCAGACCTTAACGATGTTAATATGCTTGACCCCTTCCACCTTGAAGCCTATGGCGAAACCGCAGTTAACTATAACCGCGACGTTGAGGTATTCCCGGTGCTCAGAGCTATGCTGGAGGGAATTCTCGGTGAGTGTCCCTACAAGTCGCCCACAGATATGGGTGTAAATATGGCAGGCTTCTGCATCTATGACGATAAGGCTGTTTGCGATGCGGCAAAGCAGGAGATTGTAAGGAGACATTATAATGCCCTCTGCAATATGAGGAAGGGCAACGGCAATGAGGTTGAAATACAGAAGATCGAGCTTCTTATGCAAAAGCTTCGTTGCATTCCCGAGCTTGAGCGAAGGTGTGTTCTTCCCGCTCTTAACAAGGCTGAGGACACAGGCTCTCCCGCAGTTGCAATAGAGCTTAACGACGGCAGGGTAGTTACGGGAAAAACCTCATCTCTTCTTGGAGCGTCAAGCGCCGCTCTTCTTAACGCCCTTAAAGCAATAGCAGGTATAGACCCTGAGATTGATGTTATTTCTCCCGAAATTTTAGAGCCTATCCAGAAATTAAAGATAGAAAATCTCGGAAACCATAACCCAAGACTACATACAGATGAGGTTTTGATAGCCCTCTCTGTTTCTGCCGTTAATAATCCTAATGCAAAAAAAGCATTTGAGGCGATTCCTGGACTTAAATATGCCGAGGTGCATTCCACGGTTATTCTATCGCAGGTAGATGCTTCCACGTTCAGAAAGCTGGGTGTAAACCTTTCCTGCGAGCCTAAATATCAGACAAAAAAACTGTATCATAATTAAGGAGAACTTGTTATGACGTTTGATAAAAATCATATACTGCTCTTTGTCCTTGTTGCGGCAATAATCGCAGTTGTTCTTGCTCAATCGGTGTACTTTCTTGTAAAGTCTGTCCGCAGGGCAAAGAAAATCGGCATGGACAAAAAGCTGATAAACAAAACTATTAAAACCGCCGCAATCTTTACGATAGCTCCCGCTGTTGCAATAGTAATAACGATAGCAGCTCTGTCCGAGTCCTTAGGACTCGCTCTTCCTTGACTCAGACTGTCGGTTGTCGGCTCGCTTTCTTACGAGGCTGTTGCCGCTGCAAATGCAGCCAGCGGAATGGGTACAACTCTTGCCGGCCTTGCCGAGAATATCACTGCTTCTCAGTATGTTACAATAGCACTGGTAATGACCGTTTCGATAATGGTTGGAATCTGGCTTGTTCCCGCGGTTGCAAAGAAGTACCAAAACGGACTTGTTAAATTTGAAAACAAGGATAAAAAGTGGTCCGACATTCTCCAAAACTCGCTCTTTATTGGTATGATATCCGCATTTGTCGGTTATGTGTTCTGTGATGTAAACCGCCTCTGGAGCGAGGGCGCAAGATTTGTAACCTCGACAGATAGTATGACAGGCGAAAAGCAGGTGACCGAGTATACATCAACCTCCGGTCTTGTACCTGTCTTTGTTATGCTTGTAAGTGCTGTACTAATGTGTCTTTGCGGTATTCTTATCAATAAGCTCAAGTGGAAGTGGCTTAATGACTATGCTTTGCCTATTTGTATGGTTGTTGGTATGGTATCAGCAATTCCGCTGACAGCCCTCTTTGGAGGTGAAATAAAATGAAAAACAAAAAGCAAATGACTTATATGGATACAGTACACCGCGACGGTACTGTATGGAACCTTGTTATAATGGTTCTTCTTATGGCATTCCCCATAGCTGTCGGTATTTTGTTCTCGGCATGGCCCGATTGGGAGGGATTTGCTAAAGGAATTGTTGCCACAGCTCCTATGTACTGGGCGGTCGGTATAGTTGAAGTAATAACCTTTATACCTATGCTTGGTGCAGGAGGCTCGTACCTCTCCTTTGTTACAGGTAATATCTCAAACCTTAAGCTCCCCTGCGCGATAAACGCTCTCGAAAACGCAAATGTCGACGTAAAGAGCGAGGAGGGCGAAATTGTATCAACTATCGCCATTGCCGTTTCTTCAATAGTTACAACGGTAATTATAATTCTCGGTGTAATTTTGTTAGCTCCTCTTAAGCCCTTTATGGAAAGCGAGACTCTGAAGCCCGCTTTTGACCAGCTTCTCCCTGCGCTCTTCGGCGCGCTTGGCGTTGCTCTTGTTTCCAAGAGCTGGAAGATAGCAATAGCACCTGTTGCGCTTATGCTTATACTGTTTATCTTTGTTCCAGCGCTTAATGCATCTACTGTTGGAATTATGGTTCCTGTGGGTGTTGTATTTACAATTCTCTTCTCAAGATTCCTTTATAAAAAGGGAATTCTTTGATTGATAGAAAGGAAAAAATATGCCATTTATAATTGCAGGCAGTCTGGTTGCACTCTTGCTTTTGATCTTGATTTTGGTGCTTGTCATAAGAACGCTTCTCTTTGTTCCTAAAAAGACCGAGCGAGAAAAGGTTGCCCCGATTTTTGTAAATAGTGAAAAGGCTATAGCCGACCTTGGCGAAATGATAAAGTGCAAGACGGTATCTGATACCGATAAATCCAATGAGGACGAGTCGGAGTTTGAAAAATTCGAGGCTCTTTTGCCAAAGCTTTTTCCTAACGTGTATGAAAAATGCGTGTTTGAGAAACCCTCTGACAGATCCCTCTTGTTTAAATGGGAGGGCATAGCTCATGATGCTCCCACGGTTTTGATGTCACACTATGATGTTGTCAGCGTTGTAGAAGAGGATTGGGAAAAGCCGCCCTTTGATGCCGAACAGGAAAACGGTGTTCTCTGGGGCAGAGGAACTCTTGATACAAAAGGCACCTTAAACGGTGTTCTTCAGGCAGCAGAAATACTCATAAGCGAGGGCTTTGTTCCCCAGAATGACATATACTTTGCCTTTGGCGGTGATGAAGAAATAAACGGCTACGGTGCAAAAACCATAGTAGACCTGTTTGAAAAACGCGGAATAACCCCCGGTCTTGTAGTCGACGAGGGCGGAGCTGTTGTTGAGAATGTGTTCCCTGGAGTAACATCGCCCTGTGCTCTAATCGGAATTGCCGAAAAGGGTATGGTTAATATCGAGTATTCTGTAAAGGGCGGTGGCGGCCATGCCTCATCTCCTGCGGTTCATACTCCTGTTGGCAGACTCTCTGCAGCTTGTGTTAAGGTGGAAAACAGTCCGTTCAAGTTTGGTATATCCAAACCGGCAAAAGCAATGTTTGACTCGTTGGGAAGAAACTCAACCTTTGTATATCGCTTAATTTTTGCAAATCTTTGGCTCTTTAAGCCTGTTCTTAATATACTGACTAAAAAGACAGGCGGTGAGCTTAATGCTCTTGTGCGTACAACAACAGCCTTCACCCAAATGGATGGCTCAAAGGGAATGAATGTTATTCCCCCTTATGCAAGAATGGTTTCTAACCACCGTATTAAGGAAGGCGAGACTCCGGAAAGCGTTGCAGAGCGTATAACAAAGATAATTGATGACGAAAAAATAAATGTTCGTATAATCTCGGGTATGCCACCCTCAAGAATCTCGGATACAGACTGCGAGGCATGGGAACGCGTTAAGCTGACAGTAGGTGAAACCTGGCAGGATGCTATAGTGTCTCCATATCTTATGCTTGCATGCTCTGACTCCCGCCATTGGGGCAGAATATCCGACAAGGTGTATAGATTCTCGGCTATGGCTCTTTCAAAAGATGAGCGCGGCACAATTCACGGAAATAACGAGAAGATTCCCTTTGCAACCATAACAAAAACCGTTGAATTCTATATCCGACTGATGAAAAAATCTTAAAATATTAAAGCTGCCTTAAGCACTTGCTTGAGGCAGCCTTTTTGTTATGTATTAAGAAAGTAAATTGCAATATTTAAGTAACCTGCAAATATAACCCAAAGAGCATAAGGAATCTGCAAATATGCAGCGATAGGCGATATTCGCCTGTATTCTATAATTGTCTTGATTATAAAGTATAAAAGCAAAACAAGCCACAAAAAGCTGAGCAGAAATGCATTTGCGTTAAAGAAAATAATGCTCCAAGCAAAGTTTATAACCAGACTTATGGCATAGGTGGTGAGAGCCGAGCGAACTTCTGCAGTGTCGGTTATGCGTTTGCTATAAATCATAGCCGAGCTGATACCCATGAGTGTATAGAGCACAGTCCATACAATAGGGAACACCAAAGCAGGCGGAGCTATATTAGGTACAATCAGCTCCTCGTATATATTCATGTTGTCCTTTGTAAAAAATGTTGATAAAAGCCCAACACCGATAGGAATTGCTATAGCTATAATGTATATTCTGATATAAGGTTTAATCTTTTCCCACATTTTTGTTACCTCCGAAAAGTTCCTTTGTAAAATTTATGTGCCTTTTTCGGTGGATATTACAAAAATTCAAAAAAACAAACCAATGATAAAAATTAAAAACGGAAATGATAAAAAAAGAAGCAGAATTTCTTCTGCTTCTTTTTTTGGTGCGGGAAACGGGACTTGAACCCGTACATCAAAGATACACGCCCCTCAAACGTGCGCGTCTGCCGATTCCGCCACTCCCGCGAACATTTGATATTATACACTAAAACTTTTCATTTGTCAATAGGTTTTTGATAAAAAAATCTAATTTTTTTAAAATTAAATAAAATGAATAAAAAAACAACGCATTTTGCAAAAATGATTGACAAATATGTGAAATTCCTTTATAATTAGTGTGTATATTTTCGCGCGAAATAATATTATGGAGGGCTTATGACGAGTTTTAATATTAAGCTTGCGGATAAAAATATTTTCATAGAATGTTTATATGAATCCACAAAGACTTTTTGCAAAGATTATATTGTGGATGATATTGCCGCAGATATTACCGTCGGTATAACCCCTGCGGATATACAGTATGAACGTGAGAAATCGGATAAAGAACGTGAGATAGAAGGACTGCCGCCCTTTGCCCCCTCTCCTGCATATCTTGAAACCCTTGCCCTTTATCGTAAGATTGCCGATGCGATGATAGATTTTGATATAATTCTTTTCCACGGCTCGGCTATCTCTATGGACGGAGAGGCGTATATATTTACCGCTAAGAGCGGAACAGGAAAGTCTACCCACACACGTTTGTGGCGAGAAGTCTTTGGCGACAGAGTTGTTATGATAAATGATGACAAGCCGCTTATAAAGATTACAGACTCGGGTGCTATAGTTTACGGCACACCCTGGTGCGGAAAGCATAACCTTGGCTCAAATATATCAGCACCTCTTTATGCGATTGTTTCTCTTGAGCGTTCTAAGGTTAACAGGGTAGAGGAAAGCGATTCAAGAAAAAGCTTCCCTAAGATTTTAAGCCAGACTTACAGAACAAAAAATATTCTCGGGCTTCAAAAGACGCTTGCGCTTACGGACAAGATGTTAAAGAGTGTTAAGATTTTTGAGCTTGGTTGTAATATGGACTCCGAGGCGGCAACGGTCGCATATAACGGAATGAAAGGTAAATAAAACAATGAAATTAAAAAACAACTTTATTACTCACACATCCGGTGACGAGCAGCTTATGATATCTGCAGGCGGTGATTTTAACGGAATGGTAAGAAGCAACAAGACCGCAGCTTTTATTATTGATATGCTGAAAGAGGAAACCACAAAAGAAAAGATAGTTGCCGCAATGCTTGAGATATATGATGCAGACGAGGCGATTATTTCTGCTGATGTAGATAAGGTTATCGATTCTCTTCGCAGCATTGGAGCGATAGATGAGTGATTTTTCCAGCTATGAGGAAGAGCTTTCCCGTCACGGTAAAATAATACATACCAACGTAGGCTTCAGTATGATGCCGCTACTTAGGCAGCATAGGGATGTTATGATAATCGAGCGTCCCGAGGGAAGACTGAAAAAATATGACTGCCCCCTTTATAAGACAAAAAGTGGAAAGTATATTCTCCACCGTATAATCAAGGTGCGTGAGAATGATTATGTTATCTGCGGCGATAACTGCGTAACATTTGAACGTGGGGTAACCGATAAGCAGATTATAGGCGTTCTTACCGGTGTTATCCGTGACGGCAAAACTATCACAATGGATAACAAGGGGTATAAGCTGTATTATCATCTTTGGTGTGATTTTATTTATGTAAGAATTGCAATACTCCATATCATTCGCTTTGTAAAACGTATTCTTGCTCTGCCAAAAAGATTTTTCCGATTAGTAAAAAGACTTGTAGGCAAGAGAGAATAATCCGAACTCGCTCTAAAGTCTGAATTTTCAGCGCTTTCGGCACTTATCGCTCTTGCAAAGTCCGCACTTGGCTGCGAGCGCCAAGCACCAAAATCATCTTAAAATTAAGGCTTTAGAGTTCTGCGAATTTAAGAGATAGCTGATTTTGCGTAAGACAAGGTGAAAATTCGAGATAATATGCGGATATTATGAGGGTTTTTACCGAAGCATTACACGAAATCAGCATCCTTCAAACGGGTTCGGATTGTTCTCTCTTGCCTAAAGGGTAAAAAATGAAAGAACAAAACAAAAATACGGTATATAATGCCTTAATTTACATAATATCCTGCTGTTTAAACGGAAAAAGAGTTGAAAAAGAGCTTTTGTCTCACCTTGACCTTGGGAGTATTTATTCCGCCGCATCAAATCATAGCCTTATAGCTATTGTTGCAACAGCTCTTGAGGATGCAGGCATAGTTTCAAAGCGCGCATCTGAGTTGAAGCTTAACGCTATAAGAAAAAATATGCTTTTTGATTCCGCCCGAGCCGAGATTTGCACAGCTCTTGATAAAAACTGTATTAAATATCTACCTCTTAAGGGCGTTATAATGAAAGAACTTTATCCTGCGGTTGGCCTCAGGCAAATGTCTGATAATGATATTTTGTTTGACCCGAATTACCGCAGTCAGGTTCGTGACATTATGCTCTCTCTCGGTTACGAGAATAAGCATTTTGGTAGAAGCAACCACGATGTATATATGAAGGAGCCTGTTCTCAATTTTGAAATGCATGTTTCTTTGTTTGACCACCCTGCGTTGCCTCTGTTTAACGACTATTTCTCTGCCGCTTTTGACAGAGCGGTGTCTGACGGAAAAAGCTCATATGGGTTTGCTATGACCGACGAGGATTTTTATATATTCATGAAAGCCCATGAGTATAAGCATTATGCAAATTGTGGCACAGGGCTACGCTCTCTTGTTGATGTTTATGTTTATCTTATGGCAAAGAGGGAAATCCTTAACTTTGATTATATAACCGCAGAATGCAAAAAGCTTGAAATATCCGAGTATGAGAGGGTAACAAGAGAAATTGCTCTTAATGTCTTTGCCCCTGAGACAGCAAAGGCATTGGTTTTGGCTGACAGAGGTGAGGGAGAATGCCCCGTATCCGATTACGATGCAGGATTCCTTGGGGACTATATCAATATTTCCACCTACGGCTCTCACGAAACATATTTAACAAATCTCCTGACGAGGGAAAAGAAAAGCAAAAATTCAACGGGTGCTACAGCGAAGATAAGATATATATTAAGTCTTACATTCCCGAAAATGGAATATTATGAGACAGTGCACCCCGGTGTGTCCAAAAAGAAATATCTCATTCCGTTCCTTTGGATAAAGCGTTCTATAATTATTTTGGTAAAGAGGCCCGGCAGAACGATGAAAACCGTATGGGAAGTGGCACGTGCCAAGGTGAAAAAATAAAGGATAACTATTATGCTTGACTACACAAGAGCAGCAATTTCAAAAACAATTTCTGATATAAAAACTATTGTATTTGTCTCAACCCTTTTGGTTTACATATCGGGTATTATAATACCTGTTTATAATCTTCTGTTTTTAAAAGAACCTTTGGTTCTTCATATTGTTTCTCTATGCCTGTCTGTTGCGGTTCTTGTTTTGTATTTGGTTTACAGAGATACAGACGACAAAAAGGAAAAAAAGAAGCTTAAGGTTAAGCGCAAACAAGTAAAAAAGGCAAACAAAAAGATTAGGTTAGTTTGCCGTGCATATACAGTTTTGTGCACGGGCTATGCCGTGTTTGCCCTCGGTGAGGAGATTTCCGCATTTTCAATGCTGATTACTTTGTTTGCCATTATCACTCTTATAATAAGCGTTATTTTTGAGCTTGTTAAGTGGGTAATATCAAGAAGAGCACATATGATTTATAACGCATTCAGAGAGGATTTAGCACCCTTTAATCCTGTAAACAGTGTAGGAAATATAATTAAGAGAGTAAAAGGCGAGCCTGTCATCAAGCACTCTTATCTTTCGGATAATGATAGGGAAATTCTCGATGATTATATAGATGAGAGATATTCAACAAAATAGTAAAAATGCGAGGGCAAATCCCCTCGCATTTTTTATAATGAAAGATCAGATTTTGTGATATTTGTTGCTGCAAACACTTTCTGCTCGGCTTCTTCTTTTGTCTTTGCGGTTTTGAAGCAGATAGCATCACCCTTGTCATCAAAAAGAGTTGCAACAAATTCATTGTCTGCTTCCGTAGATTTTATTCCATAACGTCTGAGTTCCGCCACGATTGCAGTCATATCACCGGAAAGAGTAAAGCTCTCTGTCGCGGGGATAAAATAGCTGTCACCGAGATTTAAGGGGGGGCGTTTATGTATCCTTTTCCGTCGGTTACGGTAACGCATCTAAAGATTGCAGAATCTTCCTCGAATACTTTGCATTCATTCTTTAAAACAGCTTTTCTTGCAGTAAAGTATTTGTTTATTCCTAAAAGATCGCCATCAAGCCTTACACCCTTATATTTAGAAAAATCAAGGACATTCAGAGCTTTTTCTATGTGAAGCTCTCGTGTATTTCCGTTTTTATCCCGTCTGTCGTAGTCATAGACAAGGTAGATAAGATTGCTGTTTTGCTGTATTTCATAAATAAGGCAACCTGTTCCGATGGCATGTATTGTACCTGAGGGAATAAAGAAGCAGTCACCTGCTTTTACCTCAAAGAAATTCATAAGAGCGGTAAGTGTGTTTTCTTTTATGGCCACGTCAACCTCATCTTTTGAAACCCGTCTATTAAAGCACAGATAAATTCCGGCGCCTTCATCGGCTTCAACGATGTACCACATTTCGGTTTTGCCGTAGCTGTTTTCATGTGTTAGAGCATAATCATCACTCGGATGCACATGAACCGAGAGATTGTCATTTGCATCAATAAGCTTTATCATAAGAGGGAAGTTATGAAATATTTATGCGTTCTTGCCCAAATCTTCCTTTGTAACATATTCAGAAAGAAGAGTGCCGTTCTCGAACTTCGTGGGTCCGTCGGGATGAAATGAAAGCTCCCAGCTTTCGGCGCATATGCTGTTTTTAGTGGTTTTTCCGTATTTATCTATAAGTCTTGTTCCGCCCCAAAGGTTGTCCTTTAATTCGGGATAAAGTTTTAAAGTTCTCATAAAAGCTCCATAAATTTTATAAATTTATAACGAAATCTATAAATAACTTGCGATAAATAAAAATATCAGCGATTTTTATAAATAGATTTGCTGATGTATTGCAAAAGTATTAACACTATGCTAGAATGAAGTATGCTCATTTTAAGAAGGGGGATAATATGGCGGTTTTTAATGAAGTTGAAGCTCAAAGCGCATTCATCGATTCGCTTCGATCCATTGGTGAAAAGCAAAGTGATTTTGACGTCAGCATAAGGTATATTAATAATCTGCCGTCCTATCAACCTTCTCATCATTATTTCGAGCTTCTGGCAGTAGCCGAGGGTGAAGTGAAAATTGTTTTAGGAAATGAGACTGTTACTGCTTCTTCACGAAGTGCGTGTTTCTTCTTCCCCGGGGAGCCGAGAAGACTTGAGGCCGAGAATAATTCTGAAGCAATTGTTTATAGTCTGATTGTGTCACCCTATCTTTTAACAGAGTTTTGTAACCTTGTAGCACACAGAGCCTTAGATCTTCTTTTCTCGGGTCAAGGTCATCATCTTTTCAGAATGCATTTCCGTGATTTTGAGTACTTTGTGCATCTTGCGGAGATTGCCATATCTTCTGAGAAGGAGGAGGCTCGCATACTTTCCAAGCGTGCGGTATACAACCTTGTCAGCCAGCTTATTCTCTCTATTGAGGATAATTCTGCATATCCCGACTGGTTTGAGATGTTTCTTGAGAAAATTCATCTCCCTGAATACTTCTTAAGCCCGATGAGCGAAATATACAAGCTTGCTCCCTACTCCCAGCCAATGCTTAACTCCTATTTTAACCGTTTTATGGGTGAAACGCTGGTTTCTTATATTACTAAAATGAAGATTAACTATGCCTGTAGCCTTCTTCGTTTTTCCGAGCTTACTGTTGTTGACATTGCTTCTAAGACAAAATATAGCAGCTTAAGCCATTTTAACCATATCTTCAAAAAACAGGTTGGAATGACCCCTTCCGAATACCGTGTGAATAACTCTGTAATAAAAAGCAATTTGAACAAATAACTTTTAAAGGTATCGAAAACTCGGTACCTTTATATTATACCATAAAACACACGTTTGGTTAATAGCGTTTAATAAAAGCGATGAGAAATCTCTCATCGCTTTTGGCTTTTTTTTTAGAAGCTGTAATCGGGATTAACAATTTTACCGGTTTTTGATGACTCAATAACAGCAAGGCAGGCAACAACGGTTTTTGCACCCTCGTAAACGGTTGTCGTAATAGGAGTATCGTTTATAAGATGGTCAGCAAATTCCTTAAATTCTGCGGTTGCGTTGTGGTTGTTTATTTCAACAGGGATGATCTCGGGCTCTCCCGCGCCATGACCCTCATCGTCGGCAAAGAATGCCTGGAATGTGTCAGAGCGGTTATCAAAGATAAGTGTTCCCTTTGTGCCGTAAATGCAGGTACGCATAGTGTAATTGCGCTTGCATCCAGTGGATACAAACACCTTGCCCATAATATTTCCCGGGAACTTAAGAATAGCAAGGTTAGCATCATCGTATGTAACCTCAGGAAGAAGCTTGTGAGTTCCGTGAGCATAAACCTCGGTAGGGTCAGCGTTTACAAGCCATCTGAGAAGGTCTACTGCGTGGCATCCGCCGCCTACAACACCGTTACGAACAGGGGCTGATCTCCAGTTTGTGGGGTTTTCTTCAAACATATGCTGGTAGTCGTGAGCATACTCCGACTCAACAAAGTAAAGATCTCCGATTTTTCCCTCTTCGATAATCTGCTTAGCCTGAACAAATGCGGGAGTAAAGCGGCAGATCTGACCGATCATAAACTTGCACTCGGGGTGAGCCTCAACAGCCTTGACAATCGCGTTTATGTCATCGCGGGTCAGGGCAAGGGGCTTCTCGCACATAATATGCTTACCCGCAGCAAGGCATTCTTCAATTTGTACTCTGTGCTGCTGGTCGGGAGTTGCGATAATAACAGTATTTATATCCTTGTTGTTAACGATATCGTGATAATCAGTTGTTCCAATTTCTTTGGGAAGGTTGTTCTCTTCAAGAACCTTAGCGAGTTGGTCGGGATCTGTGTCGCAAATACCACCGATCTCAGCTCCGTAATTTATCGCACCCTTGAGATGGTTTGAACCCATCCCGAGACCTATAACACCAACAACTAATTTTTCCACCTTCATTTTTATAAAACCTACCTTTCGGTTAATTTGATTTTAGAACTAATTTAAATTGTTCTAAAATTATTATAAAAAACAGAACTTTAATTTGGAATGATAAATCAATAATATAAACATAAAAAAATGATAAAATCGTCAAAGCGTTGTTTTTAATCGTCAAATTGTAATTTTTCTTGGAATATATTGAATTTAGACTTGTTATCTGCTATAATCATATATGAAGAATAGATAAACACGAGAGGAGAAAGTTCCTTATGGATATACAAAAGCTAGACATAATACTCAGAGATTTTTATTTAATTTCGGGTATGGAAACATCTATTCTTGATGTCGATTTTCATAGTATAGCCGTATGTCGTTCATCTGACGAGAATTTTTGCTCTATATTTCACAGAGCATCCGGTGCGCTTGATATATGTAAAGCCTCGGATATAGAGAGGCTTTCCGCTGTGCGTGCAAGTCTTGAGCCGTCAATTTATACCTGTCCCTGCGGTATTACAGAGGTAATTGTGCCTATAATCAGAGGCGACAGTATTACCGCCTACCTTATTTCCTCTATCGGAATAGAGGATTATCCCGGATGTGACACCGATGTGTTGAAAAAAACACGCATATTGGCTCCAAGACTTACCGAGGAAGGTATAATGCCTCACATAGTCGAGCTTAACCATCTTTCCTCGGAGAAAATAAATGCCTATTACAATATGTTAAAAATGGTAGCAGAGCATCTCAGCAACGACGAAACCCTTTCTTCTGACTCGGAGAGTATCGGCAAACTTGTAAAGTATTACATAAAAAATAATCTTACCAGAAAATTGACACTTGCGGATATAGCCTGGAATCTCCATTGCAGCACCGTAACTCTTACCGAGCATTTTAAGGCAGAGTTTGGAATTACAATAATGGACTATGTAACAAAAAAGCGAATGGACCTGTCGGAGAAGATACTTCTCGGAACAGATGAGCCTTTACGCGAGGTGGCATCCAGAGTAGGTTTTTCCGATGTGGAATATTTCTCCCGTACCTTCAAGCGCTACCATGGCATCTCTCCTGCCGCGTGGCGTAAAGCTAATAAGCAATAATGATAAAAGTAAAGAAGAGATATAGCAAAAGCCTAACGCTATACCTCTTCTTTATTTATTTTTTGATTATATAATTCTTGCAGCTTCTGCAGGCACACTCTTCTTTGGAGTTGAACTCGCCGCAAACAGGGCAGAGCCAGCGACCTGTAATTTCGGGCTTGACGGGAAAGCGCGTTCCGCCAATATGTATAACCTCATCGCCCACCTTGTAATAACCCTCAAGATTTTTAGAAACGTCTGTAAGCTCCCTTACAATTATATCATCGCCCGAGCGAATATAGAGGGTCAGACGGTTAATGTCTCTGAAATATTTGCTGTACCTCTTCTTCACAAGACCGCCGTATCCAACAGTCATAATTCCGTTGCTAGCCCCTACGTTTAAGTCTATTTTTTCTATTGTTCCCGAGTAGCCTTTTGTGCTGCCGAATTTTGCGTTTCTTTTTTCATAAAAGAGGATTGCTAAGGAGATAACAGCGCATGTCGCCGAGATTATAAACAGTAGCGTGTTGCTTCCCTTAAGTAACATTGCAATAATCGAAGCGGCAAGTAATAAAACTCCAAAAACAAACCAAAATGCAGAGCAGAATATCTCCGACTTGCGTTTTGAGGTAATACCGTCAATGTCATATCTTGTGTTCATCATACTCTCCTTGTCTTAAGATTTTAAGACCGCAGCCCCCACACATCGCGCTCTCTTCGCCGTTAACCTCGCCGCAAAGCGGGCAGGGCTGTCTCTCGGTTTCTCTGTTTATGACAATAGGAAATTTGCATCCTGCGGGCTTTAAGAGAACATCACCCTCCTCGTATATTTCAAGGTGCGAGCCGTAAAGGCCGGTCAGCAAGTGAATGCCCCCGTCGTCACTCTTTAAATATATTTCACCGTTAAAGTGCATATTTTTGTGAAAGGCTTTTCTGTTTGCGCGTGTGTTTGGAGCATAGGGCATAGCACCGTGGCCGCCTACCTGCTTGTGCCTCATTCCATTGCCTGTGTACGAGCCGCGCTTCATTATTTCATACTCGGATTCTTTTATGTTTTCTCCTTTTATTTCTCCGGAAAACAGAATTTTAGGATTATATTTATCTAATAATTTAAGGAGAAGCAAAAGGATAACAAAAAGTGCACCGCCCGAAAGGATTATAACTTCGCCTATGCATGAGAGGGCAATAAGCAGGGCGCAAATTGCAGCGAGAGAAATGAGGATAAAAAGCTTTGTAAGAAAGCCTTGTTTGTTTTTCTTTACTGTTAAACATAAGCTGTTTAAATCGTATGTCATTTTTATTACCTCCTTATTCCTGTTTCCATTTTAGCACAATGCGGTCCGGTTGTCAAACTTTTTTAACAAAAAAATGAGGGTAGCTCAAGTAAAAAACTTGAGCTACCCTCTAAAGCATGTGGCTCTTGGCCTACCTGCGCGGATTCGAACCGCGGACCTTCAGAGTCGGAGTCTGACGCGCTATCCAGCTGTGCCCCAGGTAGGTATTAACTTTTTGAGCATGGTTACGGTAAACCTTCAGAGTTTGCCGCTCGGGGGAATATAGGAGAAAATTGCGTTGTGAAAATCTACTGCATTGCAGCATCTCCTCGCTTGGCAATATTCCGCCGAGGGCGGAATGCGGAGTCTGACGCGCTATGTTAGCTGTGCCACAGGTAGGTATTAACTTTTTGAGCATGGTTACGGTAAACCTTCAGAGTTTGCCGCTCGGGGAAGAGTATACCACTTTTTTTGATGTTTGTCAATAGAAATCTAATCAAAAGAAAATGTTCAAAGTAGTAAACTTTAGGAGAAAATTGAACAAGCCTGTTTAAGAGGCTTGTTCAATTCAATAGAATGTATTGATGTTTATCAAAAATCAGTTTCCCGACAGATTAAGCCATTTAACAGGTGTGCCGGCTGAAACGTCAAGATACCAATAATTACCTGCGACAGTAGGTCTGCCAAGCTCTTCTGCCCAGTAGTAATAAATGTTTGAGGAGTTTATAGCAGAGTTTCCGTCCTTTATATCAAGGTTATTCCATTCTGCTTCGTTACCGCCCCAGTAAATAATATGTAGGTTTTCCGCGCCGAAAAATGCATTTTTGCCAATGTAGGTTACAGACTTGGGAATAATGATTTTTTCCATATTTTTGTACCCCATAAAGGCATAATCGGAAATAAATCTAATATCCTCGGTAATAACAAATCCTTCAGTAACCGATTTGTCGTTTACATAGAATAGAGCATTTCCATACCGAAGAGGGTTAGAATAATCGTTTTCAAAGGTTGATTCACACCAGCCCTTACGGCTTGTTACTCTAACCTCTTGGATTGTGTTGCAGTTCTTGAATGCATTTTTTCCAAATGATTTTGTTACATCGTTGTTCTCAAACTTAACATATATTATCTCATCAAGTGTACTTAAGAAGTTTGCGGGAACGCGCTTTGCCGTTCTGCCAAAGGTAACCGTAATGTCAATTTCGGCATGAATTCCCGCACCTGTGAAGATGTTATTATCATCGGCAAAGTCAGAAAGATTTTCTGCATTAAGTTTAATGGTATCGAGCCATTCGCAGTTATAAAATGCAAAGTCCTCAATAACTTTTATACTCACAGGAATGATAAGCTCCTTGAGAGGCGTACCCGAAAATGCACCTTCGCCAATCTCTGAGCATATAGCACCGTCATTAAATTTAAGAATTCTGAATCTGGTAGCTGAGTCCATAAGATACGAGGGAATTCTCTCAACATTTTCACCAATCTGTAAAGTCATAGTCTGGCTGTTTGTGGCAGCAAGCTTAAACACAGCTGAGCCGGGAAGTAGGTCGTTTAACCTTGTTGCGTTGTAATAAATCATATCAAGGTTAGCACAGCCGTAAAAGGCCTCGTCGCCTATATATTCAATATCTTCGGGTATTGTAATTTCCTTAAGCGAGGAGCATTTGTTGAATGCGTTTGCAGAAATAATTTTAGTGTCGGGATGTATTTTTGCTTTAGATATATCTGTTGAAACAGCCGAGAGAAGTATTGCATATTCATTGCTTCCGGAAGATAAATATGTTGTGTTCTCGTATTCACTAACATCGAGGGAACTGCATCGATAAAACGCGTTTTTGCCTATTTGTTTTAAGGCAGAACCGCCCTCTATGATTATTATCTCAAGCTTTGTGCAATTGCCGAATGCCATATCTCCGATATATGAAACGGTTTTTGGAATGGTGATTTTCTTTAAAACCGAGCATGCCTCAAACGCCGAAGAGCCAATAACAGTAACTCCCGAGGGAATAACAATCTCGGTAGCGGTACTGTTTGTGAAAAAGGCCTTGTCGGAAATGGACGTAACAGGGTGGCCGTCTATTGAAGAGGGGATTTCAACCTTTTCCTTCGTGGACTTGCATCTTGTTATACTGATTTCGCCGCTATCAGACAAGCGGTAAACATATTCTACGCCTTCGGGGGTGACTCCGCCATTTTCGGATTCGTTACCTCCGCAAGACACAAGAGAAATAATAAAGGTTAGTGATAGAAGAAATAGAAGTAAAGCGTTTGTCTTTTTCATGGGCACTCCTAATTATATACAGTGTAAATGCGCTTGTTCTTTCAAAATATTATAACACATTTTCTCGTTGTTGTAAACTATAAAAACAAAAATTAAAAATAAAATTATTTTCGTGTTTTATATTTACAAAAAGTATTGCAAAAATTGCGCTTTTGTGATAAAATATACTGGATAAAGTATTGCCAAAAAAGAGAGGGGAAGCCGCCGTGAAGAAAAGAACAATTATTGACACAATAGGTTTATCGGCAGCTTTTTTGTCCTGTCAGGCAGACATTGCTCCAAAAGAGATATCTGCTTGCCGTGACAGGTATGAAATACTTTATGTAAGCTCGGGTCACGGTAGATTTATTGTTGAGGGAGAGGAATTTCCTTTTGAAGCGGGATGCCTGTTTCTTACTCGACCCATGGAATATGTAGTTACACTTCTTGATGAAAAAAGTGATTTTGAAAGATATGTAATCGATTTTGAAAAAACTGCCTTGCCAGAGGGAAGTGCAGATATTCTTGATTCTATGCTTGATGCAGGCAGCTTTGGAGGAGCTTATTTTGCTTGTGAGAGCGGATGCGACGATATTGCTTCTGTATTTGAAAGACTATGTATTGCAGAAAGACTTCCTCAAAAGGAACAGCGTGCCTTTGGCTTGGCGCTTGTATCAGAGCTTGTTGCTATTCTTTCGGCCTTGGGCGGAAAAAAGCTTCAGAGCACGGACGATACTCTTTTTACCAGAGTAACAAGGTATATAAATGCAAATATCCAAAAAGAGCTTAGCTTAGACATCCTATCGCACCGTTTTTTTGTAAGCAAGTATTATTTATGCCGTGCATTTAAGCAGCAAAGCGGCACATCCATTCACAGTTATATAAATCAAAAGCGAGTGCTCTACGCAAAGCAGCTTATAGAATCCGGTGAGACGGCAGCAAGAGCTGCCGAAAGGGTAGGATTTGGCGATTATTCAGCATTTTATCGCGCTTATACTAAATTTCAGGGTGTTTCTCCCGCAACGGTAAAGCTGAAGGGAGGAAAGTTATGATATATAAGCTTCTTGATAAAGTAAATTCCCCCGAGGACCTGCGTAAAATAAGCGATAAGGATATCCCTGCCCTTGCAGAAGAAATGAGGGCATTTATTACCGAATCGGTTGAGAACCACGGAGGACATTTGGCATCAAACCTGGGAGTTGTTGAACTCACACTTGCGGTTCACAAGGTCTTTGATTCACCTCGCGACCACATAATCTTTGATGTTGGACACCAGGCCTATGTTCATAAAATTATCACGGGTCGAAAGGCGAATTTTGACACCCTACGTGTACCCGGGGGACTATCCGGCTTTACCTTAAGACGCGAGAGCGAGCACGACCCCTTTGGGGCAGGCCATTCCACAACCTCCCTTTCTGCCGCTCTGGGCTTTGCTGAGGCGGATAAAATAAAAGGTGAGGACAGATATACCGTCTGCATTATCGGTGACGGTGCCTGCACAGGCGGTATGATGCACGAGGCATTAAACAACTGCAAGCCCGACCTACCGCTTGTTATAATCCTTAACGAGAACGGAATGTCAATTTCCAAAAACAGCGGCGCATTTGCATCATATATATCGAGCGTCAGAGCCTCGAGGAAATATCTTAGGCTAAAGCAGGGAACAAACACCTTTCTTTCAAAGCTGCCCTTGGTTGGAAAAGGACTTCACAAGGCTATCTCCGCAGTTAAAAACTGTGTAAAAAGAATAATATATAAGACTAACTACTTTGAGGAGCTGGGGCTTTACTATATTGGGCCCATCGACGGCAACGACTACCAAAAGACTCTTGCTGCCCTTGAACTTGCAAGGGATATGAAAAGAACGGTAATACTCCACCTTAAGACAGTTAAGGGAAAGGGGCATTCCGAGGCCGAGCTGTCTCCCGAGGGATATCACAGTATTTCAACTGCGTCGGGCGAGCGTTATCACTCGATATTTGCCGACGAGCTTATTTCGTTGGCAGAAGAGAACAAAAAAATTGTTGCGGTTACTGCCGCTATGGGTATAGGTACGGGGCTTGACCGCTTTGGCGAAAAATATTCAGAGAGATATTTTGATGTGGGGATTGCCGAGCCTCATGCCTTAACATTTTCGGCAGCCCTTGCGGCCGACGGACTTGTGCCGTTTGTTGCCCTTTATTCAACCTTTTTGCAGAGAGGCTACGACAATATCCTACACGATATTGCTCTCCAGTCGCTGCCTGTAAAAATAATGATAGACAGGGCTGGGCTGGCTATTGGCGACGGAGCGACCCACCACGGTATTTTTGACGTATCAATCTTGTCCTCAATTCCCGGTATAGATATTTTTGCGCCTCTGTCATACACCTCGCTTCGCGATGCTATGCGTGTAGCATTGTTGGCGGATAATCCTGTGGCAATAAGGTACTCGAATGCCGCAGAGCCTTCGGAGCTTTTGTCAGAATTTTCAAGAGTGGGTGGTGCGCTATCGCCTCTTGTTAATTTTGATTTATCAAATCCGCCCGAATATGTTTTTATTACCTATGGCACTCTGGCTTCACGTGTATCCTCGGCGGCAGAGCTTTTGAAAAAGCAGGGAATTTTTGCAGGAATAATAATTGCCGAGAGAATAAAGCCCTTATATGAGCTTTGCGAACTTGTAAAGGGACTTAATGATAAAACAAAGCGGATAGTATTTGTTGAAGAGGGAATAAAGCGCGGCGGTGCCGCAGAGGGACTTCTTTTGTCACTTATGGAATCGGGATTCGATTTTTCAAAAACAGAATATCTTGTCTCGGGAGTAGACGATAGCTTTGCCTCCCCCGATAGGGTGTGCGACCTTTATGACTATGTTGGTCTCTCTCCCGAAAAACTTGCAAAGAGAATGAAAAGAGAATGATTTTAGATACAAAATTGGCGGGTGTTGGCCCCGCAGTACTGTCTGTCAGAGAACTTGTCTCTCATTTAAACAGATATTACTATGTTTACACCTTCGGTTGTCAGCAAAATGAAGCTGACAGCGAAAAAATAAGAGCCATGGCAGAGGCTATGGGCTATAAGAGAGCCGAGAGGGCAGAGGCGGCAGACCTTGTTGTAGTAAATACCTGCGCTATCCGCGAGCATGCTGAAATGAAGGCACTTTCGCTTCTCGGAAACTTTCGTGCTGTAAAAAAGAGTAACCCCGATTTTATCCTTGGAGTTGTGGGCTGCATGGCTGCCGAAAGTCATGTAAAGGATATGTTAAAAAACAAGTTTCCTTATGTCACATTTACTCTTGAGCCAAATATGCTTCACCGTTTTCCCGAGGTCTTGTTAAAATATCTTGCCGACCGCAGGCGCAGCTTTGTTCTCGGAGAGGACAGGGGCGACATTGTTGAGGGGCTTTCGTCAGTCCGAGAGAGTCGCCACAAGGCATGGGTATCGATAATGTATGGGTGCAATAACTTTTGTACCTACTGCATTGTGCCTTATGTCAGGGGAAGAGAGCGCAGCCGAAAAAGCTCTGACATTATATCCGAGTGCCACTCGCTTGTTAGTAGCGGTGTTCGTGAAATTACTCTCCTTGGCCAAAACGTAAACTCCTACCGTTCAGACCTTGATTTTCCGGACCTGCTCTCGGAGATTGCCCAAATAGACGGAGATTTTATTATAAGGTTTATGACCGGCCATCCTAAAGACACATCGGATAAGCTTATATCCGTTATGGCAAAATATAAGGGGAAAATTGCACCATATTTCCACCTGCCTCTGCAGTCAGGCTCTGACTCAGTGCTTCGGAGAATGAACCGCACCTATACAAAAGAGAGGTTTCTTTCAATTGTTGAAAAACTAAGGGCTGCCGTTCCCAAAATCGCACTTTCCACCGATGTTATAGTTGGCTTCCCGGGTGAGACTGATGCGGACATTGAAGATACTCTTGATGTTCTTGAAAAGGCAAGGTTTGATATAGCCTATGCGTTTATCTATTCACCGAGAGAGGGAACACCTGCCGCAAAAATGGAAGAGCAGCTTCCCGAGGAAATAAAGGGAGAGCGATTAAAGCGTGTATTCGCCTTGCAGGATAAAATATCCTATGAAAAAAATCTGCCGTATTTAAATAAAACCGTAAGGCTTCTTGTTGACTCAAAAGAGGAGCGTGACGGCTCTGTAATTTACACAGGCAGAACGGATACAAACAAATTAGTTCACTTTACCTGCGAAAATGCGGAAATTGGCGAATTTACAAATGTAAAAATAATAAAAATCGGTGCCTTTGACCTTATAGGCGCCAAGGAATAAAGAAAAGAGGATATAAAAATGACTAAAATTATCGAGCTTGCACACCTGCTTGGTGACGAAATAGCAAAAAGCGATGAAATCAAAAATCTGGAGACAACAAAGGCTGCATTTCAGTCTGATGAGGCTTTACAGAACAAGATGAATGAATACGAGGCAGAGAGAATGCTTCTCGGACAGGAGTTCTCAAAGAGCTCTGATGAAATAGACCAGCGTGCAATAGCTGACCTGAGGGCAAGAATAGAGGAGCTTTCTGCAGAAATATCAAAGAATCCCCTTTATATCGCGTTCAGCGATGCGCAGAAGGCTATGAATGCCCTTATGGCAGAGGTTAATGCTGAGATAAAGTTCTGTATTACAGGTGAGCGACCTGTTGAGTGCACCCACGACTGCTCCACCTGCTCGGGCTGTCACTAATACTAAATACTTTAAACTTTTTGGAGGGCCGGTATGGCAACAGAAGTAATAGAAAAGCGCTCTGATTTGGTTTCAACAACGCCTATGATGCAGCAGTATCTTGAAGTTAAGGCCGAATACGAGGATTATATCCTTATGTACAGGCTCGGCGACTTTTACGAGTGCTTTTTTGAGGATGCCGTAATTGCATCGCGTGTGCTTGAATTAACTCTTACCAGCAGAGACTGCGGAAATGGAAAGAGAGCCGCTATGTGCGGTGTTCCATTCCACAAATCCGATGTATACGTTGGCAGACTTGTTGAAAAGGGAATCAAGGTTGCTATCTGTGAGCAGGTAAGCGACCCTAAATCCTCGGTGGGATTAGTAAAACGTGAGGTTACACGTGTTGTTACTCCGGGTACAATAACAGACTCGTCTCTTCTAGCCGAGGGACAAAACAACTTCCTTATGGCAATTTGTCTCGATAGCGCAAGATGTGGTATTGCCGTTGCCGACATTTCTACAGGCGAGGTTTCGGCTACCTGTGTTTCTGGCGACGGTGTTTTAAGCCTTATAAAGAACGAAATAGGAGCATATAAGCCCTCTGAGATTCTCATTAACATAAAGGCTGAGGAATGCGCCGAGCTTGTCTCATTTGTAAAGGAACGCTTCTCCTCTCTTATAACCGACGGAAAAGACAAGCTCTTTGCATACGACAGGGCAAAGGCCAAAATTATGCGTACATTCCCCGAGGAGACCGCAAAGTTTACCGAGCCCGAGATGTTTATGGCTGTGGGAGCGCTTCTTTCTTATATTGAAGAAACCCAGAAGACAGAGATAGCCTTTGCAAAAGGTGTAAATGTTTATTCCAGAGGCCAATATCTTGATATTGACCTTAACACCCAGCGTAACCTTGAGCTTACCGAATCAATGCGCTCAAAGGAAAAACGAGGCACGCTTCTTTGGGTGCTGGATAAAACAAAGACCGCAATGGGAGCAAGACTTCTTCGCTCATGGGTAATCCGTCCGCTTCTTGACCCCGCTAAAATTTCTCATAGACAAAGTGCTGTAGCATCGCTTCTTTCTCACAGGAGAGAAAGGGATACTTTAGGCGAGCTTCTTTCGGAGATGCTTGATATGGAGCGCCTTACCGCAAAGGCGGTTTACGGTACTGCGAATGCAAGAGACTTGCAGGCAATAGGACATAGCATTTTGAAACTGCCTGAAATTAAATCTCTGATTTCCGGTTTAAAGTCCGATGTGGTTAAGTCTATAGCTCATGAGCTTGACACTCTTGACGATATTGGGGAGCTTCTTATGGCGGCTATTGCAGACAATCCCCCTCTTACAATACGTGAGGGCGGAATGATACGTGACGGCTTTAATGCCGATGTTGATTACTACCGTTCAATAAAGAACGGCGGCGAGGATATAATGGCTTCTATCGAGCAAAGAGAAAAGGAAGCCACAGGAATCAAGACTCTCAAGGTTGCCTACAACAAGGTGTTCGGCTACTATATCGAGGTGTCAAAGTCATTTATTAACGATGTGCCTGACAGATTTATCCGTAAGCAGACTCTTACAAACTGTGAAAGATATATTACCCAGGAGCTTAAGGAGATGGAGACCTCTATCTTCACCGCCGACGAAAAGCTGACGTCCTTAGAGTACGAAATATTTGACAGCTTAAGAGCACTTATTGCAGATAACAGAGAGCGTATAAGAGCCTCTGCAAGCCTTGTTGCCGAGATAGACGTTTACCGCTCTCTTGCCGAGGTTGCGGGTAAAAACAATTATGTTTGCCCCGAGGTAGACCTTTCTACCGAAATAAAAATTGTTGACGGCCGTCACCCTGTTGTAGAAAAGTTTGTTAAGGATACATACTTTGTACCTAACGATACAACCCTTGATACCTCGCAGAACAAGGTTATGATAATAACAGGACCTAATATGGCAGGTAAATCCACCTACATGCGTCAGGTTGCAATAATTGTGCTTATGGCACAGATTGGCTCATTTGTTCCGGCAAGAGAAGCCAAAATAGGCATTGTAGACAAGCTCTTTACACGTGTTGGCGCATCCGACGATTTAGCCTCGGGTCAGTCAACCTTTATGCTTGAGATGAGTGAGGTTGCGGCAATACTTAAAAATGCCACATCGCGTTCTCTTATAATCTATGACGAGGTGGGCAGGGGAACCAGCACCTTTGACGGTATGTCCATAGCCCGCGCGGTTGTTGAATACACCTATTCAAAGAAGATAGGTGCAAAAACACTCTTTGCTACCCATTACCACGAGCTTACCGATATGGAGGATGAATTTCCCGGTATTGTTAACTATAATATTGCGGCAAAGAAGAGGGGCGACAGCATAACCTTCCTTCGTAAGATAGTAAGAGGCGGAACAGACGACTCCTACGGTATCGAGGTTGCAAAGCTTGCGGGAGTGCCCTCCGAGGTTGTAAAGAGAGCAAGGGAAATTCTTGCGGGTATTGAGCAAGGCGCACCGAGAGAAATTAAGCACGCGCAGCCTAAGGAGGAGACGATTGACCTCTTTAGCCAGCTTTCGTCTAGTGCAGACTCCGAGGTTGCCGACAAAATTCGCGCCCTTGATATAAATACACTTACACCCATAGAGGCGATGAACGTCCTCTTTGAATACAAAAAACTTCTTTCATAAGGATTTTCTGATGGGAAAAATAAATGTTCTGGATTTTGAGATAGCTAACCTTATAGCCGCAGGTGAGGTGGTTGAACGCCCCTCCTCGGTTATGAAGGAGCTTGTAGAAAATTCAATAGACTCGGGTGCCACCTCAATTGTTGCCGAGATAAAGCGAGGGGGCGTTGCCCTCATTCGTGTATCCGACAACGGCTGCGGTATGACGGCAGAGGACCTGCCCGTTGCAATAAAACGTCACGCAACAAGCAAAATAAAAAGCCGTGACGACCTTGAAAAAATTGCAACCCTCGGCTTCAGAGGCGAAGCTCTTGCCGCTATTTCCTCGGTGTCTAACGTTACCATAATCACTAAGACCAAAGAGGCGGAGATTGGAACAATGCTCACCGCTGAGGGCGGCAGAATTGCTGACATATCCGAGGTTGGAACGGCAGACGGAACAACGGTTGTTGTTGAGGACCTTTTCTATAATGTGCCCGCCCGCCGTAAATTCTTAAAAAAGGACTCCACCGAGGCTATGAATGTTTCCGCTCTGGTAGAAAAGGTGGCGCTTTCAAGCCCCGAAATTTCTATACAGCTTCTTGTTGACGGTGAGGAGCGTTTTAAAACTCCCGGTGACGGAAATCTGCTTAATACCATTTATGCGGTATACGGCAAGGAATTTTCATCAAAGCTTATTTCTGCTGAGGGAAATGCAAACGGCATTCGCGTTCACGGCTACATAGGCAGAAGCGATAATGCAAGAAAAAACCGCAATCTTCAGAATGTTTTTATTAACGGCAGATATGTAAAGAGCCTTACCGCTATGGCAGCGATAGAAAAGGCATATACCTCCTATATAGCACCCGAGGCATTTCCCGTATGCGTTCTGTTTATAGAAATGAATCCTGCAACGGTTGATGTAAATGTTCACCCGGCAAAGCTAGAGGTTAAATTTGCAAACGAACAGCCTGTCTTTGAGGCTATATATTATACAGTAAAGCGTTCCATTGAGGACTATACATACAGGCCTGAGATGACATTAAGTAAAAAGAGCACTTCCGAAAGAAGTGCCCTTGGAGCTTTTGTTCCTATTGGTGAAAACACAAAGGGTGAGCAGATAAGCCTTAAAACAGAAGTAACAAAGCCTGTATATACTCCACCGGTGTCAGAAGCGTCGACTCCTGCGAAAAAGCCCGAGGCATATTCATCGCCAATAAATCTCGATGCGCCTTTGCGTGTTTTTAGCGGAGCAGGACAGAATTTCGGGGGATATAAGCAACCGCAAGCTGTAAGAGCCAACGAAACAATGACTCCGAGAAATTCGGTAGAGCTGCTTGAAAAATATTCTAAGGCGAAGGTAGACGAGAGCTACAAGCCTGAGCCTGCAAAGACTCCCGAGCCTCCCGAAATCAAAATTTCCGAAAAAATAATTGATTACAAGCTTGTTGGCGAGGCATTTGATTGCTATGTCCTTGTTGAATACGAGGGTGCACTTTTGGTAATTGATAAGCACGCAGCGCATGAGCGAATAATCTTCGAGGATTTAAAATCTATGCGTGAGAGCGACGGCAGAGTAGCATCTCAGTCTCTTTTACTTCCTATAACCGTTTCGCTGACACCCGACGAGTGCGCTGCGGCAGGGGAATTTTCAGAGGAGATTGCCTCGGTTGGCTATGAATTTACAGTAGGCAAGGGATATGCCGACATTACAGCTATTCCCGATGCAATAAGTGCCGCCGATGCAGAGAGTCTTTTTATTAAAATGCTTGACGAAATAAATGAGGGTAAGGGAAATCCTTCAGTAACCGAGAATATAAGACGTGAAAAGGCGCTTTATCAGATAGCCTGCAAGGCAGCTATCAAGGGTGGTCGAAAGTACGACCGCTCGATAATTGAGTGGCTTGTTACAAAGATTCTCTCTCTTCCCGATATTACAGTTTGCCCCCATGGCAGACCCATAGCATATAGACTGACAAAGACAGCGCTTGACCGTCAGTTTGACAGAATAAAATAAAGGAAAAATATAAATGGCAAAATTCACATTACTTAAACAAGAGGGAAAAGCGCGTCGCGGTCGCTTTGAAACAGTACACGGCACAATAGAAACCCCTGTTTTTATGAACGTTGGTACCTCTGCGGCAATAAAGGGCGGAATATCTACACGAGACCTCGAGGAGGTCAACTGCCAGGTAGAGCTTTCTAACACCTATCACCTGCATATTCGTCCGGGCGATGAGCTTATACGCAGAATGGGCGGACTTCATAAGTTCTTTAATTGGCAGAAACCTGTTCTTACCGACTCTGGTGGATTTCAGGTGTTTTCCCTTGCAAAGCTTAGAAAAATAACCGAGGAGGGAGTTGCCTTTAACTCCCACATGGACGGAAAGCGTATATTTATGGGTCCCGAGGAGTCTATGCAGATACAGTCAAACCTTGGCTCTACTATCGCTATGGCATTTGACGAGTGTGTTGAGAACCCCGCCCCATACCAATATGTTAAAGCCTCTCATGAGCGTACAATCCGTTGGCTTAAGCGTTGCAGGGCAGAAATGGATAGGCTCAATGCTCTTCCGGGCACAGTTAATAAAAATCAGCTTCTCTTTGGCATAAACCAGGGAGGAACATATGACGATTTGCGTATCGAGAATATGAAGGCGATAAAGGAAGTAGAGTGCGACGGCTACGCAATAGGCGGTCTTGCTGTTGGCGAGAGTGCCGAGGAAATGTATCATATTATCGAGGTCGTAGAGCCATATATGCCCGAGGATAAGCCAAGATACCTTATGGGTGTTGGTACACCACAGAATATTGTTGAGGCAGTATATCGCGGTGTTGACTTCTTTGACTGCGTTATGCCCTCGAGAAATGCCCGCCACGGCAACCTCTTTACCTGGAGAGGCAAGATAAATCTTCTTAACGAAAAGTATGCCGAGGACGAAAGACCTATTGCCGAGGAGTGCGGATGTCCCGCTTGTAAAAATTATTCTAGAAGCTATATCCGCCACCTCTTTAAGGCGCGCGAGGCTCTCGGTATGCGCCTTGCGGTTCTCCATAACCTCTATTTCTACAATGAGCTGATGCAGAAAATTCGTGATGCTCTTGATGAGGGAAGATACGAGGAATTCTATAAGGAATATCATAATTCTCTTGCTGAAAGACGTAAGGATTAAACTATGTTTTTAAGAAAACATCTTGAAAAAATATATCGGGGAACTTTGTTTTCCCGCCACGATATAGACGGCAGTATTTTCTATTTTTCAGAGGAAGATTTTCCCGGTCTCAGAAAAACCGAATATAACTTTAAAAATAGAAAAGGCGAAACACTTAGCGGCTGGTTCTTTAGCTACGACGGTGCAAACACCGAGAGGATAATAGTATTTGACCACGGACTTTCTGTTGGCCACAGGTCATACTTCAGAGAGGTTGAAACCCTTGCCGCCGCAGGCTATACTGTTTACACCTTTGACCACACAGGATGTACCTATTCCGAGGGGGAGGGAATTGGCGGCTTTGTTACCTCGCTTTCCGACCTTGACAGTTGCATAAAAGCGTTGAAGTCCCATTATCCCGAAAAGAAAATTGCCGTGGTAGGCCATAGCAGAGGCGCTTATTCCACTCTTAATATACCTGCCTACCACCCCGACCTTACACATATTGTAGCTATCTCGGGCTTCTCATCGGTAAAGGACATGATTGACCAGCTGATACCATCATTAGCGAGTAAAATCAGAGCACATATCCACTCTGTTGAAGAAGCGGAAGCTCCCGAGTATGTCAACGCAGCTGCTGTTGATACTCTAAAAAATACGAGTGTAAAAGCCCTTGTTATTCACTCGGCAGACGATAGGACAGTCAGCGTAAAGCAATATGAAAAACTTAACTCTGCCTTAAAAGATGTGCCGAATATTTCGTTTTTGTTGGTTGACAGAAAGGTGCATAACCCACACTATACCGCTGATGCTGTGAAGTATAAGGATGCATTTTTCAAGACCTATAAGAAAATGAAGAAAAAGAAAAAGCTCCTTACAGACGAGCAAAGAGCGACTTTTATTAAGCAGTACGATTGGCACCGCATGACCGCCCAAGACGATACCATCTGGGCAGAAATTTTTAAATTTCTTGATTCTTAAGCCTTCCCCGGTGGAGCAAAGCGAAACGTGCCTTAGAAGGTGGCACGGCTATGCCGTGACGGATGAGGTTGTGGAAGCTGTCACGAAGTGACTGATGAGGTGTAGAATTATTGAATTTGCCTTTTCATAAAGGCAAATATATTGAACGTCTATTACGTATATCGAAAAAATACGGACAGTCGAGGACGCCTGTCCCTACAAATTGCACTTGCAAATTTCTCCTAGACTATGTATTTACTAACATAATCATCTGAAGATTGTATGCACTGATTGTAGGGGCAGGCGTCCTCGACTGTCCGCTTTTATGATACTGTAATATTACCTCTGTTATAAAACACCACGAAAAAAGGAGCGAATTTTCGCTCCTTTTCGTTTAAGCCTTCACCTGTGGGTAGCGAAGCGGCACGAGGGTGTAAAAAAAGCGTTAATAACGGTTTTTCCCCGAGTGTGACCGAGCCGCAGCGAGACAAGGTGGCACGGCTATGCCGTGACGGATGAGGTGTAAATTACTTAGAATGCTTAGCGATAACAACCTTGATTGCTTCGATAACCTTTTCGATGTGCTCCTTTTCCCACGAGGGGTGGAGGAAGAGGGAAACTGTCTGATCACGGAGGCTTCTTGCAACAGGGCAAACAACCTTAGAGTAATCAACAGTCTTGGGGTCGGTGTACTCCTTAGACTTGAATGGGAACTGAGCATCGCCGAAGCCTACGCCGTCCTGATAAGCCTGCTCGAGATAGCTCTCGGGCCAGAGAATACCGGAGCAGGGAATGCCCATGCCGATAAGCTCCTTAATAAACTCCTTAGCGGTGATGTCAACAACATCAAGGTCAAGAAGAATGGGGTACCACCAGTATGCGTTCTTACGCTCTGCGGTATTTACAGGAACAGCCTTTATTCCCTTAAGGCCTGTGAGTGCCTTGTCGTACATTGCAGCATACTCAAAGCGGCGAGTAAGGTTCCAAGAATCGAATCTATTAAGCTCGCAAAGACCGATCATAGACTGCATCTCAGTCATACGGTAGTTGAAGCCGACTCTTCTGTGTATGTAGGGGAGCTTCTCCTCAAGAGCAAGCATATTCATTCTGGTACGAACATCGTAGCCGTGGTCACGGAAGGAACGGCACTCCCAAGCCAGATCCTCGTTGTTAGTGATAACCATACCGCCCTCACCGCCGGTGGTAAAGTGCTTAGACTGGCAGAAGGAGTAGCATCCAACGTCACCGATAAGACCAACCATAGTGTCCTTATACTTACCGCCGATACACTGCGCGCAGTCCTCAACTACAAATAGGTTATGCTTCTTTGCAATCTCCATAATGGGGCCCATGTCAGCAACAACACCGTAAAGGTGAACAACTACGATAGCCTTTGTCTTAGGAGTAATAAGAGCCTCGATGCACTTAGGGTCAAGGGTGTGGTCCTCGGTAACATCACCGAATACGGGAACTGCACCTGCCTGAACAACAGAGAAGGAGGAAGCAATAAAGGTGTAGGAGGGAACGATAACCTCATCACCCGGGCCTACGCCAAGAGCAGAAAGAGCGATGTGAAGCGCTGCAGTACCGTTAGTGCAGGAGATAGCATAGTCGCATCCTGCCCACTTTGCAAAAGCTTCTTCAAACTCCATACCAATCTTACCGGTCCAGTAGTTAACCTTACCGGAATTAAGAACCTCGGTAACCTTCTCGGGAACCTCGGGTGCAAATTGAGGCCAACCGGGGAAGCCAATTTCTTCAACACCGGAGCCATTCATTACAAGATCTTCTTTTTTTGCCATGATTTTATGCCTTTCAATTATATAATTTTCAACTTTAAATTTAAAAATTCCGATTACTTGCCTGCCTGCATCTCTGCAACAGCCTCAAGTACAGCATCAGCCATATACTCAAGCTGTTCAGCAGAAAGTCCGTAAAGAGGAAGATGAGTAAATCTCTTATAGAATACCTCTTCGCAGTTGGGACAGGTCTTTGCAATCTCGTCAGAATCATAGCCCATATCCTGAACTATCTTGAAGCGATAGAGAGGACCGAAGTGAGCAATCTGGGTAACACCCTTTGCTTCGAGCTTCTTCTTAAGCACCTGAATGTCGCCGCCTGCCTTTGCGGGGTCGATCTGGAGCAGGTACATGTGGTATGTGGGCTTGATGTCCTCGGTGTCAAGGAGCTGAGGAATGATAGCGTCATTCTCTGCAAATCTCTTGGTGAGATATTCTGCTGCCTCGCGTCTTATCTTTATAATCTCCTCGTTTCTTGCAACCTGGAGAGCAAGACCGAGACCCTGAATTTCGGTTGTAGAGGAGTTGCCGGGTACAAAAGGCTTTTCCTTGCCGGGAATGGGAGTGATATTGTAGAGCCAGTCCTTAATAGGGCAGGAGAAGTCGAGACCCAAGAAGCGTGCTCTCTTCATGTGAGGTGTGTAGCCGGGGATAGAGGTGCAGAGAATACCACCCTCACCAAAGGATGTGATATTCTTAACCTCGTGCATGGAGTATGCACCGAAATCACCGATAGTACCAATCATCTTTCCCTTATACATTGCGCCGAATGCGTGAGCCGCGTCCTCAAGAACTACAATGTTGTTCTTTTTAGCAAGCTCTAAGATAGGGTCAAGGTCAACAGGATAACCGCCGATATGTACGGGAACTATCATCTTTGTCTTGGGAGTAATCTTTCTTGCAACGTCTGCGGGGTCCATATTTATTGTTCTGGGGTCAACGTCAGCAAATACAAGCTTGCATCCGATAGCAAGGGGGTAAGCCATTGTTGCTACGAATGTGATAGCGGGAACGATAACCTCGTCGCCCTCCTTAAGGTTTGCATACTTGTAAGCAATCTCAAAGCCTGCGGTAGCGTTGGTAACGAATGTAGCAGACTCGGTCTTAAGGTACTCGTTGCAGGCAGCCTCAGCAGCCTCAACCTTAGAGCCGAGAGAGAGCTTTCCGGGAGGTGTAGCAAGAGCGTCAAGCTTCTTAACCTGCTTCCACACAGCCTCAAGAGCATCCTCGTATTCCTTGCCTTCGCCCTGCATAAGGAACTTGATAATCTCCATAAGGTCGTGAACATTGTAGTTCTCGCCAACTGCTGCCCACGGCACCCTTGTGGCACCTGTGTTGTACCTGAAGTCAGATGTTTGTTTTCCCATAATTTTCTCCTTTTAATATATTATGTTTTATATTATGCTTTAATAAATTTGTGAGGTGTAAGAGCTTAAAATTCCGGCTCGTACTTCTGGACAAACTCTTCCCAAACGATCTTCCTTACCTCAATATCTTTAATCTTCAATCTAGTGCAGTAAGCCGAGAAGCCAAGATGTCCGCCCTTGATAGGCGTAGGATCGATAAGCTCGGTAATAAGAACATCGTCAACCACCATAAATGTGTGACCCCCAATAGCTCCGCAGGTCATGCGTACCTCGCTGCCCGGTACGTAAATGTAGTTAGAGGTCGTAGAGTAGAGGTTTGTGCCAAAGCCTTCGCCGAAGTTTCTTTCAATTCCGCATTTGTGCTCGTACCAGCCGTTAAGACCGCAAACGTAGGACTCACCGAGATAATCGTGAGTGTTGTTCCAGTTAGCGCAGAATACCGCGTTAACGTCGCGCGTTGCGGGCAGAACTGTACCGATAGTGAACGAGAACATAACGTCATCCTCAAATCTCTCACGAGTCATAAGGATTCCGCCAAAGTTTCCTCTCTCCTCACCAACAAGGTAGCCGTCCTTGACGCACCATTTTCCTGTCATTATTTCCCAGTATTTTTCCCAATCTGAGTCGGGGGAGTAACTGAAAACAACAGGGGATTTGTCGGATAAAATCTTTTTGCCAAGTAAAAGTATGTCTTTCATTTTTCTCCTTTTTTAGCCTTCCCTTAAGCCTTCCCCTTGGGGAAGGGGGACCGCTTGCGGTGGATGAGGTAGTGATATGCTTGCTGCGCAAGCGGTCTTGACGAATGAGGTGTAAAATGTATAAATCGTTCCTATGTGAATCGTTTTATCCTTTTTACAGTAATCCCAAATATCGAAAATCTTTTTGTTTTTTGTATGTAAATATGCAATTTAACATATTAAAACATATAGATTATAGCAAATATGTATATAAAATTAAATGATAAATCAATAAGGAAATATGAAAAATCGATAAAAAACAATCCAAAATCTTTGTAAAAATTTTGGATTTTACATTGTGTACAAAAAATCTCCTACATTACTGTTAGTGTTGAACAAAAAAGCCTTCCCCTTGGGGAAGGGGGACCAGCTCTGCTGGTGGATGAGGTGGACTTTGGCAAGGGCGAATAGAATTAACCAACTAACTCTATACTCTACACTTTCCCCGCTTGCCAAAGCCTGAATCTGCAGACGGTTCGGAAAAGGAGATTCCTCGACTTCCGCTCTGCGTCTCTGTTTTCCACTTTCTGCCGCTCGGAATGACACATTTCTGCAAAACAAAAAAGCGGAGAATATTTCATCTCCGCAAAATATGCATACCCCACTGTGGAAGGTGGGCATTCGGTCTTACGTCCCGAAAGCCCGGATGAGGTGTAACGAATTAAAGCTTCACCTCGTGCCCATCACAATGCCCGTCAAACATTCCTGTCATATCTCTGAAAAACTCTCCATTTTCGTTCTTTTTAAAACCTATTGCATGGAGTAGCTTCTCATTTCCTGCGTCATTTGCCGCATGGCAGGTATGTGCGCCGCATATATCGATAAAGTTCATAGTTTGTCTGCCAAGGATAAACATAGCCTCAAAGTCCGAAAGCCCCTTTGCTTCCTTCAGGTCATATATGTACCCCTCTTTGCCAAGGTCAAACTGAGCCATTCCCATAAGGTGTCCATCGCCTGTATCTATCATCTCATAGGCGAGAGCCTCGGGGCGAAATTCCGCTCCGCAAAGTAGACAAATCTCTTTCTGCCTTGATTTATCTTGGGCTGGTGTGATTTTAAACATTTTTCACCTCTTTGGTTGCCTTGTAAAGATAGTCTACCTCACGCTCTTCAAGGTATCTCCATTTACCAACAGGAAGCCCATCCAGCTTCAGGTCACCGATAGACACGCGTGAGAGTCTTTTAACAGTAAGTCCTGCCGCCTCGCACATCTTTCTTATCTGGCGGTTGCGCCCCTCAAAGAGTGTCATCTTCAGCACGGTTCCGCTCTCATCTTCTGAGGCAATAACAACGTCAACAGGCTTTATTGTATATCCGTCTATCTCCAGAGCCGAGGTGAGAATTTCGTACTGTTCGTCGGTAACCCTGCCGCCTACCTTTACTCTATAAAGCTTTGGTATTGTATGACTGGGGTGAGTGAGGCGGTTTTTTAACTCTCCGTCGTCGGTTAAGAGTAACATTCCCTCGGATATCATATCAAGACGTCCGACAGGGTAAACCCTTGCCTCAACTCCTTCAAGCAGGTCAACAACGCACTTTCTTCCCCTGTCGTCAGCGGTTGACGAGAGATATCCGCGGGGCTTGTTTATCATTATATAAGTGTACTCTCTTTTTTCGTACCTTATGCGCTTTCCGCGGTAGGTAATTACGTCATTTTTTGGGTCAACCTTCATACCTATTTCTGCCATGTGGCCGTTTATAGCAAAGCTGCCGCGCTCAATTTCTGCCTCGGCGGCTCTGCGGGACATAAGCCCTGCGTCTGCAATAAATTTTTGAAGTCTGATTTTTTCCATAACAAATGTCCTTTTTTCTATAATCCAAGCTTGTCAAATAGTTTTTTAAAAAAGCCTTTATCTTCCTTTTTATTTATATCTTCTGTTGCTATGAGCTTCACCGATGAAACCTTTTCTCCGTCAATGGTGAAAATTACTTCACCGAAGATTTCGCTCTTTTTTATCGGAGCAGCAGCAAATTTTGAGAGCTTTACAAACTCTTTTGTCTCGTGGTCGCCTCTCGGAGCTATAACAGATGCTCCCTCGGTGTTGGTTACGGTAAAGCTTTCTTTTTCTCCATCTATAAGGGGCAGGGAATATTCATATTCGCCCGCTGCCGCAAATTCTATTCGCTCCAGGGTCTCAAATCCAAGGTCAAAAAGCATCTTGTGGTCACGCCAGTCGTCCGGCGCGTCGAGAGTGACTGTAATAAAGGTAAGTCCATCACGCTCCGCAGCACCAACAAGGCATCTGCCGCTCTTTTTTGTAAAGCCTGTCTTCATTCCGATAGCGCCATCATACATATTTAAGAGCTTGTTGTGATTTACATAAAGCCTTGATGTGTCCTCGGTTGCAAAGCCTTTTTTATATGTTGAAGATATTTTTTTAAAAGTTTCGTTTTTTAATGCCTCTGCGGCAATCAGCGCAAGGTCGTGTGCTGTGGTGTAATGCCCCTCATCGTCAAGACCGTGTGGGTTTTTAAAGCTCGTATTTTTAAGCCCAAGCACCTCGGCTCGCTTGTTCATCATATCCGCAAAGCTATCTATATCACCGCCAATATGGCAGGCTATTGCCACCGCCGCATCGTTTGCACTTCGTAGGAGAAGAGCATATATAAGCTCCTCCATGGTAAGTACCTCGCCCTCCTTAAGATAGGCAGATGAGCCTTCAACACCTACGGCAGAGGCGTCTATTCGAGTAGTGTCGGTAAGGCTCGAATTTTCAAGAGCCACAAGAGCCGTCATTATCTTTGTGGTGCTTGCCATAGGTAGCCTTGTGTTCTCATTTTTGGTAAAGATAAAGCTGTCGGTATCGGGCTGGTAAAGCACAGCAGCTCTGGCACTTACACTTTTCTTTTTCGGCTCTCCTGCCGCATAAACGGTTATAAGAGAAAAAATGAGAGCGGTTATTAAGAATATTGCAATATATAAATTGGTGTTTTTTCGGAACATATAAATATCACCCCTTTTTTCTTAATATTTGTACTTGGGGATGATATATTCGAGGAAATTTATGACAGGATAGCTTTTATCCGCTCTATTATCTCGGGGGAATGCTCAATAAGCGAGGCTATCCTGTCAACCTCACCGCCCGAGGGGTTAATGTGTATAAGATTTATTTCGGCATCTCTGCCAACGGTTAAAAAGGCAACAGGGGTAATAGAAAGTCCTGTTCCGCCTCCACCGCCAAAGTTCTGAGAGCCTCCGGGCTTTCCGCCCGCATAATCAACACCGCCTGTGGCAATTCCCATAGACACCTTTGAAACAGGTATAACCGTAACACCCGAGGGTGTGTTTATTGCTCCGCCTATAACGGTATCCATATCTGTAAAGCTCTTAATTCCGTCAAGTGATGCCTTTATAATATCACCCATTTTTGTTTCCGACATAAGATAACCTCTCGCTTTTCTTTTTTTCAAAATATACGTCAGCTCTTATAGCGATTACAGTATATAAAAGACGTATCAGAGGTGTTCTTAGTACAAGGTGATATAAAGATTTGTCTTCTTCGTCGCTTTCTGAAAGCGTTAACTCCTTTGAAAGACTTGAAAGATATGCCAAAGCAAGGTAATTTATAGTCTTATTAGCCGAGAAAAAAGGAATTTCAAAGGGGCTTTGCGGCTCGGGAAAAACAGGAATGCAAAGCCTCTTTACCTCAACCCGAGAGTAGGAGAGAAGCCCTGTTATTCTGTTATAAATTCTATGGCGGAGCTTTATTTTTTCTCTGTTTTTGCTTTTTGTCTGTTTTTTTGATTTGGATTTTTCTCTGTTGTATAAAGTGATGGCGAAAAACACCAAATCCACACGAATTACAAGGTAATCATGCCTGATAACCGTAACAAGGCACTCCCTTGTCAGAATGAAGATTACAGCGGTGAAAAGTGAAAGAAAAATATATAACCCCGCCATATATCTCCTTGTTTAAAATTTAATCAACTACGGTTATGTCGTCCTCGGCAGATGGCTCGTTATCCATAAGCGCCATAGCATCAACTACATCACCCGCCATATCGCTTATAGCATCAAGGGTCTCACTGTCAGCAGGTGAAACTGCAGGCGCATCCTCGGCAAAGTCTATCTCCTCCTGAATGCACTCGCTGTCAGGGGTTCCGCGCTTAGCCTTTGCAAACATCTCCTGAATCTCCTCGGGAGTTCTTGGCAGAGATGAAATATCCTTTATTCCAAAGGAGCGTAAGAAGTCAGAGGTGGTGCCGTAAAGCATAGGTCTGCCGGGTGCGTCAAGACGTCCCTTTGATTCAATAAGTCCGCGGTCGATAAGATTGTTCATAGCATACGATGAATCGGCACGACGCAGGGTATCAACAAAGGCGCGTGTTACGGGCTGGTTGTATGCAACAATAGCAAGAGCCTCAAGAGAGGAGGTAGAAAGTGTTCCGCTCTTCTTAATTCCCAAAGCCTCGCGTATCTCGTGCAGATAGTACTGCTTTGTGCAAAGCTGGCAGGATTCGCCGTATGTAAGAAGAATAACGCCTCTCGGTATTTCGGGATTGTTATATTTCATTGAGTAGTCGATAACCTTTTCCTTAACCTTGACGGGCGTTGTATCAAAAACTCTGGCAAGGGTTGCGTATGTAATAGGATGTCCTGCCGCAAAAAGTATTGCCTCAAGAGCCTCTTCAAATACAATAACTCTTTCAATAATTTCTTCGTTTTCCTGTGAGCCTGATGCTACATTAGGCTCATCGGCTATTGCTTCCTTTATTTCTTCACTCATTTGTCATTTTCCTTTTCTTTTTCTTCATCATCAGAAGGGGGCGGGGCATCAAACTCACTTTCTTCGCCCTCGCCGGGAACATAATCGGGATTAAGCCTGAAGCTCATCTCAAGTCCCTGTTCCTCGTATTCAATAACGTCCTCAATAACTCTGACGTTTGTTATATTGATTCTTCCAAGCTTGATAAGCTCCAGCACGCCCATAAAGCGCGCAACAAGCTCGGCTCTTGAGTCTGCATCCTTGAGCAGGAAGAAGAGAGAAGCCTCATCCCTTGTTTCAAGAATAGCACAAATCTCTTCAATCTTTTCTTCAACCGAGACAACCTTGTGCTTGATAAGAGGATTAACAAGCTCTGAGGGAGCTTTAATGGTTTCGGCAACCTTCATTCTCTTCATAACCGAGCTTAACGCCTTGATAAGCAGCTCGGTGTCGAGATTTAAGGGTAAGCCCTTTTCGGGCGGAATATCGTCCATTCCCTTAACAAATCGGCCAGAGAATTCCTCGTACATAGGACGCATCTCCTTTGCCGCCTCCTTTGCCTGCTGGTAAAGAAGAAGCGCATCGGCAATTTCACGTCTTGGGTCATTCTCTGTACCCTCCTCGTGAGGGAGAAGCATCTTGCTCTTAATAAGCATAAGCTCGCTTGCCATAACTATAAACTCGCTGGCAATATCGGGGTCCATCTTCTGAGCCTCATTGATATATTCAACATACTGGTCGCATATAAGAGCTATCGGTATATCGGTAATACTCACCTTGTTTTTGCCAATAAGGGTCAGAAGAAGATCAAGGGGACCTTCAAACTGGTCAAGGCGGTATGTTAACTGTTCAATCATAATGCAATCCTTTCACAGATTCAAATAAAGAAAAGCCAGAAATCCAGCATTTTGTCGGCAATAAAGCCGATAGCATATCCAAGCATATCCGAGAGGGAGAGTACTCCCGCAATATTATAGAGCAGGGGATTTGAGGCAACAAAGGGAAGACTTCTTAATCCCATAGCCGCATAGTCGCCGAGAAGCAGCCAGCCGAGAACGCCGAAGTATATCTGTCTTTCATACCTCATAATGCCGAAATAGATTTTAGGCGGGAAAATAACATTAAGCAGTCTTGAGCCGTCAAAGGGAGGAACAGGCAAAAGGTTGAATATTCCGAGTCCTACATTGACAGAGAAGAAAATGCTAAGAAAGAGAAGCAGATTTTGCGCTAAGGTGAGATGCATCTCGCTCTTGAAATCCATTACGGCAAAGGTGTTCCACACAAAAACATATATGCCCGAGAACACAAATGCAAGAATGAGGTTGGAGAGAGGCCCAGCCAGGGCTGATATGGCAAAATCTCTTTTTGGATTTTTAAAGTTACGCGCATTTATCGGTACGGGCTTTGCCCAACCCACATGGAAAAACAGCATACACAAGGCACCGATAGGGTCGATATGCTTTATGGGGTTAAGTGTCAGACGTCCAAAGTTTTTAGCAGTATCATCGCCTAACTTGTATGCTGCATAGGCGTGGGAATACTCGTGTATAGCAAGTGTAATAAGCACTGCCAGAGCGGTAAGTATAAGTTCAGCAGGATCAAACATCTTTTAATTTACCTTCTTATTTTGAGCAAAAATCAAAGAAATATGTAGATTAAAATGCCGCATCTGAAATTGTTTTCCAAAGCTCGTCGCGTCCCTCGCAGCTGACAGAGGAGAAGGGAAGAATTTTAATTCCCGTGCCCTTAAAGAACTCCTCTTCAAGCTCCTCGAGCCTGTTTTTCAGGGCGGTCTTTGATAGCTTGTCCGTCTTTGTCGCAACAACGGTAAAGGGAATAGAACGGTCTATCATCATATTTATCATCATAATATCATCATCCGAGGGGCCTGTGCGGATGTCTATAAGCTGAATAACCAGCTTTAATGCATCCTGAGAGGGATTTTTCACAAAAAAATCCTCGGTAAGGGTGCTCCATGAACGCTTTGAGTCCTGTGAACGCTTTGCATATCCGTAACCCGGGAGGTCAACAAGATAAAGCTTTTTATCAACATCGTAGTAGTTTATTGTTATTGTTTTTCCCGGCGCGGAAGAAACTCTGGCAAGAGACTTTCTTCCAAGGAGTGTATTTATAAGAGAGCTTTTTCCTACATTAGACCTGCCCGAGAGAGCAACCTCGGGCTTTGGGTCCTTTGGGAACTGCTTTTGATGTCCCACCGTCAGGGCAAGGGATGCATTGTTTGTATTGATTTTCATAGCCTTTTTCTGCCTTGGTTTATTTGTTTTCCGAAAGAGCCGCACCCAGCACATCATCTGCCGACTTGCAGGTGATAAAGCTTAAGTGACTCTTTGCCTCGGTGTCAATATCGTCAAGATCTCTGAGATTCTCCTCGGGGATAAGAACGGTAGAAATGCCTGCTCTGTATGCAGCAAGTGTCTTTTCCTTAAGACCACCGATAGGCAAAACCATGCCTCTTAATGTGATTTCACCTGTCATAGCAACATCACGCTTAACCGGAATGCCCGACAGTGCGCTGACAATGGCAGTGACCATAGTAACACCGGCTGAGGGGCCGTCTTTGGGAATAGCTCCCTCGGGGAAGTGAATGTGTATATCCTTTTCCTTATAGAAGTCCTTTTCTATACCGTATTTGTCGGTAACGGTGCGTACGTAGGAATGAGCAATTTTTGCCGACTCCTTCATAACGTCGCCAAGTGAGCCTGTAAGCTCAATTTTACCGCTTCCGGGCATAACAGCAACCTCAACCTTAAGCATGTCGCCTCCTGCCTGAGTGTAGGCAAGGCCGTTAACAACACCAACAGGGTCCTTTTCGTCTAATCTTTCGGGCAGGACCTTGATTTTTCCAAGGAAATCTACAAGATTTTTTTCTGTAATCTTAACAGATTTGCATTGGCCCTCGGCAATTTTCTTTGCGCTCTTGCGGATAAGAGAAGCAATTTCTCTTTCAAGATTTCTGACACCTGCCTCGCGGGTATAGCCCTTGATAAGAGCCATAATTCCGTCGTCGGTAATCTTAAACATTCTGCCGTTTATACCATTGCGCTTCATCTGCTTCGGAACAAGGTGATTCTTGGCAATCTGTAATTTCTCCGAATCGGTGTATGTAGAAAGCTCAATAATCTCCATACGGTCAAGAAGCGGGGCGGGAATACCGTCATAGCTGTTTGCGGTTGCAATAAAGAGGGTGTCAGAGAGGTCTATGGAAATTTCCATAAAGTTATCTCTGAAGGTCTTGTTTTGCTCAGGGTCAAGAACCTCAAGGAGGGCAGAGGTTGGGTCGCCTCTGAAGTTTGATGACATCTTATCAATTTCATCAAGCACTATAACAGGGTTTTCAACTCCTGCGCCTATAAGAGCGGTAACAATTCGGCCCGGCATAGCGCCAACATAGGTTTTTCTGTGACCTCTTATTTCTGCTTCGTCGTGCATACCTCCGAGAGAAACACGTGAATACTTTCTTCCAAGCGCTCTTGCAACAGATGCGGCAACAGATGTTTTACCAACACCGGGAGGGCCGACAAGGCAAATTATCTGGTTCTTTATATCGGGTGAGAACTGCTTAACAGCAACAAATTCAAGAATTCTTTCCTTAACCTTATCGAGTCCGTCATGGTCGGTGTCAAGTATCTTTTTAGCCGCTGCAACAGTAACCTCGTCGGTAGTCTTTTTACCAAAGGGGAAGTCAAGACAGGTGTCAAGATAAGCTCTTATAACCGAGCCTTCTGCCGCACCAAATGGAGTTTTAGCAAGCTTTGAAAGCTCCTTGTAGAGCTTTTCTCTTACCTCCTCGGGCATCTTAGCCTTAGCTATTCTTTCGTCATACTCGTGTATCTCGTCATCCTCGTCCTCAACTCCAAGCTCCGACTGGATAGCCTTTATCTGTTCTCTGAGGAAATAATCCTTTTGGCTTTTATCTATCTTTGCGCGTACCTGTCGCTGAATATCATGCTCACATTCAAGAAGCATTCTTTCTTCCTCAAGAGCAACCAGTAGCTTTTCGAGTCGGTTTTTCGGAGTAAGCGCATCCAGCACCGACTGCTTGTTTTTATAATCAATCAGGGCAGAGGAGGCAACAAAGTCTGCAAAGTAGCCGGGGGCGGTAATAGCCTCGGCAGCAAGACGCAGCTCCTCATCGAATGTGGGATGAATATTTTTAATATCGCTGAGTATAGCCTTTATCTCAGCCATCATAGCCTCGCACTGGGTAGAGGGCTTGAAGCTCTCCTTTTCCTTTTTTGCTACAGCCGTTGCAATCATAAAGCCGGCACTGTCTAGGGTTATTTCTTCAATTTTCGCACGGTATTTGCCTTCAAACACAACCGAGAGATTGCCCTGAGGATTTTTTACCACATGCTTGATTTCCGCAACAACACCGATGCGCGATAGGTCTTGAGGCTTCGGGTCATCAACAGCTATATCCTTTTGCGAAACGAGAAGCACGTGAGCGTCGTGCATTGTTGCCCCCGCGGTAAAAGCCTTAAGTGAAACAGTGCGGACAATTTCAATGCTCAACTGTACACCCGGGAAGCCAACCATTCCTCTCAGAGGTATAAGCGGCAGCTTAACATCCTCAAATATATCTATATGCTCTGACATTCTTTGTACCTTCCTTTGCTAGAGAGACACTATGCAGCTTGGCTTTTTTAGACCAAAAAATGCCTTTAATCAGCACAAGCGCATATAAATCCATGTTATCATTTTACTATTATAGCATATAACTTAAAAAAAATCCACCCTAAATTATAATTTTTACAAAATATTAAAAGTAATTTTATAGTAAAGTTTGCTATTACAATTGACTAGCGCGACTTTTTGTGGTATAATACTCTATTAGAAACAAGAAAAATATGGAAAGGGACGGCTTTTATGAGAATTCTTGGTATCGACCCGGGACTTGCGATAGTCGGCTGGGCGGTGCTTGAAAGCGACAGACGGGGTGTAACACCTGTTGCCTTCGGCGCTATTACAACACCTGCTCATACAGAAATAGAATCAAGGCTTTTTATCATAAAGCAGGACCTTGAGGAAATAATAAAAAAGTATCAGCCTGAGGAAATGGCAATAGAGGAGCTGTTCTTTAACACAAATATAACAACGGGTATTGCGGTTGCAGAGGCAAGAGGAGTTATTCTCTGTACGGCTCATGCTCTCGGAGTTAAAATAAGCGAATATACCCCCTTGCAGGTAAAGCAGGCAGTGGTAGGCTACGGCAGGGCAGAAAAGCAACAGGTTATCTCAATGGTAACAACTATTCTTAAGCTAAAAAGCCCGCCAAAGCCCGACGATACGGCAGACGCTGTGGCAATAGCTATCTGTCATTCCCAGTGCCGTGGCTCGGCTATGGGAAAATACTTTAATCAGAGATAGGCGACCTTGTGTAAAGGGAGCTGTCGCAGAATGCGACTGAGGGATTGCTTCGTGAAGGAAAGGATTTACAATTATGTGGCTCGCAGATAAATGGAAAGATTATACAGTAATCGACACCTCGGGTGGCGAAAAGCTTGAGCGATGGGGAAAATATACACTTGTGCGCCCCGACCCCCAGGTTATATGGAATACAGATAAAAAAGATCCCCTCTGGCGAGGAGCTGATGCCAGCTACAGGCGTTCTTCATCCGGTGGAGGCAAGTGGAGCGAGAACAAGCTCCCCGAGAGCTGGGTAATATCCTACGGAGAGCTGAAATTCCTTATTAAGCCTATGGGCTTTAAGCACACAGGTCTTTTCCCCGAGCAGGCGGCAAACTGGGATTGGTTCTCGGAGCTTATAAGAGGTGCGGGCAGACCTATAAAGGTGCTTAACCTTTTTGCTTATACAGGCGGCGCAACAGTTGCTGCGGCAAAGGCAGGGGCGCAGGTCGTTCACGTTGATGCATCAAAGGGAATGGTTGCCCAGGCTAAGGAGAACGCAAGGCTTTCCGGACTTTCGGAAGCTCCCATAAGGTACATAGTAGACGATTGTAAGAAGTTTGTGGAGCGTGAGATACGTCGCGGAAATAAGTATGACGGAATAATTATGGACCCGCCCTCATACGGCAGAGGCCCTACAGGCGAGGTGTGGAAGATTGAAGAAAATATCGATGAGTTTGTTGAGCTTGTCAGCGGTGTTCTCTCGGACGAGCCGCTCTTCTTCCTCCTTAATTCCTACACGACAGGCCTCTCGGCTTCGACAATGAAGTATATTACCTCTGTTCGTCTTTTGTCTAAAAAGAACGGATATTCTGAGGCAGACGAGCTTGGGCTGCCTGTAAAAAATACAGGTCTTGCGCTTCCTTGCGGCTCAAGCGTTCGAGTAACCTTTAAGAAATAAGAAAGAAAAGTAATGAGTGAAGTAATTATAAAAACAGAAGATCTCGGCTACACCTATGTAGACAGCATTGATGACGATATTGTAAAGGTTGATGAAATGCCTGCACTCAGAGGTGTAAGTCTTGAGATAAAGAGAGGCGAGTATGTTGCCGTTCTCGGACACAACGGCTCGGGCAAATCCACTTTTGCAAAGCTAATCAATATGATACTTACTCCGACTGTTGGAAAGATATATATAGACGGAGTTGACATTACCCGCGAGGACTTTACAGAGACGGACGTTTTTGATATCAGACGCAAGGTGGGAATGGTGTTCCAAAATCCCGACAATCAGCTCGTTGCTACGGTTGTTGAGGAGGATGTTGCCTTTGGTCCCGAGAATCTCGGGCTTCCGAGAGAGGAAATTCGCAGACGTGTGGACTCGGCTCTTTTAACTGTTGGAATGACCGAATATATAAAGCACGCGCCTCACAAGCTCTCGGGCGGACAAAAGCAGAGGGTTGCAATAGCGGGAATTATAGCAATGAAGCCCGAAATTATAATCTTTGACGAGTCCACCGCAATGCTTGACCCGCAGGGACGAGCAGAGGTTATTGAGATTATGGAACGCTTAAACCGTGAAGAGGGAATAACCGTTTTGAATATTACCCACTATATGGACGAGGCGGCAAGAGCCGACAGAGTAGTGGTTATCAACGACGGTGAGCTGATAATGGACGGCACAGCAAGAGAGGTATTTAAAAATGTTGAGCTTCTCCATTCGGTTGGTCTTGAGGCAACTCAGGGGGCTGAGCTTATTTCGTCGCTTGCAGAATGCGGTGTAAATATTTCGGGTGAGAGCCTGACTCTTGACGAAACGGTTGAAACTCTTGCAAACTACATTTTAAGGAAAAAGTAAAAGAAAAATGAGTAACATTCTGGAACTGAAAGACGTTTCATTCGTATATTCCGAGGGCACGCCTTTTAGAAAGATTGCCTTGAATAAAGTTAATATATCCTTTGAGCGTGGAAAGATTACAGGACTTATCGGCCACACAGGCTCGGGTAAATCCACTCTGGTAAATCTTCTTAACGGCCTTTATAAGCCTACCTCCGGGCAGGTGCTTCTTGACGGAGTAGATATATGGGCTGAGCCGAAAAAAATCAGAGACGTAAGGTACAGGGTAGGTCTTGTTATGCAGTACCCGGAGTATCAGCTCTTTGACGAAACCGTAAGAGCCGATATTGGCTTTGCTCTTCGCAATAAGGGGCTGCCCGAGGCAGAAATCAGCGAGCGTGTTATCGAGGCTGCCCATTTTACGGGTATTGGCGATGACCTTCTTGACAAATCCCCCTTTGACCTTTCTGGCGGACAAAAGAGACGTGTTGCAATAGCGGGCATTATTGCTATGCGGCCTGATGTGCTTGTGCTTGATGAGCCTGCCGCAGGCCTTGACCCAAGGGGCAGACGTGAAATTCTCGGAAGTCTGCATACCTATGCCGAAATGACAGGCGGCTCTGTAATCCTTGTCAGCCACTCTATGGAGGATATGGCTCACTATTGCGATAACGTGGTGGTTATGAACCGCGCTGAGGTGTATAAATCAGGTACTGTTCGTGATATATTCTCCGAGGCAGAGGAGCTTTCTTCTGTCGGTCTTGATATCCCCATGACCTCAAAGGTCGCAAAAAGGCTTTCTGACATTGGAATTAAGCTTGAGGGCGACCTATATACGGTAGAAGGCATGCGTGATGCAATTCTTAGGTATACAGGGGAGGTGAAAAAATGATTTCAGATATCACTTTAGGCCAATTTTTCCCCGGCAATTCTGTAATACACAGGCTTGACCCAAGAACAAAAATTATACTTGCCGTAGCTTTTATTGTGGCTGTGTTTTTCGCTAACAATCCTGTGGTATTTGTATTTTTGACACTCTCTGTTTGCCTGATGATTGCCCTCAGCCGTATATCCCTTAAGGTTGTGCTAAAGGGTATAAAGCCCATAATAATGATAATACTCTTTACAGCTCTCATCAATGTTTTTATGACAACAGGCGAGGGGGAGCCTCTTCTTGAATTCTGGATTATAAAAATTTATACCAGGGGAATTGTAAGAGCTGTGTTTATGGCAGTAAGAGTAATTCTGCTTATAATGGGCTCAAGCGTGCTGCTGACCTATACCACGTCTCCCATAGCCTTGACAGACGGCCTTGAATCGCTCCTTTCACCCTTAAAGGTAATAAAGCTTCCTGTTCACACCTTTGCTATGATGATGTCAATAGCATTAAGGTTTATCCCAACTCTGGTTGAGGAAACCGAAAAAATCATGAATGCCCAGAAATCAAGGGGCGCGGATTTTTCAAACGGAAGCCTTGTTGAGAGAGCAAAGGCTCTTATACCTCTTCTTATTCCTCTGTTTGTTTCCTCGTTTAAGAGGGCGGAGGAGCTGGCAACGGCAATGGAATGCCGTTGTTACAGAGGTGACAAAAACCGTGTAAAGCTTAATAAGCTCGAATATCATGGCATAGACTATGCCTGGTTCTTGCTTTTTGCCATTTTTGTTTCTGCTCTTGTGTGCCTGTCGATATTACCTTATAGCTTTAACATTGACAATACACTATATAACATTCTGTTTTACAAAATCTGATTTTTAGAGGGTCTATGAAATATTTTGCTAAAATAAAATATCTCGGCACAGACTTTCACGGCTTTCAGGTCCAGCCCGAAAAGCGAACGGTGCAGGGGGAGCTTTGCCGCGCCCTGTCTGAGGCAACAGGCTATCCTTGTAAGGTAACGGGCTGTAGCCGTACCGATGCGGGAGTTCATGCAAATGAGTTTTGTCTGACGGTTGAGTCTGAGGGGGCTACCGTTCCTGCAGAAAAGCTTCCGCTTGCAGTTGCGCGCTTTCTGCCTAATGATTTGTCCTTGTTTTACGCAAAAGAGTGCAATGAAGATTTTCACCCCAGATATGATGTTAAGGAAAAAGAATACCTTTACCGTATAATAAACAGGCCTGTTTATGACCCCTTTGAATTTGGGCGCGCTTGGTTTTTGCCTCGTCATATTGGAGAGGGTCAGATTGCTCTTATGAATCTTGCGGCAGAGAAAATTATAGGAAAAAGGGATTTTTCTGCCTTTATGTCCGAAGGCTCAGACACAGAGGATACTGTGAGAAATGTAACATATCTTAAGGTGGAAAAGCAGGGTGACCTTATCGAGGTTCGCATCCGTGCCGACGGCTTCCTTTATAACATGGTGCGTATAATCGTAGGCACTTTAACAGAGGTAGCATACGGCAGATTTACTCCCGAATATGTAAGTGAAATTGTTGAGTCAAAAAACAGACAAAGGGCGGGAATGACAGCACCTCCCGAGGGACTTTACTTAAATCGCGTATTCTATTAAATTCCGTCTTTGGAAAAAATATTAAAAATATCGAATTCCTCCGTTAGGCAAAATACTCCTGACGGAGGTTTTTATTGTATGAAAAGAAAAAAACGAGCCATTTCGGCTCTGGCAATAGTTATTTTATCGGTCGGGGGTCTTTTTCTTTTATGCGTTGGCGGATTATATATATATTCAAGATTTGCAATAGATTTTGACGGTGATGTTGAGCTTTTCTCCCATTCTGCGGTCTTTGAGTCAACGGCATTTTTTGCAGACAGCGATAAATCAGACGTTGAATACACCCCGGTGCAACTTGAAATTTCAGGCTCACTTAAGAAAATACACTATACGCTTGATGAAATAAGCCCTTATCTCAAATGGGGATTTATTGCAGTAGAGGATAGAAAATTCTATGACCACAGAGGTATTGATTATAAGCGTACTGCCGCTGCTATGGTAAACTATGTTTTTAGGGGAGAACGTCGCTTCGGAGGCTCAACTATAACCCAGCAGGTGGTAAAAAACATAAGCGGAGACAATGATAAAAAGCTTACAAGAAAATTAAACGAGCTGATAAGAGCCATTCACATCGAGCAAAATTATTCCAAAAACGAAATTTTTGAGGTGTATCTTAATGTTATACCAATGGGAAATAATATGTACGGTGTGGGTATTGCCTCCGGAGCCTATTTTGGTAAAGAGCCATCAGAGCTTACCGCCGCCGAGGCAGCAACACTTATAGGTATTACAAATGCTCCCACCCTTTATAGCCCATATCTTAATCCGGATAAATGCAAGACAAAAAGAAATACAATCCTTTCTGTAATGTATAGAGAAGGAGTTATCACAGAGCAAGAATATAAAGACGCCCTCTCAGAGGATATTAAAGTTCTTCCGAGGGGCGAGGGGAGTGATATTTACGATTCTTGGTTTGTTGAAACTGTAATTGCCGAGGCGGCAGAGGACCTAGCCGAAAAGAAGAATATCTCAATTTCTGCTGCCGAGCACCTGCTTCTTGGCGGTGGGTACAAGGTTTATACAACTATGGATGTAAAGGTACAGAAAGCTCTGGAGAATTATTTTGAAAATAAGGAAAATTTTCCGTTGGAAATAAATGAGGGGTTAGGCTATTCTATGGTAATAACAAATACGGCAGACGGCAGCCTTGCGGGAATAGCCGGAGGCGTGGGAGAAAAGCGGGCAAACCGAATTTTAAACAACGCCCTTGTTCCACATACTCCCGGCTCGGTATTAAAGCCCCTAGCTCTTTATGCGCCCCTTGTCGACGAGGGTAAAATTAACTGGGCAACGGTTTTTGATGACGTGCCGACAAGTTTTACCGAAACCGATGAGGGCTACAAGGCATATCCAAGGAATTCCCCAAATGTTTATAGCGGTCTCATAACGGTAAAAGATGCCCTAAGGCTCTCTAAAAACACCGTTGCCGTAAGACTTTGCGAGATGCGGGGCACATCTGTGGTATTCGATGACTTAAAAAATAAATTCGGCTTTGATACTCTGGTTGAAAAAGAGAGAACAAACGACGGCAGAACCCTAACCGACCTTGCGGTGTCGCCTCTCGCTTTGGGTCAGTTAACCTACGGTGTTCCGCTTTCAAAGCTCACCGAGGCATACAGTACACTCTCGTGCGGGGGAGTGCATAAAAAAATGCGCTCTTATCTTTATATAATCGACCACGAGGGAAAAACAGTTCTTGAAAATACCCCTGAGGAAAAGCGAATATTTAAGGCAGAAACTGCCGAAATAGTAACAAAAATGCTTGAAGAGGTAGTAAAGGCGGGCACAGCAAAAAGCATAAAGTTAAATACCCTTGTCCCCACTGCGGGAAAGACAGGCACCTCGGGGGGCGGCAGAGATAAAATGTTCTTAGGATACACCCCTTATTACACCGCAGGTATATGGTGCGGCTTCGAGTCGGGCGGGGGAAGCGTTGACGGACTTGCTCCCTCTCATATTAAAATCTGGGACGATATTATGTCTGAAATTCATGAGGAATATAAGGACACCGAGACAGAATTTAATATCTCGGGGCTGATACAACGGCCATACTGCATGGATTCAGGCGCGCTGTATTCGGAAAACTGTCTCCTAGATGTCAGAGGCTCAAGACTTGAATACGGATATTTCACTCCCGACAATGCCCCTGACAGAGTATGTAAAACTCATGTTGTATGCTATTTTGACTCGGCAGAAAAGGGAATTGCAAGAAATGAGTGTCCCGATGAAAATCTTGTTAAAATCTCGCTTCTTGATATTCCAGACAGGGCTTTTCCCACCGAGGTTTATATAACAGATGCAGAATACGTGTACAGGCATGTAAACACAGAAACCGAGTATCCAGAATTAGACACACTCCCATACTTTTATTATGCATTACCACCCGGGGAGTATGCAGGAGTCAGCGGTGAGCGCAGGCAGTTTAACTGCGTCTGTCAGAAACACAGGTAAATGACTTTACTTTTTCACCCTTTTGTGTTAAAATATCTAAAGAGGTGAAAACATGGAATACAAGGTAATATATTCGGACAGGAAAACACTTTCCTTGTCGGTAAAGGATGCAAATCTTATAGTAAGAGCGCCAAGGAGAACTCCCGAAGCAAAAATAAAAGAGGCAATCCTCTCCCATAGGGATTGGATAGAAAAGCATATAAGTACCCAGCTTGAAAGAGCACAAAATCACCCCGAGCCAAAGGAAAGCGAAATTCCTGCTTTAAGAGAAAGGGCAAGAGCGCTCCTTTCTGCAAAAACAAAATACTACGCCGAAATTATGGGGCTGAAATACGGCAGAATTACAATCACGGGAGCAAAAACACGCTTTGGCGCCTGCTCATCAAAGGGTAATATTTCCTATTCTTACCGTCTTTTTGACTATCCCGAGGAGGCTGTTGACTATGTTGTGGTCCACGAGCTTTCGCATCTTGTGGAGATGAATCACTCCGAGAGGTTTTATAAGATAGTTGAGTCTGTTCTTCCCGACTATAAAGAGAGACGAAAATTACTCAAAAAATAACGAAACAGCGCTTGTTCGATATAAGAACAGGCGCTGATTTTACACACAACCTCTAGTATTTTCAAGGGGTTTCGGCTTTTTTGGTATGCAAAATTGTCCCATAAATGCGCCCCAGTGTAGTATAGTATAGTCTAGTATAGTATAGGTAATGTAAGTGTAGTACAAAAAAATTAACAAACAGAAAACTCAACAACAGAGTTAATGAGATTTTCTTTTTTATATTCTAACTTTAAAGAGAAAAATTTTTCCTCTCGCTCAAGTAAATCAAAGAATATTTTGTCACCCTCCCAGATAGAAAGAGAAGGGATTTTTTCTTTTTCAACCCACTCAAGCACACCCTCGTCACAGCCAAAGTCAATCTCGCCCTCATAGCTGTCGGCAGTAAAGAGGTGCATATATTCTGTGCCGTACTCGTCGGAAACAAAGGTGACAATGCCTCGGTACTTAAGATTTTTCGGCTTTATTCCGCACTCCTCGTATATTTCACGTCTTGCACAGTCAAAGGGAGACTCTCCCGCTTCAAATTTTCCGCCAACTCCTATCCACTTGTCATGGTTTTCGTCATTTTTCTTTTTTATACGGTGTATCATAAGATATGCACCGTCTTTTTCTATATAGCAAAGGCTTGTGTTTTTCATCTTTCACCTCAAACAGATTACTACAATATATTTTATCACTATATGATAAATTTTGCAAGAAAAATATTTATGTATAAAATGTAAAATGCAAGGAAGCTCTATTGACTTTTCGGTTGCTTTATGTATAATAATTAAGTGGTTAATTATTAACTTGTTAATGAAAGGAGAATATATGTCAGGAACAAAGCTTATGCGGGCTATCGAAATGATGATAAAAACCGACAAAATGCATAGGTTTATGATTGACTCGCGGGTTCGTGAAATCGGAATACACCGAACTCAGCACAGAATTTTAATGCATCTAGCAAGAGACGGTATGCTCCCTTCGCAAAAGGAGCTGGCTGACAGGCTTGATATAACTCCCGCAGCGGTTACGGGTGCTTTAAAGAAGATTGAACAGGATGGCTACATAAAGCGTACTTTGGGTCACGACACAAGATTTAATGAGATTAAAATAACCGAAAAGGGAAGAACTCTTGTTGAGCTTACGAAAGAGACCTTCTCTAAGGCTGATGCCTCTATGTTTGATGGCTTTAGTGATGAGGAGCTTGACACCTATATATCCTGTCTTGAAAGACTCCAAGAAAATATAAAAAAGCACACCAGCTCCTAGAAAGGAAAACAATATGAAAAGATGGATGAAATATGTAAAGCCCTACCTTAAATCCTTTATACTGGGTCCGCTCGGTATGATTGTTGAGGTTGTAGGCGAAATGTTTATGCCCCTTGTTCTGGCTATGATAATAAATGATGGCTATAACGGTACACTTACCGTGGCCTCAAGCATAGGGTATGCGGGTCTGCTTGCAGTTATAGTTCTGTTTATGATGACAGGCGGTGTTGCCGGAGCGTACTACGGTGCAAAGGCGTCGGTAAACTTTGCCGCAGACCTAAGGCGGGATGTTTATACCAAAATACAGAAATTCTCCTTTGCAAATATTGATAAGTTTTCGGCAAGCTCTTTAGTTACCAGAATGACAAATGACGTAACCCAGCTTCAGAATTTTGTTAATATGCTTCTCCGTATGGCTTTACGTTCACCCGGTATGTTTATCGGCGGTATAGTAATGGCTGTAAGCTTAAGACCCTCGCTTTCTGTTGTCTTGGCTATAACAATGCCCCTTATGCTTATTGTAATATTTATGCTTATAAGGCTTGGATTCCCAAGGTTTGAGAGACTTCAGAAAAAGGTAGATAAACTTAACTCCACCGTCAGAGAAAATGTTACAAATGTAAGAGTTGTTAAGTCCTTTGTACGTGAGGACTACGAGATAGAAAAGTTTGAAGCCGATAACTCGGCTCTTAAAAAGTCGGGTATGGATGCCGTAAAGATAATGATATATATGGGTCCTGTTATGAACCTGTTTATGTATGCTACGGTAATTGCCATAATCTGGCTTGGCCACAAAGAGGTGCTTGACTTCGGTATGCCTGTTGGCGACCTTTCTGCCTTTGTCACCTACACAACCCAGATTCTTTCCTCTCTTATGATGGTTACAATGCTTCTTATGGTAACCTCACGCGCTATGGCATCGGCAAAGCGTATTTGCGAGGTCCTTGACGAAACACCCGACATCAGAGATACCGAAAAAATGATTTCTGACGCAGAGGTAAAAGAGGGCAGAGTAGAGTTCCGTGACGTTTCCTACCGTTATTACAAGAACAGCGAGGAAGCCGTGCTTGAAAAAATCAATCTCACAATTCCCGCAGGTGCAACGGTTGGTATAATAGGCTCAACAGGCTGTGGAAAAACAACTCTTGTTTCTATGATACCCCGACTTTATGACGTTGACGAGGGTGAGGTGCTTATTGACGGAATAAATGTTAAGGACTATCCTCTGGTAAATCTTCGTGACGGTATAGGTATGGTGCTTCAAAAAAATCTGCTCTTTGCAGGTAGTATTGCAGATAACCTTAAGTGGGGCGATATGGAAGCCTCGAATGAAGAAATCAAGAAAATGGCTACTTATGCTGCGGCAGACAAGTTTGTATCCACATTTAAGGATGGATATAATACCGAGCTTGATAAGGGCGGAAGCAACCTTTCGGGCGGTCAAAAGCAGAGACTTTGTATTGCGAGAGCATTACTTAAAAAGCCGAAAATTCTTATCCTCGACGACTCAACAAGCGCAGTTGATACTGCAACCGAGGCTCAAATTAGAGAGGCTTTCAGAAACGAGATTCCCGATTGTACAAAAATAATTATCGCTCAGCGCATAAGCTCTGTTAAGGACTCGGATATTATAGTTGTTATGAACGACGGTAAGATAACCGGTGTCGGTACTCACGAAGAGCTTCTTGAAAATAACGCTGAGTATAGCGAAATATTCTATTCTCAAATGGATAAAAAGGAGGCGTAAGTTATGGCAAGATCACTCGAAGAGCTTAAAAAGCAATATAACAGCGTCTCCCACGGTCAATCCCTAAGAGGCGGTGGTCCCGGCAGAGGTCCCGGTCCGAGAGCTAAGGGTAAGCCAAAGGATATAGGTAAAACTATCGCAAGGCTTCTCTCCTATGTAGGAAAATATAAATTAAGACTTGTTTTTGTCTTTCTCTGTATGATTCTTACAACCCTCTCCTCGCTTGCAGGCGGCTATTTAATTGTCCCTATGATAAACAGGATAACCGTAGCGGTGAGTCCCGATGCAGAGCTTAATCCAAGCCCCCTTGCGGATTTTGCTGACGGAATAATTGAAGCCTTTGTTTCAACTCCTCTCCTAAAGAGCCTCACATCAAATGTTGTGGGTGCGGTAAGTGTTTATGCCGTTGGCGCGCTGATTATCTTAGGTACTGTGTATCTTATTTCTGCCTTTGGCAGCTATCTGCAGGCGAGAATTATGCTCTCCATCTCCCAAGGCTCTATTCAGGCAATAAGAGATGACCTGTTTAAAAAGCTGCAGGCTCTGCCTGTCAGATATTTCGACTCTCATCCCACAGGCGAGATAATGAGCCGCTTTACAAACGATGTTGATAATATCGATGTAATGCTTAACAACTCCTTAACATCAATAGTCAGCGGCGGTGTAAGTCTTATTGGTACATTTGTCTTTATGCTTACAACGAATGTTTATCTTACGATAATAACCGTTGTATTTGTTCCGCTTCTTGTTTATGCCGTTGGAATCATAGGTAAAAATTCTTCTAAGTATTACGGTGAACAGCAGGCGGCTCTCGGTGCTGTAAACGGCTATATTGAGGAAACCATAAGCGGACAAAAGGTTATTAAGGTCTTTAACCACGAGGACGAGTGCGTTGAAGAAATGGGCATCATTAACGAGGACCTGCGCTCCAAGCAGGAAAAAGCCCAGTTCTGGGGCGGTGTAACAGGCCCGATAATGCACAACATCAGCCTTATCTCCTATGCCGTAACTCTCGGTGTCGGCGGTATTCTTATAGTTCTTACAGGCTTTACACCCGGTGAGCTTACCGCTTTTGCCAATTATTCAAAGCAGTTCTCAATGCCGATAAACCAGCTCTCAATGCAGGTGTCAACTCTCTTTGCTGCCCTTGCGGGTGCTGAGCGTGTGTTTAAGGTTATGGATGAGACTCCCGAGGAGCCTGACATAGAGAATGCATCCACCGAGCCTATCAAGGGTCATGTTATTTTCGAGAACGTAACCTTTGGCTACAACCCCGATAAGGTGGTATTAAAGAACATCTCCCTTTATGCAAAGCCGGGGCAAAAGATTGCCTTTGTTGGCTCAACAGGTGCGGGTAAAACCACAGTAACCAACCTCTTAAATCGCTTTTATGATATTGCCGAGGGAACAATAACCATAGACGGCAGACCCATAAAGGAGTATAGCAGGGAATTCTTACGTAAGAATATTGCAATGGTGCTCCAGGATACCCACCTCTTTACAGGTACGGTTATGGAGAATATCCGCTACGGCAGACTTGACGCAACCGACGAAGAAGTAATAGCCGCCGCAAAGACCGCCAGCGCACATAGCTTTATTATGCGTCTTGAAAACGGCTACGATACCGTTCTCGAGGGCGACGGAGCAAACCTCTCTCAGGGACAGCGACAGCTTCTTAACATTGCAAGAGCCGCTCTTTCAAAAGCTCCAATCCTTGTCCTTGACGAAGCAACCAGCTCTGTCGATACCCGTACCGAAAGACACATCGAGCACGGTATGGATAGACTTATGAAGGACCGCACAACCTTCGTCATAGCCCACCGCCTTTCCACAGTCCGTAATTCCAATGCAATTATGGTACTGGAGCAGGGCGAAATTATCGAGCGCGGCGACCACGACGACCTTCTCAAGCTCCAAGGCAGATACTACGAGCTTTACACAGGAAAGAAGGAGCTAGACTAAGCCTACTCTAAGGCTTCCCCTCGGAGGGGAAGCTCTGCGAAGCGGCGATGAGATTTCGTTATTTCAAAGTTTAATCACTAACTCACAAAAGATATCCGAGCTACCCCCTAGGTTATCTTTTTATTCTGCCAACAACAAAAAGGCGAGCCATTTGATATACACTCCAAAAGTGTTTAACTTTTGGGGTGCATATCAGTGGACTCGCCTTAATAATTATTCTTTCTATAAAGTTTTTGCCGAGCTTTTTTCAAAAAGCGGCAATCCCTCCGACTTGCTCCGCAAGCCACCTCCCTTTACACAAAGGAGGCTGGTTATGCTAACTTATCAAGTGCTGCGTCGATTCTCTTAAGAGATTCGGTCTTGCCGATAACTTCCATAATCTCGGTAGCTCCGCCGGGAGTTGCCGCCATACCGGAAACCGCAATTCTTACGCACCACATAAGAGTACCCGTCTTTATCTGGAGCTTTTGCGCGATAGGCATAAGGGCGGCGAAGAGGGTATCGTTGTCGAAACTCTCAACACCTGTAAGGATTTGCTTTGCCTCTGTAAGAACAGTTTTTACTATCTCAAAGTCTGCAATCTTGTTCTTCTTGTTTAAGAACAGTTCCTTGTCATACTCGGGAAGAGTGATAAAGAAGTCCTTCTTTTCGTCAATCTCGGATAACTTTGAAATTCTTGTTTTTAAGAGAGATAACATTTTCTGCTTGTTTATATATGCCGGAATTTCAACTTTTACAAACTTTTCAACCGCATCGTTAAAGTCCTCGTCGGTCATTTTGTGAATATACTCGCCGTTGAACCAGAGCAGTTTTTCAAAGTCGAAAACAGAGGGAGATTTTGAAACACCGTCAATAGTGAACGCCGCCTCAAGCTCGGGGAGAGTAAAGAACTCTGTTTCGGAATTTTTCGGGCACCAGCCGAGAAGAGAAATGTAGTTAATTATCGCTTCGGGGAGATAGCCGTCGTTTACAAGGTCCTGGAATGAAACAGCGCCGTGACGCTTAGAGAGCTTTGAAATATTGCCCTCGGCATCCTTACCCATAAGCAAGGGCAGGTGAACGTAGGTAGGTCTTTCCCAGCCGAATGCATCGTAAAGAAGCACGTACTTTGGGGTAGAGGTAAGATACTCCGAGCCACGTACAACATGAGTAACCCCCATAAGGTGGTCGTCAACAACGTGGCAGAAGTTGTAGGTGGGGTAGCCGTCAGCCTTCATAAGAATCTGGTCCTGAAGCTCCTCGTTGTTCATAGAAATGTCTCCAAAAACCTCGTCGTGGTAGCTTGTAACACCCTCGGTAGGCATCTTCTGGCGAATAACAAAGGGAAGCCCTGCTTTGAGATTAGCCTCAACCTCTTCCTTAGAGAGATTTCTGCAATGACGGTCATAGCCTCCAACACTATCTTCCTCGTGGAGCTGTTCAAGACGCTCCTTTGTGCAGAAGCAGTAGTATGCGTATCCAAGCTCAACAAGCTTTTTTGCATACTCCATATATATTTCCTTGCGCTCAGACTGAACATAAGGACCGTGCTCACCGCCAACGTCGGGACCCTCGTCATATTTAAGACCTGTTACGGCAAGGGTGGACTTAATAACATCTGTCGCTCCTTCAACAAGTCTTTCTCTGTCGGTATCCTCTATTCTGAGAATAAACTTGCCGCCCTCGTGCTTTGAGATAAGGTAGGAATAAAGGGCAGTTCTCAGGTTTCCGATGTGCATATAGCCTGTGGGGCTGGGAGCAAATCTTGTAACTATCATTTTATATACGTCCTTTCAGGGTTATCGCTTTTAATCTTTTCTATTTTACCATAAAAAGTTAATTGAGTCAACAATATTAACAAAAAATATTTGACTTAGGAGCTTTACTGTGATAAAATTAAAGTGAAAAATTATTTGTGAGGTGAAAGAATGTTCAAATCCTCCTTTGCAAAGCATATTTCTGCCTTTGTACTTATAATATTTGCCAGCTTTTTAATCCTTTCGGGCATAATCAGTACAATGATTCGCCGTTATGCCGACGACTCCAGAGAAGAAAAGCTGGATATGGCATCCAAAATTGTAATTGATTATATAAACGACGAAGCAATTGTTAACCTTGATATAGCGGTGCGTAACGGCCCTCTTCCGAAAATAATTGAGGCAATGGTACGCACCGACTCACAGTATGATATTATTGTGGCAAATGCCGAAGGTGAAATCATTCTCTCCAGTATTACCGAGGGAGAGGAGGAGCTGAAGGTCGGAAAGAGACTAGGAGACCTGCCTAAAGGACTCTTTAAGCCTGCTGAGAACGAGACATATCTTGTTCATAACGGTGACCTTGGCGGTTTTCTTCCCGAAAAGTCTATGGTTTTTTTGAGAGAGGTCATAATTAACGGTGATGTAGCGGGATACGTCGCAGCACTTGCCTCTGCCGTAAGAGAGGATAACCTTGTAAGTATAACCAGAAACGCTCTTATGCATAGTGCAATATGGGTAATGCTTGCTGCATTTATTGCCGCATATTTTATCACCGAGCGTATAGTTCATCCCCTGCGTGTTATGACAAAGGCGACAAAGGAAATGGCTAAGGGCGATTTCTCTGCAAGGGTTACTGTTTACGGTGCAGACGAGGTTGCCGAGCTTGGTAGAGCGTTTAATAATATGGCAGAGTCCTTAGACAGCCTTGAAAAAATGCGAAATTCATTCCTAGCCAATGTCTCTCACGATTTAAGAACACCAATGACAACCATATCCGGCTTTATTGACGGTATAACCTCCGGGGCAATCCCCCCCGAAAAGCACGACTATTACCTTGGCGTTATCTCTGCCGAGGTTCACAGGCTATCCCGCCTTGTTTCTCAGTTGCTCGATATTTCAAAGCTGGAGTCGGGTGAGCGAAAGTTTAGTTTCACGGAGTTTGACGTCGCTGAGCTGGCAAGAATAATTCTTATCTCCTTTGAGCAAAAGATAGAAGAAAAGCGGCTTGATGTTGAGTTTATTGCGGAAGAGGACGAAATGCTTGTTACAGCGGATAAGGACGCTATTCACCAGGTTTTGTATAACCTTTGCCACAATGCCATAAAGTTCTCTAAGGAGGGGGGAAGATTTGTAATCTCGCTTTCCCGCATTCAAGGCAAGAAGATAAGAATTTCTGTCTTTGATGAGGGGCAGGGTATTGCCAACGAGGACAAAAAAATGGTCTTTGACCGTTTCTACAAAACAGACAAAAGCCGCGGACTTGATAAGAGCGGTGTAGGACTTGGACTCTATATATGTAAAACTATTATTGATGCCCATGAGGAAAACATCTGGGTAGAGTCCGAGGGGGACGAGAACTGCGAGTTTATCTTCACCTTAAAGGAATCGCAGAAAAATCAGAAGAAAAAATAAAAAGGAGACATACTTATGGGCGGGCGAGTAATACTTCATTGTGATTGCAACAGCTTTTTTGCCTCTGTTGAAACCGTTCTCAATCCTGCCTATAAGAATGTTCCAATGGCGGTCTGCGGAAGCGAAGAGGACCGCCACGGCATAGTCCTTGCTAAAAACGAGTTGGCAAAGCGGTACGGAATTCAGACTGCCGAGACCGTGTGGTCGGCTAAAAGAAAATGCCCCGGCCTTGTAATAGCATCGCCTCATCACGAGGAATATGTAAAATATTCACGCAGAGTAAACGAAATCTACGCAAGATATACCGATATGATAGAGCCATTTGGTATTGACGAAAGTTGGCTTGATGTTACCGCCTCAAAAAAGCTCTTTGGCACAGGCGAAGAGATTGCCGAAAGGATAAGGCGAGAGGTAAAGGATGAGATAGGAATAACCGTTTCTATCGGTGTTTCCTTTAATAAAGTGTTTGCAAAGCTGGGCAGTGATTACAAAAAGCCTGACGCAATTACTCTAATAAACGAGGATAATTTTAGGCAGATTGTATTTCCTCTCCCCGCGTCAGATTTGCTCTTTGTTGGAAAAAGAACCGCTGAGCAGCTTTCGAGTATGGGTATTCGTACCATTGGTGAGCTTGCCTCAGCAAGCCCTGAGCTGCTTTGCCACAAGTTTGGTAAAATGGGCGAGATGCTTTATAAGTATTCAAACGGCCTTGACGACAGCCCTGTTTCGGCAGAGCAGGAGGATGCAAAAAGCATTGGCTCAGGCTTTACCTTTAAGCACGACCTTATGAGCACAGATGAGTGCAGAATAGGTATAGATTATCTTGCTGACGACATAGGTAGAAGATTAAGAAAATCCGGTATGAAGTGCGAGACCGTGCAGCTGACGATAAAAGACGAATTTTTGTCAGTGCTCCAACGTCAAAGACCAATAACTCCCCCCACCGATATTGCAAGAGCAATTGCAGATACCGCCTATTCAATACTCCTTGACGAATGGCAAAAAGGAAAGCCTATACGTATGCTTACCGTTACCGCCACAAACCTTGTACATTCAGAAACTTATGCCGAGCAGATGGACCTATTTGGTGAGGAAGAATATAAAGAAAGAGAGAGAAGCAAAAAGAGGGAAGAAACCATAGACGAAATCCGAAAAAAATACGGCTCCTCGTCGATAGTCCAAGGCTCAATAATGAACTCTGATATTGGAATTTATAGCCCTAAAAACCGTGGTAGGTAGATGTTGATTCATATTACAACAGCTATTTAAAAATATTTCTTTATAACCTCTTGATTTTTAAGTTTGGATATGCTATAATTTAAAGGCTTGATTTTCAAAATGTACAGTATGCATCACAGAGAGGTATTTCACCTTTGGTGAAGATATCCACACCTTGCGTTTTCAAGTGAACTTGACACGCTTCGGTGGGATATGCGAAGTGGATTCGCTGAGCTGAAGCTCATCGAGCCGCTTCTCACAGGTCTCTGCATAAATATGATGCACGCTGTTGCATCATATTTATGCAGAGGTATCGAAGTGGTCATAACGGGGCTGACTCGAAATCAGTTTGTGCTAACGCACACGAGGGTTCGAATCCCTCCCTCTGCGCCAAATAGAAGTGGCACTCCTTGTGGGTGCCATTTCTATTTGGTGTAGGTGAGAGGATTCTTGCCCTGCGCCGAGAGGCGCGAGGGTACTTTCTAGGGTTAGCAAAAAGTGCAAACCGCTTTCTGTTTCGGTCTGCACTTGATTTTATTTTATCTCAATTTTTATAGCCGATATTTGCCCGGGATAGCTCATCATCACCTGGCCGCTATAAGTAACTACAATCTTGTCTCCAACCTTAACAGAGTCTTTTGTGGATTTGTTTCCGTCAGAGTCAAAAAACGCGGTTTTATCGTTTACAAGAACGTGCATAGGCTCGTTGTTATATATTTCATCGGTTACAAGTATTGCTATTCTGTCTCCCACATCGGTAACAACACCCGCCATTTTTGCTCCGCCGTCGGGAATGGAGTCGTCATCAGTATTGTTATATTCGCAAGATATAAGCAAAAATGCAGAAAGTATTATAAGCATTAGTGTACTAAGTTTTTTCATAAAAGCCCTCTTTGATTGTGTTTATTATATTTTATCACAAAAGTGGTTTTTGTGTCAATAAGTAGAGCAAAATAATAAAGAGCAGGGCAATAAAATGTTACTCTCGGTTTTCTCCTTCAAGTCCCCCCCTTATAAAGCAAAAAAAGGACATACCCCATTAGGGCATATCCTCTTTGTTTGGTGCGGGTGACAGGACTTGAACCTGCACGGGTAACCACCAGATCCTAAGTCTGGCGCGTCTGCCAGTTCCGCCACACCCGCAAAGCCTTATACATTCTATCACAAATGAAGGCAATTGTCAAGGAGTATGGTTAAATTGAGTGAGGTTTATTTTTTGAAAATTTTTTCGTGCCTTTTTGTCGATATTTTCTTAAAAAAACAATTGACAACACAGGCGGTTATTTGATATAATTACTCTAGAAAATATTTTCAGAAAGGAATTTCTATTATGAAAGAAATTAAAATCAAGCTTACAAATGTAAAAGACATCAGAGATTTTGTTAACGAGGTTATTCTTGTTGATTACGAGGTAGACCTTGTTCAGGGCAGATATACAATTGATGCAAAGTCAATTATGGGTATTTTTTCTCTCGATCTTCTTTCTGATATTACCCTCGTTGCTCATACAGATAACGCAGAGGCTTTCTTTGCAAAGATTGCTAGGTTCACAGCTTAAATCTTAAAAACAACCAAAACAAATAAGGGAGATTTGTATGAAAAAAATATTCATTTTTCTTGCTCTTTCTATCTCTCTTTTAGTCTTTTCTTCCTGTGAATTTGTACCGGATACCGGTGCTGGTAACGGCCTTTTAGGAGGTTTGAGCACCCCGGGCAATACAGACAACTCAGGCTCCGGCACTTCAGAAAAATCTATAACTGTTGAATTTGTTATAGACGGTGTAAAGGAGACAAAGAGCTTCGATGTTGGTGAAAAAATTGCATATCCAACCCCTCCCGAAAAAGATAATTATATTTTCTCCGGCTGGTTCTATGACGAGGCGGGGGAGAATCCTGCCTACCTTGGTACTTCACTTTCGGACAAGGTGACCCTTTATGCCTGTTACACCTTTGATTACCGCGAGGCTTTAAACAAAATATCTTCGGAGTATATTAAGGCCTGTGTCGGAATTGAGGTTATTCACGCAAAGACAACATTCGGTGTTCCCACAGACACCCACAAGGTTACGGGAAGCGGTGTAATATTTGAAGAAAAAGACGGCATATACTATGTTTTAACCAACTGCCACGTTACAAGGAATGTCAGCGGATTTAACTCCAGAGAATATTCTGTAATCGATTGCTTCGGAAATTCTCGTACTGCTACCGTTTTAGCGCAGAATGCTGAATATGATCTGGCACTTCTTGCTGTAAAAAAGGAAAATGTAGCTCTTGCTACGCTCTCCTTTTCTGATACCACGTCAAAACTCGGTGATGTTGTAATAGCTGTCGGCTCTCCCGGCGGTCTCGATAACAATATCACTTTTGGTAATGTAAACGAGATTGAACGTCAGGAGACCTCTGCTGTTGGTTATCTCGACTTTCCTGTTATCTGGCACGATGCGCCCATGGACCACGGCTCAAGCGGCGGTGTTCTTATGAATGACAGGTTTCAGATTGTTGGTATCAACTATGCGGTGGGAACATCTGCATCCACAGGTGATTTTATCTGCGGTCTTGCTGTTCCTTGCGATAAGGTTCTGGAATTTATTAACGCAAACAAATAAAAAAATATGCTTGCATTAGGTGTTTTTTTCATTGATGACACTTTATGCAAGCATATTTTTTATATAGGTTATAAAAGGATATAAATTCCCTCGAGGAGTGCAAGGTGCAGGGGATAAAATATGTAGAAGAAATATTTGAGCTTTGCCTTTCCGCGTTTACCTGAGTATAAAAGCAGAATGGGTAGGGCAGCAAAGAGAAACGGACTAACAAGACGGTCGCCTGCTCTCATATTACGAAGCACTACAAAAAATACCGGAATAAAGAGAGAAAGTATTCGTAATGGCAGGGAATCAAGCTTTTTGAGCTTTTCGGGAATGTTAATGTCTCTAAGGTCAAATATGGCGGCAAAAACAGGAGCGAGACAGCCCGCAAAGCCGTAATCAATATGTACAAGCTCTGTAAAAAGGTATACAACAGTAATAAGAGTGGCAAGAATAAGACCTTTTAGTATTATAGAAGCCACAGAGCGCACCTCAGAAAAGAGGGATTTCTTAAAATCCTTTAACGCATAGATTATAAGGATAGAAAGTGAAAAGGTAATAAGAATGTTAAAAGGCTCAAAGCCGCCTGTAAGTATATACACCGCTTGACATATTACAGAAAGAATGAATACCGACAAAAAATAGCGGAGTTTATCTTTTGTATACCTTGCTCCCTCTGAAATCATAAAGGCGAATATTGGAAAAGAAAGTCTGCCTATGATTCTGAAAATAGGAAACCCGGGAAAAAGCAGCACACCCATATGGTCAATAAGCATTGCTAAGGCGGCTATGATTTTTAGCACATTACCGCTTAATACATTTATCTTCATAAAAATGTTCCTTTGTTTTTATAGCTTTATTTTATAACAAATACTTGAATATGTCAATAAAAAAGAAAAAACTATTGACTTTTACAGAGAATGAGGGTATAATAATATCAAACAGTTGAACAACCGTTCAACCGAAAGAGGTTTTAAATGAATTTGTACGAAAAAAGCCCACCCGCCTGCGAGTGTGAGGAGCTGCATTCTGAGGTTATTGAAAAAAAGAGGCAGGAAATGCCCGATGAGGAGATGCTCTACGACCTTTCCGATTTCTTTAAAATTTTCGGGGACTCAACCAGAATGAGCATTCTCTTTGCGATAGACGGTGAGCCTATGTGCGTTTGTGATATTGCCGAGCTTCTCGGTATGACAAAGTCGGCAGTCTCCCACCAACTTAAAATTTTGAGGCAAAGCGACCTTATAACCTACCGAAAGTCGGGCAAAAACGTCTTTTATACCCTGGCTGACGACCACGTGAGGGATATTATTGAAAAAGCCCTTGAGCATATTAAAGAATAATTTTGTGAGGTAAATAAAAATGAAAATTAAGTATAACATTATTGGACTTGATTGCCCCAACTGCGCGGCAAAGCTTGCGTCACAGATTGAGGCGACAGAGGGAATTGACTCGGCAAAGATAAACTTTCTTACCGAAAAGATGACTGTTGAAACAGGTCTTGACGAGTCCGAGGCATACAACGTTATTTTGAAAGTCTGCCTTGCCTTTGACGACGACCTAAAGCTGGAAAAATGAAGAAAAAAATAAAAAAACTCTTTAGGTCGGATGCGGTAAAAATAGCAGTTTCTCTTTCGCTTTTTGCCCTGGGGCTTGTTTTTGGACTGTTTGAGCTTTCGGTTCTTTCGCTTATTCTTTATGTTTTCGCCCTTGTTGTTTCGGGGGCTGAGGTTTTTGTTGATGCGGTAAAAGGAATTTTACGGCTTGACCCCCTTGACGAGAAGTTTCTTATGTCTGTTGCGTCCATTTGCGCTATGTTTGTCGGTGAATGGAGCGAGGGTGTCGCTGTAATGATATTTTATCTGATTGGCGAGACCTTTGAACATAGGGCGATAAGAAAGTCGAGGGCATCTATCAAATCTCTTATGGACATTTGCCCTGACGAGGCTAACGTAATTGTTGAGGGCAGGGAAGAGACGGTTGATGCCGAGGATGTGGAAATCGGTATGACGGTTGTAATTCGCCCCGGCGAGCGTGTTCCTGTGGATTGTGTTATTTTGTCGGGAAGTGCGAGCGTTGACACCTCTTCAATGACAGGCGAGCCTGTTCCGAGAGATGTTAAGGCAGGGGATATGCTTTTAAGCGGATTTGTAGTAGCTGACGGCTTGATATATGCAGAGTCAATCCGTAAATCTGCCGAGTCTGCGGCTGCCAGAGTCTTAGAGCTTGCCATGGTCGCCAGCGACAACAAATCAAGAGAAGAAAGCTTTATTACAAGGTTTTCAAGATACTATACTCCGATAGTTGTGGCTCTTGCGTTGGTTGTCGCAGTGTTGCCGCCTCTTTTTGGTTTGTCAGCGCTGAGTAAATCTATTTATACAGCCCTTACTTTTCTTGTTATATCCTGTCCCTGTGCTCTTGTAATCTCGGTTCCTTTGTCTTTCTTTGGCGGTATAGGCGGGGCGGCATCAAGAGGAATACTCTTTAAGGGCGGTAATGTTTTTTCCAAGGTGGCAAAGGCTGAAACGGTGGCTTTTGATAAAACAGGTACAATAACTTCGGGCAGATTTGAAACCCGGGAGGTTGTTCCTGTCGGTATCAGCTCTGAAGAGCTTCTGTTTATTGCTGCATCGGTCGAGTATGTATCAAATCACCCAATAGCCGAGTGTATAAAAAAAGGAAGTGAGAATATAATCACTCCAAAAGAAGCAAGGGAGCTTGCAGGACTTGGTGTTATTGCAGAGGTGGATGGTCAAAAATGCGCCGTAGGCAACCTTGAGCTTATGAAAAGTGAGGGGGCTTTTGTTCCCGACGAATACGTAAAAGCTAACGGTGTTTATATTTCGAGAAACCAAGAATTTATCGGTATAATTACAATTTCAGATAGCGTAAAGCCCGAGGCAGGCGAGGCGATAAAAAAGCTCAGCCGCCTTGGTGTAAAAAACACAGTTATACTCTCGGGCGACAGGGAAGAAAACGTATCCCGTATTGCCAAGGAGATTAACATAGGTGAATTTTATTCAGAGCTTTCTCCCGAGGAAAAATATTCTAATCTGGAGGCTCTTATTTCACGGTCTAAAAGTACTATGTATGTTGGTGATGGAATAAACGATGCGCCCTCTCTTGCCAGAAGCGATGTTGGTATTGCTATGGGAAATATGGGTCAGGACAGTGCCATCGAGGCAGCCGACGTTGTAATCATGACAGATAATCTTCTTAAAATCCCCGAGGCTATGCTTATAGCTCGAAAGACGGTTAGAATTGCAAGGCAAAATATTGTTTTTGCCATAGGGGTAAAGGCACTTATACTTCTTATTGGACTCTTCGGCTTTGCTAATATGTGGCTTGCGGTCTTTGCCGATGTTGGTGTTGCGGTGCTTGCCGTGCTTAATGCAATGCGCGCTCTTAAATTCAGCGAGAAATCATAACAAAAAAAACGGTTGAATTCCTTTCGGAGTCAACCGTTTTCTATATCAAAACCTGTTTTTCATTGCCTTTTCAATTGTTCTGTCGGCATCGCGCTTTGCGGCATCGTCACGCTTATCGTAAAGCTTTTTACCCTTGCACAGGCCTACCGCCATTTTTACATTTGAGCCTTTGAAATAAAGGGAGAGGGGAACGAGGGTGTAGCCCTCACGGGATACGAGTCCCGCAAGCTTCATTATTTCTCGCTTGTGCATAAGGAGCTTTTTTGGTCTTAGCGGCTCGCGGTTAAATATGTTGCCATGCTCGTAAGGGGAGATATGAACCCCCAGAGCAAATAGCTCTCCGCTGTCAACCTCGCAGTAGGAGTCCTTAAGGTTTACTCCTCCGGCTCTTAGAGATTTTACCTCTGTGCCGAAAAGCTCAATTCCTGCCTCGTAGGTCTCTATTACAAAATAGTCGTGCCTGGCTTTTCTATTATCTGCTATAATTTTTCCGTCTGTTTTTGGCATACTTGTTCTCACTTTTAGATTTGTAATATTATTTTATCACAACTAAAGCGTGAAATCAACCGTTTTTTGTAAAGATAGAGGACATTGCCTCAAGAATTTTGAACTTAACCTTATATCTTCCGCCTTTTATCAAAGAAATTTCCTCTTTTGTGTAGTTTATTACACCGTCATCGGCAGGGGCACGCTCGGTTGCAATTTCACGGCATAAAGGCGGGTACATAACACACCACCAGTTTTTGCCGTCACCTTTACCTATAATAACCCTCAGCGAGTTGTAATATCCAGCGGGGAGAGCAAAGTCCTCGTAGTCCCTTGTGTCATACCATTCCTCGGTAAGTGTCACCTTTGCGGTGTAGTCTGTGCCAAGCTCCTTTAGCCAAAAGTTTACGTCCTCCTCTATTTCGGGTAAAAGTGTCTCGGCAGAGGAGAGCGCTTGATTAAAATCGCCTTCAAATTTTAGAATTTCACCGTATTTTAAGAGCAGCTTGTCTCTTATTTGGAGCTTCAGCATCTGGTCATCGTCACTATCCGAGTTTGCAAGGATATGTAGACGCAACGTGTCGGTATATATCTCTGCCTCAGCCTCGGTTGGCAGTGCCGCAAGGAGAAGGGTGGAAATAAGAATTACGAATACTGTGAATAAAAGATTTTTGTTATTGTTTTTAGTTTTCATTTTTCTGTCCTTTCTTTTTTACAGAATGAATTATGGACATAAAATTGAAATATAAATCGGCAAAAGAAAAAATGAGTCAAGTTTTTTGCTTGACTCATTTTCAAGTTATAGTGTAGCTGCCATAACAGCCTTGATTGTGTGCATTCTGTTTTCGGCCTCTTCAAATACGATAGATGCCTCAGACTCGAACACCTCGTCGGAGACCTCCATACAGTCAATGCCGAACTTTTCACCCATCTCTTTGCCGACAACGGTTTTAAGGTCGTGGAATGAGGGCAGGCAGTGCATAAATACAGCGCCCTCGGCAGCCATATTCATTATGTCCTTAGTAACTCTGTAAGGAGAAAGCTCGCGGATACGCTCTTCCCAAACCTCTGCAGGCTCACCCATAGATACCCAAACATCTGTGTAGATAACGTTAGCACCCTTGAGTGCAATTTCGGGATTTTCTTCAAGAGTTATGGTAGCACCGGTTGTCTTTGCAATTTCTCTGCATTCTGCAACCAGCTTCTCGTCAGGGAAATACTTCTTCGGAGCACAGGCAACAAAGTCAAGACCCATCTTAGCCGCACCGACCATAAGCGAATTACCCATATTGTATCTCGCATCACCCATATAAACAAACTTAATACCCTGAAGTTTGCCGAAGTGTTCCTTTATGGTAAGGAAATCTGCAAGAATCTGTGTGGGGTGGAACTCGTTGGTAAGGCCGTTCCATACAGGAACCTTAGAGTATTTTGCAAGGTCCTCAACAATTTCCTGACCAAAGCCGCGGTACTCAATTCCGTCATAGATTGAAGCAAGAACACGCGCGGTGTCGGCAATGCTCTCCTTTTTACCAATCTGCGAGCCTGTGGGGTCAAGGTAGGTGGTGTGCATACCAAGGTCAAATGCCGCAACCTCAAAGCTGCAACGGGTTCTTGTGCTTGTTTTTTCAAATATCAATGCAATGTTTTTGCCCTCGCAGAGTCTGTGAGGAATACCTGCCTTTTTCTTTGCCTTAAGCTCTGAGGCAAGCTCGATAAGGCTGTTTATCTCTTCGGGAGTGAAGTCTAGAAGCTTAAGAAAATCACGTCCCTTAAGGAAATTTACGTTATTCATTTGTCTTTCCTTTCAAAAATTATTTAGCCGCGACTGTTTTTATTATTTCAATCGCCATTTTAAGGTCGCCCATAGGAATATTAAGGGCAGGGAGCAGACGAATTTTGTTTTTCGCTTTAATAGGAAGAATACCCTTGGCCATACATTCGGCAAGAACCTCGTTTGCGTCACGCTCGGTTTCAATTCCTATCATAAGTCCCATTCCTGAGACACTCTTAATGCCCTTGGCACCCACAAGCTCCGAGAAAATATATTCCGAGCGTTCTTTTACACCCGAAAGAAGTTTATCATCAATTCTTGAAATAATGCTGACAGCACCTGCTGCCGCAATGGGATTTCCGCCAAAGGTTGAGCCGTGAGAGCCTGCGCCAAGAGTATTTTCAACCCTCTCAAACATAAGGCAAGCTCCGATAGGCAATCCGCCGCCAAGTCCCTTTGCCGTTGTAACAACATCGGGCTTAACATCAAACTGCTCGTATGCGTATAGAGTGCCGCATCTGCCGTTTCCTGTTTGTACCTCGTCGAACATTAAAAGAAGATTGTATTCCTCGGCAATTTTTTTAACCTCGGTAACAAATTCCTTAGAGAGTGGCATAACACCGCCCTCGCCCTGAACAGGCTCCATAAGGATAGCACAGCAATTATTGTTTTTAACAAGCTCAAGGACAGACTCTGACGAATTTGGCTCAGCATAAAGAAATCCCTCGGGGAAGGGACCGAAGTCCTTGTGGAATACGTCCTGACCCGTTGCCTTAAGAGTTGTTACAGTTCTTCCGTGGAAGCTGTTTTTAAGAGTTATAATGTTGTATTCGCCATCTCCCTTAGTGTCCTTTGCCCATTTGCGGGCAATTTTTATTGCGCACTCGTTTGCCTCAGCGCCCGAGTTACCGAAGAACACTTTTTTTGCACCTGTCTTTTCGCAAAGAAGCTCTGCAAGACGGGTACAGGGGGCAGAGTAGTAAAGATTTGATGTATGCTGGAATTTATTAAGCTGGTCTGTAACGGCAGATTTCCATTCTTCATCACCAATGCCGAATGTGTTTACCGCAATGCCTGTTGAAAGGTCTATGTATTCGTTACCCTTGTCATCAAAGACTCTTGAACCCTTGCCCGAAACAATTTCAAGGTCAAAACGGGCATAGGTATTCGCAACATACTGTTTATCAAGTGATTTTATGTCAGACATTTTAATTTTTATCCTTTGTGACCATTGTACCCGCACCCTCATCGGTAAGAAGCTCCATAAGAATAGAGTGGGGAATTCTTCCGTCAAGTATTGTAACATTCTCAACGCCCTCTTCAAGAGCCTTTATGCAGCAATCAACCTTTGGAATCATACCGCCTGAGATAACACCGTTCTCATAAAGCTTTTTTGCCTCGGAATCAGATATCTCGGGGATAAGAGATGCGGGGTCGTCCTTGTCTCTGAGAATTCCTGCAATATCGGTCATCATAAGAAGTCTCTCAGCACCGAGTGCTCCTGCGATATATGCCGCAGCAGTGTCACCGTTGATGTTGTAAACATTTCCGTGACGGTCGGTTGCAACAGTTGAGATTACGGGAATGTAGTTCTTTTCAAGAAGGTCGGTTATTGGCTGAGGACGGATTTTTGTTATCTTTCCGACATATCCGAGACGCTCGTCTTTTGTAACCGCTTCAATAAGACCACCGTCAATACCCGAAAGACCAACGGCATGACCGCCCTTCATTGTGAGAAGGGTTACGAGAGATTTGTTGACCTTACCTGCAAGAACCATCTGAACAATGTCAACGGTCTCTTTATCGGTAACTCTGAGTCCCTCCACAAACTCGGGCTTTTTGCCCAGCTTGTCCATCATTTCGTTAATCTCGGGGCCTCCGCCGTGAACGAGAACCACCTTAACTCCGATAAGCCAGAGCAGGGCAATGTCCTCCATAACCTGCTCCTTAAGCTGCTCGTTTATCATAGCGTTGCCGCCGTACTTTATTACTACGACCTCACCGTTGAATTTTTTTATGTACGGAAGTGCCTGAGTAAGCACCTCGGCACGTTGCGCGTTAGAAAAATGTGTAGACATAATATTTCTCCGATTTAAGTTCTGTAATCTCCGTTAATCTTGACGTAATCGTAGGTAAGGTCGCAGCCCCATGCGGTAGCACATGCCTTGCCGTCGCCAAGCTTTACGAGAATGGTAATCTCAGGCTCAAGGAGTATCTCTTTTGCAAATTCCTCCGAGAACTCAACGCCCGCGCCATTCTGACACACGGGAATTTCACCCTTGTTTGATTTAAAGGAAACCGAAACCTTATTGACATCAACAGGTGCGCCGCTGTATCCGATAGCGCAGAGAACACGTCCCCAGTTTGCATCAGCACCAAACATTGCCGCCTTTACAAGAGAGGAGCAGATAACACTCTTTGCAATGGTTTTAGCCGCTGCTTCGTCGGCAGAACCCTCAACCTCGCATTCAAGCATTTTAGTAGCTCCCTCGCCGTCTGCCGCAATTTTTTTACAGATATTTACAGTTACGGTGTTAAGAGCTTTCATAAATTCATCAAAATCTGTGCCCTTGGAGATGATTTCCTCGTTGCCGGCACAGCCGTTTGCAAGAACTGTTACCATATCGTTTGTTGATGTGTCACCGTCGATAGAAACCATATTAAATGTGTTCTTTACATCGCCCTTAAGCGCAACATTTAACATCTCGGAGGAAATTGCACAGTCGGTTGTAATAAAGACGAGCATTGTAGCCATGTTAGGGTGAATCATACCCGAGCCCTTTGCAATACCGCCCATTTTACACTCGACACCACCGATATTGAAGGAAACCGCAACCTCTTTAAGCTTTGTGTCGGTTGTCATAATTCCCTCGGCCGCCTCGGCAGAGCCGTTTTCCGAAACAGAGTGAACAAGCTTAGGTATAGCGTTTTTTATAGGTTCGATATTAAGAGGCTGACCGATAACTCCTGTTGAAGCAACAATAACATCGTCAGCATCAATTTCAAGCGCATCAGCAAGGAGAGCACAGGTTGTCTTTGCAACCTCGTATCCGTCTGCGTTGCAGGTGTTTGCGTTGCCGCTGTTGCAGATGATTGCACGAGCCTTGCCGTTTGCGATATTTTCTTTAGTAACGGTAAGGGGTGCGCCCTTTACCTTGTTTGTTGTATAAACTGCCGCCGCATTTGCCTCTGCCTGAGAAAAGATAAGCGACAAATCTCTCTTTGTTCTGTTCTTTTTTATGCCCGCAAGCACACCTCCGGCAAGAAATCCGGCAGGAGCACATACGCCGCCTTCAATAAATTTCATTTATATGTACTCTCCTATGTTAAATTACAAGTGTTTTTGCTCTGTCACAGCCCAGCTTTATGTTAAGACATTCAACAGCCGCGCCTGATGCGCCCTTGCCGAGATTGTCATATCTTGCAACAAGAATTATTCTGTCATCGTTGCCGTAAACCTCGATTTGCATTGAGTCCTTGCCAGAAAGTGCGGCAGCGGAGAGGAATCCGCCCTCGTCTGCATCTTCCGCATAGCGGACTATATCTGTAGTGTAAAGGTTGCGGTAAATATTTTTAATCTCTTCGATGCCGCCCGATTTTAGCTGAGACTTAAAGAGGGGAACTGTAACCTCCATTCCCGAATAAAAATCTGCAACGATAGGGGAGAAGAGGGGGGCATTTTCAAGCCCTGTAATTTTTGCCATTTCGGGCAGGTGTTTATGAGATTGCTTTATACCGTACTGTCTCGGAGCACCGAGAAGAGGCAAACGGTCAGCATCATTATAGTCTGCAATCATAGACTTTCCGCCGCCGCTGTATCCTGTAAGCGAATGAACGGCAAGAAGCGAATCCTCTGCTAAAATTCCCGCCTTAACAAGAGGATAAACCAAAGCGATAAAGCCGCTGGCATGGCAACCGGGAACTGCAATTCTGTTACTGCCCTGGATTTTCTCCAGAAATTCGGCAGAAAGCTCCGGGAAGCCATAGCTCCAATCGGGATTTGTTCTGTGAGCGGTTGATGCATCGATAACAACGGTATTGTCATTTTCTATCATTGATACCGCCTCGACAGCCGCAGCATCGGGCAGACAAAGGAATACAAAATCCGCTTCGTTAAGCATAGCCTTACGAGCCGCAGGGTCCTTACGCAGCTCGTCGGGAAGCGAAATTATTTCAACATCATCTCTTCCGCTTAGGCGTTCCTCGATACGTAGGCCTGTTGTGCCTGCCTTTCCGTCTATAAAAATCTTTTTCTTCATTATAGCTGACTCTCCACATAAGCAATTTCCTCGGCAACGGAGTCGTATCCCGTACTGCCCTTGGAAATCCTTTTTCTTATACAGGTCTCAAGAGATATTTCGTCATAAAGGTCATCTTCAAATATTTCCGAATACTGCTTGTATTCATCAAGGGGAACCTCGTCGAGGGTAATACCCTCCTTAACGCACTTTCCTACAACTGTACCAACAATCTTGTATGCGGTGCGGAATGGTACACCGCGCTTTGTCAGATAGTCGGCAAGGTCGGTTGCGTTTATGAAGCCCTTCTTTGATGCTGCATACATATTTTCGGGAATTGCCTTCATTGTCTCAATCATAGGAATAAAGATAGAAAGACACTTCTTGACAGTTTCAACGCTGTCAAATATTGCTTCCTTGTCCTCTTGCATATCCTTGTTGTATGCAAGGGGCAGACCCTTAAGCATTGTGAGGGTTGCCATAAGGTCGCCGTAAACTCTGCCTGTTTTTCCTCTGACAAGCTCTGCCATGTCGGGATTCTTCTTTTGAGGCATTATTGAGGAGCCTGTTGTGTATGCGTCGTCAAGCTCAACAAACTTGAATTCCCAGCTTGACCAGAGGATTATCTCCTCAGAGAAGCGGGACAGGTGCATCATTACGGTGGCAAAGGCAGCCTCAAGCTCGATACAGTAATCTCTGTCCGAAACACCGTCGATAGAGTTCATTGTAACTCCGTCAAAGCCGAGGGCCTCTGCAACCATATCTCTGTCGGTAGGGTAGGTGGTTCCCGCAAGAGCGCAGGAACCAAGAGGAGAGTAGTTCATACGGAGCACCGCATCAATAATTCTTGATACGTCTCTTAAGAACATCATACAGTATGCAAGCAGGTGGTGGGCGAAGGTTATGGGCTGCGCTCTCTGAAGATGAGTGTAGCCGGGCATTATAGTCTCGGTATTCTTTTTAGCCTGCTCCAGGATAACAGCTATAAGATTCTTTAAGAGAGTGATTACCTCAAAGGACTCGTCACGCATATAGAGGCGTAGGTCAAGAGCAACCTGGTCGTTTCTTGAACGTGCGGTGTGGAGCTTTTTGCCCGCATCGCCTATTCTCTTTGTAAGCTCTGCCTCAATGAACATATGAATGTCCTCAGCGTTCATATCAAAGGGTAGCTCGCCCATTTCTATATCGTTGAGAATTCCTGTAAGACCTGCAAATATCTTGCCAAAGTCCTCCTCGGTAAGAATTCCAACCTTGCAGAGCATAGTTGCGTGCTCGATAGAGCCTCTTATGTCCTGCTTATACATTTTACTGTCAAAATGAATGGAAGAATTGAAGTCATCAGCCATTTTGTCCGATGCCTTTTCAAATCTGCCTGCCCACATTTTTTCCATACTGATTTCCTTTAGAATTGTTGTTAATTACTTGTTTTTGTTCTTTTTGTTAACCTGAGCCTGTACCTTGATAGGAAGACCGTAAAGGTTGATGAATCCTGCGCTGTCTGCCTGGTTGTATACCTCGTCCTCACCAAAGGTTGCAATCTCCTCAGAGTAGAGCGACCAATCGGACCAAGCACCAGCCTTAATGATGTTACCCTTATAGAGCTTAAGTCTTACCTTACCGGTAACATGCTCCTGAGTCTTGTCAACAAATGCGGAAAGAGCCTCTCTGAGAGGTGTGAACCACTGTCCGTTATATACAAGCTCGGCAAAGGTGATAGCCAGCTTCTGCTTTTCGTGCATTGTCATCTTGTCAAGGCAGAGAGTTTCAAGATACTCGTGAGCGCGGTAGAGAATAGTTCCGCCGGGAGTCTCGTATACGCCGCGGCACTTCATACCTACAAGACGGTTCTCAACTATATCAAGAAGGCCTATGCCGTTAGCGCCGCCAATCTTATTAAGCTCAAGGATTATTTCCTTAGCGGTCATCTTCTTGTCATCAAGAGCTACGGGAACACCCTGTTCAAAATCAATAGTAATGTAGGTGGGGGTGTCGGGAGCCTGTGTGGGAGCAATACCCATTTCAAGGAAGCCTGCCTTTTCGTAAAGAGGCTCGTTTCCGGTATCCTCAAGGTCGAGACCCTCGTGAGAGAGATGCCAAAGGTTTTTATCCTTAGAATAGTTGGTCTCGCGGTTTATCTTAAGAGGAACATTGTGAGCCTCAGCGTACTCGATTTCCTCCTCACGGGACTTGATATCCCACTCACGCCAGGGAGCTATAATAGGCATATCGGGGCAGAAGTGCTTAAGAGTAAGCTCGAAACGAACCTGGTCGTTACCCTTACCGGTACAGCCGTGACAGATAGCGTCAGCACCCTCCTTGATAGCTATTTCAGCAAGACCCTTTGCAATGCAGGGGCGGGCATGAGATGTACCGAGGAGATAATCCTCATAGATTGCGCCGGCCTTAAGGCAGGGCATTATGTAATCGTTAACATACTCCTCTGTAAGGTCGAGAACGTAAAGCTTGGAAGCTCCGGTTTTGATAGCCTTTTCCTCAAGGCCCTCAAGCTCGTCTGCCTGTCCAACATTACCCGAAACAGCGATAACCTCACAGTTGTTGTAGTTTTCCTTAAGCCATGGAATAATAATAGAGGTGTCAAGACCACCCGAATAAGCGAGAACTACCTTTTTGATTGACTTCTTGTCCATTTTTATATACCTTCCTTTATGTCCTTTGCATATGAATTTTTATTACGGTTATGCAAAGGGAATTCATTAGCACGCCATATATTGTAATATATTAAAACAACAATGTCAAGTGTTTTTTGAATATTTTTTCAAAAGAGTGCAAAAATTACTGGCTTAACCAAAATTTTCTTATATATAATCTAAAATAATTAACCCAAATATGCATAAAAATCGCATAAATATGCATAAAATGCAATTAAAAACAGGCCCCTCCGAGAAAAGGGCCTGCCGTGAAAATTTATTTGTAGTTTGTAAGGTTTAGCTCGTTTTTTACATCTCTGTTCATAAGCGCGCGTATGGCGGTAACAGGGGGGATATTGTTGTTAATAACATCGTTTACCGCAGAGACAATAGGCATTTCAACAGAGTATTTTTTAGAAAGCTCGGTAGCTGCCTCGAGAGCGTGGTATCCCTCGACAACCATTCCTATCTCTCGTGAAGCCTCTTCATAGCTTTTACCCATTCCTATAAGTTCGCCGCAGCGATTGTTTCGGCTATGATGCGAGGTGCAGGTAACAATAAGGTCGCCAATACCCGCAAGACCCATAAAGGTTTCGAGTTTTGCTCCCATAGCAAGACCTATTCTTGTTATTTCGGCAGCTCCGCGGGTGATGAGCATTGCCTTTGAGTTGTCGCCAAAGCCCATACCCTGATTTATTCCCGCCGCAAGGGCTATAATGTTTTTTAGAGCGCCTGAAAGCTCAACTCCCAAGACATCTGTATTTGTGTAGATTCTCATACATGAGTTTGAGAATGCGCCGGCAAGAATAAGTGATATTTCCTCGTTTTTACAAGCTGCAACGATTGATGTGGGCAGTCCGAGAGCTACCTCCTCTGCGTGGGTCGGGCCGGATAGGGCAACAAGGTGAAAATCCGACCTTCCGAGCTTTTTCATTTCGTCCTCGATTATATCCGTCATAGTCATAAGACTTTTTTTCTCAATGCCCTTTGCCGCGCTTGCAAGTATTGAGTTTTCAGGAATATAGGGGGCTGCCGCTCTTGCGGTGCTTCGGATAAACTGAGACGGAGTTACATATATTATAAGCTCTCGGTCAAATACGGCTTCTTTAATATCGGTTGTATATCTTACGGTATCAAGAAGCGCAAGACCCTCTAGATTTTTGTGAGACCTTGTGGCTTTCAGCTCCGAGACCTCGGCTTCGATTGCCGACCACACAATAAGGTCGTGTCCGTTTTTTGAAAGTAGGGCAGTAAGAGCTATGCCCCAGGTTCCTGCGCCTAAAACACCTATTTTCATAAATTTGTCTCCTTGACATATCATTACAAAATACATTATATCATTTTTTTAATCAAAATTCAACCGTAAATTTTGTAATCATTGCAAAAAAGACAGACTTAATTTATTTCATCCTCAATTATGTAACGCAGGTCAATGGGCGTTGCAAGTCCCCTTACGATTTTTTCATAAAAGCTTATTGCTTTTCCCGCATCGGCAAAAACATCCTTTACGCTGGCGCTTGTGGAGTCTCCCGTGCCGTCGGTCATCACTACCTTAACCGAATACAACGGAATCTTATAGCTTGCAAGCCTTGCGCCCTCTCTCATTATCAGCTGATAGGTGTATTTATTTTCACCGTCGTCCTTGTGGTCTTGGCGGATAACAGTATCTTTGAATTTTTGCTTTCTCATGTCTCTATCCCTTTGTGTTTTTTATTATTTATTGTAACACAAATAATAAACTTTTGTCGTTGAGAAAAGCGTCGGAACAAGGAGACGGATTTTAATAATTTTAACATTATTGCAAAAATTGACTTTTGCCATATCATTGAGTGTTTTATACCTTTATATACGTGAAAAAAAAAAGCCACAGCGACATAGAATTCTGTCAAATCTGTAGCTTTTTGTTGAAAAATAATGCAAAAAAAGTGATTTTATGAAATTATGACATAAAGAAAGCAACAAACGCAATCTTAAAAGTCTACAAGCTCAATTTCTGCCTCGGAATTTTTCTTTCCGTCAGACCTTACGGTTTTGAAATAGTAGATATTGCCTCTGTTTGCTCTCAGAACTCTTAACTTTTCTCCGATTTTTGCCTCGGCAGAATAGCTTATTGCAATTTTTGAAATTCTCTTACCGATAAGGGGCAGGTAGTTTGAATACATGTCCGGGTATTTTGTATTATTCATATGCATATTCTGGTCAACATCGCCATAGTGAACACCGTAGCCTCCGACGTCTGTTATCTCGGAGGGAAGGGTAACTCTCGGGAGGGGGAGATTAAGCCCGGGTAGAGTAGGAAGCCCGAGGTTAAAGTCATTTACTCTGACTAAGGCACGAGTCTCTGTATCGATAAGTGCCCAGGCGGATATTGCTCTTGCAACCGTTCTGCCGTCGCAAAGCAGTTCGTAGCATCGAAGAAAGCTGTATCCGCGGCTCTCGGTAGGGTAGCTGAGGGCAGTGAGGGGCGTGTATGCTCTCAATGGCTCAAGGATTTCAAGATTAAGCCTCGAGAGTACAAATGCGCGGTTCATATTCCGAAGCTCGTCGTATGACATGCCGTTTGCGGTAAGCTGGTCCTGGGCTGCGGATTGAATATATCTCATAACCGCTGATGCCTTTGCAATTCCGTTGAAATCAACGTCATGGATATTGACGGATGTATTTCTTTTGTATGCTGACATTTTGACTCCAAAAAATAATTTTTTATATAATCATACACCAAAAATTATAATAATTTCAATGCTTTGTTTGAATTTTGTGTAAATATTTTTTTGCCGCTTGAAAAGAAGCCTTAAGGTATGATATAATAACTTAACGTAATACAGGTGAAGGAGTAGAAAAATGACTGTACTTACTAAAGATAACTTTTCTGCCGAGATAGAAAGCTATGGCGGTCTTGCCGTAATAGACCTTTATGCCGATTGGTGCGGCCCTTGCCGTATGCTTTCGCCTGTGCTTTCGGAGCTTGAGGAGGAGTTTTCGGATGTTAAATTTTGTAAAATAAATATAGATGAAGAAAAGGAGCTTGCAGCTCTTTTCAGAATTGACAGTGTACCCACCGTTGCATTTGTTAAAGAAGATACATTTATCGATCTTTCGGTTGGATATACAGAAAAGCAAATCCTAAAGGATATGATTGTGAGGTATAAGTAATGAAGATAAGATTTAATGAGGATAAAGAGGTTGTAAAATCTGTTAAAGAAGGTCTTAAAAGAACAGGCGGATACTGTCCCTGCCGCCTTGAACGCTCTGAGGACAATAAATGCATGTGCCGTGAGTTCAGAGAACAGATTGCAGACGAGAGCTTTGAGGGCTACTGCCACTGTTATCTTTATTATAAGGAATTGTAAGTTAAGTAAATAAACCTTGAAATACTGTCTCAAAAATGAGGCAGTATTTTTTTTGTGCAAATATCGGATTTTTGGCAATAATTATAAAAAAGCAACGGAGGACATAATGAAAAACTTGCGTGTACATTTTATCATAGTTATTTTTTGCGTTTTATTTTTGCCGTTTTCTGTAACAGGCTATGCTGCGGAGTCTGAAAGCGGACTTAGTCTTAGGCACTTCGGGGGCAGATATATTCTTTCTGACAGAGAAGAGGTTTTGTACGACGGCGAGAGCGTTTCCGAGGCTGTGATGGGCGGAGTTGGACAAAAAATCTTTTTTGAAAATGTAAGGATATATGAGGAGCTTGAAATTTCCGAGGGGGATTTTATATTTTCGGGAAAGGCCTTTTTTGAGGGTGAAAGCGGTATTTCGGTAAATAGCGGCTCTTTGCTTTCGCTTGAAGAATTCACAGGCGAATTTAACCAAGGTATAGTCTCGGTGAAAGGCGGAGAGCTTTTTATCAATAATTCAACCCTCGTCACAGAGTCGGACAGTATGATAAAAGCCGACAAGGATTCAATCGGTATGTTGACTGTTGTGGGAGACAGCAGAATAAGCGGTAAAAAATACGGAATTAACGGAGCGCTGCAAATAATGCTTTTTGACAACACCGGAATCGAATATACATCAGATGAAGCACTTGTCTGTTGCTATACAGGAGACAAATCGACATTTTATGAGGTTTTCGGAGTAAAAAACAGAGATATTGTTCCTGTCAGGGTATATAATGCTTCCGGGGAAGAGAAAAATGTATACAGGGTTGATTTTATAAACAGTCGCGGAGAGGTATATTCCGAACAGAGATTTGAGGGTGAGAGCTTATCCCCGCCTGTGCCCGAGAGCCTGACAGGCTATGTTTTTTTAGGCTGGTCGGTTGATGGAGAGAATATTACTAATAACGAAGCGGTAAGCTCCGATTGCGTTTTTTATGCCCTTTATCAATTGAAGCCGGTGACGGGGTATGTTGGCAATCTTAAGTTTTGCTATGACGGTAAAGAAAGGAGCATTGTGCCTACAGGCGTTTATCACCCATTGCTTCCTTACGGAGTTGTAAATTATTCATGGTATCTTGGGGACAGGCTTGTAAGCGAAGAGGTGGGGCTTTCTGTATCCGATGTATCAGAGTCGGGGGATTACAGACTTGTTATAAGTTTTGAGTACGGTGGAGAAATTAGCACCTTTGAGATAGGAAATATTATGGTTGAAATCAGCCCGAGAGAGCTTTTGATAGAGTATAGCGACGGAGAATTTGTAATAGTAAACGGCACGGTTGCCGAGGGGGATGAACTGGAAATCAAAGAAGAGGAAATTGAAGGCAAAGTGTATGCAAGGATCGACAATGATAATTACTGCCTCGATTTTTCTCCTGTAATTGTCAAAAACAACAAAATGTGGGTTGGTGTATTTATAAGCCTTATCTTTGTTCTTTTTTTGCTTTTATTCGTCTCATTTTTTGTTTTCAAGTCGGACGAAAAGGACAAAATTGTAAAAGTCCTGGATGATAGAGACGGCTCGGTTAGAGGCGATGACCCGTTTGTTGGCAGAGGCGATGAAATCTCTATTGAAAAAAGTTTTTTTGCCCTTGACAAGTTAAGGGCTGATGAGCTGATAAGCGATCATCTTGCAAAAAATATGCTCTTTTTTGGCGGGGCGGTTGAAAGCGAGGGTACGGAATATACATCTGTTTCACTCGGGGTTATTGACGATGCTTTTTCCGACGGAGATAAAATTGACCTTAATGACCTAAAGAGTAAAGGACTTTGCCCCGAAAATGCGTTTAAGCTAAAGATAATTGCAGATGGAACTCTCTCGAAATCATTTACTGTTTTTGCAAATGATTTTGATACAGCGGCAGTAAAGATGATAGCTCTCTCGGGCGGGCGGGCTGTAAAGGTGAAGTCCAAAAAGAAAAGACATTAAATTTCTGAAAATATTGAAATAAAAGCTGTGTTATGGTATAATTAGTTTCGATATCAAACAAAAAGGGTTCGGGCTGCGATAAATATCCTTTAGGCAGCCCGAGTGAACATTATAGCATGGAGATTATAACAAAAAACAAGAATATTGTTGTTGTTTACAAGCCTGCGGGTATGCCGTCGCAACCCGACCCTAGCGGAGACACCGATGCTTTTACGCTTTGCTCGGAGGAGTTAAAAGGTCTTGGTGAGTCGGGGAATTTATACCTTGTTCACCGTCTTGACAGAGTTGTTGGCGGACTTATGGTTTTTGCCAGAAACAAAAAGTATGCCGCCGAGCTTTCAGCTCTTGTGTCGGGAGACGGAATTGGAAAAGAATATCTTGCGGTTATTGACGGATATATCTGTGGCGGTTGCCTTACCGATTACCTTTATAAGGATGCAAGAGCGGGCAAATCCTTTGTTGTTGACAGAAAAAGGGCAGGGGTGAAGGAAGCCGTTCTTGATTTTGCTCCATTGCAGTCCATAGAAACCGAAATAGGTGTTAAAACTCTTGTTAAAATAAAGCTGACGACAGGCAGATTTCATCAGATAAGAGCACAGTTTGGCTCAAGGAAAGCTCCGATATCGGGCGACGGAAAATACGGTAGCCGCGATAATAAGCCTAGATTTCCCGCGCTTTTTGCCTACAAGCTTTCGGCAAAGCTTTCTTCTTCTTTGCTTGATGTAAAGCTGCTTCCAGACATTAAGGAGTATCCTTGGAATTTGTTTGATGAAAATATTTACGGAGAACTTTGAATATGACAGAAAAGCTATATTATAAAGATGCGTACATAAAGGAATTTTCGGCAGAGGTGCTTTCGGTTACCGAATGTGATGAGGGCTTTGATGTAATTCTTGATAAAACCGCATTTTTCCCCGAGGAGGGCGGGCAGAGCGCTGACACGGGCTTTATCGGTGATGCGAAGGTCTTTCACTCTTATGAAAAAGAGGGGGTTGTTCATCATCTTACAAAAGCTGCGCCGCCTGTCGGTTCTGTAAAATGCAGTCTCGATTTTGACAAAAGATTTGAGAAAATGCAGCTCCATACCGCCGAGCATATTCTTTGTGGAATTATACATAAGCTTTACGGTCTTGAAAATGTTGGCTTCCATCTTGGAGACGTGGAGGTAGTTTTTGATATCAGCGGAGTTCTCACGCGTGAGGATTTGAACCGTGTTGAGGAGCTTGCCAACGAGGCGGTGTACTCAAATTTAAAGATAGAAACCTTTTTCCCGACCTCAGATGAGCTTTTAAATCTTGAATACAGAGCAAAGCTTGATATAACCGAGAATGTCCGTATTGTAAAAATCGGTGATATTGACTCCTGTGCCTGCTGTGCGCCCCACGTTGACAGAACGGGCGAGATTGGGCTTATCAAAATTCTTGATTTTATGAAGCACAGAGGCGGTACACGCATATGGATGGCCTCAGGTAAAAGAGCTTTGCTTGATTATCGGAATAAGTACGAGAATATTCTTAAAATTTCGGCTCTTCTCTCCACACCTCAGCAAGAGACTGCCGAGGCTCTTGAAAAATATATGAATGATGCAGACGCTGTAAGGTCGCTCTTAAAGTCTGCAAGGGTAGCTCTTGCAGAAGCTGAGGCAAGGTCTATGCAGGGGGAAGCGGGGAATGCTGTTGTAAAACTTGAAGGTTATTCTATCGATGAGCTTCGAGCCTTTGTTAACGCTTATAAATCCCGCGTTAGCGGTCTTACTGTTGCAATTTCGGGGCATGACGGAGATTACAAATACGTTATAGCCTCAAATGACAGGGAACTGTCTCAGGAAATAAAGACGATAAATGCATCGCTTTCCGGCAGGGGGGGCGGCAGAGGATTTATGGTGCAGGGCAGCTTTATGACCGACGAGAATTCTATAAAAGATTACTTCAAATAAAAAACTCGGCACAAAATGTGCCGAGTAAATAAATTATTCGTTAAAGCCGAGAACTATTTGTGCCTTAGTGGGCTTAAGCTGCGTGAGCTTTACTCCTGCGGCATCAAGCATACGGCGGGATGCTACGGTTGAGGGGGTATCGTGATACTTGTCTGAGAGATAAATCACTTCCTTGATTCCCGACTGTATAATGGCTTTTGCACACTCGTTACAGGGGAAGAGGGCTACATAAACAGTTGAGCCAAAGAGATTTTTGCCTCCTGCGTTGAGTATTGCGTTAAGCTCTGCGTGAACGACAAACTGATATTTTGTTTCGCCCTTTGCTTCATCTCTGTTCCAGGGGAAGTCGTCATCAGAACAGCCGTGGGGGAATCCGTTGTATCCTGTGGAAATTATTCTTTTGTCATTATCGACAATGCATGCGCCAACCTGCGTTGAGGGGTCCTTGGATCTCTGGGCGGCGAGAAGCGCAACTCCCATAAAGTATTCGTCCCAGGATATGTATCCTTCTCTTTTATCCATATTTATGTCTCCAAAGCTTTTTGATTTATTGTATCATATTATGCCGAATATGTCAACAAAAAAATGAAAGGAGTGATATCTTGTTTGAAAATGAATATAAATCCTGTAAGCTGTGCGCCAGGATGTGCGGTGTAAACAGGAATACAGAGACAGGCTTTTGCGGTATGAACAGCGATATTTACCTTTCGTATTATTCGCTCCATAAATGGGAGGAGCCTCCGTTGTCAGGCGAGCGCGGCTCGGGAACAATATTCTTTGCGGGATGTTCACTTGGATGTGTATTTTGTCAAAACAAGGATATATCACGGGGCAGAAATGGGAAAACGGTTACGGAGAAAGATTTGTCAGACATAATGCTGGAACTTGAAAAAGCGGGTGCACACAACATAAATTTTGTTACTCCTACCCACTATTCTCCCTCGGTTAAAGAGGCTGTTTTGCTCTCACGTGAGCGGGGATTCAGTCTGCCTATCGTTTATAACACAGGAAGCTATGACTCCCTTTCGGCTTTGCAAAATCTTGAGGGGGTCGTTGATGTTTATCTCCCCGACTTTAAGTTCTATATGCCCGAGACGGCAAAAAAATACTCCCTCGCTCCCGATTATACCGAGGTTGCAAAGAAGGCTATATCCGAGATGTTCCGTCAGGTAGGCGAGTTTGTATTTGACGAAAGCGGAATAATGAAAAGGGGCGTTATAGTTAGAATTCTTTTGCTTCCCGGCCATGTTGCAGAGGCAAAGCTTTCGTTAAAATACATTTACGATACATACGGTGACAGGGTTTACATAAGTCTTATGAATCAGTATACTCCCATGCCCGGTATGGCTGCACCGCTTAACCGAAAAGTAACAAGAGAGGAATATCGCCAGCTTGTTGATTACGCAGAGCGTCTTGGGGTTATAAATGCCTTTGTGCAAGAGTTCGGTACTGCCTCAGAGAGCTTTATTCCTCAATTTAAAAACGGTATTTTTGGACTATAAAAGAGACTGCCATGCGGACAGTCTCTTTCTCTTTTTTTATTTATGGTTTATTTTGCTTTTTTTGGAGTCTGAGTGCTTTATCGCGCATGCGATAATCCTTAGACCTTTTCTTTTTTACAACTGCTGAAAATATTGCAAAAATGAGAATTGTTCCTACAAGCACGGCGCTGGTTATGTGTACCCAAAGCTCGGCTGTGCCGTAAATTTTCAGCTCCTCCCAGAGAGAGTTAACATGTCTTTGAATCTCGGGAGTGAAGTTGTGATAATACAGGTCTATGTGTGAATAATTGCCCGGATCTTCATAGTTGTAAAGAAGATTGAAGATAAATTCGGACTTTTCCTCAGCCGCTTGTATCTCTTCCTCAGTGGGGTTTTCTTCATCCTCGGCATCAAGGAAGTAATCTAAGGCAAGGCATTCCAGGTACTCTGCGTTATATTCACCGTAAATATCGTCAAGCTCCGGGTCATCGTTGTAAACATATCTCGAGGGGGAAGCGTAGCCTAAGAAGAGCGCGTTTGCTATTGCCGCATCGGGGGAGAGCATAAAGTTGATATACTCCATAGCAATCTCCGGATTCTTTGAGCTTGATGGGATACACATGGCATCAACAAAGACGTTTGTGCCCTCCTCGGGGTAGTAGAAGGCGAGATTATCGTTTTCGGAATACATTGTAACAAAGTCACCGACAAAGTATGGGGCGATTGCCGCAGATTCACCGGTCATTTTATCAAATATCTCGTCGTTGACATATCCCTGTAAATACTGCTTCTGGTCTTTTAAAAGTCGAAGTGCCTCGTTCCAATCTTCTTTTTTGTCTGAGTTGATATCAATGTCTTTCCAGTACATTGCAGTACCAAAGGCATCTCTTGGGTTGTTGAACTGAAGAATTCTTCCGGAATATTTAGGACTCCAAAGAAGTCCCCAGCTACCGTCGATATCCTCCTCGTCAACCATTGTGGTGTTGTAAATAACACCTGTTCTGCCAAAGGTGTATGCCACAGAGTAGAGATTTTCGGGGTCGTAGGGCTGACTTATATAGTCGGTATCTACTGTGTGGAAGTTTGATTCGCTTTTTAACCCCTCCCAGTTAAGAGGCTGCAGCATATCCTCGGATATAAGTTTTTCAATCATATAGTCTGACGGAAAAACAATGTCGTAAGAGCCGGAGCCGCTTACAAGCTTTGAATACATATCCTCGTTGGTGGGGTAGGTGGTATAATTTACCTTTACGGTTATACCGCCGTATTTTTCGGAAAGGTAAGTGTTGAAATAATCTTCAAACTCTTTGTTCGTGTTAAAGGAGTCGTCCGAGCCGTCGGAAATATACTCACCCCAGTTGTATACGTTAAGTGTAACGGTTTTATCATCGTTCGTACATGACGCTAATGCGAGAACCGATGTTATCAGCACAAAAATCAAGGCAGAAAGCTTTTTCATCTTTTTCCACCTCCGTGTTTCTTCGGCGAATTTTTGTCCCTTTTCATGTTTGAAATAACAAGAAGAATAAATACCGCAAATACGATAAGTGTAGAGAGCGCGTACATATCAGGCGTAACCTTCTTCTTGGTCATTGAGTAGATAAGAAGGGGGAGCGTCTGGAAATTGGATGAGCCGACAAAATAAGATATTACAAAGTCATCAAGCGAAAGGGTAAACGCCATTGTCATACCCGAGATAACACCGGGCATAATGTTAGGCAGCTTGACCTTAAAGAAGGCTTGAAGAGGAGTGCAGCCAAGGTCTAAAGCTGCCTCGGAGAGCGAGTCGCCAAGCTCGTTTATTCTCGGAAGCACCGAGAGAATAACATAGGGCAGACAGAAGGTTACGTGAGCTATAAGCATAGCCCAGAAGCCTATTGTTTCATACTCGACTCTGAGAAATCCGGCAACAGCAACAAAGAAGAGCATCATAGACATACCGGTTACGATCTCGGGATTCATCATAGGAATGTTTGTTACCGAAATAACCGATTTTCTGATAAACTTATTTTTTATTTTGTATATGCCCTCTGCCGCAGCTGTGCCGATAATAGTCGAAATAATCGAAGAGAGAACGGCAAGGATAAGAGTGTTTCTTAATGCGGTGAAGGTCTCTGCGGATGAAAACAGCTCACGGTACCAGTCAAGGCTGAAGCCTGTAAAATCTGCTGTGCTGGATGAATTGTTGAAAGAAAAGACAATAAGTGTTAAAATCGGGATATAAAGTATGGCAAAAACGATTGCCATGTAAATTCTCCATGCATATTTTCTCATACTATGATACCTCCGTCTTCTCCATCGGCATCGGTGAATTTATTCATAATAGCAAGAGAAATAAGTATAAGAACCATCATTACAAGAGAAATAGCAGCTCCCACATTGCGTGCTCCGTTGAGGAACTGACGCTCTATGGTGTCTCCGATAAGCTCAAATGTTCCGCCGCCCAGCTTTTGGGATATATAGAATGTGCTGATACAGGGAACAAGAACCATAGTAACTCCGGAAATAATACCCGAGCTTGAGAGCGGAAGAATTACCTTGGTCATTACCTTTACAGGACTGCACCCAAGGTCGCTTGCCGCCTCCCACATGTGCTTGTCAATCTTTGAAACACAGGTGTATATGGGAAGAACCATATAGGGAAGAAAGTCGTAAACCATACCGAAGATTACAGCGCCTTTTGTTCCGATAATGTGAAGCACAGGCTCGTCTGTGCCGAAAATATTCATCAGTATAGAATTAACAAATCCACCGTCATCAAGCAGAGCCATTATAGAATAGGTTCTGATAAGGAGGTTTGTCCACATGGGAAGCATAAGCATAAGAATAAATATCTTTTGATGCTCGGGCTTTGACCTAGCTATCGCATAAGCGAGAGGATAACCAATAACAAGGCAGATAAAGGTTGCTATAACCGCAAGCTCGATAGAAGTAAGGAAGATGGGAAGATAATCTCCCAAGGCAACCATGTTCCAGATAGAAAAGCTGCCCGCTTCGTCTGTAAAAGCGTAAAATAAAACTATCAAAAGCGGCAAAACGATAAAGAGCACTGCCCAAAAGATGTGCGGAGCCGCCGCGATTGAATGCATAAATGAGCGTTTCTTTTTCATTTTTTCGTAATATACCCACAGGATGCGCGGGGAAGTGCGCATTCTTTCTTTGAAATTAGAATTCTTCGACAGCGTCTGCGTCGGAAATATAATCCATCTCGTCAGAGAAGGAGGAGTAGTCGCCAAACATACCCGAATACTTAGATTTTTTCATTATATGTATGGCATCAGGCTCAATATAAAGGCCGATAAATGCATCGGGGGCAACATAGTCTGTCGATTGAATCATCCATTTGAAGCCCTTGATGTCAACTATTATTTCATAGTGAACACCTTTAAAGGTTACACCGGTAACCTTACCTGTAAGCATACCTTTTTCGGGAGCAACAACATCAACGTCCTCGGGACGTACTACAACGTCGACCGCCTCATTTTCGGCAAAGCCGCCGTCAACACACTCAAAAACGTGTGAGGAAAACTTCACACGCTTGTCCTCAAGCATAATTCCGTCTACAATGTTACTCTCACCGATAAAGTCGGCGACAAAAGCATTTTTAGGCTCGTTATATATATCGGTAGGAGTTCCTATCTGCTGAATCTGACCGTCGGCTATAACAACAACGGTGTCAGACATAGAGAGAGCCTCCTCCTGGTCGTGCGTTACATATATAAAAGTAATTCCAATTTCCTGCTGTATGGATTTAAGCTCGTTTTGCATATCCTTACGGAGCTTTAAATCAAGTGCACCAAGTGGCTCGTCAAGAAGAAGAACCTTTGGGTGCGATATAAGAGCGCGAGCTATGGCAACGCGCTGCTGCTGACCGCCGGAAAGTGTACTTACACTCTTGTTCTCGAATCCCGAGAGCTTAACCATTTTAAGCATTTCGGTAACACGTTGCTTTATTTCATCCTCCGACTTCTTTTTCAGTCTCAGCGGAAATGCGATGTTTTCGTAAACATTAAGGTGAGGGAACAGGGCGTATTTCTGGAACACAGTATTGATGTGTCGCTTGTATGCAGGTACATCGCTTATTTCAACACCGTCGAAATAAAGGCTTCCTTCATCAGCTGTTTCAAAACCGCCGATAATACGCAGAGTAGTGGTTTTGCCGCAGCCGGATGGTCCGAGAAAGGTGATAAATTCACCGTCTCTAATATAAAGATTCATGGAATCAATAACCTTTTCGCCGTCGTAAGATTTAGAAATTCCTTTCAACTCAATGAGCTTATCCATTATCTTAAAATCTCAAGTCCTTTCATAAGACGAAAGCACGTCCTTATTTGTCACAGCACGCCGAAAGAATGCCGATACTGTCGACAGCGATAATTATAACAAAAACATTTCTGTTTTGCAATAGTTTTGACATAATTTCTTTTCTTTTTTTTCAGCAATTAGCCTTGATTAGCCCTTTTTGGGATTGTTTTTCTTAAAAAAAACGCTTTTTTTCTTTTGAAATCTCTTTTTTTCTCTTTAAATCTCGCTAAAACTTGAAAAAACTCGTTTTAGCCTTTCGGACACCTCGCCGACGAGCAAAACAATAAATAACCCCGCCATCCAGTAGGAGCTTCCGACCTTTCCGACAATATATAAGGAGAGCAAGGTAAGGAATACGATTAGTACGAAGGAGAAATTGTTAATGAAAGGTATAAAATGCTCTTCTTTGCCGTAATGCTTCAGCAATGAAACAATAATCCCATAGCCGTCATAGCTGCGTATAGGCAGCAGGTTTGATGCAGCTGTGATTAGATTTAAATTGATGAAAAGCAGCTTGTATTCGCTGGTAAAGATGTTGAACGGACAACACATAGCTGCGGCTAGAATGTTTGCCATAGGTCCAGATGCATAGGTGAGTGCATCCGACAGGTATGGTGATGAATGATTTTTCTTTATTCTAAATCCCGACAGAGTGGTTCTAATTTTTAATTTGTCGCCACTTCCGATTAACAGATATGCTTCATGTCCAAGCTCGTGTAATACCGCGCATATTATTGTAAGTCCTGCCGGCACGGCTTCGTCAAATCCATAAATCATCAACAGCCAGAATAGGGAGGGTAAAAAAGCACTAATTCGAGCTGAAAATTGTACAAAAAACTTTGAAATTTTGTGATTATGCATAAAAAAACAAGCCTTTCGATGTGCAAAAAGCAGAAAACTCAAAAAAATAACTCAAATCCTTGCAATTTTTTTTCTTTTATGTTAAAATTATATTACCTTATGGAAAGGGAAATTCCCGTGAAGGAGAGAAAAATGAAAAATTGGTTAAAAGTACTTGTTGCAGTAGTGCTTGCGCTTACATGTATGTTTGCTTTTGCAGCCTGCGACAATTCTGACGGAGATCAGAACGCCGACCAGAGCGGTGGTGATAACATTTCAGGAGGCGACTCCAATGTGCCCGGCGGGTCCGGCACAATCGAAGACCTCGAAGAGGGATACAAGGTTAACTTCTACTATAGCTATACTGCTATCGTGGTTAATGCCAGTGACAGAACCGAGGAGAAGAATGAGCGTAAGCTTGTAGAAACAATTTACGTTCCTTACGACAACACCGGTTGGTCAGCAGAGGATCTCGCAACCAAGGATGCTATTACATACAATGGCTACAAGTTTGAGGCTTGGTATCCCGAGTGGGATGAGGAAACCGAGACCGGTTGGAACAACAAGGTTAAGCCCCAGGTTGCAGTAGGCGATCCCTACAACTTTGATAAGCCTGTTACCGATGACATTAACCTTTATGCTTATAAGGGTGTTATCGCAGGTGACGATATTGTTTGGGATATCGTTTATGATTATCAGACCGAGGCTGCAATTACTCCTGCTGATTATGATCCAAACAGCCAGGTACTTGTAACATTTGTTTCTGTTGACAAGACTCTCAATATCACCAACAATGTGTCTCATCTGACTGTTGCCGTACCTAAAGCAACAGGTTGGGATGATGCTTTGAAAGGTAAGAAGGATGCTATAAAGTATAACGGCTATGTCTTCACCAATTGGTACACAGCAGAAAATTGGGATGAAGAGAAAATGGAACCGACAGGCGATGCATATGCGTTCGATTCTATTCCTACCGAGAACATTACTCTTTACGGTGTTATCGGAACTGAGGCTGATGCCAATGCTGAAGCAACCGCGCTGAAGGTGGTTGAGGGAATTCTTACTCTTACCGGTTCCGGCGCAATGTATGACTTCGCTAACAGAAGCGTTGTTGACGTTCCGTGGTATGACCACAGAGCGGATATCACCATTGTTAACATGGACGATGAAATTACTTACATAGGTCAGAATGCTTTTGCCGGCTTTAAGTCTCTTGCAGAGTTCAATTTCCCTGAAAAGGTTACTAAGATTGGTGATTTCGCATTCTATGAGGCTAATAGTAAGTCGTTCAAGACTCTCAGACTTCCCGAAAATATTACCGAGATCGGTGCAAATGCATTTGCTTATACTTCATTTACTCAGGTATATCTTAACGACGCGCTTACAACCATTTCTCAGCGTGCATTCTATGCCTCTAACAATATTAAGTATATCGTTGTTCCTTCGGGACTTACATATATAGGCAGTGCAGCATTCCATCCTGGACCCGGTAACTATCAAGGAACACCTAACGCTAACCACGATTTAGCTAAGGTTTACTACAACGGTGATGAAAGCAAACTCACCAGAGCCGCTGACGGCAGCAATACTGTGACGTTTGCAGGTCTTAAGATAGAGATTGAGAACGATTGGTTCAACAAGATTCCCGCTGTTTATTCCTATTTCAAGGCAGAAGAGGGAGAGACGGTTACTGCTGAACAGACCAAGTCCTCTTGGTACTTGCTTGAGAGTAAAAAGGATGGCGTAGAGTATCCTGCACAGTACAGCTATACTGTTAAGTATATGCTACCCAATAACCTTGTTGCTTTTGCTGTTGACTATGTTACTATTAATCCTGTTTATGATGATGCAGGCAACCCTGTTCTTAATGCTGACGGTGATGCAACGTTCCAGGGAACTGTTTCTGATGATAATATTAAGTTCATGAACGAGCTTATGCATAAGGACGGATATGGCTTCTACGACTTTGATGTTGGCGGAACTCCCTTTGAACTTGGTTCTCCTGTTACTGAGGACAGATCCATTACATGTAACCGTTACACAACTCAGGGAGGTGTAAGCACCGGTTATCTTGGCGGCGGTATTACTTGGACACTTAATGCAGGTACACTTACAGTATCTCCCGGTGATGTAGAAAAAGGAGCTACAAATATTGCATGGGATCTTGTAAACTCTGAGGCAGCTGCAACACTTTGGAACGGTAGTGCAAAGGGTCCTGCAACCATTACCAAAATCGTTGTCGAAGAGGGCGTAAAAGAGCTTGGAAACTATGTATTTACAGGCACTGCAATTAAGGATATAACTCTTCCTGCTTCTCTTAAGACAATTGCAAGTAATGCATTTGACAACTGTACTTCTCTTCATTCCGTTTATTTTGCCGGTACAGATATCAGCGAATCTGTAGCATCTCTCGAGCTTCCCAAGGACGCAAGAGTATATGCAAAGGCTCCCGAAGCTTATAACGGAGAGATCGGTGCATACTGGCTCGAAACAAAAGTTAATGAAGATAATATTTACACTGCATGGCAGATTGATGATAAGGGTAATCTCTATGTTGGCGGCAACGAGATAATGAAGGATTATGTTGTTGCATCCGATGCTCCTTGGTATAAGGCAAAGGATAAAATAACCTCCGTTACTGTTTCAACCAACATTACCGACCTTGCTGACAACCTTGTTTCCGGATACGCAGGTGTTCAGAATATTGTTCTTCACGCAAAGGTTAAGGTTGTTCCCGAGAGTGCGTTTGAGGGAACAGGAATTGTAAACAACCTTCACGAGTACAAGAACGGTATGCTTGTTGTTAACGGTGTTCTTATTAAGGTTGACCCTGCAAGAAGAAATAGTGAATTCTTTGCAACCAACACAAATATTAGTGTTATTGCAGACGGTGCTTTCTCTCGTTGCGATAACATCAAGTCTGTTTACCTTGCTAACACTGTTAAATACGTCAACCCCAATGCGTTCGACGACGTTGTAGCGCTCGAAAGATTGTATATAGACAACGGTAAGAGCTCCTGGGAGAGTGCATCGTCTGAATTCGTTTATGATGTAAATAAGGTACAGATTCTTCTTTCCGGTGACTGGAGAGCTCAGAACGGTGTATACAGTATAAGAAGATGTAACCACGTTTACGGTGATTACACAACCGTTAAGGAATCTACTTGCTGCGTCGCAGGCTACAAGGAAAGAGCGTGCGTATTCGGTGAAAGATGCTGTGATAACTATACCGAGGGCCAGACTCATGTATTAGATAGACAGTATCTTGAGCTTGATAAGGTTGACGGACATAACTTCTTTGTTCATACAGAAGATTATCATGATGCAGAAGGAAAGCTCCACCAAAAGTTTGCATGTAATAATACATACCAAACCGAGGGAGAAGATGGCGAGTTGATAGATGTTACATGTTCCGAGATAAATGATGTTGTTGTGGATATTACATTCGGAGAATATGAGTCAAACAATGACGGAACAGAGACAGCTAAATGTACTTGCACAGCTTGTGCTAATTCCGAAACTCCGGTAACAGATACCCGTGATATCGTAACAGAAGGAACTGTTACTCAATAATTAAATGGTTTAAATCCAAACAACCCCGATTTTTCGGGGTTGTTTTTTTGTATAGAGTCTTCTTTTTCAAAGTCGATTCAATACAAAAAGAGCGGGGAAGCCTTAAAAAGGAATCCTCGCTCATAGTATAAGTTTTTATGGTTATGAAAATATAAGTGTTTATAGCTCTGCTTTTAAGAGTTTTTCCTTGAGATGGGAAACAATACCGGATTTTTGCTGGATAATAATACCCGAAGGAGATGTGACGGCAAATGTGTTTCCATTTTTATCGGAAATATGAAGAACACAGGTTTTTTTATCTACGTCAACAATCTTGCCGGTGTGTCTTTTTCCGTCGGAGAAATACCTGACCTTTTTTCCGTAATGGCAGAATTTTTGCTTATAGTAGTCCATATGCTTTGCGGGGTTTTTTATATCCATATAGACTTTAAAAAATTTATTCAGGACAGTACGCGCAACAAGCATTGATACCGATGGGTTTTCGTCATCAAAAACCTTACGGATAATGTCTGTAAGTCTGGGGGAGAAGAAACGGTTGTCCAGCTTCAATGCAAAGCTGACTATCATATATTCATACGATGAATAGTCGTTAAGTTTTCCTTCGATTGCAACGCCGCCGATTTTTTTGCCCTCGTAGATAATAGAGGATACCCAACCGATGCCCGCAGTCTTTGTTGTGTGCTCTTCAAAAGCACCAAGGAGTGCAGTTGCGGCAAGAGGACCGAGAAGTCCTGCTTGAGAAGGGAAGAATGAGGGTCTCAGAATAATCGACATAAAAATTCCGCTTTCAAGCTCGCCATCAGAAAATTTTGAGCCGATGATAGGGGAGCCGGGCTGCTTTTCTGCAAAAATAACATATCTGTCAGGCTTTCCCGCACGGGCATATTCTCTTGCAAGCTCAACCGTTGAAGGCAGCTCTCTGTAATATTCGATTTTTACGGCATTACCATCGCTTGTGCGGTAGGTCGTAAGTTCGCCCGGATCGTATATCATGCGAAAAGCTCCTTCCTTTTAATTATACAATATAATTATGGATTTGTATTGGCGGGTGGCAAAGATTTTTAGTATGCCTTGCCCCAGTAAACAAGTTTTTTAGCTGCTCTGCCGCAGCATACGCACTTATCACCGATAGGCTTTTCGTTAAAGGGAATGCAACGTGAGCTTACGTCTGCAACCTCCTTAAGTTTAAGCTCGCATTCAAGGTCGCCGCACCACATAGCTTTAATGTAGCCATTTTTCTCGTTTGCAATAGCGATTAGCTCATCAAGGTCTGCCGCGGAATATGTTCTGTTTTCGCGATTTGCGAGAGCCTTAGTATAAAGCGCGTTAAGAAGATTATCAAGGCCTTCTCTTACTGCTTCAACAAGATTTTCTGTATTAACAAAGCTCTTTTCTCTGTTATCACGGCGAACAATTACGCACTTGTTTTCAGCAATATCGCGAGGACCAATCTCGATACGGAGCGGCACACCCTTCATCTCATACTCGGAGAACTTCCATCCGGGAGACTGGTCGGAGTCGTCAAGTTTTACTCTGAAGCCTGCCTCGGTAAGTGTGTCTTTCAGCTTTGTAGCAGCCTCAAGCACGCCCTCCTTGTGCTGCTGAACAGGGATAATAACAACCTGTATAGGAGCAACAGATGGGGGAAGAACAAGACCTGAGTCATCACCGTGGGTCATGATTATACCACCGATAATGCGGGTAGAAACACCCCAGGATGTCTCGTATGCATATTTAAGCTGATTGTCGCTATCAAGGAACTGAATATCAAAGGCCTTTGCAAATCCGTTACCGAAGTTGTGAGATGTACCGCCTTGAAGCGCCTTGCCATCGTGCATAAGCGCCTCAACAGTATATGTTGCCTCAGCTCCTGCAAACTTCTCCTTATCGGTCTTTTGTCCTCTGAGAACAGGCATACCAAGGTCCTTCTCAAAGAAGTCGGCATATACGTTCAGCATCTGTACAGTTCTTGCTTCAGCCTCCTCGGCTGTTCTGTGCATTGTGTGGCCCTCCTGCCAAAGGAATTCACGTGAGCGGAGGAAGGGACGGGTAGTCTTTTCCCAACGAACGACAGAGCACCACTGGTTATAAACCTTAGGCAGGTCTCTGTAAGATTTAATTATGTTAGCATAATGCTCGCAGAAGAGGGTCTCGGAGGTAGGTCTTACGCAAAGGCGTTCGGTAAGTCTCTCGTTTCCGCCATGTGTTACCCAGGCAACCTCGGGAGCAAAGCCCTCAACATGGTCCTTCTCCTTTTTAAGAAGAGACTCGGGAATAAACATGGGCATATAAACATTCTCAACTCCTGTTGCCTTAAACTTAGCGTCAAGAATTTTTTGAATATTTTCCCATATAGCATAACCGTAAGGGCGTATTATCATACATCCCTTAACGCTGGAATAGTCGATAAGGTCTGCTTTTTTTACAATGTCGGTGTACCACTTGGCAAAGTCCTCGTCCATAGCGGTAATCTCGGTTACTAGCTTTTTGTCTTTCTGGTTGTTTGCTGACATAAACAAAGAATGTCCTTTCAATACATAATATATCAGAGTAAATTATATAACAAATTAAGAGTTTTGTCAAGTGATTTTACTTTCCGCATACAAAAAACTTTTTTTGATTTCTAATGAAAGGATTGACAAACTTGCATTTTTTATATGTTTTTGAAATTTTTCAATAAATTTTGCAAAATCACTTGAAAAATCTTTCATAATATACTATAATAGAATAGATTTTTGACTGAAAACGAATTTTTTCGTTCTCTTTCTTTCAAAAAATGAAAAATCAAAGGAACTCTTTATGAAAAAGTATTGTGAATTTTCAAAATCGGAGCTTCTCGCTGAAAAAGAAGCTCTTGAAAAGCAGTATAAAGAATATAAGGACAGAGGGTTAAAGCTTGACCTTTCCCGCGGAAAACCCAATTCCGACCAGCTTGATGTAAGCCAGCCGATACTTTCGCTTCCCACCTCTCGCGAAAAATGCTTTAGCGAGAGCGGTCTTGACTGCCGTAACTACGGTGTTCTTGACGGGCTTCCCGAGATGAAGCGTCTCTTTGCAGATATGCTTGGTATTAAAGAGGAGTATGTTACTGTTGGCGGTAACTCATCTCTTCAGCTGATGTATGACACTATTGCAAGAGCTATGATTTTCGGTGTTGATGGCTCTGTGCGTCCTTGGTGTATGGAAGAAAAGAAAAAGTGGATATGCGTAACTCCCGGATATGACAGACATTTTAAAATGACCGAGGTGTTCGGCTTTGAGCTTCTTTCTGTTAAGATGACCGAGACAGGTCCCGATATGGATGAGGTAGAGCGTCTTGTGCTTGACCCTGCAGTTAAGGGTATCTGGTGTGTACCGAAGTATTCTAACCCCACAGGCAACACCTATTCTGACGAAACGGTACGCCGTCTTGCTTCTATGAAGTGCGCAGCGCCCGACTTCCGTATTATGTGGGACAACGCTTATGCCGTACACGACCTTGCTGAAGAGGGCGACAAGCTTCTTGATATATTCACCGAGGCAGAGAAGTGCGGAAACCTTGACAGAATATTCTACTTTACCTCTACTTCAAAAATTACTTTCCCCGGCGGCGGTGTTTCAATGCTTGCATGCTCTCCCGCAAACCAAAAGCAGATATCAAAGTATCTCGGTGTTCAGACCATAGGCTATGATAAAATCAATCAGCTTCGCCATACCGAGTATTTTAGAGACGGTGAAGCAGTTCACTCTCATATGATGAAGCTTGGCGAGCTTATCGGCAAGAAGTTTGAAATTACTCTTGCATCGCTTAATACACTCCGCGGGTACGGTATTGCAGAGTGGACCGAGCCTCGAGGAGGTTACTTTGTTTCGCTTAATGTTCTGCCCGGAACTGCAAAAAGAGTTTATCATCTTATGAGTGAAGCGGGTGTTGTGCTTACTCCTGTCGGAGCGACCTATCCTTATGGAATTGACCCGAGAGACGAAAATCTCAGAATTGCTCCCACGTATCCTACAGATGCCGAGCTTAAAACAGCTACCGAGATTCTTGCGTTAACTGTCCGCCTTGCGGCAGTTGAAAGCTACCTTAAATAATTGAAAAAAGAAAAGCCTTCTTCCTTTGGGATTTGATACAGTCCCTTTGGAGAAGGCATTTTTTTATGCAATATTATCTCTGAAGCCCTTGCCCATAATCTCGCTCGTTTTTGTGATAATTATAAAGGCATGGGGGTCAACGCTCTCGGCAAAATGCCTGAGCTTTATTGCCTCGGAGCGGCGGCAAACGGTTATAATAACCGTCCTTTCTTCCCCTGTGTAAATACCCTCTGCGGGGTAGGATGTTGCGCTGTGCTTTATTGTTTTGATTATATACTCGTTTATTGGCTCGGGCTTTGTTGTAATTATTGTAAATGATTTGCAAAGGTTTATGGAGTCAATAATATCGTCAACAACAAACACCTTGGCAAAAAGACCGAGAAGCGAGAAGAGTGCAGTTTCTGGGGCAAGTAATATGGTTCCGCTTTCAAACTTAAATAAGGTTGCTGCCGCAATCAAAAAGTCGGTGCACAGAAGTGCTGTGCCGACATTCATGCTGGTATATTTTTTAAGTATCAGGGCAGCTATATCCGTGCCTCCTGATGAAGCCTTGCATTTAAAGATTATTGCAGAGCCAACACCTGTAAGAAGCACCGCATAAACAAGCTCCATTATAGGCTCGGAGGTAAGTGGCGCATCAAGGGGAACAAGCATCTCAAACAGCGTGTTTTCAAGCGAAAGCATAAGCGAGCAAAAGATTGTAAGCCCGCCGCATTCCTTGCCTAAAACAAACATACCGACAATAAGTAGCAAAACATTTATTATCATCATATATGTAGCCTGGGTGGTAACAGGAAAAATGTTAGCAAGGATTATAGATATACCGCTGACACCGCCTGTAGCAAAGTTGTTTGGCACCTTGAAAAAATAGATACCAACTGCCATAAGAAGTATTCCTATATTAAGAAAAATATAGTACAGCGCTTTTTGTTTAAATGTTTTTCTCTCAAGAAATTTCATACAAAGCCTCCCCAAAATTACACTTTAAATTATACTCAAAATGGCATGAATGTCAATATGGATGTTAAAATCATATTTTGGTACTTTTTAGGACTTTTTGAAAAGTTTTTGAATTTTTGATATAACGGTCATTTCATATTTTGACTTCTTGACAAAAGAACGGCTTCATGGTAAAATAATAATGTTAAAAAATCCGAAAAGGAACTAAAAAAATGACAAAACAAGAGGCTCTTTTGCGTGTAGAGCATTTGCGTCGTGAAATAGAAATAAATGCTAAGCTTTATTATGAAAACGACGCTCCGAAAATCTCGGACTATGAATATGATATGATGTTCCGTGAGCTTTCCGAGCTTGAGGGAAAATTCCCCGAGCTTCAAGCGGCAGATTCGCCCACCCATAGAGTTGGGGGCAGGGCACTTGAAAAATTTGAAAAATATACCCATACTGTAAAAATGGGAAGCCTTACCGACGTTTTTTCATACGATGAGCTTCGGGACTTTGTTAATAAAACAGATGAGGATATAGGCGGAAATCCCGAATACTCTGTTGAGCCGAAGATAGACGGTCTTTCTGTATCTCTCACATACCGTGACGGTCTTTTTGTAAAGGGAGCAACACGCGGTGACGGCCTTGTTGGCGAGGATGTAACCGAAAATCTTCGTACAATAAAGTCTATTCCTCTAAAGCTTACCGAGGCTTTGCCGTACCTTTGTGTGCGCGGTGAGGTCTATATGCCAAAGAAGGTGTTTTTAGAGCTTAACGAGGCTCGCGAGGCGGCAGGACAGCCTTTGTTTGCCAATCCGAGAAATGCGGCGGCAGGCTCGCTTCGTCAGCTTGACCCTAAGATTTGCGCATCCAGAAAACTTGATATTTTGATTTTTAATCTTCAAGACGGAAGCCTTTATGCCGACGGCAGGGATGCTCTTACTCACTCCGAGGCTCTGTCTCGCCTTGATGAGCTTGGGTTTGCCACAGTTACAAACAGAAAAACTCTTGCAGGATATGAGTCTATCGCAGAGCATATTAAATATCTTGGCGAAAACAGAGACACCCTTGCCTTTGATATGGACGGCGCAGTTGTAAAGCTGGACAGCTTTGATAATAGACGTAAGGCAGGCGAGGGAACAAGCACACCTAAGTGGGCGGTTGCCTACAAATATCCCCCCGAGGAAAAGGAAACAAAGATTATTTCTGTTGATATTCAGGTAGGCAGAACAGGTGTTCTTACTCCTACGGCTAATCTTGAGCCTGTAAGACTTGCGGGAACAACTGTTTCAAGGGCTACACTCCATAACGCGCAGTTTATATCCGAAAGAGATATCAGGCTTGGGGATACCGTTGTTGTACGTAAGGCAGGAGAGATTATTCCCGAAATAGTGCGCTCTGTACCCGAGAAGCGTGACGGAAGTGAAGCGGTGTTTAACATGCCCGAGGTGTGTCCCTCCTGCGGTCACAGGGTTGTAAGAGATGAAGCAGGCGACGGCGCGGCTATAAGGTGTATAAACCCCGCATGCCCTGCGCAGACCTCCCGCAGCATTACTCACTTTGCATCAAAGGGTGCTATGAATATAGAAGGTCTCGGACCACAGGTTGTTGAGATTCTTCTTGAAAACGGAAAGATAAAGGATATTGCAGACCTTTATACCCTTAAGGCAGAGGATATCGAAACTCTTGAGCGAATGGGTAAAAAGAGCGCTGAAAATCTCGTTTCGGCAATCAAGGAGTCAAAAACCAGAGGCCTTGAGAGACTGCTCTTTGCTCTTGGAATTCGCCAGGTTGGAGAGGTTGCCGCAGAGGAAATTGCCCGCAGATTCAGAACTGTTGAGGCACTCCTTGAAGCTGGACTTGATGACTTCCTCTCCGTAAACGACATTGGCGAGATTACAGCAGCAGCTCTTGTTGAGTTCTTTGCTTCAGAGGAAACACGCACTCTTCTTTATAGACTCGGTGAGCTTGGTGTAAAAACCGAGGCAGTCGGTGAGGACAGAGGCAACCTCTTTGAGGGACTTACGTTTGTGCTTACAGGAACGCTTCCAACAATGACCCGTGAGGAGGCATCTGTTATAATAAAGCAAAATGGCGGTAAGGTCTCGGGCAGCGTGTCAAAAAAGACCTCATACGTTGTTGCAGGCGAGGAGGCAGGCTCAAAGCTTACAAAGGCAAAGGAGCTTGGTGTTCCCGTGATAACAGAAGAAGAGCTTATTAATATGATAAATAAATAATACAGGCCGTGCGACATTTTTGTACGCACGGCTTTAAATTTTTATGGTTATCGGTTGCCTTGTGTGTGGGTGAGTAAATCTTAGTTCGTAGCAACGGAGGTAATAACCGCCGTCAAGCCTTTCCCCATAGAGAAAATCTCCGAGCAAGGGGTGGCCTATATGAGCAAAGTGTACTCTTATTTGGTGGGTTCTGCCTGTGTGGAGAATTACGTCGCAGAGAGCATTTTGTCCTTTTATTTCTTTGAGAAAATACTCCGTAACGGCATTTTTACCGTCGGGTGCAACAATTCTTTTCATAGCCCCCTCTGCTTCACGACGTATTGGTGCATCTATGATATCGTGCGCCTTTTGGGGTACTCCTGTTACTAATGCTTCATACCTTTTGTAAATTCTGCCTTGTTTTATTTCTTTAGAAAGGAAATTTGCGGTGTTTGCATCCTTGGCAATAAGGACAAGTCCCGATGTGTCTCTATCCAGTCTTGTTATTGAACGAAAGACAAAATCCCCCTTGTATTTTGCCATAACCGCATTTGCAAGAGTTGGCAGACTGTTACCCTTTGAGGGATGGGTTGGCATATTTGTAGGCTTGTCGACCACAAGCAGCCATTCATCCTCATAAACAACATTTAAGGGAATATCAATAGGCTCAATTCCGTTGCTTTTTTCTTCCGGGAGAACGAGACTTATTTTTGAGCCTTGTTTTACCTTTGCTCTCACCGTGCAAGGTACACCGTCAATATATATTCCGCAACGCTTAATTTTTCTTATCAGCGTAACCGAAAGCCCAAGGGTAGGGAGATATTCTTTCAACGTCTTTTCGCCATCAAGTTCTGCTGTGTATTCAAGAGTTTTCAAACGCCTTTCTCCTTTCGCTGCGGGATGGGGTAATTATACCACGCAAAATGTAGTTTGTCAAGAAAATTCAGACACAATATATATGTTTTAGGCAAAAGTGATATATTGACTTTTTTTATTGGCTATGTTATAATATAATTTAGAAAATTATGGAGGATTGGCAAGTGGCGACAAAACTCGGAAAAAAAGAATACGATGATCAAAGTATAAAAAGCCTGAAGGGCGCCGACAGAGTCCGTAAAAGACCTGCGGATATTTTCGGTTCTGACGACCTTATAGGCTGCCAGCACTCCTTTATTGAGATTTTGGCTAACTCTGTTGACGAGGCTCGTGAGGGCTACGGTGACAAAATTATAGTAAAAAAATATAATGACCTTTCAATTGAGGTTGAGGACTTTGGCCGTGGTGTTCCTCTCGGTTATAACGAAAAAGAGAAGAGATGGAACTGGGAGCTTGTATTCTGCGAGCTTTATGCCGGTGGTAAGTATGACAATAATGACGGTGACTCGGCGTACGAGTTCTCTCTCGGTCTTAACGGGCTCGGTGCTACCGCAACTCAGTATTCCTCGGAGTTTATGACAGTTGAGTCATATAACGGAAAAACACTTTCTTCGATGAAGTTTAAATCGGGAAATCCCGTGGGCGATCTTTCGGTTGTTGATATTTCTCAGGGGATGAAGAAGCGGGGAACCATAATCAGGTGGCGCCCTGACCTTAAGGTGTTTAAGGAAATTGATATACCGGTTGAGTTCCTTTCTTCGACTCTTAGACGTCAGGCTTTTGTTAATGCGGGAATAAGGTTTATTCTCGAGGTTGAGGACGAGAAGGGCAAGTTTGAAAAGTCGGAATACTATTATGAAAACGGTGTTGCCGACTATATTGCCGAAATTACAGAGGGAATTTCTACAACCTCGCCTGTTATTTGGAGACTTGAAACCAAGGGACGCGACAGAGAGGACATGCCCGATTATAAATTGAAGGCTGAGGTTACATTCTGCTTTGCTAAATCGGGAACAGCAGAGTATTACCACAACTCCTCATTCCTCGAGTATGGCGGCGCGCCCGACAAGGCTGTTAAAAATGCCTTTACCTATGCTATCGACAAGTATATAAAGGGTGCGAATAAATATACAAAAAACGAGTCTAAAATATCCTTTGCCGATATTGCGGACAACCTTGCGGTTATAGTTAATTCTGCATCAACCCAGACATCATACGAAAACCAGACAAAAAAGGCGATAACCAACGCCTTTATCCAAAAGGCTCTTACCGAGTTTATAAAAACAAATCTTGAAATCTATCTTACCGAGAATGCATCGGCGGCAAATACTATCGCAAACCAGGTGCTTGTAAACAAGCGCGCGAGAGAATCTGCCGAGAAAACAAAGATAGATATTAAGAAGAAGCTTACCGGTACAATGGACGTCTCCAACAGGGTAGAGAAATTTGTACCCTGCCGCTCAAAGGACCCTGAAATCCGCGAGGTCTATATAGTAGAGGGTGACTCGGCTATGTCAAGCTGTAAGCTCGGCAGAAACGCAGACTTCCAGGCGATAATCCCTGTCAGAGGTAAAACTCTTAACTGTATGAAAAGCTCGTACGAGAAGATTTTTGCCAGTGATATTATAGTTGACCTGCTTAAGGTTATCGGCTGCGGTGTTGAGGTAAAGACGGGTAAAAAGGGCGACCTTGCAACCTTTGATTACAACCTCTTGAAGTGGAACAAAATAATCATCTGTACCGATGCGGATGAGGACGGCTTCCAGATTAGAACCCTGCTTCTTACAATGTTTTATAGACTCCTGCCGACCCTTATCGAAAAGGGAAAGATATACATTGCGGAGTCGCCTCTTTTTGAGATTACATCGGGCGGTGAGACCTATTTTGCTTATAATGAGCAGGAAAAGACCGAGATTTTATCAAAGCTCGGCAGTAAAAAATATACTCTGCAGCGCTCTAAGGGTCTCGGTGAAAACGAGCCTGATATGATGTGGCGTACAACAATGTGCCCCCAGACAAGAAGACTTGTTGCGGTAACTCCCGCAGATGCCGAGGCAACGGCAAGAATGTTTGACGTTCTTCTTGGAGATGCTCTTCAGGAAAGAAAAAAGTTTATCACAGATTACGGTCATCTTTATATCAAAGATGCGGATATTTAAGTAATATTTTTAGGCAGAAAGGCAAAATATATGAAAGTTTTAAAGAAATCAACAAAGTTCGAGGGTGTTAAAGGCCCACTTCTCACTATTGTTATGGACGGTGTAGGTATTGCTCCCGATAATGGCGCAAACGCTGTTGCGGCGGCGCACACACCCACACTTGATATGTTAATGAAGAATTATCCCACCCTGGCAATAAAGGCTCACGGTACAGCCGTTGGTCTGCCCGGTGATGACGATATGGGTAACTCCGAGGTTGGTCACAATGCTCTCGGCTCAGGACAGGTATTCGCCCAGGGCGCAAAGCTTGTTTCTCAGTCTATCGAGACAGGTAAGATCTTTGCATCCGAAACCTGGCAGACTCTTGTAGGCGGTGTTAAGGCTAATAAGTCTACTCTCCACTTCCTCGGTCTTTTCTCTGACGGAAACGTTCACTCTCACATCGACCACCTTAAGGCGCTTATCTCTAAGGCTATGGAAGAGGGTGTAGGTAAGGTTAGAGTACACATTCTCCTTGACGGACGTGACGTTGGCGAGACCAGCGCACTTGATTACGTGCTTCCTTTTGAAGAGTATCTTGATTCTCTTCGTTCTGCTGACTTTGACATTGCTATTGCATCGGGCGGCGGACGTATGCAGGTTACTATGGACAGATATGAAGCAAACTGGAGCATGGTTGACCTTGGCTGGAAGACTCACGTTCTCGGTGAGGGCAGATACTTTGCATCTGCTGAAGAGGCTATCACAACATACAGAAACGAAACCAAGGTTATCGACCAGGATCTTCCTCCCTTTGTTATTGCTAAGGACGGCAAGCCTGTTGGTACTATTGAGGATGGCGACAGCGTTATCTTCTTCAACTTCCGCGGAGACCGTTCTATCGAGATTTCTAAGGCTTTTGAGTCGGGTGATGACTTTGATAAGTTCGACCGCAAGAGAGTTCCCGCAGTTCTCTATGCAGGTATGCTCGAGTACGACGGCGACCTTCATATTCCCAGCCGTTATCTTGTTTCTCCTCCCGAAATTACAAACACTATGACAGAGTATCTTGTAGGCACGGGTGTTATGTCTCTCGCTATTTCCGAGACTCAGAAGTACGGCCACGTTACCTATTTCTGGAACGGTAACAAGTCGGGCAAGTTCTCAGAGGAGCTTGAGGATTATATTGAAATCCCCTCAGATGTAGTACCCTTTGAGCAGAGACCTTGGATGAAGTGCGCGGAGATTACCGACAAACTTATTGAGTGCCTCAGAAGCGGAAAATATAAGTACCTCAGAGTTAATTTCCCCAACGGTGATATGGTAGGCCACACCGGCTCCTTCCTCGCTACCGAGTGCTCTATGGAAGCCCTTGACCTCCAGCTTGGCAGACTCCTTAAGGTTGTTGACGAGCTTCAGGGTGTAGCTCTTATTACCGCAGACCACGGTAACGCTGACGAGATGTACGAGATCGACAAGAAAACAGGTGCGCCCAAGGCTGGTAAAGACGGCTCCTTTAAGGCTAAGACCTCTCACACTCTTAATCCCGTACCCTTCATTATCTATGACAACTTCTATAAGGATAATTACGATGTGAAGCAGGGAAGAGACGACTTCGGTCTCTCTAACGTTGCGGCAACAACTGTAAATATGCTCGGCTTTGAAGCTCCCGAAATTTGGGACGAGTCAATGATTTCCTTTTAATCGAAATCATTGAAAATGCTATTGCTCCCGCAATCGCATCATAACGCTTGGCAACGCCAAGCTCATAACGTGGCATAGCCACTCATAACTCTAAACTAAAAAGCCTTCCGACTTTCGCCGGAAGGCTTTTGCTTGTGCCTTTCCCTTGGGGAAGTGGGGACCGCAGCGGGGTTCCCCGAAACGAGCATAGCTGAGCTTTTGGGGGACGATAGCGGTGGATGGGGTATTAATCCCCGGGGAAGCTGTCACAAAGTGACTGATGAGGTGTTATTCCTCGGTATAGTTATAAACGTAAGTTGCAGAGTCAAGACCGGGGTTTGTATTACTTATGTCTATTTTTAGCCAATCAGCTTCGCTTCCTTCGTAATAAATAGTTAAATCGTCAGAACCGGATATTGCATGGCCTTGGATAGTTGTAACGTTTTTTGAAATATAGAACTTTTCAATATCGCTTCCCGAAAAGCCGTCATCATAAATTGCTTCGATTCCATCGGGTATAGCAAAGGATTTAAGTGCCAAGCAACCCTGAAAAGCTTTATAGCCAATATATGAAATGCTTGCGGGGATCTCAATGCTCTCCAATCCTCTGCAACTGTTAAAGGCAAAAATACCGGTTTTTGTAACTCCGTATGGAATTATCACTTTCTTTATGCTTTCACGTAAGATAAAAGCCCATTCGCCTATGGCGGTAACCTTGTAGCCGTCTATCTTTGCAGGGATTATCATCACGTCACCGTCAAACTCGCCCATACCTGTTACCGTGCAACTCGTCTGATCGGCATTTACCTCATAAGTAAGTCCGTTAGTGCCGAGATAGGGTATATTCTCCTCTGCTATCTTCTCGTAGCAACGGGTACATTCCTTATATCTATAGCCTTCTGCGTCGATGGTAGGCTCGGTTTTAACGATCCAATCGCCCTCTTCGTGGTCGAGAGCTTTGACATAGCCTTGTGGCTTGATGATCTCTGGGCATACCGAGCAATGAATTCCTTCGGTAATACCGTCTTCCGTGCAGGTCGCTTCCTTTCCCGGGGTGGTAACTACCTCGGTGTGGTCGCAGGTTATCACGCGTGTAAATTCGCATACGTTACAGTTGGAGTCATATTCATTGGCGAAGATGTGTTCGGATTCCGCAACAGCATCGCTCTCCTTTTCACTCTTTCTTTTCGATGATAATTAAAAAGGTGCGCGACGTGAGCCACGCACCGAAAAACGTAGCTCCATTGCTACCACACAAATTGACTTTTATTTCGCTATAGAAAAAGCGTACTAAAATGGAGCGTACATTTTTACCGAGAAAGTAAAAAGGTACACTTATAGTGTGGCGGTGATATTCAATTTGTGTGGTAGTTTAGTTTTACCACAATTTTACGTGTTTGTAAAGTGTTTTGCAAAATTAATGTTTTATAAATGATGATTTTAACATAAAACGGACCGTCGAGGACGCCGGTCCCTACAATCAGAGCATACATTTCGCAAAATGGATATGTAAATTCTAACAAATCCTTGGCACAATTTGCATGTACAATTGTAGGGACCAGCGTCCCTGACGGTCCGAGATATGAATTATCAATGGTTTTTAATATACCGACCTTAACAGATAAATATATCTTCTGGATTTGATATATATATCTATCAGTGTTCGGTATGTGCCTTCCGGCACGAGATTGAAAGAATTATTATACTACTATATTTTCTTCAAAAAATTCCTTTGCTTCCTTTATGTAAAGCTCTTGATTTACAGGGAAAGCAAGGCCGTGACCCGCTCCGTTGATTGTAATAAATTTTTTCGGTGCAGCACATACTTTGAAGTTTTCTTCGCTCATGTAGTGAGGAACGAATGCATCATCGTCACCGTGGAAGAAGATTGTAGGGATTTTTGATTTTTTTACAGCCTCTATCGGTGAAATTTCCTCAAGGTTAAATCCTCCGAATATTCTTGCACCGAGCTTAACAAACGGATAGAGAATATCGGCAGGCAACTTCATATCGCGGATAACCTTTTTGATTATTTCCTTAGCAGATGTATAACCGCAATCTGCTAAAATTCCAACAATATTTTCGGGCAGAGCTTGTCCTGCGGCTATGAGAACCGTTGATGCGCCCATTGAGATGCCTGTTAAAATAATTTTGGCATCAGGGTCAATTTCTTTTATAACAAAGTCGATCCAGCGAAGGACATCTCGGTATTCTCTGACGCCGAAGGTAACTACTTTGCCGTCGCTTCGTCCTGCGCCTCTGTGGTCAACAACAAGTGCGCTGTGTCCGAGAGCTGCGGCTCTTGCAATTCCTCCGCTCATATCTCTTTCGGCATTGCCGTGGTAGCCGTGGAACATTATTTCTATAATTGCTCCGGGGGCATATTCGTAATATTTTCCTCTGAGAGTCAGACCGTCAAAGGATTTTATCTCCACATCTTTATGGGGTGTGTTACGGGCTGAATTTACCCAGGCTTCCATTTCTTTACGGTATACTTCGTAAATCTCTCCGTCGGGAATTTCAATTTTTCCATTCTTATTTTCCTTACGCTTCGGGGAATAAAAGATAATGAAAAAGCAGACTAATGATGTGCCGAGTATAATAACGGTTAGGGCTGAAATAAAAATTAAAGCAATATATAATGGATTCAAGGTGACACTCCAAATTTTTATATATTATTTTACCATTGTAGAATCTTAATTTCAATGCAATAATGTAATTTAATTGTAAAAAAATGTTGATTTTGTTTACAGAATAGTGTATAATGTCAAAGAATGGAGAGTTACATATGAACATTTTACCCGATTACAAGAACAAAAAGAAATACAAAACTGCAAAATATCCCATACGTCAGCCTATATATTTAACCTTACTTATATGGGTGCTTTCTTTTTTTGCACTTCTATTTAAGCGGCATAAGGTTGAGAAAGTTAATATGGAGGGGTTAAAGCCGCCGTATTTTATGCTGTCAAACCATATGTCCTTTATTGACTTTGAGCTTGCTGCTCTCGGTACTTTTCCTCACAGAGTAAACAATGTAGTTAATATAGACGGCTATCACAAGCGAGCTTGGCTTATGGAGTGGATTGGCGCTATATGTACAAGAAAGTTTACTATGGATATTCACCTTATAAAGTCTATACGCAAGGTGCTGGAGCGTGGGGATGTTCTCGGACTTTATCCCGAGGCAAGATATTCTCCTGTTGGTATTACATCCTATATTCCCGAATCTCTCGGAATGCTGGTTAAGAAAAACAGGGTGCCTGTTGTTGCCGTTTTGCACAGAGGAAACCACCTTTTGTCTCCCGCCTGGAATTTTAGAAAAAAGCGTAAGGTTCCGCTTTATACAACCTTGACACAGATACTTACCACGGAGGACATTGATAAAATGTCTGTTCCTGAAATTAACGAAAAAATAAGAAATGCGCTTAGCTACAATGAATATGAATATCAGAAGGAAAACGGCATTCTTATAAAGGAGAAATATAGGGCCGAAGGACTGCACAAGATTCTTTACACCTGTCCGGAGTGCGGAAAGGAGGCCATGGCCTCCGAGGGGGCTGAGATATTCTGTACCGAGTGTAAGAAGCGTTGGACTCTTCTTGAGGACGGCGGCATTAAGGCAAATTACGGAAATACAAGGTTTGATTCTGTTCCTTTGTGGTTTGAGTGGGAGAGAAAAATTGTTGAAAAAGAAGTGGAGCAGGGGATTTATCGCTTTGAAGATGAGGTTGAGGTTTACTCTATGCCGAGGACAAACGGCTTTGTCAGTCTGGGGGACGCCCGTCTTACCCATGACCCTGAAAAGGGATTTGTCTTAAAGGGAGTGTATAACGATAAGGAGTATATAATTACCAGAGCACCCTTGCAGACAAACAGCCTCCATGTTGAATATGACTGGTTCAGAATAAAGTGCGATGACTGTATTGATATTTCAACCGAGGATGACTCGTTCTATTGTTATTTCAAAACAAAAAAGAATGTTGTTACAAAGTTGGCTCTGGCAACCGAGGTTATATATCAAAAGCAAATGGAAAAACAGCAAAGGAATGCTTGTAGCAGTAGAAATTAAGTTGTAAAATTGTCAAAACGATACATAATAAAGAATTTTTTTAGTGTATTTTATATTAAATTAAAAATTATATAAAAAAACTTCTATTTATTCATACTTTAGACACAAATATCTGCTATAATAAACGCCGTTTTGATATATGAGAACCAAATAAAAATCTTTTAATATTATGACTATTATGTAGGCCCTGTCAGAATAAAAGATTCAAGGTTTGGAACAATAAAAAATCGGAGGTGCACTATGGTTTTTGAAAATCTTGAAGTTTTACACAGATCCTTTGGTCTTGGCAAGATAGTTTCAAAAAGCGAACAGTATATTACTGTTAAATTTGAATCCTGCGAGAAGGTTTTTGTTTATCCTGATATTTTTGAGAGATTTCTTACTCTTGCAGACGGAACTGTGAGTGATGAAATAATCGCTGACCTTAATGCGGTTAAAGCGGTGAAGCAGAAAATTCTTGATAAAAAGACCGAAGAAAATTTTCGCGCTATGACACGCGGCATCGTTATCCCCGGTAAAGAAAGTGTTAATTCCGAGGGTGAAGAGGAAGAGTCAAGCGAAAAAAATGTTGAATAACATAAGAATTATGGGGTGCTTTTTTGAGAAAGTATCCCTTTTTCTTTTTTCTCTTGACTATAAGACAAAAAAAGACTATAATATAATAGATAAATAAATGAAAGTGATTTACTATGATTATTAAGGGCTATATTTTCAGCATACTTTATGTACTGATATGTGTTGCCGGTGCACTGATTTTACATAAAATAGGTGTGCCTAAAAAATACACACGTAAGTTTGTGCATATTTTTGTGGGATTTGAGTGGGTTATTCTTAACCATTTCTTCGGTCCGTCTTTGCACTTTACTATTGTTTGCATATTGTTTACACTTCTTTTGGCAATTGATTATAAGCTAAAGCTGGTGTCTGCCATGTCCTCTGACGGAGATAACGCACCGGGTACGGTTTATTATGCTATTGCTATGACGGTTTTGTCTATTGTATCCTTGTTTGAGCCAAGGATGATGCTGCCATTTGGAATTGCTGTTTTTTGCACGTCTTTCGGTGACGGACTTGCAGGTGTTTTGGGACAGGCTGTAAAGAAGCATAACCCTAAAGTATATGGCTCAAAATCAATTATCGGAACCTTAACAAACTTTTTTGTTTGCTTTTTTGTACCCTTTGCATTCGGATATTTTTATGACTACCCGATAGAGCTTTGGCATTGCCTTATTATTGCGATTTTTGCCGCTGAGATAGAGCTTTTTGTGTCAAAGGGACTTGATAATATTGTATTAACGCTTTCTGTAGCTCTTCTTTCATTCCTGCTTGCATTTTATCCTGTAATTAACGGTTATCTTGTGGCGATAATGCTTACCCCCCTTATAATTGCTCTTGCATACAGTAAAAAAGCGCTTACGGTGGGTGGAATTGTACTCGCCGTTATTATGGATATTATAATCACGGTTTCACTCGGCAACTTTGGATTTTGCGTTCTGGTTACTTTCTTTCTCGGTAGCATCATTGTTGACAAAATTAAAAAATCCAGAAAAAAAAGAAAGCAGAATAAAAATCTTGATATAGAAAAGCGTGGTGACTGCCGCGATGTTGTTCAGGTTTTTGCCAATGGCGGTATTGCTATGGTTGCGGCGTTATGTTATTTTGTAAGCGGTGAGAGACTGTTTGTTTTTGCGTTTTGTGCGTCGCTTTGCGAGGCTTTTGCCGATACGGTTGCCTCGGGTCTTGGCTTTTTTGCAAAAAATACATATGATGTTTTCAGATTTAAAAGATGCGAGAGCGGTCTCAGCGGCGGAATGTCGCTTCTCGGTACATTCTCAAGCATTGTAGCCTCATCGCTTGTTGCATTGGTTGTTTTTCTCTTCGGAGAGGTTGATACCCTCGGCTTTGTAATAATTCTTCTTTCGGGATTTGCAGGCGGTGTCTTTGACAGTATGTTAGGCTCGGTCTTGCAGGTGAAATTTAAGTGTCCTAAATGCGGCAGAGTTGTTGAGAGAGAAGAGCACTGCGGTACTAAAACAGAAAAATACCGTGGAATAAGGCTTGTTAACAACGATACTGTAAATTTCTTCAGTACGCTTTTTGCAGCCGCTTTGGCAGTAGTTTTTTATCTGTTTGTATAAGAAAAGGGTCGCTCGATTGAGCGACCCTCATTGTAATTTTAGATAAATTTAATACTAAATCCGCAACATCTGCTAAGAAATAATGAATTTATCTGAAATTACCTGCAAATCGGAAAGGAGAAGGTTTTGGACTAAAAATTAGCCGTTGTTCTTGATAGAGTTCTCGTAAGACTCTACCATCTTCTTAACCATCTGTCCACCAACAGAACCAGCCTGACGAGAGGTAAGGTCACCGTTGTAACCCTGCTTAAGGGTAACACCAACCTCGTTTGCTGCCTCCATCTTGAACTTATCAAGTGCGGCTCTTGCTTCGGGAACGTTTACTTTGCTCTTAGACATAAGAATTAAATCTCCTTGTTTCTTTTAAAAAATCTATATTATTGAGCCCGAAGAGTTCGTTGCCCGTCGGGCTCCGTTCTCTTGACTCTGTTATTATTGTATCTCCGAATTCAGAAAAAACACATAGAAAAAAGTGGAAAATTTATTGCTTTTGTCTTTATCGGGTGATATAATGATTGTATTAACTTAAAGGAAGAAAGGTTATATGAATTTTGTTTTTCGCGAGGCTGAAGCTAAGGATGCACAGGCACTTGTAGAATATATAAGCATCGTTGGCGGTGAAACAGATAATCTCTCCTACGGCAAAGATACTTTTAAGATGACGGCAGACAGGGAAGCTCGCTTTATTGAAAGGTTTAAGCAGTCGGAGAAAAATATTATGCTCGTGGCTCTTGACGGTGACAAAATAGTTGCAAATGCCTCTCTCGAAGCAAACAGGGTAGAGAGATATTCTCACCGCTCCGAGCTTTCGATTACAGTTCTTCGGGAATACTGGGGCAGAGGAGTCGGCTCCCGTCTTATGGAAATGATGATTGATTTTGCAAAAAGTGTGGGAACAGAGATAATATATCTTGAAGCCAGGGCAGACAACGAGCGTGCTTTAGCGCTTTATCGTAAGTTTGGATTTGAGAAAAACTGCGATATAAAAAGATTTTTCAAAATAGACGGCAAATATTATGATGCCACGGTCATGACTCTTTATTTGTAAAATCCATCAAAAAATGTCAAAATAAGCGACCTATCATATAATGTTAGAGAGCGATAACACGCTCACCTTTGTTAAAAATAAAAGGAGATACAAATGGCAACATTCTATAATCAGGCATCGCTTAGCTTGGGCGGCTCGGTTATCAACTCAAATATTACAGAGGGAGAGATAGTCTCGGGCATCAGCCTTACAAAGACTGCGGCAACCGCAGACTACGGTCTCGGCGACGGAATAACCTATGTGGTTTCTATCGTTAATAACGGTGTTACCGAATATACCGGACTTACTCTTATTGATAACCTTGGCAGATTTACCGCTCCGGGCGGTATCGAGGTTGTGCCCTTAACCTTTGTTGAGGGGTCGGTACTCTATTATATTGACGGAGTGCTCCAGCCCACACCTACAGCAGAGGTAAACGGACAGCTTGTAATAAGCGGAATTAACGTTCCTGCGGGTGGCAATGCTACTGTAATTTATGAGGCAAGAGCAAATGGCTTTGCTCCTCTTGGCGCGGGTGCTTCGATAACAAATACTGTTACGGCAGGCGGCACATCATGCGAGCTTTCTGATACGGCAACAGTACCCACACGCGATGAGCCTTCTCTTACAATATCAAAGTCGGTTTGTCCTCAGGTTGTTACCTGCTCGGGCGAGGTGACATATACCATAGTTGTACAGAACTCGGGCAATACTGCGGTTGTGGCAACAGACAATCTTATTGTAAGCGACATGTTTAATCCTATCCTTTCGGATGTTGAGGTAACAATCAACGGCGAAGCCGTAGCAGAGGGAACAGGCTACACCTATAATGCTGAGACGGGTGCATTTGCAACACTTCCCGGCGCTGTGCCTGTACCTGCGGCAACCTTTACCCGAGACCCTGTAACCGGACTCATAACTACTACTCCCGGTGTTGCGGTAATTACCGTGACGGGTAATGTTTAAACTGAACAAGTAAGCAAATTTCGGGCTGCTCGAAAGGGCAGCCTTTGTTATTTGTTGTGATTTAACCCTTGACTACATTTAAAATATATGATAAAATAAATAAAAAAGATTTTAGGTGAGACAAATGAAATTCGGAATGCCAACACTTGTTGAGTGCCGTGATATTTTTGAGTGCAGAGATGTGGCCAAAAAGAACGGTCTCGACTTTATTGAAATAAATATGAGCTTCCCTCAGTATCTGCCGAAGGCACTTGATGTTGATAAGCTGCTTGAAATTACCGAGAATGACGGTATTTCTTATACTATCCATGCAGACGAGATGCTAAATCCCTTTGATTTTAATGATAAGGTTTCGGAGTGTTATTTTGATGTAATGCGTGATACTATCCGCTTTGCAAAACAAGTTAATATTCCTGTCATCAATATGCATCTTCTTAAGGGTGTCTATGTGACATTGCCCGGTAAGGTGATTTTGCTCAGCGATGTATATTTTGAAAATTACAAAGAAAAAGTAGGGCAGTTTATAAAAATGTGCGAAGAGGAGATTGGTAACTCACCTCTTAAAATAGTTATCGAGAATGTGGACTCAAACCCGTTTACCGAAAGTCAAATCAAGGTTCTTCCTATGTTTTTATCAAGTCCTGTTTTCGGCTTAACACTTGATACTGGCCACGAGCTTTGCCTGAATTTTACCGACAGCCACGTTTTTGACGAGTATCCCGAAAAGCTTATACACATGCATCTGCACGATGCTAAGGGGATGAGTGCGCATTTGCCTTACGGTGACGGTGACGTCGAGGTTGAAAAAAAGCTTTCTATGCTAAAAAGGGGAAACACCTGTCTTATTGAGGTTAAGACTATTGAGGGGCTTAAGACCAGTGTAAATTACTTAAAAGAAAAGGGAATAATGAGATAAAATGACAAGTAAAGAAAAATTTATTGAAATTTATAACAGTAACATCAAGCGCGAGGGGGCAGACAAGCTGTTGGAATATCTTCTTTCTCCCACCTCTGACTTTTTCACAGCTCCTGCATCTGCAAGATTTCATTCGTCATACGAGGGCGGACTTTGCGACCACTCTATAAATGTTTATGAGTGCTTAAAGTCTTATCTTGAGTCAGACAGGGTAAAGGAAACCTTTGGATTTGAGTATTCTGACGAAAGCATTGCTATTGTTTCGCTTCTTCATGACCTTTGCAAGGTTAATGTATATAAAAAAGGCTTCAGAAATGTTAAGGACGAGAGAGGCGCATGGCAGAGGGTTGATACATTTGAATATGATGACAAGCTGCCCTACGGTCACGGTGAAAAAAGCGTATACATAATCTCGGGGTATATGAAGCTTACAAGAGAAGAGGCTTTTGCCATAAGATATCACATGGGCTATTCCTCTACAGAGGATGCGAGAAATGTATCTGCAGCCTTTGAGATGTTCCCCTTGGCTTTCGCTCTTTCAACCGCAGACAGCGAGGCAACATACTTTATTGAGTCAAAAATAAATCTGCAAAATTGAGGTGAAAATATGAGAAAAAGCTTTGGCGCAAAGCCGATACTTTATCCCCAGCCTGTGTTTATTCTTGCGGCATATGACGAAAATGGCATTCCCAACGCTATGAATGCTGCCTGGGGCGGTCTTTCTGAGGAGACCGAGATTATGATTTGCCTCAGCGCAGAGCATAAAACTACTGAAAATATTATTAAAACAGGTGCATTTACCGTCAGTATGGCGGATGCCGACTATGTGGCAGAGTGCGACTATGTTGGTGTTGTTTCGGGAAATGATGAACCCGACAAGTTTAAAAAAGCAGGCTTTACCGAGGTAAAATCCCAGCTTGTAAACGCTCCCATAATCAACGAATTGCCAATGTGCCTTGAGTGTAGACTTATAAGCTACGACAAGAACACCTGCCGCCTTTTCGGTGAAATTGTAAATGTTTCTGCCGACGAGAGAGTTCTTAACGAAAAGGGAAAAATAGACCCTGCAAAGCTGCGTCCCATTACATTTGACCCCGCAAACAATAAATATATTGTGCTTGGCGAGGTTGTTGGAAACGCATTCTCTGACGGATTAAAGCTTAAATAAATAACAATCCCCTTAGCATAGCCTCGAAATTTGTTTATACATCGAGAGCTTGTTCTAAGGGGATTGTTTGATTTTAAAATTATTATGCCTGTTGTGTTATTCCGCAACGAAGAGATAAGGATATATTTCCTGTCCTCCGTCTATAAAGTAAACCTCGGTGTCGGGGTACTTTGTTGAAACGTATTCTTCAAGGGCAGCAGCCTCGCTTGCTTGCGTGTCCGCTCCGATAAATACAGTAAGAAGGAAACGGTCGCCACCTTCAAGCAGCTTATCAACAAGTACACGGGCACATGTATCACGCTCCGGCTCTGAAACAACGATTTCCTTGTTAATTATAGCTATGGTATCACCGTCGTTTATGTGTACTCCGTTCATATCAGCATCCCTTACTGCAGGGGAGATATATGCGGAGACAACTCTTGCGATAGCTTCCTCTGCCTCTTTAACAAGCTCTTCGGGAGAAGAGGAGTCGAAGTTCATAGAAGAAAGTGCAACATAACCTGTTCCGATAGTCTTGGCGGGAATTACATATACCTTGGCTTTGTCATAAATCTCTGCAGCCTGCGACGCAGCCATAACAATGTTTCCGTTATTAGGGAAAACATAGATGTTTTCTGCATTGATTTTCTCAAATGCCTCGATAAAATCGTTTGTAGATGGGTTGTTGGTCTGACCGCCGGGAACGATAACATCAGTACCCAACTCGGAGAAAACAGCTGAAATTCCGGGGCCGTTGCTTACAGCAACAATTCCGTTCTTCTTTTTTGGTTCAGCAGGCTTCTGCTCGGATTTATCTCCGGCAAAATCGGATTCTGTATGCTGGATTGACATATTCTCAATCTTAACGCTTATAAACTCACCAACCTTACGCATACGGGCAAGAACTCTTTCAGGAGTGAGTGTATGAACGTGGATTTTAACGATGCTTTCGGTCTTGAATGCAACTATTGAATCGCCAAGCTTTGAAAGATAGAGCTTAAGAGCGTTCATGTCGTAATTTTCAATATCACATTTACGATTCTGAAGCTGAACAAGAAGCTCGGTACAGTATCCGTAAGTCATCTCGCTGTCAGGTCCGAATGCACCGTGCTGAAGAGCGCCTGCCTTGGGTACGGGAAGGGGAACTGCATCGTACTCGACATCCTCGCCATTGAGAACTCTGTTAAGACCGTCAATGATATAGAGCAGACCTGCTCCGCCGCTGTCTACAACACCCGCTTCGCTAAGAGCGGGGAGAAGCTCGGGGGTACGCTCGAGAGACTTGTTCATCTCGTTTACCAGGTCGGCAAAGAGGGATTGTACTGTGCTTCTGCCGTTAAGTCTGCTTACGGCATATTCAACCGATTCGCGGGCAACAGTAAGAATTGTACCCTCGGTAGGAGTCATAACCGAGCCGTATGCCTGTTCAACACCAAGCTCAAGAGCATGACCCAGCTCCTTTGAATTTGCTGTTTCAACATTCTCAAGTCCCTTTGCCATTCCCGCAAAGAACTGAGAGAGTATAACACCCGAGTTACCTCTTGCACCGAGGAGCATTCCTCTTGAAGCAACTCTGAGAACCTCGGCAAGGTCGTCGGTTTCAATATCGTTAAGAGATGCAACACCGCTGTCGATTGTCATACTCATGTTGTCGCCTGTGTCACCGTCGGGAACAGGGAACACGTTGAGCTTGTTTACTTCCTCTGCATTAGCTCTAAGCTCAGAGGCTCCGCCCTTCATCATTTTTGCAAAAAGGGCACCGCCGAGAGTCTTAAGACTCATTTTTTTCTTTTGTTCGGTTTTGGGGGTGGTTTTAGCCACCTTTTTCTCGTTGGTTTTTTTAGCAGAAGTCTTTTTATTTTGCTTTACAGCCTTTGTTTCGGCTTTTTTAGCATCTTTTTTTGCATTGTTTGCCGTAGCATTGGTTTTTTGCTGTTTTTTTGCTTCTGCAGAATTGCTTTTATTTAGGTTTTTATCCGAATTTGACATAAAAATCTCCTGTCGAATTATCGTTCTTTTCCGTAGAAGAAGAGAGCAAGTGTTCCCGGACCTGAGTGAGCTCCTATTACAGGACCGACATCGGTTATAAGTTCGGTTTCAGCACCGTATTTTTCTTTTAAAATTTCTGCAAGGATTTTTGCATCTGCCTCGCAGTCAGCGTGGGAAATAAATGCCTTTGTTCCAACCGGGTCTGCACTTTCTTCGTATTTATCAGCCAAGGCAAGGATAGATGCCCGTCTGCCGCGTACCTTAGAAACACTTGTGAGATGACCATCGTTATCTACATGAAGCACGGGTTTGATACCAAGCATATTACCTACAAAGGCTGTGGTAGGGCTTACACGTCCGCCGCGCTTCAGGTACACAAGGTCATCAACAGTAAACCAGTGGCAAATGTGAAGCTTGCTTTCCTCGGCAAAGTTGCGGGCTTCTTCTATAGTCATGCCCTCAGCCATTTTTTCTTTAATCATATCAATGAGCAGCGCTGTTCCTGCGGAAGCAGCAAGAGTATCAACGGTGTAAATTTTTCTTTCGGGGTACTTTTGTCTTAATTCCTCGGCTGCAAGACGTGCAGAGTTAAATGTTGTGCTGAGTCCTGATGAAAAACCGATATAAAGAATGTCAAGTCCCTTATCCAAAATGGGAGTGAATCCCGATATAAAATCTTCGGAATTTACCGCGGCGGTTTTTGCAACTCCGCCCTCGCGCATTTTAGAATAAAATTCCGAAACACACATTTCATTGTTTCGATATTCCTTGTCTGAGCCGTCAAAACGGAAAGACAGGGATGATGAATAAATACCCCAATCTGCAATTGCCTTTTCGGAAAGGTCGCAGGCGGAATCTGTATAAATAACGTAGCTTTGCATGTTTTCTCCTATGTCGCAAGAGCGACTTTTGGTTGTCGGCATTTTGCCGTTTTTTTATTGCTTTAGTATGTGGTAATGTGCAATGATTAAACCCAAATACCCATAGTATTATACCACGATATGGCCTATTTGTCAAGTTTTACATCGAATTTAAATTTTAGTTAGTTGACAAAAACGCAAAAAATGTCAATAAAATCCTCGATAAACAAAAAAAGACAGACACACAGTAAATGCATCTGTCTTATGGTGCCGGTAGTCGGGGTCGAACCGACACGGTATTGCTACCTTCGGATTTTGAGTCCGACGCGTCTGCCAATTCCACCATACCGGCAAAAATATGCCAAACTGGCACGTCACATATGTTATTATAGCACATAAAAAAAGAAAAATCAATACAATATAAAAAAATATTTCTCGGTGCACGAAAATTTCTATTGTATTTTTTAATTGAATATAGTATAATAAAATGTAAGATAAATTAAAACATACTAACAAAGAAAGGGGGAGTCTTATGCTTAACGATGAAATTTTTTCGCCAAGTGAAGCCCTAGCTTCAAATATTGAATCTCTTTCAGCCCGGCAGACATTGCTGGCCGAAAGAAGAATGTGTGAAATTGCAGAGCTTGCAGGCGAGGCAGTTAGATTCTCTCTTGAACTTTTAGATGTTGGAATCGATGTTTTTGAGGGACTGTCACTAATTGCTGACGGCTATCCTAATTCCCGGCCTTGTGTGGCAGAAAACTGTCTTGATGTTAACCGTCGGAGGCTTGAGTATCTTTTGTCTGGGCTTTCTCTTGCGGATAAGGCGCATTTCGCTGAGATATATGTGGAGCTTTTGGCTAAAGAGGGACTTGGTTTAAGGGAAAATAATTTTTTGCCTGAGCTTTTGGCTGATGAGACGTTTGTTTACGTAAAAAACGTATTTGCCGATGAGGCATACGACGTATTCAGTCAGGATTTTTCCGACCCTAGGGTTAGATATGCCTCCAGCCTTCGTGAAGCGGTGAAATCTGTTTCGGACGGAGAGGCAAGCTACTGTATACTTCCTCTTGAGGAAGGGGGATCCAGGCTTTCTTCTGTAACCGAGCTTCTTTATCGCTCCGAATTGAAAATCAATTCGGTTATTCCTGTTTTTGGCATGGCTGCCGATGCGGACATAAAGTATGCGCTTGTATCACGTCATTTTATTATTCCGAAGCGGGAAAAAGGAGACGACAGGTATCTTGAAATAAGGATTCCGACAGACTCGGACACAAACCTTTCCGAACTGCTTTTTGTTACAAGAAGCTACGGTATAGAGCTGTATCGTGTTAATACGTTGATGTTTAAAACACAGGATGAGCAAAAGGGATATTACTCGGTAGTTTTTTCGGGCGAGGATGTAGATTTTACGGTACTTCTTGCTTTTCTTACCTTGTTTGTTACCGAATATACTTCTGTCGGTATTTACAAAAATCTTGAATTATAGAAATGGATGCTTTTATGAAAAATCATATTGAATTTAAAACACGGGGAACATGCTCCCGTCAGGTAAATGTTGAGGTAGAGGACGGGGTTATAATCTCATGTGATTTTGTTGGCGGTTGTGCCGGAAACACTCAGGGGGTTGCGGCGCTGGTTGTTGGTATGAAGGTGGAGGACGCTATAGCAAAACTTAAAGGAATTAAATGCGGTTTTAAGTCTACCTCCTGTCCTGACCAGCTTGCATGCGCTTTAGAGAAGCTTTCCGATCAGTAATTACATGAAATTTGAAAGGGGATAAAAATATGTTTGAAAAGGAATATGAAAGATGGCTTGTCTGCGACGTGCTAACCGATGCAGAGCGCGATGAGCTTTTAGCTATAAAAAATGACACCGAGGCAAAGGCTCTTAGATTTTCTGCTCCTATGGATTTTGGTACAGCGGGACTTCGTTCCACAATGTATATGGGTATCGGATGTATGAACCGTTTTACCGTTGCCCAGACTACGAGAGGTATTGCGGCGCTTGTAAAAGCAGCTGCAGGCGAGGAACGCGGTGTTGCTATTGCCTATGACTCAAGAAATAATTCAAAGGAGTTTGCGCGTGTCAGCGCATCTGTACTTGCAGGCGCGGGTATTAAGTCATATATATTTGATGACATTCGCCCCACTCCCGAGCTTTCTTTTGCTCTTCGCGAGCTTTCGGCCCTTGCGGGAATAAATATTACCGCTTCCCATAATCCCAAGGAATACAACGGCTATAAGGCATATTGGGAGGACGGTGCACAGATAGGTCCAGAGCAGGCAAAGATTGTTTCATCCGAGCGCGCAAGGTTTGATGTTCTTGACATCTCCGGAATTATGGATTACGACGAAGGTGTGAAAAAAGGACTTATCATTGAGCTTCATGAGGATTTTGATGAAAAATATATTTCTGCTGTTCTTAAAACATCGGTAAATCCCGATGCGGTAAAGGAAGTCTCTGATGATTTAAAAGTGGTTTATACACCTCTTCACGGTGCGGGCTACAAGCTTGTTCCCGAGGTGTTCTCACGCATGGGACTTAAGTACCTATTTACAGTTCACGAGCAGATGATTCCGGACGGTAATTTCCCAACAGTTGCAAAGCCCAATCCCGAGTATCCTGCTGTATTTGAGCTTGGTATCGCCATAGCAAACAAAGAAGGCTCTGACCTTGTTATTGCGACAGACCCCGACTCCGACAGAGTTGGTGTTATGACAAGAACTCCCGACGGAAGCTTTACAACAATTTCGGGCAATCAGATGGGTGCTCTTCTTCTTGACTATGCTATCAGACAAAGACGTGAAAGAGGTAATCTTCCCGAATATGCTTACTGCGTAAAGAGCATCGTTTCTACCGATATGGCATACAAGATTGCAAAGGACAACGGAGTTCGCCTCCACGATGTTCTTACTGGCTTTAAGTTTATCGGCGAGGTTATCAAGAACTACGAGGCAGAGGGCAAGGCTGACGGATTTGTTCTCGGATTTGAGGAGAGCTACGGCTATCTTCTCGGCTCTTATGCAAGAGACAAGGATGCGGTTGAAGCGTCTATGATGATTCTTGAAATGACCGCATATTATAAAAAGCGGGGAATGACTCTTTCTGATGCTCTCACCGAGCTTTATAAGACTTATGGCTTCTATGCCGAAAGAATGATTGATATATATATGGAGGGTCTTGACGGTATTGAGCGCCGCAAGAGAGTTATGCAGACTCTTCGCGACAATCCTCCAAAGAATATCGGTGGTGCAGAGGTTCTTCTTGTGGGTGACTACAAAGTGGGAACAATAGTTAATGTAAAAGAAGGCTCTGTTACATCAACAGGTCAGCCCTCTTCCGACGTGCTTTATTACACACTTGATAACGAGGACAAGATAATTGTTCGCCCCTCGGGAACAGAGCCTAAAATAAAGATATATATTCTTGCTCATGGCGGGGATATGGAATCTCTTAACGAAAAGGCTGAAAAATATTCAATAGATTCAAGAAAGATGACAGAGGTTTAATCCTCCAAGGAAAAACAAAGTGACAGAAAAACAAAAGCATATAAGGAATTTTTCAATAATTGCTCATATAGACCATGGCAAATCTACCCTTGCAGACCGCATTCTTGAAAAAACAAGAACGGTTGCAACCCGTGATATGGAAGAGCAGCTTCTTGATAATATGGACCTTGAAAGAGAGCGTGGAATTACCATAAAGGCTCGCGCTGTAAGGCTCTCTTACAAGGCGAATGACGGTGAGGAATATATCTACAACCTTATAGACACTCCCGGTCACGTGGACTTTGGCTACGAGGTGTCACGTTCGCTTAAGGCGTGTGAGGGTGCGCTGCTTGTGGTTGATGCTACGCAGGGTGTTGAAGCTCAAACTCTCGCCAATGCATATCTTGCAATAGATAATGACCTTGAAATTTTGCCTGTAATAAATAAAATCGACCTTGCCTCAGCAGACGTTGAGGGGGCAAGACGTGAAATCGAGGACATTATTGGCATTCCGGCGGATGAGTGTCCTGCCGTTTCGGCAAAAAACGGAATAAATATCGAGGATGTCTTGGAGCAGGTTGCTACTGTCATCCCTGCGCCCTCGGGTGATAAGGACGCGCCTCTTAAGGCTCTTATATTCGACTCATACTATGATGCCTACCTTGGTGTTGTAGTTTATATCAGAGTTTTTGACGGTCAGGTTAAGGCAGGCGATAAAATCCGACTTATGTCCCTGGGAGCTGAGTTTGAGGTCTTTGAGGTAGGAACAATGGAGCCATTCGGACTTGCAAAATGCGATGTTCTTTCGGCAGGCGAGGTTGGATATATTACAGCTTCTATAAAAACCGTCGGAGACACTAAGGTTGGCGATACAATAACTCTTGCATCAAGACCTGCCGATGAGGCTCTTTCCGGATTCCGTGAGGTTCACCCCATGGTTTATTCGGGTATATATCCCGCTGACGGAGCAAGGTATGGAGATTTAAGAGAGGCTCTTGAAAAGCTTCAGCTTAATGACGCATCTCTTGTCTTTGAGCCTGAAACCTCTGTGGCTCTCGGATTTGGCTTCCGCTGCGGCTTCCTCGGACTTCTTCATATGGAAATAATAGAGGAAAGACTTGAGAGAGAGTTTAATCTTGACCTTATCACCACAGCTCCCTCGGTTATTTATAAGGTGGAGCTTAAAAACGGTGAAACTGTAATGATAGACAACCCCTCAAAGTTCCCGTCGCCCGATGAGATTGCTACCGCCTATGAGCCTATAATGAAAGCAACAGTAATTACTCCGACAGACTATATTGGCGGTATTATGGACCTTTGTCAGGACAGACGCGGTGTGTTTATTGATATGAAATATATCGATACCGAGCGTGCTGAAATACATTACGAGCTGCCCCTTAACGAAATTATATACGACTTCTTTGATGCTCTTAAGAGCCGTACGAAGGGTTATGCTTCTCTTGACTACGAGCTTAAGGGATACAAGCAGTCTAAGCTCGTTAAGCTTGACTTTATGCTGAACGGAGAGGTAGTTGATGCGCTTTCCTTTATCGTATTTGAGGACAGAGCCTACGGCAGAGCAAGAAAAATTGCCGAAAAGCTTAAGGAAAACATTCCGCGTCAGCTCTTTGAAATTCCAATTCAGGCGGCAATAGGCTCGAAGATTATTGCCAGAGAAACCGTAAAGGCTATGCGTAAGGACGTGCTTGCAAAGTGCTACGGCGGTGATATTACAAGAAAAAAGAAGCTGCTTGAAAAACAGAAAGAGGGTAAAAAGAAGATGCGTAAGCTTGGCAGCGTTGAGGTTACCCCCGAGGCATTTATGGCAGTTCTCAGGCTTGATGATGAAAGCTGATAGCATAGGACTTTATGTCCATACACCTCTGTGTATAAAAAAATGCAACTATTGCGATTTTTGCTCATATACCGAAGAAAAAGCCGAATGGCGAGAAAGATATATTGATACCCTTTGCTCCGAGATAGACGGTTACAAAGATAAAAATCTTTCTGTAAATACAGTCTTTTTCGGCGGAGGAACGCCTTCGCTTCTTACACCCCTCGAATTTGAAAAAATATGCTCTCATATTACAAAAGCGTTTTCTGTGGACTCTTCGGCTGAGTTTACCATTGAAGCAAATCCTAAGACGTTAACAAAAGAAAAACTTAAAGCATATATGTCTGTGGGTGTAAACAGACTAAGCATGGGAGTTCAGTCGATTCACGAAAATGAACTGAAAATCTTGGGCAGAATACATAATTGTTCTGATTTTGTTGAGTCATATAGTCTTGCAAGAGATTGCGGAATTGAAAATATCAATCTTGATTTAATGTATGGTATTCCGGAGCAAACTCCCGAGAGCTTTGAAAAAACACTTGATACAGTTTTAGCACTTTCTCCCGAGCATATTTCTCTTTACGGGCTGATTTTAGAAGAGGGTACACCGTTTTATGATTTAAAAGAGTCGCTTAATATTCCCGAAGAGGATACGGAATGCGATATGTATTATATGGCGGCGGAAAAACTTTCTTCGGCGGGGTATTCCCATTATGAAATTTCAAACTATGCAAAGTCGGGCTTTGAGTGCCGCCATAATTTAAAGTATTGGCATAACGAAAGCTATGTAGGTGTTGGTGCTTCTGCATATTCCTACCTTGACGGTATGCGGTTTGGAAATTCTTCTGAAATAGATGAATATTTATCTCCCCTTCGAGAAAAATATATACAGAAAGAGCCGATAAACGACCCCGATAGCGAGGCTTATGATTATGTTATGCTTGGACTCAGGCTCTCCGAGGGGATTTCGCTCTCAGATTATAAATCAAGGTTTGGATATGATTTTTTAACCGAAGAAAGACGCAAGAGTATAAAAAAATATTCAGAGCTTGGTATGGTTGAGAGTTGTAATGACAGACTTCGCCTTACAGAACGTGGCTTTTATATCAGTAACAGAATTCTTACGGATCTGTTATAAAAAACTATTGACATTAGAGTTAATATAGTATAAAATATAAACAATAAGATAGATTGGAGCTTGTAAAATGGCAGATATGGAAAAAAACTTTAACGAAGAGGTTGACGAGCTTGGCGAGTCTCCCGTTTTTACACTTACCGATGAGGAAACAGGCGAGGAGTGCGACTTTGAGCTTCTTGCAAGAGCTACAATAGACGAAAAGCTTTATTTTGCTCTCGTTCCCGCTGATGATGAGGATGCTGAGGAGTATGTTATTCTCAGAGTTTCTGAGGATGGCGACGATATTCTTATGGAGAGCATCGATGACGATGATGAGTTTGATAAGGTTGAGGAGTACTTCAACGATCTCTTCTTCAGCGAAGTAGACTACGACGAGGAATAATTTTCTTCCTGCGTGGTGCGTGATATTGTGATATTTGAACCTACACACTTTGCTAGGGAGTCCGGATAAACTTCTGCTATCGGGATGCAGGCCTCCCGCCGAGGGCGCTTACCTTAAATGGTGACCCCCTCTTAAGCGGACGTTGGAAGCGCAATGAAGCAGAGAGGACACCCACCTGGATTTACCGGGTTAAAACTTTTACTTTACACGGCCTCGCGGGTTCTATAAAAAAGCACTCATTTTTTGTGAGTGCTTTTTTCATTTTGTCTATTTGTTTTGCATATATTCATATAAGCCATTGTTTTGGATAATAAAAAACGCGAGGTTGTATATGAAGGAAGCAATAAGAGGACTTACCTCTGCCGAGGTAGAGCGGTCAAAAGAAAAATACGGAGATAATAGGCTGAAAAGGATAAAGGGAAAGAGCTTTTTTAAAAGATTTTTTGAAAATCTTTCTGACCCTATTATCAGGATTTTGCTTATGGCCTTGGTGTTAGAGGTAGTTGTTACTTTAGGAAACTGCAACTATTTTGAAATCTTCGGTATTGTTATTGCGATACTTATATCAACTACCGTCTCTACCGTTTCTGAACACAGAAGTGAACAGGCATTTGAAAAATTGAATGATGAGCAAAGCATCCTTGTTTCGGTGCTGCGTGATAATAAAATTGAAAAAATAGATAGCTCTGAAGTCGTTGTCGGTGATATTGTATATTTATCATCAGGAGATAAAATATGCGCTGACGGGGTGATAATATCGGGCAGAATTGCTGTTGACCAGTCTGCGCTTAACGGAGAAAGCATAGAGTGTAAAAAAATGCCCGGTAATGATAGCGGATGGGATTTGTCATGTGAAAACCATGTTTTTCGCGGGTCGGTGATTACAGGCGGAAACGGAATTATGAAAGTAGGCAGAGTTGGTGAAGCTACATATTACGGCATGGTTGCAAAGGATGTGCAGTCGGAAACCAGAGAAAGCCCCCTGAAGTTAAGGCTCGGAAAACTTGCAGGACAAATAAGCCGTATTGGATATATTGTTGCTCTGCTTGTCGGAATCTGCTATCTGTTTTCTTCTATAGTTATGGATAACGGCTATTCTTGGGAGAAAATTATAGATTATATTAAGAATGTGCCAAAAATTTCTTCAACTCTTATTCATGCCTTGACCTTAATGATAACCGTAGTTGTTGTTGCTGCTCCGGAGGGGTTGCCTATGATGATAACGGTGGTTCTTTCTGCTAATATGAAGAAAATGCTTTCAGAAAATATATTGGTAAAAAAGCTTGTTGGTATTGAAACAGCAGGGTCTTTAAACATTCTGTTTACCGATAAAACCGGCACACTTACCCATGGAAAAATGAAGCTCGACAGAATTATTACGGTTGACGGAGTGTATAAAAGCTCCGTAAGTCTTGAAAAAACAGGGAAATTATATAACCATCTTCTGCTTTCTGCAAGATACAACACCGATGTTTGCGGCAACGTAAAAAGCAGCTCCACGGGTAACGCAACAGACAAGGCGATATATTCCTTTTTTGAAGATAGTGACATCGTTTTTGCATCTGTGAAGGAGAAAACGTCGTTTAATAGTGAAAATAAGTTTTCATCCGTAACCCTTGATAACGGAATAACCTATATTAAAGGTGCGCCGGAGGTAGTTCTAAACGGCTGTAAGAGAGGAATTGATTCAAAGGGTGAAATTGCTGACATAGACTTTGCTCTTGTTGAATCCGAAAAGCGTTCTGCCGCCGCTCTTGGTGAGCGAATTATAGCAATTGCTATGAAGATTGGAAACTCCCATGAGCCAATATTCCTTGGCCTTGCGATATTAAAGGATAAAATCCGTAAAGGTGTCAAGGAGGCGGTAAAAGAGGTAACTCGTGCAGGAATACAGGTGGTAATGGTTACAGGCGACGGCAAAGAAACAGCCATTAGCATTGCGGAGGAGTGCGGAGTAATGAACAGAGGGGCAGGTCATATTGCCCTGACAAGCGGAGAGCTTATGAAAATGAGCGACGACGAGGTCAAAAATATTTTGCCAAAACTTAGGGTTCTTGCAAGAGCTTTGCCACAGGATAAAACTAGGCTGGTAAGACTTGCACAGGAATTAGAGCTTGTTGCGGGAATGACAGGAGATGGTATAAATGATGCGCCTTCTTTAAAGCTTGCTGATGTTGGGTTCGGAATGGGCAGCGGTACAGATATTGCAAAAAGTGCTGCTGACGTGGTAATTCTCGATGATAGCTTTTCAGCCATATCAAAAACAGTTCTTTACGGCAGAACGATTTTTAAATCCATAAGAAAATTTATTACATTCCAACTGATTATGAATCTTACCGCCTGCGGGGTATCGCTTGTAGGACAGTTTATCGGTATAGACACTCCTATTACCATAATCCAGATGTTATGGATAAACATAATTATGGATACTCTCGGCGGTCTTGCCTTTGCTGGTGAGGCGCCTCTTGAATACTATATGCTGGAGCCTCCAAAGAGGAGAGATGAGCCTATTCTATCCGGCGAAATGCTTAAGAGAATTTTTGTGCAGGGAGCTTTTTCTCTCGGAATATGTATTTTCTTTTTAACTTCGCCGGTTTTTAAAAGTTTTTATAACTATTATAGCTCCTCGGATGCATTCTTTACCGCCTTTTATGCATTGTTTGTTTTTATCGGACTGTCAAACTGTCTAGGTGCAAGGTCAGAGAGGCTGTGGCTGTTTTCCAACATTTCAAAAAACAGACTGTTTATTATCATCTTGTTTTTCATATCTGTAATACAAATATTTATGATTTATCAGGGAGGCGTGCTATTCAGGTGCGTTCCGCTAACACTCGGAGAATTATGGTTTGCGCTTTCGCTTTCTCTTTCGGTGTTGCCGTTTGATGTTGTGAGAAGAATTGTAGAAAAGCTGAAATAATAGCTGATAATTCTTGAAAATATGTTTTTGCGGTGATATAATTATATAAAAATACTGCGTTGTCTTTGTTAAGGATTTTTTGATTTTCATGTTGACTTTTTATGCATAATATTTATATCAACAAATAAGGAGAAAGCAAGCTAATTGACCTTGAAAATGACTCGACAACTGAAATAACCTATGATTAAAAGATTGATTTTATTGCCGCGTGCATCTTAAAGCAATATCGAGCCGCCTTTGAGGAGCTTGCAAAAAATAACAGTTAACACCTCATCAGTTACTCTGTGACAATTTCCGCTCAAAGGGGAAGTCTAATATTAAGAAAACCACACCGTTTGGGAAAATCCCTTGCGGTGTGGCTCTATTTTATTCAGTTAAGAATTAGAAGTTATACTTCTTTCTTCCAGTGTAGGAAGTGTGGAGAGCGTGGTGAGCTGCGTGACAGCCGTAACCGCCCTTGAAGTAGTTATCGTAAACTTCCTTGATGGTGGGGTTGAGGTGAGACTTTCTCATCTCCATAGCCTTATCCTGGTCGTAGAGAGCCTTTGCTCTTACAGCCTTAAGGTCAACAGTATCTCTTACGTACTGAGGCTGGATAGGCTGACCGCCGCCGTTTACGCAACCGCCGGGACAACCCATGATCTCAACAAAGGTCCAATCAGCTTCGCCGGAAGCGATCTTGTCCATAACGATCTTGGCATTTGCAGCACCGGATGCAACGCAAACCTTAATATCCATACCAGCGATATTGTAGGTAGCTTCCTTAAGGCCTGCAGTTCCTCTGACCTCTGTGAAGTCAAGCTCCTTGTTATCCTTGCCGGTGAGAACGTCATTTGCGGTACGGAGAGCAGCCTCCATAACGCCGCCGGTAGCACCGAAGATAACTGCAGCACCGGTGTCAACACCGAATGCGGGATCAAAGTCCTCATCGGGAAGGGCAGTGAACTTAAGGCCGGCACGGCTAATCATTCTTGCAAGCTCACGGGTGGTGAGAGCAACGTCAACGTCAGCGATGCCTTCGCCTGCTGCGGACATATCGTCTCTTCCTACCTCAAACTTCTTAGCGGTACAGGGCATGATAGAAACTACAAATACATCCTTTGCATCATAGCCCATCTTGTCAGCCCAGTAGGTCTTAAGAAGCGCGCCGCCCATCTGCTGGGGAGACTTGCAGGAGGAAAGATGCTTTGTGAATTCAGGGTAGTAGTACTCGCAGAACTTAACCCATCCGGGAGAGCAGGATGTAATCATAGGAAGAGTGCCGCCGTTCTTAACTCTTTCGAGAAGCTCGGTTGCTTCCTCTACGATAGTGAAGTCTGCCGCGGTATTTGTGTCAAATACCTTCTCAAAGCCAAGTCTTCTGAGAGCTGCAACCATCTTGCCCTCAACGTTTGTTCCGATAGGCATATCGAAGCATTCGCCGAGAGTTGCTCTGATAGAGGGAGCAGTTTGAACTACAACGTGCTTTGTAGGATCAGCGAGAGCTGCCCAAACCTTATCTGTATCATCACGCTCGGTAAGAGCAGCAGTAGGACATACAGCTGTACACTGACCGCAGGAGATACAGGGAGTATCGTTAAGCTTCATGTCAAACGGCTCGCCAATGCAGGTATCAATACCTCTGTTGTTTGCGCCGATAACAGCAACATACTGCTCTTCGCAAGCTGCAACACATCTACGGCAAAGGATACACTTGTTGTTATCTCTTACAAGGTGGGGAGCAGAGTAGTCAAGCTCATACTCGGGCTTAAAGCCGTCGAATGCCTTAGAATCAACGCCGTACTCAAGGCAGAGCTTCTGAAGCTCACAGTTTGTAGAACGGGAGCAGGAGAGACAGTTCTTGTCGTGAGTAGAAAGGATAAGCTCCAGCGTAGTCTTTCTTGCAGCTCTAACCTTAGGAGAGTTGGTCTCAATAGCCATACCCTCGGTTACGTGATATACACAAGCGGTAACAAGACCTCTTGCACCGGTAGCCTCAACAACACAGATACGGCAAGCACCGATCTCATTTTTTTCTTTCATAAAGCAGAGAGTGGGGATTTCCACGCCTGCCGCACGGGCAGCTTCAAGAATAGTAGCGCCCTTGGGTACGCTTACAGCAATACCGTTAAC
>JAZOVF010000032.1:0-37041 GCA_045658565.1 Eubacteriales bacterium
AAAAGTTGATAACTGTTTTCGTGAAGCGAAGTGCGCCGAGTGCGAGACGGCAGAGCCGAGCAGGTGCAGGCGATAGGCGGCGACACACGAACGTACTGGAAAGAAGCCGCAGAACTCGGAGAGTTCTTGGCGGGTGCAGAGCCCCTACCGCATTAAAAAAGAAAAACCAGTCATTCTAGACTGGCTTTTGGAGCGGATTACGGGGCTCGAACCCGCCACCTCCACCTTGGCAAGGTGGCGCTCTACCAAATGAGCTAAATCCGCGGATATGGTGCCTCCGGTCGGAATCGAACCAACGACACGGGGATTTTCAGTCCCCTGCTCTACCAACTGAGCTACAGAGGCATACGGGATGGCGACTCGGATGGGGCTCGAACCCACGACCTCTAGCGTGACAGGCTAGCGCTCTAACCAACTGAGCTACCAAGCCAAACCCGTAAATGAACTCGCTATTGCAAGTTCTGGTGGAAAGTACAGGGCTCGAACCTGTGACCCTCTGCTTGTAAGGCAGATGCTCTCCCAACTGAGCTAACCTTCCGTGTGAAGCCCTACTATTATATCAAAAAGAAATTGGTTTGTCAAGTGTTTTTTCAAAAAAAATAAAATTTTTCTAAAAAAGTTGCCGAGGAGGCCGAAATATGGCTTTTTCTCCTCGGTTTTCTTTCACTTTTATATAGATTCCAGTGCAAAAACAACAAATTCCTCTTCCTCAAGGGCTTTTGCTATCTCATCGGGAGTGGTTACAAAATTACGGTTGTGAATATTTACCTCAATACCTACGTTGCCATCTGTTCCGCTGCGAGGTGAGGTTATCTGAATATCGCTGATGCGCCACTTTTGCTTCATCAAGTTAATCGCCACCTTTACCGACTTGTCAGAGTTTATCTCAACATACATTCCAAAGCGTCTGTATTTTCTGTTAAGAGTGCTCTCAAGCCTTGAAATAATGGTTATTGTAAGAATTGCACAGATAAATACTATAAGCGCACCCTCGTAAAATCCTGCGCCAAGGGAGAGGCCTATTGCCGCAGCACACCAAAGTCCCGCCGCGGTGGTAAGTCCTGTTATCTGGAATCTACCCTTAAGAAGTATTGTTCCCACTCCGAGGAAACCTATTCCCGAAACAACCTGCGCCGCAATACGAAGCGGGTCGTTTGTGTAGCCCAGAACCTCTGTTGTAAAGAAGCCTATCATTGTTACAAGAGCCGAGCCAAGACATACAAGAATGTGGGTACGCATTCCCGCAGCTCTGCCCTGCTTTCCTCTCTCTATACCGATAGCTCCGCCGAATATCATTGCTAAAACAAGTCTTATCGCTATTGTCAGGGGATTGAAGTCATGTAAAAATTCCATTATTTCTTCCATAAATCAAAGCTCCTCCTTAATTACATTATATAATAATGATATGTATTTTATCATCAAACGATAAAAAAGTCAATAGCTGTTGTGCATTATCTATGTTTTTTACTGTTTTTCAATATTTATCACAAAAATATCGCTAAAAATTTAATAAAACTAAATTTTAGAAAATAAAATATAAAAAAGGCTTGACAAACCAAACTTGCTTTGATATAATATTAAGGCAAAACAAAATTTGGTGACGTAGCCAAGTGGTAAGGCCCCGGTCTGCAACACCGTTATCCGCCGGTTCAAATCCGGCCGTCACCTCCAAAACAAAATCCCGATCCTTGTGGTCGGGATTTTTGTTTTGGAGACGCGGTCTCGCTTTGAGCCTGCTTTCCGAGGCACTCGCTGCCGAGGAAACCGGTTCACATACCCCACTCGGAGATCGGCAAGCTTGTTTGCCAGGCGGAGAGTGCGGGTATCTTCGCCCGAGGCGAATACCCGAGCCGTCACAGCATCTATATAAACGACCCAAGCGGTCGTTTTTCTTTATTCTAACTGTACTATCGCTTCGCAAGCAGAAATACCCGACATTCTCAGAATAATACTATCTTTTTTCTGACAAACCAATAAAATAATCGGCGCTTACACCGTAAAATTCACACAGTTTTATCAAATCATCTATTTTCAATTCTGCCCTGCCATCCTCAATATGGCTATATCCCTGCTGAGATTTGTTTATAATCTGTGCAACCTCTCGTTGTGTCAAATCTCTATCCTCGCGAAGATTACGCATTCTCACTCTGTAATTCATATCATACTCCTTATGTTAATTGTTAACATAAAAAGTGTAGCATACTCAAAAATTGAGTATTGACATTTACTCAAAGATTGAGTATAATATCCTTGTAAACAGCTGGAGTCGACGTTTTCGATGTGCGTAGCTTCGGTTGTTCACACCATTTATTTTATACTTTTGGAGGGAAAAATGTCTTTATCTGTTTTGAATTACGCAAAATCTAAGCTATTAGATGGTGATTTTAATATGGCTGCTTCGTATTATAGCAGAGCCATTGACTAGGGGGTGGAGCCTTGTGCTGTAAATTTGAGATATCTCACAAAAGAATATCTTGTGTATCCGTTAGAATACGAGCACTCTATAAGATATTTTGAATTGATTGAACAGTTAAAAATAATAGCAAAAAACAATAATGAATATATTAGCGAATACAAACAGGCGGCAGCATCTTTGGCTGATATCAAAAGATTGTTTCTGAGAAGTATTTCACTGTTTTACTTTTCCGATATTTTGGTGTCCTCTTCGGATTCCGTAGTGTTGCATGAAATTTCCGAAATACACCGCTACATTAAAACGAATAAAAACAATCTGCTAGAGAATGATGTTTTTGGTCTGAAAGAATTTGTGCCCAATTTTAACACAAAGAAATTTGCGAGAGATTTAAACATAATTGAAGCATATTGCATGAATATTTTGCTCTCTTACACCGCAGAGCAACACAGCGTTTATCAAGGCAAAAAATACAATGCAACAACTGTAGATTACGGATATTTTTATTGCACAACAGTAAAAGCGTCTGATTCTTATTACAATTACGCTAACATAAAACCACGCCTTTTTTTACTCGGTTACAATGCATATTATCATGATTTGCACAAAATATACAAGGAGAAGCTTAAGGAGATAGGAAATTTCAATTCTCCCGAGGAACTAAAAAAAGAGTTGAAGTTCTATACCGATCACAAAGATAAAAGAGACAAATCGGCAAAAGAATTTCTGCAATATGCAAGACATTTTGAAAAGGCTGACAATTCAAGACAGTCTTGGTTTGGTACACTGAATAAAATTTCTTCTACTCTGAATCCAATGTTGAAGCTCAATCCATTTAATTCCGTATTTAAAAATAACATTGGTTCTTTTGAATTAAACGACTACTTCCCACAGAAAAAAATATGGGGTGTTTGCAGCATGCTTGCCGCAGGAAAAGGATGGAAGGTGGATACTGTTAGATTTGCTATGTGTGCTTCAATGTTCCTTATGATCGGAGGTTTTGTATATATAGCTTTGGCTGTTGCGATGAAATTAGGTTTTTATTTTGATGTTAATATAGAAAAACCATAATTAAGTAAAAAATACCGACAGGAATCACCCCTGTCGGTATTTTGTTTCGGTCTCCTCGATGGAGACGGATATTATTTGTTGTAGTCCTTACCAAGGGTAAGAGCCTTCATATTAAGGTCCTTGAGAGCAGCCTTCTTAGGAGGAACAAGCTTATCAACAACCTCTGCCACGCCGTTAAAGGAAAGCTCGGAGTGATTTTCAAGCAGGTGGCCTATGATAATCATATTAGCGAGAGTGCTGATGCCCTCGTCCTTTGCCATCTGGGTTGCGGGGATGTAGAACACATCTACATCATCTCTTTCAACCTTTGCGTCAATGAGAGAGGAGTCAACATAAATCTGTCCGCCCTTAACAACAGTATTTACATACTTCTGAAGAGAGGGCAGGTTCATTGCGATAAGAACATCAGGCTCGGTAATAATAGGCGAGCCTACGGGAGTATCCGAGAGGATAACATTACAGTTAGCTGTACCGCCGCGCATCTCGGGGCCATATGAGGGAAGCCAGGAAACCTGCAGTTCCTCTGTAAGTCCCTTATAAGCCAAGAATTTACCCGAGAACAGTATACCCTGTCCGCCAAAGCCTGCAATAAGTATCTGAGTAGTTTTCATATTACTTTTCCTCCCCTGCGCTTCTGTCCTTGTATACTCCGATAGGATAATAAGGAAGCATATCGCTCTCAATCCACTCAAGAGCCGCCTTGGGAGTCATTCCCCAGTTTGTAGGACAAGCGGAAACAACCTCTACAAGCGAGAAGCCCTTACCGTTTATCTGATTCTCAAAGGCCTTCTTTATTGCCTTCTTTGCATTCTTTACGTTCTTTACATTATTAACTGCCACGCGGGCTATGTACTCGGGGCCATCAAGGGTTGCAAGCATCTCGCTGACACGGATAGGCCAACCGCAGTGATTTACGTCACGGCCATAGGGAGAGGTCTGTGTAACCTGACCGGGAAGGCTGGTGGGAGCCATCTGTCCGCCTGTCATACCGTAAATTGCATTGTTTACGAAAATAACAGTGATGTTCTCGTTTCTTGCCGCAGAGTGTACGGTTTCAGCCATACCGATAGATGCAAGGTCACCGTCGCCCTGATAGGTGAAAACAACATTTTCGGGACGGCAGCGCTTGATGCCTGTTGCAACAGCGGGCGCTCTTCCGTGAGGAGCCTCTATCATATCGCAGGCAAAGTAATCATATGCCATAACAGCGCATCCAACAGGAGCAACGCCGATAGCCTTGCCCTCGATCTGAAGCTCATCCATAACCTCAGCTACAAGACGGTGAATAATACCGTGGGGACAGCCGGGACAGTAATGGAAGGGTGCATCTGTAAGTGATTTAGGTTTTTCAAATACTACAGCCATTATTAAAGCGCTCCTTTCTTAGCATCGCGGATAGCCTCGAGAACCTCATCGGGACCGGGGATCATACCGCCTGTACGGTTGCAGAGAGATACAGGCTTCTTGCATCCTGTTGCGAGCTTTATATCCTCGATCATCTGACCCATATTAAGCTCTACGGAAATAAATGCCTTTACCTTATCTGCAGCGGCAGCAAATGCAGCTGTGGGGAAGGGCCAAAGTGTGATAGGACGAATAAGACCTACCTTAATGCCCTCTTCTCTTGCGGCTACTACCGCATTCTTTGCTACACGGGATGCGATACCGAATGCTACAACGCAATACTCGGCATCATCCATCATATATTCTTCCCACATAGCCTCGTTTTTCTCTATCTCAGCGTATTTTTCATAACGCTCGAAGTTCTTCTTTTCAAGCTCGTCGGGCTTAAGGTAAAGGGAGTTGACAACATTGTGCTTACGCTTGCCCTCTGTTCCTGTAAGCGCCCAGGGCTTATCATAAACCTTAGGCTCGGTGTCCTCAAAGGTGATAGGCTCCATCATCTGACCGATAGTTCCGTCGGCAAGAATCATTGATGTAACGCAGTATTTGTCAGCAAGGTCAAAGCCCTTGATAGTAAGGCTTGCCATTTCCTGAACAGATGCGGGAGCGAGAACTATCATACGGTAGTCGCCATGTCCGCCACCCTTTGTTGCCTGGAAATAGTCAGACTGAGAGGGCTGAATTCCGCCGAGACCGGGGCCGCCTCTCTGAACGTTAACAACAAGTGCGGGAACGTCAGAGCCTGCTATGTAGCTGAGACCCTCAGCCTTAAGAGAAACTCCGGGGCTTGAGGATGATGTCATTACACGCATTCCTGCCGCAGCTGCACCGTAAACCATGTTGATAGATGCAATTTCGCTTTCCGCCTGAAGAAATACTCCACCTATCTTAGGCATTTTCTTTGCCATATAAGCGGCAATCTCCGTCTGGGGAGTGATGGGATAACCAAAATAGTGACGGCAACCTGCTCTTATCGCAGCCTCTGCAATAGCCTCGTTGCCCTTCATTAAAATTCTTTCTGCCATAACAGTCTCCTTACTTCTCTACAGTAATTATACAATCGGGGCACATGGTTGCACAGAATGCACAGCCAATACACTTATCCGCTTCCTTCATGTAAGCGGGAGAGTAGCCCTTTGGGTTAAGCTTATCGTCTGCAATTGCAAGACAATTTTTAGGGCATGCATCAACGCACAGGCCGCAGCCCTTACACATATCGGTATTAAAAGTTACCTTTGCCATTTATATTCCTCCTTGTTATCAAGCCTGCCGTATGTAACGGTTTTTTCATTCGGGCAGGTCAAAATATTTCTTTTGCAATATCATAGGCAGAACCGTAAGGCCCGAAAGCCCCTCTGCCACAGAGCGCTCTGCCGTATGCATCCATATCGGAAGTCCCGTTTTTTTGCTCAAGGACTCGGCAAAATCCAGCGTTGTTAAAAAGACCTCTGCCGTTGTTTCCTTACCGATATTGGAATTGTTTACTATACAGGTAAACTCAAGTCCTGCCGCCTTCTCGATTTCACGCATAATTTCTATAGTGTCATCAACAGTAGAGGTAAGCGGACGGAAGCAGTTTACCACAAAGACAAAACGGTAATCATCCTCGGCCTTGATAAAATCGGCAAATCTGCCTAACGCATAGGCGCCTCTGTCATCGCCGCCGATATCCATTATACCGTACATCGACTTGTCCTGAACAAGACGGTAGCTCTCAGCCGGCAGCGCAGGCAGGTCAACATTACTGTTTGCATACTTCGGAGAAACCAAAGTAATTCCCGCTTCCCGAAGCTCCCTCTCGCTATCCTTAGTTCTGAAATACGGATTAACAATATCCAAGTCGGCAATACAGACTTTCTTTCCTTCTCCCGCAAGATGTAAGGCATAGTTTACAGCAATGTTGGTTTTGCCGCTGCCGTAGTGTCCCGCAAAGAGAGTTAATCTTTTAGAATCCATATTATTTCTCTTACCGTCTGCCCTATATCGAGCAGACGGTTTTTTGCTTTTAAAGTTGTTTTCTTATAATCTTTCCGCTGGTGGTCTTAGGCAGACTCTCGCGGAATTCTACTATTCTCGGATACTTATATGGTGCGGTACGGGACTTAACATAATTCTGAATTTCCTTTTTCAGCTCGTCCGTTCCCTCAGTACCCTTAACGAGAACTATGCTTGCCTTAACTACCTGACCCCTTATTTCATCGGGAGCAGCAGAAACACCGCACTCGAGAACATAAGGAAGCTCCATAATTACGTTCTCAATCTCAAACGGACCAATTCTGTAGCCCGAGGACTTAATAACGTCATCGGCACGTCCAACATACCAGAGGAAGCCGTCCTCATCCATCCAAGCAACATCGCCTGTGTGGTAATATCCCTCACGCCAGGTCTCGCGGGTAACCTCCTCGTTTGCCTCATAAGCATATGCAAGACCGCAAGGAAGTCCGCCCGAGATATTTATGCATATCTCACCGCTTTCACCTCTCTGAACCTCTTCGCCGTCGGGGTTAAGGAGATGCACGTCGTAAAGGGGAACAGGCTTACCCATAGAGCCAATCTTGTGGCTGCCGCCTGCAAGGTTACCGACAATAAGAGTACTCTCGGACTGCCCGAAGCCCTCCATAATCTTAAGACCTGTATGCTTTTCAAACTGACGGAATACCTCAGGGTTAAGAGCCTCGCCCGCGGTGGATGCGTGCTCCACAGAAGAAAGGTCAAACCTTGAGAGGTCCTGCTTGATGAGCATTCTGTACATTGTGGGAGGCGCGCAGAATGTAGTAATCTTATGCTTTGCAAACTGGGGAAGTATTTTCTCGGGGTCGAATCTGTCAAAGTCGTAAACAAAGTTTGCCGCCTCGCAGAGCCACTGACCGTAAAGCTTACCCCACATGGCCTTAGCCCAGCCTGTATCGGAAATTGTGAAGTGAAGTCCCTCGGGGTTAACCTGATGCCAATACTTAGCGGTTATAAAGTGACCGAGAGGGTATTTATAGTTGTGTGCTGCAATTTTGGGATAGCCGCTGGTTCCCGAGGTGAAGTACATTAACATCGGGTCGCTGCCGCAGGGTGCATCCTCTGCGCGCGCATAATGGCTGCTGAAAATGCTGTATTCCTCGTCGAAGTTATGCCAGCCCTCTCTATCCTTGCCAACTATTATCTTATGAGCAAGACCGGGGCACTCAAGTGCAGCATTATCTACCGCATCGGCAACCTCACCGTCGGAGGTACAGAGTATAGCCTTTACCTTACCTGCCTCAAAGCGGTATTTAAAGTCCTTTTCAAGAAGCTGGTTTGGAGCAGGAATAGCAACCGCTCCAAGCTTATGTAAACCAAGAATAGCAAACCAGAACTGATAGTGACGCTTCAGAACAAGCATTACTCTGTCGCCGCGCTTGATACCTAGAGATTTAAAGTAGTTGGCAGCTCTTGCCGACTCCTTTTTCATATCGTTGAAGGTAAAGCGTCTTTCGGTTCCGTCCTCACTTATGTGAAGCATAGCAAGCTTCTCGGGCTTGCGTCTGCCGAGAGCGTCAACAACGTCAAAGGCAAAGTTGAACTTCTCTTCATTTTTGAACTCAATCTTTGTAAGAACACCATTCTCCTCGGTAGGGATAATAAAGTCATGATAAACTCGACGCTGGGAATCCTCCTCAAGGCGCTTTGTAGCAGCCGAAAGCTCAGCTCCCTGCTCTCCCTCTCTTGCCGCCTGGTTGCGGAGCACAATAGCATAGAATGTGCAATCCTCTCCGTTTACGGCAATCATACCGTGGGGTGTGCCCGAGTCATAGTAAATACAATCGCCCGGGTTAAGTATTTCGGAGTGATCACCGATCTGAATCTTCATCTGACCCTTGATCACAATATCGCATTCCTGTCCCTCATGGGTTACAAGGTCGATAGGCTGATTCTCTGCTCCTACACGGTAGCCAAGCTCCATATAGAGAGGCAACGCAATACGGTTGCGGAAGCCTGAGGCAAGGTTATAGCCTATCATATGGTGAGCTTCCTCAATTTTCTGCCCCTCTCCTCTGCGTGTTAAGGCATAGGAGCGAAGCTTAGGACTCTTACCTTCAAGGATATCTCCCATATCAACGCCAAAGCTTAACGTACAGTGATAAAGGAATGCAATGCTGAGGTTGCGGTTACCCGCTTCGCACTGACGATACTCCTCAACGGTGGTTCCCGTACGAAGTGCCATTTCCTCAACCGACAAACCGGTAATAAGACGCAACTCTTTTATACGATTTGCTATTTGCTTTATTTTGTTTTCCATTTCATTTAAAATCGGTTCCACGTCGTACCTCTTTTACAAAGTTTTCTGTCTTTTATCAGAATGAATTTATTAAAAGTGAAATTTATCAAATTATATTATACATAATTATATCAGGTCTTGTCAATACCTTTCGACAAAATTCACTTTTGCTATGAATTACAGCTTGTTTCTCATAATCTTTCCGCTTATTGTTTTAGGCAATTCCTTGCGGAATTCAACAATTCTCGGATACTTATAGGGAGCTGTATGGAGCTTAACGTAATTCTGAATTTCCTTTTTCAGTTCCTCTGTGCCCTCGGTGCCGTTAACAAGCACAATGCATGCCTTGACAACCTGACCTCTGACCTCATCGGATGCTGCACAAACACCGCACTCAAGAACATACGGAAGCTCCATAATGGTAGATTCTATCTCAAACGGTCCTATTCTATAGCCTGAGGACTTGATAACGTCATCGGCACGTCCAACATACCAATAATAGCCGTCCTCATCACGCCATGCAAGGTCTCCTGTATGGTACATTCCGTCATGCCATACGTTGTCGGTTGCCTCTTTGTTGAGATAATAGCCAAGGAACACTCCGCAGGCGGTTTTAGGCTCGGTACGGATAACTATTTCACCGTTTACACCGTCGGCTACGGGTTTTCCGTCCATATCAACAAGGTCGATGCCGTATCCGGGAATGGGCTTACCCATAGCACCCGGCTTAAGCTGTGTGCCAAGCAGATTTCCGATACCGAGAGTCATCTCTGTCTGACCGAAGCCCTCTGCAATACGAAGTCCTGTTGACTTCTCAAACTGATAGAATACCTCAGGGTTAAGCGCCTCTCCCGCAGTTGTAGCGTGACGGATAGAGGAAAGGTCATACTGAGAAATATCCTGTTTTATAAGCATTCTGTACATTGTGGGGGGTGCACAGAAGGTGGTGATTTTGTACTTAGCAAACATAGGAAGTATCTTTGCAGAATCAAATCTGTCAAAATCGTAGGTAAATACCGCACCCTCGCAGAGCCACTGACCGTAAAGCTTGCCCCAAAGAGCCTTGCCCCAGCCTGTCTCGGAGATAGTGAAGTGTAAGCCGTCGGGACGGCAGAGGTGCCAGTATTTTGCGGTTACGTAATGACCGAGAGCATACTTGTAGGAATGCATAGCCATCTTGGGATATCCGGTTGTTCCCGAGGTGAAAAGCATAAGCATAGGGTCGTTTCCGCAGGGAGCATCAGCCTCGCGCACATATCTGCGGCTGAAGAGAACAAACTCACGGTCGTAGCTATGCCAGCCCTCTCTCTCTCCGCCAACTATGATTTTGGTAAGCGAAAGACCGCTGTTTAATTCCGCAAGCTCTGCCTGATGCGCGGTATCGCCGTCGGCAGTACAAACAATAGCGCTGACTCCTGCCGCCTTGAAGCGATAGCTGAAGTCATGCTCTACAAGCTGGTTTGTTGCGGGAATAGCAATAGCGCCAAGCTTATGGAGACCGAGAATAGCAAACCAGAACTGGTAATGTCTCTTAAGCACAAGCATAACTCTGTCACCGCGCTTGATACCGAGGGACTTGAAGTAGTTTGCACTCTGAGAGGAGGCATCCTTCATATCCTTGAATGTAAAGCGGCGCTCGGTCATATCATTTGAAATATGGAGCATAGCCAGCTTTTCGGGATCCTTGCGGGCTATTTCGTCAACGGTATCAAAAGCGAAGTTGTATTTATCCTCATTGGCGTAATTGATGTCAATAAGAACTCCGTTTTCGTCCTCCACGGGCTTAACAAACTTCTCGCAAAGAAGAGGTCTCTCCGACACCTTATAGTCACCGTTTCCGATATACATAGGAGTGTCGGTGGTGTCACTTGCCATAACCATTGCCAAGAATACACACTCATCGCAGTCAACCGCAATCATACCGTGAGGTGTTGATGATTTGTAGAAGATGCTGTCACCCTCGCGAAGAACCTCTTCTTTTTCGCCAACACGGATACGCATAGAACCCTTTAATACAAGGTCAAACTCCTGACCTGCGTGGGTAACTGTGCTTATAGGCTGGCTCTGAAGCTCCTCGGAATATTTGTATGTAACCCAATAAGGAGTTGCCAGCTTCTGACGGAAGAGGGGTGCCATATCCTGAATGGTAATGCCGTCCTCACTGGCGGTAGTAAGTCCCTCGCCCTTGCGGGTGATTGTATATCCCGACAGCTTTGCGCTGTGTCCTTCAAGAATATCGGTAATCTCTATGCCGCACACCTTAGCGCACTTGTGCATAAATGTAAATGGTAAATCAACCGTGCCCGACTCATATGAGAGATAGGTCTCTTCGCTAAGATCTGTCTTCGCTGCCATTTCTGCCGTAGTGTAACCGAGAATCTGACGCATTTCGCGAATTCGAAGTGCTATCCTCTGAAGTTGATTTGTTTCGGTTTGTTTCGTCATAGCTTTTTCCTCCTGTTTCATTTTTCGATTTTGAAATTATATAATTGCTTAGTTGTCATAGTGCAACATCGAGCTGTCAATGTTAGCAACTCGATAGATGAACTTATGCATACCGCAAAAGTCCCATAAAAACAAAAAAATCTCAAGAAATGATTCTTGAGACGAGCAAATATACTCGCGGTACCACTCAAATTGCGATAAACGCCACTTCAGACTCCAACAAGCCCTATCCCTTAACGCGGGTGCACGGGTAGCCCTGGCGCGGAGCGCTCGAACTGCCAACTCGGAAGTGATAGGTACTCAGGCTATAAGCTATCGGCTCACACCACCCGCCGATTCTCTGCAAACTTTTTCACCATACCGTCTTCGTCATAGTTTTTATAAGTTTATTGTACCACAACTTTTTTCAAATGTCAAACATTTTTTTGTTGTTAAAATGTCCAAAAATGCGATGTATCAACCATTGTTTTTTTACACAATCTACAAATATGTTTATTTTTTGATTTTTTCTCTTGACAAAATGTCCATTTAGTGATTAAATATACTTAATTGAATAGCCATTCAAGTTAAAGACAGTGACGGAAATCTTGCCCTTTTTCGGATGTTGCAGAGAGTCGGCGGTTGGTGTAAGCCGATACGGATGGGTTGGGCATTCTTCTTCCCGAGTCGGTCTTGTCAAAGCGAAAGCGAGTAATGAGACACGGATGCCACCGTTACAGGGCAAGACCTTGTTTGAGGTTGAGAGATTTCCCTTTTTAGGGCATAATCAGGGTGGTACCGCGAAATGTGTTTTCGTCCCTGAAGCTGCTTTAGGCAGCCTCAGGGATTTTTGTTTTTTATTCATTAAACTGTTATTCTACTGATATTTGTCTTTGCAAAGGAGAAAAAGTTATGAAACAAATCAAAATCAGCGATGCAACAATGAAGCAAATCTCCGAGAACTTTAACCTATCGTTCAAGGAAAAGATAGAATTTTCAAAGCTACTGGATAAGCTCGGAATTGATATAATCGAGCTTGAAGGAATAAGCAACGCTCGTATCGACTCCCTTCGCATAAAGTCTATCGCAGCCGCAGTCACCGACAGCGCTGTTGCAGTCCCCGTAGAATTGAATAATGAAAGCATCGAAGCTACATGGGCAGCCCTCAAGTCGGCAAAGCACCCGAGACTCCAGGTGTGCGCCCCCACAAGTGCCGTACAAATAGAATATCTTTTCCACAAGAAGCCGGACGCTATGATTGAGGCTATTAAGGAATCTGTTTCAAGATGCTCTTCTCTTTGCTCCGATGTTGAATTTATCGCAGGCGATGCTACAAGAAGCGAGCAAACATTCCTTACTCTGGCTTTAAAGACAGCGATCGATGCAGGAGCAACAACCGTAACCCTTTGCGATACTGCAAGCACTATGCTTCCCGGAGAATTTGCAGAGTTTATCAGGCTTCAGTATGAAAATCTGCCCGAGCTTAAAGATGTGAGCCTTGGTGTTTGCTGCTCTGATGCAATTTCTATGGCAGATGCCTGTGCGGTAGCGGCAGCCTCGGCAGGAGCCGACCAGATTCGCGCTGCGGCATATCCCATCGACACAGCATCTGTTGCAAATGTTGCGCGTATCCTTGCGGCGAAGTCGGACACCCTTGACGCATTCAGCAACATCAGAACAACACAGCTCAGCAGAATAATTGACCAGGTAAACTGGATGTGCCAGTCCGGAAAGAAGAATGCGGTGACATCAGCATCACACGATGAATCTGATATTTATCTTACCTCTCACGATGACATATCTGCAGTAACTCTCGCAGTTCAGAAGTTGGGATACGACCTGTCAGAGGAGGACAGCGTTAAAGTATACAACGCATTTATGCAAATTGCGGAAAAGAAAGAAAAGGTTGGCCTTAAGGAGCTTGATGCAATAGTTGCATCCTCGGCTATGCAGGTTCCTCCTACATACAAGCTTGACACCTATGTTATCACATCGGGCAATACCATTTCCGCCACCGCACATATTAAGCTTATCAAAAACGGCACCCCCGCAGAGGGTGTATATATCGGAGACGGCTCTATTGATGCCGCATTCCAGGCTATTGAAAAAATCACAGGCTGCCACTACGAGCTTGACGACTTCCAGCTCCAGGCAGTAACCGAGGGCCGGGAGGCTATGGGGCAGACCATTGTTAAGCTCCGCTCTGGGGCAAAGGTGTATTCCGGCAGAGGAATATCCACCGACATTGTAGGCGCGGGTATACAGGCATATCTCAGCGCACTTAACAAAATAATTTATGAGGAGGAAGTGGAATGAAGCTCTCCTTTTCCACAAGAGGCTGGCCGGGGCTGTCCTTTGACGAAATGCTGGAAACAGCGCAGGACATGGGATTTTCCGGCATAGAGGTTTACAACCTGCATAGCTTTAACGCTCTTACCGAGCGTGGCGGACCTTTTCACAAATACAACACAGCGGCAACAGTACGCACTCTCCGCGAAAAGCAGCTCACTATTCCCTGCTTTGACACATCCTGCGACATTTCGGCAGACCCTTCTGTAAAGGATACCGTAAAGGTCCTTATAGAAACCGCACGCGACAGCCGTGTGCCATATGTTGTGGTATGCGCTCTTAACGACAACGAGGATGCTGTATATTCCATGCTCTCCGAGCTTTTGCCTGTTGCTGAGGCGGCAGATGTTACCATACTTGTAAAGACCAGCGGTATTTATTCGGATACCGCAAGGCTTCGCGATATGCTTGACCGCTTTGCAAGCGACAATCTTGCCGTTCTCTGGGACGTTCATCACCCGTACAGAGACAACGGAGAGTCGGGTGACGATACTATAAAGAATCTCGGCTGCTATGTCCGTCATGTTCATTTAAGAGACTCCGATGACACGGGAGCATATCAGCTTATCGGAGAGGGTACAATGCCTATTGATGATATAATGCGTGCTCTTTCATCGGTAAACTATGACAACTTTATCTCTCTTGAGTGGAAGCCCGAGTGGCTTGACGAGCTATCCGACCCCGAGATTATATTCCCTCATTTTGTAAACTATATGTCACGTTTTCATTCCACAAGGGATATGAAAAAGAAGCTCTACTTCAACCATGACGGCACAGGTCAGTATGTATGGAAAAAGGACGAGCTTATTGACCTGACATTCTCTCAGGTGCTTGACAGAGTTGCCGACGAGTTCCCCGACCAGTACTGCTTCAAGTACACAACCCTTGATTACACAAGAACCTATGCTGAGTTCCGCGAGGATGTTGACCGCTTTGCAAGAGCTCTTGTTTCTCTTGGTGTAAAGGCCGGCTCAAAGGTTGCAATATGGGCAACAAATCTGCCTGCATGGTATATCACATTCTGGGCTACAGTAAAGCTCGGAGCGGTTCTTGTTACAGTCAACACCGCATACAAGATTCACGAGGCCGAGTATCTGCTCCGTCAGTCTGATACCCACACTCTGGTTATGATTGACAGCTGCCTTGACTCAAACTACAAGGAAATTATAAACACCCTTTGCCCTGAAATTAAGGATACTGTTCCCGGTGAGCCTCTTCATTCAAAGAAGCTGCCATTCCTCAGAAATGTAATTACCGTAGGCTTCAAGCAGCCCGGCTCTCTCACCTTTGACGAGGCTATGGCAAGATACAAGCTTGTAAGCTCCGAGCAGGTTGCCAAAATGGCGGCTGCGGTACGTCCCAGCGACGTATGCAATATGCAGTACACCTCCGGTACAACAGGCTTCCCCAAGGGAGTTATGCTTACTCACTACAATGTTGTTAACAACGGCAAGTGTATAGGCGACCGAATGGGACTTTCTACCGCTGATAGAATGATGATTCAGGTGCCTATGTTCCACTGCTTCGGTATGACTCTGTCTATGACCTCGTCAATGACACACGGAACAACTATGTGTCCTATGCCCTACTTCTCTGCAAAATCCTCTCTTGCTTGTATAAATCAGGAAAAAATCACCTGCTTTAACGGCGTTCCCACAATGTTTATTGCAATGTTCAACCACCCGAAGTACCGTTCTACCGACTTCTCACATATGAGAACGGGTATTATGGCAGGCGCGGGCTGTCCCCCTGAGCTTATGCGCCGTGCAGCCAGACCTGATGAAATGAATATGACAGGTATTGTCAGCGTTTACGGTCAGACCGAGTGCGCTCCCGGTAATACTATGAGCTCCTGGACCGACTCTCTTGAGGTGCGTACCGAGACGGTAGGCTACGCATTCCCCCACGTACGTTGCAAGATAGTAGACCCCGAAACAGGCGAAGAGGTTGGACCCGGTGTTAACGGCGAGTTCTGCGCCAAGGGCTACAACCAAATGAAGGGTTATTACAAAATGCCTATGGCAACCAAGGGTACAATAGACGAGGACGGATGGCTCCACTCAGGCGACCTTGCATCCCGCGACGAGGATGGCAACTACCGTATAACAGGACGTCTTAAGGATATGATAATCCGCGGAGGCGAAAACATTTATCCTAAGGAGATTGAGGAGTTTATCTACACTCACCCCAAGACCAAGGACGTACAGGTTATCGGAGTTCCCGATAAAAAATACGGCGAGGAAATTATGGCATGCATTATCCTCAAGGAGCCTAACAGCATTACTGTTGAAGAAATGTCCGACTACATTAAGGCAAGCATGGCGCGCCACAAGGTTCCTAAGTATATTGAATTTGTTAACAGCTTCCCTATGAATGCTGCAGGCAAGGTGCTGAAATACAAAATGAGAGAAGATGCCGCAAAGCGTCTCGGACTTGTCGGAGACGGCTCCGACACCGCAGGTCCCGCAAAATCCTAATATCTTTTAAAATTCATTAAGCTAATCCGAAGAGGCATTTTCCCTCTTCGGATTTTTTATTTTCAACTCAAAATTATGTCAAAACTCCCATTCTTGCAAACTTATGTTTGCATTATTCACACAAAAATCCTGATTTGTATTGAAAATTTTGAATTTTGCAAACAGCTTTTTTGATTATTTACATTCCTTGTTAAAAGCCGATTTTAACAATTCCGGCAATTCAGCTTTAAATATTTAAAATATTTAAAATATTTTATCACAAAGCCTTGACCGTCGCAAGATTTTATGGTATAATTTGTTTGATGATATCTTCCGTAAGCAAAGAATTTGTGTGAGGTTTATTATGAGTGACGTTAGAATTTTTGCAAGCTGCCACAATCACTCCTGTTTCTCGGATGCAGAGTACACTCCTGAAACTTTAGCGAGAATGGCATGGAATATGGGACATGGAGGAATTATTCTCACCGACCACGATACGGCAAAGGGTTACCCCTTTATCAAGGCCGAGTGTGAAAAGCGCAGTATGAAAACTATGGTGGGATGTGAGTTCTCTACCTATAATCAGCATGGCGGAGCACATCTTTGCGGATTTGACTTTGACCCCGAGCACCCCGAAATGCGTGAGCTGTTGCGTAAAGGCTCGTCCATTCAGACAAAGCGCAGCGAGCTGCTCTTTAAATGGGGACAGGAGCGCGGAACGCTGAGAGACGGCATTACCTGGCAGGACGTGCTTGACGACCACCCTTACAATGACTACATCTGTAACAACCAGGTCTTTGACTCTATGCTTAAGCGCGGAATTTACATAAAAGCAGAGTATGACGACGTATTCCTTAAGCCTAACTTCTCTTACCGCCTGGGATATGAGGACAAAATCCGTGAAATCGTAGGCTATAGCTACAAGGATATCATCACCGAGGACGTTGTTCGTATTATTAAAGCTGCGGGCGGTGTTCCCGTTATCGCACACCCTCACAACAAAGGGCATCTTGTTGACTACTATATTAAAATGGGCGTTATGGGCTTTGAGACCCGTCACTCTATGCTAACACCCGAGGAGCACGATTTTTACGAAAAGGTCTGCGAAGAAAACGGTCTTTACAAGATGGGCGGTGCCGACCACGAGAACATTCTCGGTGGGCTTCTTACTTTCCCAGACCCTGTTTATGACTGTCCCTACGAGCACTCGGGTGTTACCGAAGAGGACTTTATGACCCTTTATGAAAGACGCCTAGGATAAAAGGAGACTTTAACGTGAAGCTGATTATTATAAGACACGGCGACCCCGACTATGAGCACGACTCGCTGACCGAGCAGGGCTTTATTGAAGCCGAGCTACTCTCCGAGAAGGTTAAAAAAATGGATGTTACCGCCTTTTACTGCTCTCCTTTAGGCAGAGCTCAGGCAACATCAAAGCCCACGCTTGAAAAAATGGGCAGAGAGGCAGAGACTCTCGATTGGCTTAAAGAGTTCCCTCCTGTAATCATCGGAAAAGAGGGGGCTGAAGAAAAGAGCTGCTGCTGGGACTGGCTCCCCACAGCTTGGACCTCTGTTCCCGAGTTTTTCGACAAGGATAAGTGGATGAACGTGCCTGTTTACAAGGAGGCGGGTGTTCCCGAGGCATACGAATATGTATGTCGGGGGCTTGACAGCTTGCTTGAAAAGCATGGATATGTAAGAGACGGTCTTATCTACCGTGCCGAAAAACCTAATGAGGACACCATTGTGCTCTTCTGCCACTTTGGCCTTGAGTGCATACTGCTCTCTCACATTCTGAACATATCCCCTGTGCCTCTCTGGCACGGCACTTGCGCTGCGCCCACCTCTGTAACCACCCTTGTAACCGAGGAGCGCAGAGAGGGAGTTGCATATTTCAGAATGGGAAGCTTTGGCGACACATCTCACCTTTACGTTAAGGGTGTTGAGCCGGCCTTTGCCGCAAGATTTTGCGAAACCTATTACCGCAAGGATCAAAGACATGATTAATAAATACAAACCTACATCGGAGAAAAAAATGAACGCACCATTTAGCATTTGGTCACAGTATTATAACACCGAGGAGCCAGAGGAGGCAATCCTTGAATTTGAAAAGGACGGAGTGACTCACATTGAGCTTTCACACGAGCACGGCTCGGCAATCCTCAGAAGAGAGGGCGACCGCAGGGAAAATGGCAGAAAATTCAAGGAGTTTCTCTCTGCCCACGGCATTACCGCAACGCAGGGACACTTAGCTTTTCCCTCTCTTATTGTCTGTGAGCCCGAAAGCTTTATTGATTATATTGTTCGCCAGGCGGAGCTGTACGAGGCTATCGGCATTAAGTACTCGGTACTCCATTGCGACTATATGAGAGGCGTTGAGGTCTCCGACGAGGACAGATTTGAGAGAAACGTCGCAGCTCTTAAAGAGGTTGCAAGACGTACAGCCCATATTGATATGTATATCTGTCTCGAAAACCTTGGCGGCGGCGCACCTGTGGGCATCGACTCGATTCTCGAGCTTATAAGAAGAGTCGGCTCACCTAAGTTTGCAATTTGCCTTGATACAGGCCACCTTAACAGAACAAAGACATCGTCCCAAAAGGAATTCCTCGTAAAGGGCGGAAGTCTTATAAAAGCGCTTCACGTTCACGATAACCAGGGTGTGGAGGATCAGCACATTCTTCCGTTCAGCAAAGGGGATATTGACTGGCAGGACTTTATGGACGGCCTCAAGGAAATAAACTACGAGGGGCTCTTTAATTATGAAATCCCAGGCGATTCAGAAAATTGCCCCATAGAAGTTCTCCACGAAAAAACAAAGCTGGTAAAAGCTACATACGATTATCTTATGAAGATGTAAACAGAAAAAGCCTTTCTTTCGGGAAAGGCTTTTTGTATTTGAGATTAAAATTATGAGCCTTTCCCTCGGGGGGGTAGCACAACAGCCTTCCCCAGCGAAGCGTGTTGGGGAAGGTGGCAGGCGAAGTCTGACAGATGAGGTGTTCGTTAACTAAGATAAATTTAACGATTTGACGCCGCCATAGCGGCTACACCTCATCACCGCTTTGCGGAGCTTCCCCTCAAGGGGAAGCCTTGTTGCGTAAAGGATTTTTTGTCATTCTGAGGTGAACTTGTTTTACTTGAAGATGCAGAGTCCGCCCCGAAGAATCTCCTTTTCGAAGCCTCGTACCTTTTAGACTCATGCAAGCGGGAATTTTATAAGATTGTCACTTACTCTTACCGCCTATGGCAACGCTAGTCACCCATAAACGCACCCTTGCCAAATCCTAGAGGGAAAAAGGCTCCGAACAGGAGATCCCTCAGGCATTAGTACATTCTCCGAACAATGTTACTTCTTTCGGGATGACACTTTGGCAGTTCAAAAAATGCGACTCCTAAGAGCCGCATTTTTTGTTTTGCTTATTAAAGATTATTCAGCAACAACGCCGTTGATAACACCGTAGAAGATGTTGTCAAATGATGCTTCTCCATATCTTCTCCACATAAAGCAGAAATCTCCAAACATATTGTTAGGATTAGCTCTATCTGTTTCAACTCCATTAACATTGTTTTCGTTTACACCTTTGCTATTATCAGCAGTATTCTGATCAACCAAATCTCCGTTTACATAAACAGAGGTGATACCCGTAGTGATATCATACTCTAATCTTATGTTATATCTCACGCCAATTTCAAGGACAGGCTCACTTTCAACAAAGGACGTGTTGTTGTTCATAATATTATACTTTGTTTTTGTCGAATCAACAGTTATTCTGCCAAAATCAAAGAATTTACTATCGGCCACACCTTCGTAGTTTGCATCTTGGAAGCCCATATAAACATTTCCGCCATCAGAGCTGTAGTGCTCTACTACCTTCTCATAGCACATATCAGCTTCGAATACGTATACTCCCGAGGAGTATTTGTTGGTATCGCCGGATTCAATAGCGAAACCAGCCCATCTAAGACCGGGATTACAATGCATTACACCATTTTCATCGATAGCCACGGCAGGGGTATTGATTTCGGTGCTGTAATTGTAGGTGAAGACATCCAAATCGCTTTCATCACTGAAATCGAGCTTGATTCCGGTTACAGATTTATCATTAAAGTACTTACCTGTTCCTGCATTGATTTCCATAGCAGGAGCGATAAGGGTGTTAGCAGAAACCTCAAGGGTTGCATCGGTTGCGTAAGAAGTCGCAGTACCGTCTACGGCTACGTTCCACTTATCCTTAAAGGTGTAGTTATCGACAGCCTTTGCGGAAACGTCTGCGAAATCAATAGTTGTGGCTTCGCTTAATATTATAGTGGTTTCACCGTTGTAATCTGCTCCCTTAAGGAATATTCCGTAGTAATCATTTATAGAAGTCTCATTGGGTTCAAAAACTGCCTGAGCCTTTGCGGAATAGTCGATAAGCGACTCGTAGAGTGCAGCGTACTTTGCATCAACAGAGTCGATGTCTCTATAGAGCTTTGTAAGCAGAAACTGAACTACGCTATAGGTCTTTGTTTCAACCTCTGCGCCGTTAAGGTAAGAGGTTGCGGTTACAACAGATGTAAGGTCCTGCGCTGCAAGACCCTCTGTTACAAGAATAGCCTTGCCCTGATAGGTTGCGTCGGCATAGAGAGCGGCGCTCTTCGTATTAGCTGTATCGCCGTCGAAGTAATACTCAATATAAGCAGTTCCTGCCTTAACCTCATCGGCGGTTGCGTCAATTGCAAATGCAATCTGAATTTTATCATCGTGAACTATGGACTGCGCTGAGATTTTTGCAGTGCTGTCGGTTGCAGTTGTCTCCTCTGCCGCTACGGAAATTCCGATAGCCGAGCCAACAAGAAGAACGAGAGAAAGTGCGAGAATTAAAGCTTTTGTAATTTTGGTCTTTTTCATTTTTCTTTTTTCCTTTCAAAAAATAAAGTTGTTTTTAGTATCAGCTACCAGTTTACGTCCCAGTTGGGGTCAAGATTTCCTCCGGACGATTCTTCATAATCTCCTCCGCCCGAGGTTGCAATAATGTCTTTAGCTTCAATGCCGATAACATCAATTTTTGCCGACTCGTAGAAGAGTTTTGATAGTTTTCTTTCTTCCATATGGGTCTCCTTTCAAATTTTATTTATTTTAATGATTTTTTGTGATTCAGCCAAGGAGCTTTTCTCGTTTCTTTTCTATTATATTAAGATATCTCTCAAAGTCCTCGGGGGAATATATCGGTATTCTCACGTCAGAAAGCTCAAGGGCTGAATACATATATCCGAGAATATCCGATGAACAAATTATAGTGGCGTTAACATCACCCTCGTATGCTCCTCTGAAGGTTACAGGCATACCCTGCGACCTGCCTGCAGACGCCATGGGAGTATATGAAAATGAGCCGTAGGGCTTAGCAAACACTGAGAGCTTCTCTTTAGTAATTCTTATAGCCTCGGGAGCCATCTCTCTGAGGTTTGCGACTATTTTGTCTGCCATTCTCTCACCCTCGTCGCCGCCGTGAGTACGCAGATGCCTCTTTATTCTCGTAACGGCAAACCAGGTGTTGTAAATATCGGTTACAGCTCCCGGTATTTGGTCTGTGCTTATGGCATCAATAGCAGACTTTACCGCCTTGTCAGCGTGAGGCATAAGGACTCCTATCTTACCGTAAACACCGCTGGTTTTCATAAGGCCGTTTACACCGTAGTAGTCCGCCTTCTCGTGCCAGAGGCCGTTTTCGGGATTTTGGTTTTCATTAAGCCAATCAATAATAATTTTTCTGAGAGAATAGTCAGCACCCTCTGCCTCAAGCTCCCGGTCTCTGTAGATTATCTGCCCGGCTATTGCTGTCAGGGTATTGCCTACCGAGTAGGACTCGTGCTTTATGTCAAGGAAATTTAAATAATCAATGAAGCTTTCCTTGTTTTCAAGCTCCTTTGGTATTGCGACAGAGCTTTTCGGCTTCTCTTCCCTCTCGGCTACGTGGCTTGCGCCGCTCACCTTAACAGGGTTGCCATCTGCGTCAAGTCCGTCGCCCTTTACCCCTGTTGGGGTATCGTATGTAGGAGCAGAGCCTAGGTTTTCAAGAATTGATACGCACCAGCTTAAGTCTCTGGCTCTTCTTGAGAGCTTTGAGTCGGTAAGCTCTTTGGGCCACTGGGGATTATAGAAAAATCCGTTAGGGTCCTGAAGCCCTTTAATATATCTTATTATCTGCTCTCGCATCCAGGCGGGGAGCTTTTCCTTTAGCGTTCCGTCTCCGAGAAGCCCCGAGGTGCTGATAAACCTTAAGGCCTGCTCGGTAGACTCGCTGTCAGGGCGCAGGTCGTAGCTTACACCCTGATAGTGGATTTTTTCATTGTCTCTTGCGCCGTTTGAGTAATAGTAACCGCCCACCGCAGGGTCGTAAAGGTTCGCAAACCAGTCTATCATTTCCGGCTTGTAAAGAGTATACATATCTCTGATAGCCTCGGCTATCCTGCCCCCCTGCTCACCGCCAACCTTGTCGGAGAGGGCTTTGTAATACTTTTCTTTTATTTCTTCCATTTTGTTTATCATTCGGCACTGTTTACTGCTTCAACACCGTCAACAACACCGACAAACACGTTATCGAGAGTGAATTCCATACCGGTAACTCTGGGGTAGAATATAAATCCGCGATAAACGCTGTCATCTCTGTTCTTTACGGCATTACTTGTTCCGTATTCTGCAGAGGCTACCTGCTCACCGTTTACGTATATCATGCAGATGTCTGTCTCAACGTCATATACAGCACGCAGATTGTAGCTCTTACCAACGGTAAGGCTTTCGCCAAACCAGCCATAGCTCTGTGTATCAGAGGTAACAGTCATATAAACATCGGCAAAGGCAGCTCCGTTTGTGGTTGTGTTCTGTACCGTAACACCACTGCTTGTTTGATCTTCATAGGTGATAAATCCAATAAAAGCAGAGCCCTTAGTGTCCTTGTAAACTGCTTTATTCATCACAAAATCAGCTTCAAAGACGTATTTTCCTGCAGAGTAAGCCTTGTCATCACCTGTCGTTACCGCAAAGCCGTACCACGGGATTGTTGTTTCTTTAAGAGCACCGTTTGATACCGAGAGAGTAGATGGGGTGGTGGTCACGTTGTTGTTAGCTATAAACGCTGACGGAAGCTTGTTGTCATCAAAATCGTACCTTGAGCCTTGAACGCTTTCATCACCGTAGTAGGTGTAGAAGGTTACGTCGGAGGATTTTGCTTCGGTAATAGTCACCGTGTCGCCGGAGGATGCCGGAGCTTCAATGTATGCTACCGTACCGTCGTTTTTAGCTAACTTGTATGTAGACTCTGTTCCAACTGTAATCTTTGCCGCCTCCCAGGTGTCGGGAATAACGACCTTAAGAGTCAGCGGGTCGGAATACACGGAAGCATCCGAATTTACAGCACTTAAACTAACGGTTATTATCTCATCAGTATAATCGCTCGAAACGGTTGCGGTAACACCGTCGGGAGCGTCTGTTGCCTCTGCATAACCGACAGTTTCTTCGGGACCGGGAGTAACCACCGCGGGAGCAACAACACCCATATAAACATTATCTACGGTAAATTCAAGTTCGGGAGCAAAGCTCTTTCTTAAGTAAATGCCGAAGCCTTGGTAGGTGGAGCTGTCGCTGTTTTTACCCGTTCCGGCTTTGCCGAAATCGGCAAGGTCGCCGTTTACGTACATCTTTACACCTGTGCCAACGGTGTACTCAAATCGGAGGTTATAGGTTGTTCCTCGGTTTATCTGAGTATCGCCGATTATCATCTTATCGCTTTCACCCTCGATAAACTTCATATAGCCAGAGGCTGACATATAATTGTTATCAACCGATGCGTGCTCACCCAGGAAGCCGATGAATGCAGCGCCGCTTGCAAGCTCGGCTGTCGCCTGATGACCCGAGGTCCATCTGATATCCGCCTCAAAGATGTAGGTGTAGCCGTTACCGCCCTTGGTGTCGCCGCCGTTCTTAAAGGCTACTGCCCGCCAGTTTAGTCCCATGTTGTCTACATAGAGCTTTCCGTCAGCAACTTTAGCAATGTCGGATGCTATAACTCCGTTTGCAGACGTCTTATTATAAATCTTATCGGTTGTGTAATCTGTTACAGTAGTAAAGTCGTATCTTGTTCCCTGGTATTCGGGATTTGCGTAGATGGTTTCCAGATCCTCGGGAAGTCCCGCATCGGCAGGAGGAGCGTTGGGGTCAACGGCAACTATAGGCCAATCTCCCTCGCTGTCGGGATAAACAATACCCACAAATGTGTTGTCGAGAATGAACTCAAAGGGATCTACGAAGTTTTTACGCATATAGAAGCCGAATGCCTCAAAGGTTGTTTCATCGGCATTAGCTCCCCGGGTAACAGCGCCGCCGTAAGCCACAACATTATCAACGTAAACGTGTATCGATTCACCTACAACATATTCAATTCTTATATTGTAAGCTTTTCCTTTCTCCAGCTCAGCACCGCCTACAAGAATAATATCCGAGTCGGTTTCGGAGAAGGTCATAGCGGTGCATGCGGGCATATAGGAGTTATCAACCGCCTTGTGCGCACCGAGAGGTCCGATATAGGCGGCAGCGCCTGTGCCCTCGGTCTGACGCCCGCCAACCCATACAAACGTAGTGTCAAATATGTATTTTGCACCCGCTGTACCCGTCTTGTTTTCTGAGAGATTGGCAATAGCAAACGCAGACCAATTGGAAAGGTTTGAAATATTAAGCTTTCCTCCCGAAACCGCTGTCAAAGTTGGAATAGATGTTGTGGATTTATCTGTCTGACTATCGTACTTCTTGTTGAAAATGTAATCCTTGCCGAGCTTTTCGGAATAGTCGTATCTTGATCCAACAACGTCGGTGAGATTGTAATAGGTATTAGTGTAAGTCGGAGTACCTGACGCATCATCACCCGCCTCGGGGATAGGTGCGTCAACATTTATCTTAAGAGGATTTTTTGTATCGGTATACTTTCTGTAAGTATCGTTTGACTTATAGGATGTAACATTATCCATAAGCATTACGATATCATATCCCTTCATAAACCAGATATTTGTGCTCTTGTACTGAGTTGCCGGCTCGCCGTAACCCTCGATAAACTTAATGCCCTCCTCGTCACAGTAGCCGTCGGTTACCGCAACAAGTTTAAGTTCCTTGCCGTCTGTCAGGTCACCGTCAAAATAGAACTTTATACGCACCGAGTCGTGGTCGCCCTTGTAGTACTCAACCTTAAAGCTGAACCATTCGCCAACAGCCGGGCCGTCACAGATAATTGTCTCCTGAGATTTGCTTGCTGTGCCTGAGGTGGACTGCACAAGCCTTATATGTCCGTCTGAAATCTTTATGGATATAAGACAACACTCGCCCATAGATATTCTTACGGGGAAGTCTGTGTTTGACGAAACGAGACAGAAATCTCCCTCAAAGCCAAAGCAGGGGAATGCGTGAGAAAGGTTTGGTGAATCAATATCGATAGAGTCGCTGGTGCCGGTAATTGATGTCACCTTAAGAACATTTCCTGTATAACCTCTCGGGTCGGCTATAAGCGATACTCCGCCGCCCGAAGCCTTTGAACGCTCAGAGAATGAAAGATTTTCTATATAGATCTCGTCGCTATCAAGGGAATGATCATCAAAGGTTATCGGCTCGTATATAGGATCTTCACTGTTCTTTATTACAGGGCCAAGCTTTTCTATTATTGATTTGTAATGTCTCCAATCATTGTATGTGCACATAGGAACCTTGTATTCTCCAAGTCCCAAAGCGCCGTATATGTATCCAAGAATATCGGATGTGCAAATTACAGTAGCGTTAACGTCTCCTTCAACACTGTTGGGAACCGCAACGGGCATACCCTGCGAGTTCTTAGAGGAATATGTAGGAGTGTATGAGAATGAGCCGTCCTCCTTTCGGAACACAGAAATCTTTTCTGCTGTTACCTTGAGCGCCTCGGGCGCATTTGACAGAAGCTCTTTTCTCATTTCCTCAACAAGAACTTTATCCGCATCGCTGCCGTATTTTGTCATAATGTTGAACATACGGTTAACAGCATACCAGGTGTTATAGATATCGGTTACCGCATCTGCCTCCTCATCAGAGGTTATAGCATTCATTGCCGCTTTGGTTGCCTTTTCGGAATTGGGAATCGGTACACCCGCCTTTGAGTAAACACCGCTTATTTTCATAAGTCCGTTAACAGCGCCATAATTGGTTTCCTTCTGCCACAGGCCGTTGTGCTCAAACTGCTTTGAATTGAGATGCTCTATCATTATGTCAACAAGCGAGTAGCCAACATTCTGTTCCTGCAAAACCTTATCTCTGTATTCTATCTCGCTGAAGAACGCGGTAAGGGTGTTTCCTGCACTGTAAGAGTTATTCTGTACATCAAGGCTGTCAAGATATTTGCGGAAGCTTACATCATCCACAAGGTTCGGGTCTACCGCAACCTCAGCGTCTGTCAATGCAATAACTTTAGAAACAGCGTTGACGGAAGAAGATCTGAGCCATCCTGTCAGATTAACCGAAGAAACCGGCTCTGCATCATCGTCTCCGCCCACTCCGGATGGTGTTTTGTACTGCGGAGCAACACCGTAAGCCGAAAGAATTGACACACAGTGACCAAGGTCTCTTGAGCGACGTGATGTTTTATTATCAACAGCCGCCTTGGACCACTGGGGATGATAGAAATATCCGTTAGAGTCCTGAAGATTGTATATAAAGTTTACTATCTGCTCACCGATCTCCTTCGGCAATGCCTCAGCATAGCCGCTGGCAAAGCCATTAAGCATACCGGAGCTGTTGATAAACCTCAAGGCCTGCTCTGTACTCTCGGCATCAGGAAGATAGCCGTCGGTATTTCTGGCGGAATTAGAATAATAATATCCTCCAATAGCAGGATCATAAAGGTTTGCGAACCAGGAGACAAGGTCATCTGAATAAAGCGAATAAAGCCCCTTCATAGCCGAAACTATCTGTGCACCAAGACTTCCGCCTATCTTGTTTTCAAGAGTCTCCCATTTTTCATCAAGCATTTTATCATCGATAGCCTGATAGTAATTATCAAGGCTTACGATCTCACGGTGTAAAACGCCGGACTTTGTGTTTGGGTATAAAGACGAAATCTTTTCTTTCAATCCGTCGATAGCCATAATGAGCGCAACATCATCCTCACTCTCTTCATATGCTACCGCAACAGACTTACCGTCGGAGTAGATAAGTACCCTGGGGTTACCCTCTGTCATATCATCGTCAGAAAGATCTATTCTTTCAAGTCTGCGATAGGCTTCAATTGATACGGCTCTCTCGCTCTTGCCGAAAACTATTTCTCTCTCACGCAGAGCATCGGTTTCGTTGATAAGCTCGGGTGTTGCTCCCATTTTATCACCCAATTCATAGTAGAACTCATAAAATCTGTCTGTAACCTTACTGTTATTGGTTTCGGGGAAGATTATCGCAATAGAAGTTACCTGTCCCTCTTGACCGCTGCTTGAATTATTCTGATTGCCCGCGCTTTCACCGCCTGCACAGGAAGCAAGCACAGCGAGCAAGAGCATCATAGCTGTAAACAGAAGCGCTGCTTTTTTCATACATTTTCTCCTTTACCGGTAATAGATGGTATTTCATAAAATACAAATATAAGACTCGGTTATAGTAATATCATTTACAAGTCATAGGCAATTTGTATGCTTTACACTCTTAGTATAGCATTATTTTTGAAAATCTTATATAATAAAACAGATTAATTCTTGTGTAAAACATATTTATTAAACTCCAAAACAGACAATTTAGATGTAAAACAGCCTTCTTCGGCATCCGCAAGAGCACAAAATATATTTTATTCTAATAAATAATGTAGAAACGCCGTTCTTATGCATCTAAATCATGATTTTTATAACAAAAGATAGCAGTTTATGTATAAAACACACTTCTTTAGAGAAAGGTCTTGAATAAAAGATAGATAAAATGTTAAACTAACTGTAGAACATCAACCATTACGATATCGATCGGAGTAAGATATGTTATACGCACAGGTTACGGCACCTAATGTTAATTTCAGACCGATGCACACACACCCTCACCACGAAATAATGTTTGTTCTTGAGGGAGAGGGCTTACTTATCACCCAAGACGGGGAGATACCGTTTTATCCGGGCTGTCTTTTTATTGCACCGCCAAATGTTCCTCACGCAACCCGTTCAAAAATCTCTCACAGAATAATTTCCATAGGTGAGCGCCTTGATAATCTTACCTTTTTAACTGATATTTATGAAACTCACGACACAGAGTTCGGAGAAGCAAAAATGCTTGCCGAGACATCTCTGCGCTATGCCTTGGAGAATGAGGCCTATGCAAATGCCTGCATCAATGCTCTTGTGCGTTTTGCTCTTATGAAGCGCACAGAGTACGCAAAAGATGTTTATTCCACTATATATCGCATAATATCCATAATAGAGGACAAATACGGAGACCCTCATCTTAAGGCCGGCGACCTTATGCGCGCCAGCGGCTATGCCGAGGATTATATCAGAAGTAAATTCCTTGAGGTTACCAAGATGCCGCCTGTTAAATTTCTTAACCACGTAAGAATAAAAAATGCGGGCGATATGCTGCTTTCGACAGAACTTTCGGTTAATGAGATAGCGCAAAAATGCGGATTTCTTGATATGGCATATTTTTCAAAAGCCTTTAAGTCTCATTTTGGCATGTCACCGAGAAAATATAAAATCAGCTCAAAAAATCAAATATAAAACAAGCGGATATTGGCTGGATTTTACTCAGGCAACATCCGCCTGTTTTTGTCTTGATGTTGGTTTTGCACAAATTTCAAGTCCCTTTATTGTGCTATTATTCTCCGAAGCAAAAGTTAAAAATTTAACTTTCGTTATACTCCTTGATTTTACCATTTATTTGGTGTAGTATATTATACGTGGAGAGTTGGTAATTTTTTTCGCCGGGAGGATGAATGTGTATAAAAAATTTGTCAACGCTTTATATATCTTCAACATAGTCTCTCAAGCCATGTTCACTCTTGCCATTCCAATTGCCTTGGGATTTGGTATTTCCTGGCTTATTGTAACCTACCTTTCCGCCCCGGGGTGGATATACGCGGTATTTATCACATTGGGTGCTCTTTCGGGCTTTTATTCTATGATAAAATTTGTGCTTTCCGCCATGGCGGCATACGAAAGACTTGAAAAAGAGCAAAACAGTAGTAAAAATTCTGACAAAACAGGTAATAATAATGAATAAAAAACAATCTGACCGCCAGGTATGGCTGCTTCTTATCGGAGAAATTATCATTGCTGCCCTGACAGTTCTCGGAGCATTTATAGTTTCGCTTTTTACTGAATATACATTTGAAATAAGTGCTGTAACAGGAGCTTTTCTCGGAGCCTTGGTTGTAGTTCTTAACTTCATGTTTCTCACCCTCTCGGTTAATCGTGCGGTTGACGGATATCTTGAAGCCAGAGGCTCTCGCGAGATGACCGAGGAGGAAGCCGAGCTGTTCACCAAAGAAAACTCTATGGTGATTCAAAACAAAATAAAGATTTCGTTCATTATAAGAACCGTAACAATGCTGGCTTCGCTAGTACTTGCTTTTATTACAGGCTGGTTTAATCCCCTGTGCACAGCAATACCAATGCTTATGTTCAGGCCTCTTATTTACATCAGCGAAACATTAAAAGGAAAAACCGAAAATGAAAAGTAATAAAATAATAGTCAGGCTATCAATACTGTTTGCCGTTCTGGCTATAATAAGCGGTCTGTGCCTTCTTGTGACCCTGTTCTATGACTCAATCCCCGTACCGGAGGATGACGGAGCGCTTATATCTCCAAACGGAGCAAGGGTGATATTTGGTATACCTGTGCTCCAGGAGATTTCAGAAAACATTCCTATTCTGGAGCTTGGCAACATTTTAACCGTTACTACCGTATCGCTTTGTGCCGTTACGCTTATTCTGATTGTTCTCGCCTTCATACTAACCAGGGGACTTAAAAAGCGTCCAACAGCTGTTCAGGTAGTTCTGGAAAAGCTTGTTACAATGCTATACAACCTGGTTGAGGACACTATGGGCAAGCATAACGCAAAGTTTGCGCCCTATATCGGAACGCTTTTTCTCTCCTCCATTCTCGGAACGCTTCTCGGAATGACTCAGCTTTTACCCTCGGCGACCGCCGACCTCTCTGTAACCTTAGCGTGGGCTCTTGTTACAACAGGCATGGTTTGGTACAACAATATCAAAAACTTCGGCTTTGGGGCATGGCTTAAGGGCTTTACCGAGCCTATCGTGGTTATGACACCCATGAACATAGTTTCGGAGATTGCTCAACCTATTTCGCTGGCATTCCGTCACTTCGGTAACGTAGCAGGAGGCGGGGTGCTTACCGCCCTTATCTATGCAGCCCTGGCAGGTCTTTCTCAGCTTGTATTTTCTTTCCTGCCTGACATGATTTCGGAAATACCCTTCCTTCAGGTTGGTATTCCCGCATTTCTCTCGGTATACTTTGACCTATTTTCGGGCTTTGTTCAGGCTCTTGTATTCTCGCTTCTGACAATGGTTTACGTTGGTGGAGCTTGTCCGCCGCCCGAGGAAATCCCCGAGGACAGACGCAAAAAAATCAACAAAAAGACCGAAAATGCCAACTAATATTTACTTTTGTGCTCAAAATTTAAAATATAATATATTTCAGGAGGATTTTTAAAAATGGATGTTCAGGCAGCTAAAATGCTTGGTGCAGGACTTTGTATGGGACTTGGAGCTATCGGCCCTGCTATCGGTGAGGGTAACGCTGTTGGTAAGGCTCTTGAGGCTATGGCCCGTCAGCCCGAAATGGCAGGTACTCTCCGTACAAACATGATTCTCGGATGCGCTATTACCGAGACTACGGGTATTTACTCGCTCGTTGTTGCACTTCTTCTTATGTTCTTGTAATCTTCCACTCGGGATATTACAAAATGAACCGAAAAAAGGAAGGAAAAGCAAGTGGAATATCAGTGGTTTTTACAAAAATTCGAGGCATTTGTCGGCGTAAATCCGTGGACAATGCTTTTCGCCTGGCTAAACCTTCTTATTCTTTATCTTTTCTTAAAAAAGCTGGCCTTTGTTCCGCTTAAGAAGATGATAGACTCCCGCAAAAAGGAGATTGATGATATGTACTCCGAGGCTGAAGTCTCTCGCACCGAGGCGGAAAATATGAAGGGCGAGTATGAAAAGAAGCTCTCTTCGGCACGCGAGGAGAGCGAGGCGATACTTAAGGATGCACAGCGCCGCGCCCTGCTTCGTGAAGAGCAAATTCTTAAGGAAGCAAACGACGAGGCTGCCCGCACTCTTAAGAGAGCCGAGGAGCAGATTGAGCTTGAAAAGAAGTATGCTCTTAATCAGGTGAAAAATGAGGTTTCGGAAATGGCTATCAGCATAGCATCGGCTGTTATTGAGCGCGATGTTAAGGCAGAGGAGCATTCCGACCTTATTGACAACTTTATCAATAACATGGGTGACGAAAGATGAACGGCGCAGAGAGTTACGCAAAAGCTCTGTTTCTTTTGACAGAGGAAGAGGGCGCAACCGAGAATATTCTCGGAGAGCTTTCAGCCCTTGCCGACATAATGCGGGAAAATCCCGAATATTCAAGGCTTCTCGACACCCCTGCCCTCTCTAAAGAGGAAAGGATTTCGCTCATTGACGAGGCTTTGTCCTCGTTTAACGAAAGGCTCTTAAGTCTTATAAAGATTTTGGCTGAAAGAAGGCTTACACGCATTATTCCCGAGCTGTATAAAGAGTATTATGCTCTCTACTGCGACATACGTGGAATACTGCATGCCGAAGCAATAACCGCTATTCCTATGACCGAAAGTCAGCTTCTTAATATGAAGGAAAAACTTGAAAGCGTGACAGGAAAGCGGGTTGTTTTAAAAAACACACAGGACAAGAGTATTCTCGGCGGAGTTATGCTCCGATATGAAGGAGTTCAGCTTGACGGCTCGGTTAAAACCAGGCTTGATAAGTTTGAGGAGGCTCTTGCCAGAACAGTAATTTGAATTTTTTCCGAAAAAGCTTCTGCAGAGGCAGAAAGAAAGAAGAAAAAGAATGCAATCTAAAATAGATGATATCAGCAAGATAATCAAAGAGCAGATAAAAAACTACTCTAAGAAAACCGAGCAGGACGAGGTTGGCTATGTTATCTCTGTTGGTGACGGAATTTCAAAGGTTCACGGCCTTGATAAGTGCAAGGCAAACGAGCTTCTTGAGTTCTCCAACGGCACCTACGGTATGGCGCTTAACCTTGAAGAAAACCTTGTCAGCGCGGTTCTTCTCGGCAGCGATGTAGGAATCAGCGAGGGCAGCCTTGTTAAGCGTACAGGCCGAGTTGTATCGGTTCCCGTTGGCGAGAATATGGTTGGCAGAGTAGTAAATGCTCTCGGCGAGCCACTAGACTCTAAGGGTCCTATTGAGGCTGCCGAATATAACCCCATTGAGAGACGTGCATACGGAATAATTGAAAGAAAGAGTGTCTCAGTTCCCTTACAGACAGGTATTAAGGCTATCGACTCAATGATTCCTATCGGCAGAGGTCAGCGTGAGCTTATTATCGGTGACAGACAAACAGGTAAGACCGTTATCGCCACCGACACAATAATTAACCAAAAGGGCAAGGACGTTATCTGCATCTATGTCGCCATAGGACAAAAGCAGTCAACGGTTACAGGTGTTGTTGAAACCCTTGCCAAGGCCGGCGCTATGGATTACACCATAGTTGTTGCGGCAACCGCCTCAGACCCTGCACCCCTGCAGTATATTGCTCCCTACTCGGGATGTACGATGGGTGAATACTTTATGGACAAGGGAAGAGATGTTCTTATAATTTATGACGACCTGTCAAAGCACGCAGTTGCTTACAGAGCACTCTCCCTGCTTATCAGACGTCCCCCGGGCAGAGAGGCTTATCCCGGAGACGTATTCTATCTTCACTCAAGACTTCTTGAGCGTGCGGCACGTCTTGCACCCGAATACGGTGGCGGCTCGCTTACCGCTCTTCCTATAATCGAGACACAGGCAGGCGACGTTTCTGCCTACATTCCCACAAACGTAATTTCTATCACCGACGGTCAGATATTCCTCGAAACCGAGCTGTTTCACTCGGGTGTAAGACCGGCAGTTAACCCCGGTATTTCGGTTTCCCGAGTTGGCGGTAATGCCCAGATAAAGGCTATGAAAAAGGTTTCGGGAACGCTTAAGCTCCTTTACTCTCAGTACCGTGAGCTTGCAGGCTTTGCTCAGTTCGGCTCCGACCTTGACGCTGATACAAAGGCGCGTCTTGCCCAGGGTGAAAGAATTGTTGCGGTGCTCAAGCAGAACAGAAATTCACCTATCGCAGTCGAGCTTCAGGTAGCTATTATCTACGCGGTAGTAAACAATATGCTAAAAGAGATTGCGCTAGAGGATATTTCTCACTTTGAGGAGAGGCTTTTTGAGTATCTTACCTCAAACTGCGAGAATCTTCTTGCAGACATACGCACAAGCGGTGTTCTCTCCCCCGAGAACGAAGAAGCTCTTAAAAATGCTATTACTCACTGCAAAGAAAGCTTCTAAAACAGCGATTTTGACAATGATTGTTTACAGAAAGGAGTGAAAACGTCATGGCAGGCAGGTCAATAAATGACATAAAAGCCCACATAAAAAGTGTTGAAAGCACAAGGCAAATAACCAAGGCTATGGAGCTTGTTGCGACGTCAAAGCTCAGGCGCGCAAAGGAAAAAGCCGAGCGCTCACGCCCTTATTTTGAGGTTATGAGAAGCGCTATTGACATTATAGACAGCTCGGCTGATGCAAAAAGCTCTGTCTGGTCGGCTAAGGCCGAGGGCAGCCCAAGTTTGCTTGTTGTAATAGCCGGTGACAGGGGTCTTGCGGGAGGCTACAACTCAAACATCTTCAAACTTGCTGCATCCTTATATAAAGAGGGTGACATAGTTTTACCCATAGGCAAAAAGGCCCTCGAGTACTACCGCCACAGAGGTACTCCTATATTCAGCGACTCTTTTGAGTATGCTGATGACGTATCGGTTGGCAGAGCCATTGACATTTCGTCTCTTATTGCCGAAGGGTATAAAAAAGGTGAATTCAACCGAGTGACCCTCATTTATACTAAATTTGTTTCAATGTTAACTCAGCTCCCCCAAAGCATAAATCTGCTCCCTCTTGATATGGAAACAGACAATGCTGATTCAAAAGAAAGCGACATTCTCTTTGAGGGCGACCCTGAGGAAATGCTTGATAAAATTATACCTCAGTATATAGGCGGAGTTTTGGCCTCTGCGGTTGCGGAGTCTTTGGCATCAGAGTCGGGTGCAAGAAGAACGGCAATGAACTCGGCAAACAAGAACGCAACTGAGATGATAGATAGCCTGATGCTCAGCTACAACAGAGCAAGGCAGGCAGTTATAACTCAAGAAATTACAGAGATAGTTTCCGGAAGCGAAGCGCTGTAAGGCAATTTTTTCGCCTTGCATGAGAAATGGTAAATTGGAAATGAGAAATTAAGGTTCTGTTCTGATTTTTGGTTTTCTTATGTAAAAATATAAAATTCTAAAGAAATTTCTAAAGAATTGAGAAATAAAATGGACAAAAACATAGGTAAAGTAGTACAAATAATAGGTCCTGTTCTTGACATCAGATTTGAGAATGGTTCTCTCCCTAACCTGCTTGATGCTATTGAAATTGAGCACGAGGGCGGAAAGCTTATTTGCGAGGTGGCAAGTCAGCTTGGAGACGAGATTGTAAGATGTATTGCAATGTCCTCGACAGACGGTCTGGCAAGAGGCGTTCAGGCTGTGGCTCTCGGTACAGGTATAACAGTTCCCGTAGGCCCCGCAACCCTTGGCAGAATATTTAATCTTCTCGGCGAACCTATCGACAATCTCCCCGAGCCTGAGGTCAAAGAGAGATGGTGTATTCACAGAGACCCGCCCTCATATTCCGACCAAGAGGGAACCACCGAAATACTCGAAACAGGTATAAAGGTAGTTGACCTTATTGCTCCTTACGCAAAGGGCGGTAAGATTGGTCTGTTTGGAGGTGCTGGAGTTGGTAAGACGGTTCTTATTATGGAGCTTATCAACAATGTTGCAAAGCAGCACGGCGGTATCTCGGTATTTACAGGTGTTGGTGAGCGTACCCGTGAGGGTAACGACCTTTATAACGAAATGAAGGAGTCGGGAGTTCTTAACAAAACCGCCCTTGTGTACGGTCAGATGAACGAGCCTCCGGGAGCTAGAATGAGAGTTGCTCTCTCGGGCCTTACTATGGCGGAATACTTCCGTGACAAAGAGGGTCAGGACGTGCTTCTCTTCATTGACAATATTTACAGATTTACCCAGGCAGGATCAGAGGTTTCGGCACTTCTTGGCCGTATGCCTTCTGCCGTTGGTTACCAGCCCACCCTGGCTACCGAGATGGGTGCTCTTCAGGAGCGTATTACCTCAACAAAGCGAGGCTCTATTACCTCGGTACAGGCGGTCTACGTTCCTGCCGACGACTTAACCGACCCCGCTCCCGCAACAACCTTTGCTCACCTTGATGCAACAACAGTTCTTTCACGTTCTATTGCATCTCTTGGTATTTATCCAGCGGTTGACCCTCTTGACTCCACCTCCCGTATCCTCTCCCCCGACGTTGTGGGAATAGAGCACTACGAGGTAGCAAGAGCTGTACAAAGCATTCTCCAGAGATACAAGGAGCTGCAGGATATTATTGCAATTATGGGTATGGAAGAGCTTTCCGAGGAGGATAAGCTCGTTGTTGGACGTGCAAGAAAAATCCAGCGTTTCCTCTCCCAGCCCTTCTCGGTTGCTGAGCAGTTTACGGGTATGGAGGGTAAATACGTTCCTATCAAGGAAACTATACGCGGCTTCCGCGAAATCCTTGAGGGCAAGCATGATAATCTCCCCGAGTCGGCATTCCTCTTTGTCGGTACTATCGATGAAGCGGTTGAAAAGGCGAGAAAGCTGTCCTCGGAGCAGATTTAATGGGTGAGCGGTATGAGAACCTTTCAGCTTGAAATTGTAACCCCTGACGGCTCGGTATATAGCGGCGAGGCAGAAAGCCTGCTTATCCGAACAGACAATGGCGATGTTGAAATTCTGGCAGGACACGCAGACTATCTGGCAACCCTTGACACAGGCAGAGCGAGAATAAGAACATCCTCGGGTGACAGAGTAGGAGCTATCTCGGGCGGATTTATCTCGGTTGACAAAAAGTCGGTTAAGCTTGTTGCAACCACCTTTGAGTTTGCCGACGAGATAGACATAAGTCGCGCAAGAGCAGCAAGGGAAAGAGCCGAGGAAGCTCTTATAAGAGCGAAAAACGACAGAGATATTTTACTGGCAAAGGCAAAGCTTAGACGCGCTATAAGCCGCATCAGCGTTGCCGAGAATAATCGCAAATAATAAATTGATAGTAGGAAAAGGGGAACTTTTTGCAAAAAGTTCCCCTTAAAATCCCCACAAAAACTCCTGTAAAAGGGAGTTTTATTTTTTATGATTAAACCGAGTCATGACCACCGGCCGTGCCGGTGGCATGCACAAGCCCCCTTAGGGCATAACACCGGCTCGGTGAGCCTATAGGCTCATCGAAAAGTCTGCCAACCGCGCAGATTTTACCGGCTTGCCCCTAAAGGGGCTTTCTTATTT
>JAZOVF010000033.1:0-46489 GCA_045658565.1 Eubacteriales bacterium
AGAGTGAACTTCTTGTTCTCCTCGTCCATAGCGATCTCGCCGCATCCGGAAACGCAGCACTTACCCATACCACGAGCAACAACTGCTGCGTGAGAGGTCATACCGCCACGAACGGTAAGGATACCCTGAGAAGCCTTCATACCGGTGATGTCCTCGGGAGAGGTCTCAAGTCTAACAAGAATAACCTTCTTGCCCTGAGCATACCAAGCCTCTGCATCCTCAGCAGAGAATACAACCTGACCGCAAGCTGCGCCGGGAGATGCGCCAAGTCCGCGACCCATGGGAGTAGCAGCCTTAAGTGCCTTAGCGTCGAACTGGGGGTGAAGGAGAGTGTCAAGGTTTCTGGGGTCGATCATAAGAACAGCCTCTTCCTTGGTCTTGTGACCCTCAGCAACGAGGTCAACAGCGATCTGGAGAGCTGCGGGAGCGGTTCTCTTACCGTTTCTGGTCTGGAGCATATAGAGCTTCTCGTTCTCAACGGTGAACTCCATATCCTGCATATCGTGATAGTGGTTCTCGAGGATCTCGCAAACCTTCTTGAACTCCTCAAAAGCAGCAGGGAACTTGTCTGCCATCTCTGCGATAGGCATGGGAGTACGAACGCCTGCAACAACGTCCTCACCCTGTGCATTGGTAAGGAACTCACCCATGAGCTTCTTCTCACCGGTGGAGGGGTCTCTGGTGAATGCAACACCGGTACCGCAATCCTCACCCATGTTACCGAATGCCATTGCCTGTACGTTTACTGCAGTACCCCAAGAGTAGGGAATGTCGTTGTCACGACGGTAAACATTTGCACGGGGGTTGTCCCAAGAACGGAATACAGCCTTAACAGCGCCAAGAAGCTGCTCCTTGGGGTCGGTGGGGAAGTCCTGACCGATCTTAGCCTTGTACTCAGCCTTGAACTGGTTAGCAAGCTCCTTAAGATCGTCAGCGGTAAGCTCAACGTCAAGCTTAACGCCCTTTTCTTCCTTCATCTTATCGATAAGCTCCTCGAAGTACTTCTTTCCAACTTCCATAACAACGTCGGAGTACATCTGGATAAATCTACGGTAGCAGTCGTAAGCCCAACGTGCGTTGCCGGACTTCTTTGCCATAACCTCAACAACCTCTTCGTTAAGGCCAAGGTTAAGTATAGTGTCCATCATACCGGGCATAGATGCTCTTGCGCCGGAACGTACGGAAACGAGAAGAGGGTTTTCAAGGTCACCGAACTTCTTGCCGGTAACGCCCTCCATCTTTACAATGTAATCCATGATTTCAGCCATGATCTCGTCGTTGATCTGACGGCCGTCCTCATAGTACTGTGTGCAGGCTTCAGTAGAGATAGTGAAGCCCTGGGGAACAGGAAGACCAATGTTGGTCATCTCTGCGAGGTTAGCTCCCTTACCGCCAAGGATCTCACGCATGGATGCGTTACCCTCGGAGAAGAGATAGCAATACTTCTTTGCCATTTTTGTTTTCCTCCAAATTTAATATAAATTTTAAAAATAATCTTAAAATTACGCAAAATTACACTCGCATTTGCCCTGTGAAATTTCGCATCGATTATTATAACATATATTTTAGAGTTTTTCCATAATAATCGTTAAAAAAATACCAATCCGCTTAAAATTTAACAGATTGTTAACATTTGCGGTGAGTCAAAAAGCTCGTAAAAGCCCGAAAAGCCAACTTTTTTACAAAAATACCCCATCGACAACTTTTGTCTTGACTTTTAATAAATAATGTGGTAAACTAATATAGCCTATAGCCTTCCCCACGGGGAAGGTGGCACGGCTTTGCCGTGACGGATGAGGTCGTATAAAGCTTAATACGCCTGCATTGTTAAATGCTCGCTAAGCGAAAACAATTGATAATTGTTTTCGCAACGGGAGACAGCCCAAAGCAAGGAGTTAAAGAAGCACTTAACGTGCTACGTATAACGACTATGCGACGGCTGCGGAATATAATAAACCCCTCCTAAGGGTTAGTTACAGGTTCGCATACCGCGAATGCGGTATATTGCCAAGCGAGGAGATATAACAAAGGAAAGTACTCAACCACGCGAAAGTAGAGATTATACCCCGAGCGGCAAATTCCTGTTGCTTTTGCGACAGCAAAACTGAAAATTAAATACGCCTGCATAGTTAAATGGATATAATAAACCCCTCCTAAGGGTTAGTTACAGGTTCGATTCCTGTTGCGGGTGCCAAAAAAAGGCTCTCCACCTTGTGTGGAAGAGCCTTTTTTGATACCCGTCAGAATAGACCTGCTCCAAGGCGTTGCCTTGAAATTAGGTTCGAATCCCAGCCTCGTCGTTTCCTGCGGAAACCTTGTAAGACGAGGCTGATTCCTGTTGCGGTCTGCCCTCGTGGTAGGCTCTTTTGTATGTTAAAGATAATTTGTTGACAATTTTTGCGTTTTGTGATAATATAATAAGGTAATTACGATGACAGTGAAAATGTGAGGAATGTGTAAAATGAGTATTAAGGCAGTTCTTTTTGACCTTGACGGAACTCTTCTTCCAATGGATCTTGACATTTTTATTAAAGGATATTTTGGTGCGCTGACAAAGGGAATGGCTTCGAGAGGCTTTGATGCCAAAAGGTTTTCAAAGGCGCTTCTTTCAGGCGTTGACGCTATGATGAATAACGAGGGGCAGGACACAAACGAGAATGTTTTCTGGCAGACCTTTGAGGCGGTTTACGGTGAAGAAGCCCGTTCGAGAGAGGAGCTCTTCAACGAGTTTTATAACGGTGAATTTCAGTCACTCAGCGCCCTTTGCGGTGTAATTCCCGAGGCAGCAGAGGCCGTAAGAGCTATACGGGATATGGGACTGAGGGTTGTTCTTGCCACAAATCCCGTTTTTCCTCCAATAGCAACCGAGAGCCGTATTCGTTGGGCGGGTCTTGAGCCGTCGGACTTTGAGTTTTATACCACTTATGCAAATTCTGCCTATGCAAAGCCGAGGCTTGGCTACTACGAGGAGATTGCTAAAAGGCTTGGGCTTGACCCCACAGAGTGCCTTATGGTTGGCAACGATACAGATGATGATATGATAGCCGAAAAGCTAGGAATGCGGGTATATCTTTTACCCCAGTATCTTATAAACAAGTCTGGTAAGGATATATCGATATATAATTACGGAAATCTTAAAAATCTTATATCATTTATAGAGAACAACAAAGACTGACAAACGGAGAATATCGGCATGGCAAATTTGACAGTAGCAGAAAAGATAAGAAAACGCAAGATTACACCGCCCGGCTTTGTTTATTCGGTGCTTGGCAGAGTGTGGCATATGTTTATGTACGGAAAGTACAACGTGCACTATAAGTTTGAATGCGATATAAAAAAAGATAAAGGGCCATATTTCCTTATCAGCAACCACGCATCAAGGCTTGATTACATTTTTACAGGTGTACCCATGCTTCCTGCAAAAATGAACTATGTTGCAGGCTACAACGAGTTCCACCGCTCCCACCTTGCGGGTGTATTCTCAATGCTTAAGGTTATTCCGAAGAAGAATTTTGTTCCAGATATTACTACTATAAAGGGGATACATTCGGTCCTTTACAAGGGTGGAAGAGTTGTTATATTCCCCGAGGGAATGAGCTCGATTTCAGGCGCAAATCAGCCCATAGTTGCAGGCTCCGGTAAGCTTTTTAAGCACTTTAAGGTGCCTGTGTATTATTCCATAATTAAAGGCGGATATCTCACAAGCCCGAAGTATAATCTTAAAGACAGGCTTGGCAGAGTTGAGGTTGAGTTCCGCCGTATGTTTACTCCCGAGGAGCTTGATTTGCTTACTCCCGAGGAGATAGAAGATAAGATAAACCGGGCTATCTATCACGACGATTATGCATGGAACAAGGTAGCGAAAAACCATTATAAAATCGGTGAAAACGGTGCCGAGCACCTTGAGGACCTGCTCTTCTGGTGTCCTAAGTGCAAAAAGCAGCATACCATGGCAACCGAAGGCAACAAAATTTTCTGTACCGAGTGCGGCAACGGCGCAACCCTTACCGACACATACGAGCTTGTACCCTTTAATGAGCATTGTATTATCCCCGAAACCCAGACTGTTTGGTTTGATCTCCAGCGTCAGGTGATAAAGGAGGAGATAAATGACGAGAGCTTTGAACTTTCCGAGGAGGTTGAACTCGGTATGCTTCCGGATTTTGAGCTTCTGAAAAATCAGAAAACCTCGGAGATAGTAGGCAAGGGAAGACTTACCCTTAACAGAGAGGGACTTACATATAGGGGAACAAAAGGCGGTGAGCCATTCGAGTTCCACATAGAGCCAAAGGCTCTTCCCACATACGGAATGTGCACCGACCTTTCCCGCTTCTATACGTTCTACAAGGGTGAATTCGTGGAGTTTTACCCCAAAAACAACGTGGTTGAAAAATTCTTCCTGGCAACCGAGGAAATCCACCGCCGGGTTGGCGGCTCTTGGCAAGACTTTAAATTCAATAAGAATGAGTATGCTATGATGTAAACAATGACATGTAAAAAAACAAAATCGCAAGTCTGAAATTCGGACTTGCGATTTTGTCGTATATACGGTTTTCAAATAATTCAAAGACTTTAGCCGAGCTTTTTTGTTTTTTCATATGCGGCGATAACGGCGCTCGAGGCGGTAGCGCGGAAGGCCCCCTGCTCCAAAGCGTGAACACCCTCAATTGTGCTGCCTCCGGGGGAGCATACCTCGTCCTTAAGCTGACCCGGGTGCTTTCCTGTCTTAAGCAGCATCTCGGCAGCACCCTTTATAGTCTCTGCCGCAAGAGTAAGAGCCTTGTCTCTCGTAAGACCGCACTCTACACCGCCGTCGGCAAGAGCCTCTGCAAACATATAAACAAATGCAGGGCCGCAGCCTGCAACAGCCGTTGCAGCATCGATGAGTTTTTCTTCAATAAGCAGAAGTCTGCCTGCCTTGGACATAATTGTTTCAAAATCCGTGCTTTGGGTGTCGCTTACATTGCCGTTTTTGCACCAGCTTATCATGCCGCACCCAACCGCAACGGGGGTGTTGGGCATAATCCTGATAGTAGGATATTCTCCCACAAGGCCCTTGATTTTTTCAAGAGAAACGCCCGCTGCCATGCTGACAAGAACCCCACGTCCAAGGTTGTTCTTTATTTCTTCAAGTACCGAGGGGAGAATGTTCGGCTTTACTCCGAGGAAGATAAAATCACACTCTGCGGCGATCGAAATGTTGTCGCTTTTTTTTGCGCCGATTTCCTTGGCTAAAGTCGCTGCTTTTTCTTCGTTGTGGTCGTAAATGTAAACATTAGTGTTCATAACTCTCGAAACAGCCCTCGCGAGAGCACCTCCCATGTTGCCGCAACCAATAAAACCTATCTTCATTTTAATCTCCTTTAACGGATCTGTCCGTTGCCGTGAATAATGTATTTGTAGGTGGTGAGTTCTTTTATTCCGAGAGGTCCTCTTGCGTGGAGCTTCTGTGTAGAAATTCCCATCTCGCATCCGAGACCGAACTCGCCGCCGTCTGTAAATCTGGTTGACGCATTGATATAAACCGCAGCGCTGTCAATTTCTCTGACAAAGATCTCCTGCGCTTCCATATCCTCTGCAATTATAGCCTCGCTGTGGTGAGTTGAGTGCTTTGTGATGTGCTCTACCGCCTCATCAAGACTTTCAACCACCTTTACACCGAGAATGTAGTCAAGAAACTCGGTATCAAAGTCGGTGTCGGTTGCAGGTGTGCCGTCTATAATTTCTGCCGCCCTCCCGTCAAGTCTTAACTCCACAGGCTCTTTTCCATCGGAGAGCCTTTTTGTAACAAGCCTTTCTTTTGCCATAGGCAAAAACTCTTCTGCAATATCCTTATGCACGAGGCAGACCTCGCAGGCATTACATACCGAGGGGCGGCTAGTTTTTGCATTTTCGAGAATGGACACAGCCTTTTTGAGGTCGGCTGATTTGTCAACATAAATATGGCAGATTCCCGTACCTGTCTCAAGACAGGGAACTGTTGCATTCTCAACGCAGGCGCGTATAAGTCCCGCGCCTCCTCTTGGTATGAGTAGGTCAACAAGCCCCGAGGCGCGCATTAGCTCGGTGGCACTCTGCCTTGTGGTATCAGAGACAAGGTTTATCGCATTCTCGGTAATTCCAGCATCGGTAAGACCGGCTTTCAGCGCATCAACTATTGCCGCCGCCGAGCGATATGCCTCTTTTCCGCCTCTTAAAACACAGGCGCTTCCGCTTTTTAAGGCAAGGGCGGCAGCATCGGAGGTAACATTTGGGCGGCTCTCGTAAATTATAGCAATAACCCCCATGGGGGCACTTCTTTTTTCAATAACAAGGCCGTTGGGTCTCTCAAGTTTGTCAAGGGTAATTCCAAGAGGGGAGGGGAGCTTTGTAATTTCTCTTATTCCCTCTGCCATACCCTGTATTCTCTCGGGAGTAAGGCGCAGCCTGTCCAGCATAACAGAAGAAATAGTCTCCTTTGCCGCATTAAGATCCTTTTCGTTCTCCTCCAGAATTTTATCGGTATTCTTTATTAAATTCTCTGCCATAAAAAGAAGAGCTGTATTGATTTTTTCATCAGAGATTTTTCCTAATTCCCTTGATGCCTCTTTAGCTTTTTCGCAAAGAATAACAGTTGAACTTTTGTTTTCCATAATCCAATCCCTAACTCCAGGCTTCTGTCTTTTAACTGAAAAATCTTGTCCCAACGCTTTTGCCCTCTACAATGTCATAGAGCAACTCGGGTGACTGGCCGTTGGCAATTATCATATCGCAGCCTGCATCGGTTGCAATTTTTGCCGCCCTAAGCTTTGTTTCCATACCGCCGGTGCCTCTGTCGGTTCCCGCTTTACCGGCAAGAGCCATTATATCGTCGGTAATTTCCCTAACCTCGGATATAAGACGCGCGTCGGAGTTTTTGTGAGGATCTGCGGTGTAAAGGCCGTCAATATCCGAAAGAAGTATAAGCAGGTCAGCTCCTACCGTTACTGCAACCTTTGCCGCAAGGGTATCGTTGTCGCCAAAGACAATTTCTTCGGTAGCGACCGTATCGTTTTCGTTAATAATGGGAAGAACCCCGAGGTCAAGAAGCCTCTCAACAGTGTTTTCAAACTTCTCGCGTCTGTCATCGCAGGCAAGGTCGGGGGCAGTCAGGAGAATTTGTGCAACAGTATGGTTATATTCGCCAAAAAGCTTGTCATATTCGTACATCAGCTCGCATTGACCAACTGCCGCGCAGGCCTGCTTTCCCGCAATATCCGAGGGGCGTGCCTTGAGTCCTAATTTTCCAACCCCCATGCCGATAGCTCCGGATGATACAAGAATAATCTCCTCCCCTGAGTTGATGATATCGCTGATAATACGGCAAAGAGCCTCAATACGTCTCAGGTTTACCGAGCCGCCCTCGTGGGTAAGTGTTGATGTTCCAATCTTGATGACGGTACGCATATGCTTCTCCAGAAAAATAAATTTTTTAAAGTATAGCACAATTTTTTCGTCATTTCAAGAAGATACGGCATAAAATTTAAAAAAAGATTGTAAAAAAAATGATTTGACCTGAATGAAGAGGAAAAAACATATTTTTTTGCATTATGTTCTTCCTCGGTTATTGACAAAAAAGGTGTTTTATGTTAAAATTTTGTGAGAAAAACAAAAAGGATTCGACAAATGATAATAAGACTTGCAACAGAGGCTGACATTTATGCGGCAAATGAAATATACGATTTAGCCCGCACCTATATGCGTGAGGCGGGCAACCCCTGCCAGTGGAATTCGGTTTACCCGGGTAAAAAGGATATATCAGACGGAATTGCCGACGGTACAAGCTATGTTTGTGTTGATGGAGACGAGGTTGTAGCCACATTCTACTTCAAAATAGGCGACGACCCTACCTATGCCGAAATTCGTGAGGGCGGCTGGGTGAATCCCGACCCCTATGCGGTAATACACAGAATAGCTGTGAAATATCATGGAAAAGGCATTGTGGACGAATGCTTTAACTTCTGCTTTGGGAAATTTCCTAACCTGAAAATTGACACCCATAAGGATAATATTCCAATGCAAAAATGCCTTTCAAGATGCGGCTTTGAATACTGCGGAATTATAACCACATGGAACGGCGAACCGAGAAAAGCCTACCAAAAGGTAAAGTAATGTTTGCGAAAATGCAGATTTAGGAAAAACAATTAGCTTAAGAACAAAAAACGAAGACATTGCAAAGTGCAAAGTGCTTCGTTTTTTTCTTTTGCCGTGAAGCTGATAGAGCGGGGATTTTCTTAAGACCTGTTTTTTGTTGATACATCAAAAAAACAACTAGATTTGTTATTCAAACCGTTTTTACATATTATAAGTTCATATGTTGCTTGGCATAGCATTTCTTTTTGTGTTATCGTTATACGGTAGTGTTTTTTTAGTATTTTATCTTTAATCCGAAAGAGGTGGTATGATATGAAATACGCACTTAGTGTTGATATAGGAGCATCAAGCGGACGCCACATTGTCGGATGGTACTATAAAGACAAGATAAAAACCGAGGAGATTTTGATATGCACTCTAAAAGTGTGTAACTTTTTGGGTGCGGACAAAATCCGGGTCGTTTTTTTACACGTATATGAAAATTTATTTTGTTTTATCTATGGTAAATTGTTTAAATCAGAATATTTCGGCCTATCATTTTTTTGAAGTAAATTAAAGGCGGTTGTTATGTGTACGGTAATAGCAAAAAACAATTTTATAGGCAGAACGCTTGATTACGAGCGTTCGTTTGGAGAACAGATTGTTGTATTGCAGAAAGGGTATCATATCAGGCTTGTTCATGAGGGCGAGGTGAGGGCTGAGCACCGAATAATGGGAATATGTCATATGGCTGACGGAGTACCCCTGTTTTATGAGGGGATAAATGATAAGGGAGTTGGTGCATATGCTTTGAATTTTCCGAAGTACGCTTGCTATAATAAAAGGCAAGAGGGAAGCCTTAACCTAGCATCATTTGAGGTGATAAGCTATATTCTCGCAAAGGCAGAGAGCTTAAAAGAGGCACTTAGGCTTGTCGAGGGGCTTAATATTACCGACGACAGTTTTTCAGAGTCCTTGTCCCCAACACCTATGCACTGGCTTGTGGCAGACCGAGATGGAAGCGCCGTTATAGAACCACTTTCCTCGGGGGTGAAAATATGCGAAAATCCTGTAGGTGTATTGACAAATTCGCCGCCTCTCGACTACCACCTGACAAGGCTTTCTGAAATCACAGCTCTCCACCCGGGTGCTCCAGAAAACAAGCTTTCTAAAGGTGAAAAAAGCCTACCATATTCCCGAGGAATGGGAGCTTTGGGCTTACCCGGTGACTTTTCCTCGGTATCGAGGTTTTTGCGGGCGGTTTTTGTAAAGGAAAATACCGTCACGGGCAAGGAGGGGGAGGTAAATAGCCTTTTCCATATTATGAATTCTGTTGCGGTGCCCAGAGGTTGCTCACAAAGCGAGTCGGAAGAGCCTGTTTGCACAATCTACACCTCGGTTGCCGACCTTGACAGAGGAATATATTATTACACCACCTATGATAGGGGAGAAATAAGGAGTGTAAATTTTGATTTGTTTTCAAGAAACCGGGATAGACCTCTTCAATTTTTAGATTTAGCAAAACCACTTTAAGCAACTGTATTTTGAATTTGTCAATGTTCAAAAACAGGAGATGTCACATTAAAAATCAAGCAGAATCAAAGGTTTTCACCCTTAAAATGATAAACCCGGAATAATGAAAATGCGGAGACTCAGTATCTCCGCATTTTGTGTAGCCTCAAGTGCCACAGCTCCCTGTATCACTCTATAAGGGTATATTATTAAACCCTGATTTTTCCGTCCTCAATATCCTTTATTATCCTTGCAATTGCGTGCTCCTCGTTAGAGCAGGTGATATAGTCTGCCGCCGCCTTTGCCGCAGGGCTTGCGTTTGAAACAGCCACACCTATTCCCGCATCTCTGAGCATCGAAACATCGTTATTGTAGTCTCCCGCGGCAACGGTACGGCGTCTGTCTATTCCCAGAAGGTCTGCAATACGCATCATAACATCGCCCTTACTGTTACCCTTGGGTAAAATTTCGTAAAGAGAGTGCTCGGAGCGTATAAAGTCGAATTTTTCAGCCTTAGGGTGAGAGAGCAGGGCGTTTTCTATCTCCAGAATTTTCTCGTTTCTCTCGTCTCCGAAAACGATTTTTCCGATGGGGTCTGTAACCTCTCTGTACGGCTTTATAAGGTTGGGCACACCCGTACTCTTCCGAAAGTATTTCATGGTATCGTTTTCAATAGAAAAATAAATGCGCTCAAATGTATTTATCTGTAATCCAAAGTCTCCGACTTTTTTTACCAAATCATCAACCAGGTCGTATGACTCCTTGGATAACTCCCTTGTCCATACATACTTACCAAGTCTGTGGTCAAAAATACCTCCGCCATTTATGCAGCCAAAGGGCGCATTGGGGTTAAGTATGGTATAAATATGCTGCACAAAATACGGCATTCGTCCTGTTATAAAGGTGAATTTTCCGCCCTCCGCCATAAAGTAACGTATAGCCTCGAGATTTTCTTCCGATATGCTTTTGTCATCCTTAAGCAGAGTGCCGTCAAGGTCTGTGCAGAGTAAAATTCCCTCAAATTTTTTCATTTTTCCCTCGTGCAAAATAAAATCAACGTGCCAATTATACCATAAAAAAACCGAAAAATCAACACTTTTAAAAGATTGACATTAAAATACAAAAATGCTATACTGTATTCCAAAGAGGTGATTATACTTATGATATATAAAAATGCAGTAAAAGCAAAATTCTTATCCAGACCCAACCGCTTTATCGCCTATGCAGAGCATGATGGCAGAGAGGTTGTTTGTCACGTAAAAAACACCGGCAGATGTCGTGAGCTTCTGGTTCCGGGAGCTACGGTAATTCTCGGAAAATCCGATAACACAAAGAGGAAAACTCAATTTGACCTCGTTGCGGTATACAAAAATGACATACTTATAAATATGGATAGCCAGGCGCCCAATGCCGTCTTTGGTGAATGGGTTCGGCAAACCGACTTTTTTGGTGAAATAAGCCTTGTCCGTCCCGAATTTAAGTATAAAAATTCCCGCTTCGATTTTTACCTTGAAGCAGGGACACGAAAAATATTTGTCGAAGTAAAAGGCGTAACCCTTGAAGAAAACGGGGTGGTAATGTTCCCCGACGCTCCCACAGAAAGAGGAATAAAGCACCTAACCGAGCTTTGCCAAGCAGTCTGCGACGGATACGAGGCATACCTGTTCTTTGTAATACAGATGAATGAGTGTAAATACTTTATGCCAAATGAGAAAACTCACAAGGAATTTGCCGAGACACTACGCCTCGCCTCACAAAACGGCGTTACCGTTAAGGCTGTGTGCTGCAATGTTAAAGAAGAAAGCCTTGAAATCTCGGATTTTAAAGAAGTGAGGCTTTGCTAACGGGAGATGGCATCACTTTGTGTAAAATCTGCAAAAAACTTCTTAAAAACACCTTGACAAACAACAAAAAAGTTGATATAATGTTATGGCAAGTTCGTTATTCACCCGAATTTGTCTATGGAGATGTACTCAAGTGGTGAAGAGGCGCCCCTGCTAAGGGTGTAGGTCGGGCAACCGGCGCAAGAGTTCAAATCTCTTCATCTCCGCCAGCGAAAAAGACAGTCGAAAGACTGTCTTTTTTGCGTTTCAAGCGGAGAAGATTTGAAGTCTTGCGTCGGAGGCGCAAGAGGGAGGAGGGTGACCGCACTCGGTGAGTGAGAGAGGGAGGTCGAGGAGTGGCAGCAACTTGGCTTGTTGCGACCGAGCGTCCCGAGGGAAGCAAGAAGCCCTAGTTGCAACAGTGCAACGGAACGCGTGCGTTCCTAGAAGAATCTCTTCATCTCTCCAAAAAGAAACTAGCTCAAATGGTGTGAACTCAAAAGGACAGTTTTAAAATTACAAGTAAATAAGCACCTACCGACAGCAAAAGGACAGAGAATGTTGCGTTCTCTGTCCTCTTTTTTTAACAAGTACTGCATTTGCAGGCACAAATGCTAATATTTAGTTAGTTGATATGCTTCGCTACGCTCAAACTCGATATGATATCAATCCCTCGTTTACATCAGCAACACATCTGCAGTCCTGCAATGGATTGATATCGATGGGTTGTGTCCTTGCTGGCACAACGCTAATACAGTAATTTGTGTTTGAGCTAGCTTCATTTCTTAATGTGACGACCCTTAATGTTACTTTACAGACCCTTTTTTGACATCCTGGGGCAGGTAATCCGATGGAAGACGGCCTGTGTTTTTCTTAAATATTTTTGCGAAATACGAGATATTGCTGAAGCCTGATGAAAGCGCCGCCTCCGTAATACTGTATTCACCGCTTATAAGCAGTGTTTTTGCGCAATCGCATCTTACCTTATTAATATATTCGGTAAGCGTTTGTCCTGTAACCTTTTTGAATACACGTATAAAGTAATATTTGCTGAGTCCCGCAGCATTGCTGACCTCCTCAACGGTAAGGCTTTTTGTCGCATTCTTGGATATATAATCAATAGCCTTTCTCGCGTATTCAAAATCCTGACCGTAGGTTGACATCATCGTATGCGGCTCTTCTTTTTTCTCGCTGGAATAATTCCTTAAAAGATAGCACATAAGCTGAAGAATTATCCCCTGTATTGCACTTCTTACATAGGGCATCCTTGCCCTGAATTCTTCTTCAATTGCGCTTAAATATTCTCCTGTTTTGGGGTCAACAATCAGCTCTTGAAACCATAAGCCGGAAATGTCAATTCCGTTTTTTAAGAGAAATTCGGTCTTTATAATCATATGGGTATATTTTGTATCATCACCGATACAGTTGTACATATGCGCAACATACTGGTTTACAAAGAAAAACTCACCCTTTTTATAAACACGTCTTTTTCCGTTCAGCCAAACCTCCAATTCACCTGCGGTGACAAGATTAAACTCAATATCCTTGTGCATACTGGCAGTTTGGCTTGGAATTTTGTTAGTAGGGCAAAGGCGAAATTTGTACGGTTGATTTATCCAAAGGTGATCCAGTGTTTCGTAATGAGCAGGTGGAATTTGTTCAGATGGCAATATTTTTTCGTTCATAAGCAATATCCTTGTTGATTTTGTATGCTTTATTATTCTATAATAATTATACTACTGAATTGGTGAAAGTCAATATTAAAAAGAAAAGTTATATACTTTATTTTGGTAAATTAACCAATTTTACACAAAAATGGGAATGGATTTTCATATTAAGCGAAAGCAAAATACTACGATTGAAACAGCAATTTTATGTCAATCGTCTCAGCAAATACAAACAAAGGAGAGAAATGCTTATGAGTAAATTTGTGAAAAGAGTACTGCTTTTATTAACTCTTTTTGTTGTCGTATCAGGGCTTGCATCCTGCGCGCCTGAGGAGGATTTCACGGGAGGCGGCACACCGACAGACGAGAATGCCATATATTCCCCTGGTACTGAAACAGTCCTTGTTCTCGGTGACGGGGTTGACAAAAGTCAGGTAGAGAATATAAGAATTACATACAAAAAGCTTGTGGGTAAGGAGATTGTGGTTTCTCCCGCCTCGTCAGTGGCTGCTCCTCACGAAATTGTTGTGGGTAAGGCCGACAGAGACGTATCCAACAGAGCCTACCGCCTCCTTGCGCTGATGAATTACGGTGAGGACGAGGGAGGATATGTTATCTATTCCGACGGCAAGTCTGTAGCACTTGCCTTTGACGGTCCTGTCTTTGGAGTAAACGCCGCCATTACCGAGGCGGTGGACATCTTTGTCAAAAGCTTGATGACAGGCAATACACTTAAGCTTAGTGAAGGAACTGTTGCAAGAAGCTCGTTTGACGTTATCGAATGGCAGACAAAGAGAGATGAGGCAACAGTTGAAACTCTCTGGGAGCTTAAGAATTCTCAGATTTTAGCAATGGTTGAAAACAAAACCCAGCTGGCTTCTGCGATAATAGAGCAGCTTAAAGGAATTCGCAAGATTTATGCAGAGGATGACGGTATTGTCACCTGGCTTGCTAACCTCTATGACCCTGTAAGCGGAGGATTTTACTTCTCCAATTCTGCAAGAAATAACGAGGGCTTCATGCCCGACCTTGAGTCTACTGCCCAGGCAATTGGAATTGTTGAGTCTATATTGACAGGCTATTCGGGAACTCTTACTAACTACTTTGGTGAAGAAATTGCCGCGAAATTTGTAAGGTTTGTAAAGGAAATGCAGGCTGAAAACGGCTACTTCTACCACCCCCAGTGGACAAAGGATAACATTGATAAAAATCACGATAAGCGATCAAGAGATGTTATGAATGCAATAAGCATTCTTGAAAGCTTTGGCGCATCTCCTACATACGACACTCCCACAGGGGTCAAGGGCGACGGAATCTTGTCTGACGAAACAGCAGTCCCTGCATCCCGCCTTACAACTCCACTCTCCCGTAGCAGGGTTGCCGCAGTATCGGCAATAAGCGGTGATGACGAAATATACATCCCTCCTCATCTTAAATCAAAAGAGGCTCTTGAAACCTATCTTTCAACCGTTGGTATTTATGATGATACATACGAAGCAGGCGAGGCAATTATGTCTCAGGTGCCTCTTATAGTAAAGGTAGATGAAATGAATGCCGAGGCGGGTGAGAGCCTTTGCCTTGCAGATGTGCTTACGACCTGGCTTGCAGGATATCAGAATTCCTCAACAGGCATGTGGGCATCAAGGAGCATTGTTGATTATGACACTATCAAGGGCTTTTACAGTATTGTAAGGGTATATACAGCTCTTGGAAGAACTGTCAAAAATACGGTTAGTGCCGTTGATTCTATTTACTCCTGCCTCACCTCTGAGCAAAAGGAGCATGAGGACATAGTCGCACTTTCCGACACTTGGACAGCCATAGCAGCTCTTGCAAATAACCTTCGACAGAATAGTATCGCTCAAAACAGCGGCATTTCCGGCAGCATAGCCCTGTCTAATATGTACGCTATGATGCCCGATATGCTCAGCTCTACATATGAGCTGCTTAACAAGTTTGTAAAGCTCGACGGCTCATTCTCAACATACCCCGATATGGGAGCATCCGAGTCCCATGGAATGCCGATAGCTGCGCCTAATACCGAAGAGGGCGACATGAACGCAACCCTCCTTGCAACAAAGAATATATACCTCGGTATTTTCAACGCTCTCGGAGTTGGAAGTGTTCCTATCTTTAACACTTCCGACAGAATGGTATTCCAAAAAACTCTTAAGGACTTAGGTATTATAATAAAGAATGAAATAATCGTTCATGATCCAATAGACTTTAACGACGAAACAGTCGGTGAGCCTTCCGGTCAGATAAAAGTGACATCCCCCGCCGGTACAGGCTCAACAAAGGTGCTTTACGATTCCGAAGAGAGAGGAAATGTTGTAGAAGTTTATTCCGCTTCTAACAAATCAAGCGTAGACCAGTTCTTCTTCAACAATTCTCAAAAAGTAAATAGCCCCAGCTGCCTTATATACGAGGTAGATATGTGTGTTCTCGACGAATCCAGCGAAAACACCTTTACAAACCTCTATATATTCCAGGACACCTATATGATAGCCCTGAATCGCCAGGGTGATACGATAAGGTTCTTTGAGGAATCCTCTCGATCCTCAGGATACAGCTTCACCCAGGATATTGGTGTAAGAGCCAAGGTAGGCGAGTGGTTCAACCTGCGTGTTGAATACTATGTGGGCACAGCTTCAACTGTTCGTATAAAGATATACTTCAACGATGAGTGCGTTGCCGTAACCGACAACTACTTCGGAACTGCAAAATATGAAGGCGTAGGCATTCCCTCATCGGCATTCAATGCATTCGCTATCTACGGCTTAAAGGACAAAGCTGCAAAGCTCCTTATAGATAATGTTCTGGTTGAGAAGAGCTACAAAATCTATGCTCCCGAAACCTCCGATACACTTAATAAGAATATAGATACACCCGATAAGCCTCAGAAGCTTTATTCCTTCGATACTGAGAACGTGGGAGCAATTCCCGATAGCTTTAAGATATCTGGCAACCTGACCAACTGTGTAATCTCCGCCGACTCTGACGGAAACCTGGGACTTAAGGTTGCAAACGGCGCAGGAAAGGTTATACTTCCCCTTGACCAGCGAGGCGCAGGAGTAAATTCCGCGGTAGTAAGCCTTGACCTGACAGTAGGTGCCGATAGTGCGGCAGGCGCAACATACGAGTTTGCCTTTAACGAGTATATGTATCTCGAGCGAACCTTTGCGGGAATCAGAGTTGTTGTTAAGGAAGAAAACGGTACAAGGTATGCAACCCTTGCCGAAAGCTCAGGCGGAAAGACCGGTACTACCTACTCCAATGTTAAGTTTTCTCTTGGTGTAAAATACAGCTTGAAGCTTGTGTTCTTCTTTAACGAAGCAGCGGTTGTTGTCCTTGTTGATAACGAAATTGCAGGCATAAACACCAATGTAACATCAAGAGTAGATAGATATTATATGGGCGAGATTGCTTTAACCGCCTTAGCTCCCGATATAACCTCTTCAATCTTTGTGGATAACCTTGTATGCGAGCGAGTAAAGAATGACTTTGCTGAAATGACATCTCCCGACATAGACCGTGTTGTTTATCCCTTTGACAGTCTTGACGGCGTTGAGAGCCAGGGTGTAAGACCCTCTGAGGGAGTGCTCTCCTTTGAAAGCGTGTTAGGCGGCGGAGCTTATATAAAGGTTCCTGTAAATGTTCGTGTTCCTGTTCCAACAATGGCAGTTGTCAGCCTGGATATCCAGAAGCTTGAAACCGCACTCGGAACACTCTCGTTCAGCTTTACCGATAAGGCAGGTAATATTGTAGCAATATTCGACCTTGTTTCTACCTCCTCGGGCATTAATATTTACGAATATACCGAGAACGGAAGATACAAAACACCTATAGGAACTATTTCAAAAACCGCCTTCTCGTTGGTAATAGAGCACAGCGAAGCAAAACAGGGCTTTAACTTCCGTGTCGGTGACGAGTATGTGGCATCAAGCTCGGTTAACTACACCGCTGAGAGCGGCGCGTACTCCTTCGATTACTTGAAAATCAGCACTATCGCAGCCGCAGGCTTCAGCATAGATAACCTCTATATTGAAAAGATAAGCGACGTTTTTAAGGTTCCCACCTATGCAGGTAACATTGATAATAATAGCGAAACAATAACCTTTGAGCAAAGCTCCTTTGCCTCAATGCCCTCTAAGGTTTCGGTAGGTCTTTCTTCCGCAGAGTCTTACTGCAAGATAAGAGAGAGAAGTGTTAAGGGCGAGGTATCAAAGGTGCTTGAGATTAAGTCTGCAATAGGTACAGGCTATGATACAGTAACCGTTGCCAGAACAAAGACTGTCGCAGGCGCAAATGCCGCATATTTTGAAACAGATATTTGCCTCCTGTCCGACGGAACAAAATTCAGTTTGGTATTTGAGTTTGTCGGCAGCGGCAGAGCATCTTACTTCCGCCTTGACGCGCCTCTTAACGGCAACGTGGTTGCCTACGGCGGTATAAGCGGTAAGGACTTTGTTAAGTCCCTTGACGTAAAGGAGGGCGAGTGGTTCAGAATTCGCCTTGAATATACCGACACACCGTATGACTTTAACTATGACGGTAATATCGACGTTATTACTAAAGCCTATGTCAACGGTGAGTTTGTAGGTATGGGATATTCTCCCTATTATCAGGATAGCATACAGCCCGGCGCTTCGGTAAATCAGCTGCGAATGATGGTTAACGCAAATCAAACCGGAGGCTACTGCATAGATAATGCGGTTATGGGTCAGCACACTATCACCTATGATGCACCCATTCCTCCCGATACAGATACAATAACCTTTGAGCCGGGTGTAATAACCGATAAAACAAAGCCTACCTTAGGCTCACTTAACTCTACTGCCAAGATTTCAGAAATGACAGTAGCAGGAGAGGTAACAAGGGTGCTTCAGCTTATTACAGCTCAAAATTCGACAGACTACATCAGTATTAAGCCTACCGTAACTCTCGATACAGCCAATGCTATCAGCTTCGAGACCGACCTTATGATAAAGCCTACCTCGGATGTAGCCGAGTTTACCCTCGAGCCTACAAATTCGGGTGGTATTAAGCCCTTCGTCCTTACAATAAAGGCATATAAGGGCGGAAACGTAACGGTATCCTCTAAGGATATTGCCGAAACGGTAATAGGCAAGAGCGGTGAGTGGATACATCTTAAGGCTGAGTATATGAACCCCCGCATTGACTATGACGGAGATAAGGTTTACGACATACTATATAAGATTTATGTCGGCGGCTCCGATACAGCCGTAGCCACAGGCTATAAGCCCTATACTCAGGGCGGCTACTATGACCCTAAAATTCTCACAACCTATAAGCTGACCGCTCCGGCGGCAACAGTAGCAGACATCTGCCTCGATAATACAAGATTCTGGCAGGTGGAGCTTACTCCCGACGAAGCTCCTGAGGTGGAAGAACCCGAAATTGGAGAAGGTGGGGTTGGCGACGAAGACTCCTTCGGCTGGTCTTAAGCGGTGAATTTTTGGATATATTCGGCGACTGCGAAGAATCTCCTATCCCGAACCGTTAAAAGTTTATGGCGGGCAAGTGAGAGTTCGGAATTGAATTAGTTAATCTTTATCAAGCTGCCTTTGCCAAAGTTTAATTTGCAAAAGGCTCCGACATGGAGATCCTTCGCAGAAAGCTCCAAGTCTTCGAGAGGTGTAACTACCTCTCAGGATGACAAATAAGTAGAACCAAAATAGCAAATACATAACGAAACTAAAGAAAGGAGTGGATTTAGTGGAGAAAACAAAAGAATATGAGCGTGTAAAGCTAGAGCTTTTATACCTCAAAGCCACAGACGTAATATCCACGTCAACGACCGGTACAGAAGGCGATGAAGATAACTTCGGCTGGGCATAGGAGCATAGCTCCAATGAAATTCGCTTTGCGACCCAAATTTTCTTCGGAAATGAAATGAGCTGCGCTCTTGAAATGCTCAAGACGCATAAAGCGAATTTTATTTCAAGCCTTCTCTGTTGGAGAAAGGGGACCATCTTTGATGGTGGATGAGGTCGTTACCATTGTAAACACGAACTTGTCCGTAAAGCAAAAAAGCTAGTTCTGTTTGTACCTCATCAGTCACCTACGGTGACAGCTTCCCCAGTAGGGAATCCTAAAAAACAAAAACCACAATTGAAAGGAACAAAAAATGAAAAACACAAAATTTTCTAAAATCACACTTTTAGTTCTCACTCTCGCTCTCGTGTTTGGCTCAATAGTGCCTATGACAGTTAGCGCAGAGACAACCGAAACAACAAAGCCCACTATCACACAACAGAACGTTTCTTACCAGGGCGACTTCGCTCTTATGTTCGCAGTTGATGCATCAACCGTTACCCCTCCGGTAAAGCTTTATCGCTTTGATACCGAGCCTACATCCGAGACTGTTGGTACACTTGTAAGCACATCTGATAAGCTTGTAGCAGCTGATGCGGATAAGAACAATCTTAAAGTTGACTCCTATGTTCTTAAGACCACCGGTGTTGCGGCATCTAAGATGACTACATACTCCTACTTCCAGGTTGAAGATGCAACCGGTGCAAAGAGCGATGTTGTAAGATACTCCGTAGCAGAGTACCTCTACGAGAGACTTGCAAGCGGCGAGGCTTCCGACACCCAGACAGCTCTTTACAACAAGGTAATCGAGTTTGGTGATGCAGCACAAGCTCACTTTACCCCCGATGCTACCTCTATCGCAAAGTACCGTTATGTTACAGTTGACGGCGGTTACATTGACGGATATACCGCAGGTGTATATCCCATTGGTAAATCTCTTATACCTATTGCAAGCGGAACTGAAATCGTTAGCAAATGGACTGTAATCACCTATGACGTAAACGGAAATCCCACAACAGCTACAGTTAACGGTGGAACTGCATTTACCGTTGCTGATTCTATTAAGAACGAAGTTAGCGCCGGTCTCGTTGTGGCTTACAGAGCAGGCACTCATAATTTTGATAAATACAGTACAAAAGACACTGTTTCCAGCTTTATGGCTGTGCGTAACAGCTCTACTGTTGAATTTGCAACCGATGCTTCTCACAAAACCGTTGTAAAATACAACTTCCCCGGAACCACTTCTGCTGTCGATCTTAAGATTGCCAACAAGGATGTTAGTGCCGCAGACGCTACAGCATTCGAGTTTTCATTTGATTTCAAGATGGATTATTCTGAAATCACAGATCGTCACGCTAGCCCTTATTTTGAAATCAAGCCCCAGGTGAACGGTAATAGCACTGCATTTGGCAGATGGTTCTTCTATACCGGTAACGGCGCTGCAGGTACTGCAACACACAATCAAATTTATACTACTAGCGGAAACAAGGTTAAGATTGAAGACTCCGATTCTACCCAGTGGAATCATTTCAGACTCGTTATATACAAGGCTGATATCACAAAGGCTTACGTTTATATCAACGGTGATACCACAAATCCTATGATATTTGACTGTGACGCTAACGTTTTAACCGCAGATACCTTTGCAAAAATAGAACGTTGTGTTATTCAGGCTACATCTAGAACTCAGAATTCGATTATGTATATAGACAACGTTTACAGCGGTTTTATTAAAGAATAATTTCCACTATAACAAAACTTAAAACAAAAAGGCTTTTATGAAGAACAAAAGTTTAATATTACTTCTTCTTTCAATACTTATTGTTCTTTGCTCCTGTACGGCTGAGCCAAAGGAGTTAACGGTATTTTCTGGCGGTGAAACAAGATATTCGATTGTTACCGCCGCCGGCGGCGTGGGGGAGGCGCAGGACCTTGCAAACAGGCTCTCTGCCCTTTCCGGCGCGGAGCCGGAGATGCGCTCGGATGCTACATCCGAGAAATCTCTTGAAATCCTTGTTGGCGAAACAAACAGGGAAGCTACAGCAAAGTATATAAAGAAGCTGCAGGAAAACGCGACAGTTCTCGCATTTCACTTTGTGATTGCTGAGGACTCGGGAAAAATAGTTATTCTTGCGGACCACGAGGCGGGTTATGATTACGCATTCGATTACCTTGCCGAATCCTACATAACAGACGGAAAATTTGTAATCACCGAGGGTACCTGTGACCTTAAAACAGTTACCTTTGATGAATACTATATGTCCGCCTATTACGAAAAGCACCTTGCCGAGGCAGAGGACAAAAACCGATTTGAAGAAGAAAAACAGCAATTTGAAAACGAAATGAACAGATACGATGATAATAAAGGTGACACTATCATGACGTTAGAACAAGCTATCGAGCAATACAAAAATCAGGCGGCAACATTTAACACAGCAGAGTTTGGCGAATACTCCGCCACTTCATTTACTAGTGCAAACACCTACCGCGCACCTAAGGTCTATCCCGGAGAAGCACACCCCCGCGTTCTCTTTACCCCTAATTCCATAGACAATGTAAGAGCCAATCTTGAGGCAGATGAGAACAAAACGGCATATAACAGATATATAACCCTCTCCGACGCCCCCTGTGACGGAAAGTTTAAGTCCGTAACAGGTAATATGACTCACAATATGGATTACGGAATTACAGCGAATATTGAGGCAAAGGCTTTCCGCTACGCTATGACAGGCGAGGCGATTTACGGCTATCAGGCGATAATCGCTATAAAGAACGCAATGCTTACAATAAACGTGCCCCACACAGTTGGCGACTGGTGCCGTGCCTACGGTATGATTTTGTATGTTGCGGGCTGTGTTTATGACTGGTGTTACGACCTCCTTACAGAGGAGGATAAAGCTCAGCTTATCCACGGTTGTGTAAATCTTCTTGGTATGCATCTTGAGATAGTTTGCTACGGCGGCGCTTCAAACAAAGCTCCCACACAGCAGGGCACAATGTGCGGTCACGGCTGCGAGGGTCAGCTCCTTGTTGAGTACCTCGCCTTTGCAATAGCCTGCGCTGACGAGGCTCCCGAAATTTACGAGCTTGTGGCAGGAAGAATTACAAACGACTATGCCGAGGCTCAGAACTTCCTCTACCAGAGCGGCTCCCACTGGGAGGGCGCGTTCTACGGCGCATACCGTACAACCTTTACTCTTCAGTCAAACATTCTGTTCGATAAAATGACAGACGGCAAATACCGTCCCTTCTCCGATGACCTTAACAGGGTTGTCACCACCCTTACTCATTACGTTCGTCCCGACGGACAAAATCTGCGTATCGGTGATATGAACGAGAATATGACGGCTTCGGAGTATTCCCCTAGCCGTACTATCAATGCGGCTTACTATGCGGCAACTCTCTACAAGAACCCCGAGCTTAAGGAGTTTGCGTATAAGGGGCTCAGGTCCTTTAATTCATTCTCTAACGGCGGTGCGGGACTCTCGGTAGTTCAGCTGCTTGCAACAAATGACCCCACAGTTCCTCACGTGTCAGATAAGCCTAAGGCGCTTACAAACACTACAACCTGGCCTTTCTCAAATGTTTTCGCAAGAAGCGCTCACGATAATGTAAACGCGTTTATGGTTTATATGACTATGCCCGAGAACTATTTTATGAGCCACGGACACGCAGAGTGCGGCTCATTCCAGATTTATTACAAGGGAATTCTGGCATCCGACTCGGGTAAATATGCAACCTGGGCCAGTCTACACCATATGGGATATAATATGCAGACGGTTTCCTCAAATTCTCTGCTTATCTACAACCCAAATATGGAGAATGTAAAGAACACATACCGTATAAATGCTCTTTACACCGGCGGTCAGTCTGTTAAGACAGAGAGGTCCATTTACCCCGATACCTTTGACGGAATGGAAAGCTACATCGGTCTCGGTCAGTGCACATCTCTCGGTGTTGCCAATGTAGAAAAGAACGGTCAGTACCTCTACTCCTATATGGGCGGAGATATGACAAAGGCATATGATGCCGAGACCGTTGACGAGGTAACGAGATATATGTTCGCTGTTGCAACAGGCGATACAAGCTGTCCTCTCGTATTCCTCACCTTTGACCGCATTACCTCTGATGACGCTTCTTACAAGAAGTCGGCTCTTATCCATACTCAGGAAGAGCCTAAAATTACAGATGACGGCTTCGCTATCGTAACAAATACTAAAAACGGCAATAGCGGAAAGATGATAGTTCAAACAGTTGGCTTCGATACCGAGTACACTCTTATCGGCGGCGAGGGCAAGCAGTTCTGGCTTTCCGATAAGCTCGGTAATGCTGATACAGATACAAATCTTGTAGCCGGCTCTATCGCTGAGTACGGCTGGGGCAGAATTCATATTTCTCCCGCAGTAGCAGAAAAGACTAACCATATGCTCACCGTTATGTATGTTACAGATGCGAGCAATAATGCATCTCCCAAGAAGGCTGATGACCTCTGCTCCGATAACCTTGCGGGCGCATCTCTCTTTGGTAAGTCTATTCTCTTCCCGAAGAACGAAAAGCTCTTAACTGAGGAGTCAAGATTTACTCTTACATCAGCAGGCGAGTGCTTTGTTGCAGGCGTTACTGCCGGCAACTGGAATGTGACTAAGGACGGCAAAACCGTTGCTACTGTCACCGTAGCCGACGGCACAAATCTCCTGAACTTCACCGCAGAGGCCGGTAACTACGTGATAACCCCCGCAAACTAAATAAAATTTGAAATTCACAATTCGGCAACAAGCCTCCCTTGTGTAAAGGGAGGTGGCTTGCGAAGCAAGACGGAGGGATTGTCGCCTACCATGTATAAAGGTAACGAAGCGGTCAATCCCCCAGTCTCGTGCCTCGGCAGCCCCCTTTACACAAAGGGGCCTCAGATAAGCCATCACTAGAGCGAAAAACAAAATAATGTTTTGATTGCGGAAAATAATTGGAATTTTTGATTTTAAAACAAACCTATTGACACACTAAAAAAATATAATAAAATCAAATAGCACTATGCGAGACCGCTCTCGGGCGGTCTCCTTTTATAGAATCACAGAGGAAAAGACATGAAAATTATTATTTTAAGAAATACCGAAACGGTAACCTATGCGGCAGAGGAGCTTAAGAAGTATCTTGACATGATGAATAGCGACTTTTCTGCCGAGATCACTCTTGATAAGAGCGAGGAGGGAATAGCCCTCGGGCTTCTTTCCGACCTTTCTCTTGACACCTACGACGTAAACGACGCTATGATCGATGACGTTGTTGACGTTAAGATAGACTCCCTTCGCGGCTACATAGCGGGCAGCAACGAGAGAAGCATTCTTTTCGGAGTTTACAAGTACTTAAAGAGCGCAGGTTGCCGCTGGGTACGTCCGGGTAACGATGGCGAATATATCCCGAAAGCGGATATGAAAAATCACTCATTCACATTCAGAAAAAAAGCGGACTATCCTTTCAGAGGTCAGTGTGTTGAGGGCGCGCCCAGCTACGAGCACTTAAGAGATGTTATTCTATGGATGCCCAAGGTTGATATGAACCTATTTATGATAGAGCAAATTGTGCCCTACAACTATATGAACCGTTGGTACAAGCACGAGGCTAATACAAAGCTCCCTCACGATGATATTCCCTATCAGGATTATTGCGACTATTGCCTGCGCCTTGAGCATCTTATCAAAAAGGTGGGAATGCAGCTTCACGTTATGGGTCACGGTGCATTGCTTGAGCCCTTTGGCGTAAGGCATATGATTTCGGGACAGCACTATGACGTTCCCGAGGAAACAAAAAAGGCATTTGCTCTTGTTAACGGAGAGCGTGAGCTTTATCTCAGCTCGCCCTTCTTCACTCATCTCTGTATGTCCAAGGAGTGGATACAGGACAAGGTTGTAGATTGGCTTGCCAATTACCTTAAAGAAAAGCCCTATATCGATTTTCTTCACTTCTGGCTTGCCGATGCCGCGAATAATCAGTGTGAGTGTGAGGAATGTGTAAAGAAGCATCCATCCGACTGGTATGTTGATATGCTTAATAAGCTTGATAAAAAGCTTACCGAGCAGGGAAATAATACAAAAATCGTCTTTATTATTTATGTTGATACCCTCTGGCCTCCGGTACAGTCACGGCTTAATAACCCCGACCGCTTTATTATGACAATCGCCTGCGGAACCGGCAAGGGCTATTCCGCAAAGCGCCGTGAGGGCGGTATTCCCGAGTGGAAGCGCAATGATTTCAGAATAAGTGAAGGGCTTGATATGGCGCTTACATTCAAGGATGGATGGAAGTGTACCTTTGACGGACCGAGCTTCATATATGAGTATTGGTTCTATACAGCTCACTATGCCGATCCCGGTTACATGGAATTTGCACGCAGAAGAGCAAATGACATAAAGCAGCTTTCGGTTACAGGTTTTGACGGCATTATGAGCGACGGAAGCCAGCGCACCTTCTTCCCGACAGGTCTGCCTCTTTCGATAGTTGGTGAATTCCTCTTTGATACCTCAATAGACACCGATAAGTATATAGAGAGCTACCTTGCCGATGCCTTTGGCGAGGACTACAAGGCAGCACGTGACTATCTCGAGAAAATTTCAGAATCATTTGATATAAATGCCTTGTCGCAGGTAACGGGTATAACTGCTCAGGATACCGGTGTTGACGACAAGCTCTCCAAGAAGGCGGGAATATTCTGTAACGAGACGGTGGGTGACATTATAGCTAAGGTTCCCTCGATTGTAGATGCATTTGCTCCTATTCTTAATAAGAACCTTGCATCTTGTGACAAGTGCCACAAGGAGTCCTGGAGAATTCTTACCTACCACGGTGAGTACTGTAAGGGGCTTTCCAAAATCTACTTTGCACTATCGAGAAATGACGTTGAAAGCGCAAATAAAGCCTTTGCCGAGCTTGTTGACTATCTCTCCGAGATTGAGCTTGATATTCAGCTTTATTTTGACCTCTGCCTCTTCCATCAGAGAACTAAGCAGCTGATAGAGGGACGCTAATACTACCTATAATATAAAAGGGCAGCGAAATGCTGCCTTTTTGTCTTAAGCAAATGATAAATAGTAGCTTTTTCGTCATATATTGACATAAAGAACAAATTATGATACAATATTCTGAGATAAATCATTGTTGAAGGAGGCATATATGAAAAAACTGCTTTTGCTTTTTCTTCTTTTAATATCTGTTTTTTCATTGTCGGGTTGCATGGCGGCAATAGCTGTTGTGGGAATTGCTACAACTCCTACTTTGGCTGAATTTAAAGATGGTTACATAATATACAACGATAATGTATATACATATTCTTATGACATGTTCGGCGAATATTTTACTCCCGCAATCGAGACCTTTAATCCTAAAAATTATAATGATGATAAAACCCTCTTGGGAAGAAGCCTGACAGAATCCTCTGTATATACTGCCTGGGAATCCGACTTTGACGACAATGTTTTGCAGGATATAAGCCTCAGCAATGTGCGCGGTTACTATTTTAAAGAGGGCTTTGCGCTTCCAAATCACAAGACCTTATGCATTGACGAGCTGTTTGTGGATAACCTGTCCGCTTTTAGAACAGAGGAGGGAAGTCAACTGTTTATTAACGATATCGTGGATTTTAGATCAATTTTCATAGTTGATGATTCAGAGCGCAATCTTAGCAAGCTCTACTGCACCTTGCGTGATTATGACAGTATACTTCTTGGCGGCTACAACATTATGCTTATAAACGGCAATATATATATAGAGCTGCCAGAGCTTGTATCAAACACCTATGTCATAGTACGTGACAGCTACCAGCCCTTCTTTAAGGAAATTATTTGTAAATAAACAGTCTTACAAGGCAAAGCCCATGCTTCCGTAAAGTCGCATGGGCTTTGTTATATTTATTTTATTTTGATATAAACATCTGTGTCCAGTGGTGGCCCGATTTTGCATAGCCAACACCTATGTGGGTAAAGCTCTTATTTAAAATATTCGCTCTGTGGCCCGAGGAATTCATCCAAGCTCTTACAACCGCCTCGGGGCTGGTTTGTCCTTTGGCAATATTCTCTCCGGCACTCCTGTAGCTTATGCCGAATGACTTCATCATATCAAAGGGTGAGCCATAGGTAGGGCTGGTGTGTGAGAAATATCCTCTGTCACGCATATCCTCGGATTTGTAGCGTGCGACACGTGAGAGCTGCCAGTCCTCCTTAAGGGGTGAAAGACCGTTTTTCTGTCTTTCAATATTTACGAGTCGCACAACCTCGCTTTCGTATGACGAGACAGCCGCATCCTTAGTCGGAATATTTATTATGTCACCGGGATATATAAGGTCGTAATTTTTAATCCTCGGGTTTGCTGTCTTTATTTCAGAAAGTCCAACCTCATATTTAACGGCTATTTTCCAAAGGCTGTCCCCCTTTACAACTGTGTGGGTGCTTGCCGCAAAAGAGCCTATCGAAAAGACAAATGCAAGTGCTAAAACAGAGATAAGTAATGTAGTAAGTTTCTTCAAACAGTATACCGCCTCTCTTTAAAATTCAGAGAAAAAGAAAAAGGACCTTTTTATATAAAGATTCCCGAATTGTGAAACCCGAACTCCTTTTTCTCACAGGAAACAGTATACCATATTTGTAAGTAAAAGTCAAATGTAAGTTCTGGTATAATAGGGGCAAACGCCCTTGTTTTGTAAATTGTAGTAGTCAAAAACGAAGTATAACCGCCCGAATTCAGGTAACGGGCGGTTGTTGTATAACTAAAAATCAATCCTCAACAACAAAAGTTAAAAAAGTTGTTTTTCTATCTTTACAAAGAAAGCCAAATGTGTTATAATAGTAAACAGTTTGGTTTTTTAAAAAGTGCGAAAGGCGGTTTCCCGATGCGTATAGATAAGTTCATTTCCGATTCGGGCATTGCCTCCCGCCGAGATGCAGCAAAGGCAGCAAGGCTTGGCGGAATAACTGTTGACGGTGCCCCGGTTAAGGATGTGTCAAAGCACATCGACCCCGAAAAGTCAAGGGTTATCTATCTTGGTAAAGAAATAGTCTATCGCAAATTTACCTACGTCATGCTTAATAAGCCCGAGGGCTATGTTAGTGCAACAGATGATAAGAGTCTGCCTTATGTTACCGAGCTTCTACCCGACGAGCTTCGCAAGCAGGAGCTTTTTCCTGTCGGCAGGCTTGACAGAGATACTCTCGGACTTATGATATTGACTAATAACGGTCAGCTTGCTCATTCGCTTCTCTCACCTAAAAAGCATGTTTCAAAGGTGTATTATTTCACCGCGGCAGAGCCTCTTAAGACAGGCGCGGAGGAGCAGTTTAAGTGTGGTGTAACTCTTGCCGACGGCTATGAATGCAAAAGCGCCGAGCTTTCTCTTGCTGAGGACAGACTTTCGGGAGAGATAACTCTTACCGAGGGCAAATATCATCAGATAAAGCGCATGATAGCCGCTATGGATAATAGGGTAACAAGCCTTGAGCGTATAGAATTTGCTAGCATTCCTCTTGACCGCAGCCTATCTCGTGGGGAATGGCGCTTTCTTACAGACGAGGAAATACATATCCTCGAGCACGCAAACGAAATTCAGTAATTTTTGCCGCAGGTGCGGCACGTATTTCAAAGGAGTTTAAAATGGACATCTTAAAGACCTTAGCTGAGGAATTTAAAATTAAGGAGGAGCAGGTAAAGGAAACTGTTGCGCTTATTGACGAAGGCAACACAATCCCCTTTATTTCAAGATACCGTAAGGAAGTTACGGGCGGTCTTGACGACGCAACCCTTCGTGACCTCAACGACAGACTTAACTATCTTCGCAAAATGGAAGAGCGCCGTGAGGAAATTTCTAACCTTATAGAGGCTCAGGAAAAGCTTACCCCCGAAATCACCTTTGCGCTTAACAACGCAAAAACGCTTGTTGAGCTTGAAGATATATATCTTCCCTTCAGACCCAAGAGAAAGACCAGAGCGTCCGTTGCAAGAGATAAAGGACTTGAGCCTCTTGCAAATTATATTCTCGAGCAGCGTGATGCCTACGACCCTGCAATCGAGGTATATGCAGAGCAGTTTATTGTAATTTCCGACGAGAAGGACAAGGCTGTTCCCAACGTGGAGGCAGCGCTTGCAGGAGCATCAGACATCATTGCAGAGGATATTTCCAACAATGCGGAAATCAGAAAGATGCTTCGTGAATTCACAATGAAGAACGGCTCTATGACTGCAAAGGGTACTACCGAGGAAACCTCGGTTTACGAGACCTATTACGACTTCTCCGAGCCTATAAAGAAGCTTAAGGGGCACAGAGTTCTCGCTATAAACAGAGGCGAAAAAGAGGAATTCCTTAAGGTTGCCGTAACCCTTAACGCAGAGGAAGGAATTGCACAGATTGTTTCTAAGGTTATTACCAACAAGGAGTCTGCGGCGCTTCCTTACCTTATGGCTACCATTACCGATGCATACGAGCGTGTTTTGTTCCCCGCTATTGAGAGGGAAGTAAGAACCACCCTCTTTGACGATGCCTGCGAGGGCGCGCTTAAGGTGTTCTCCGAGAATCTTCGTAACCTTCTTCTTGCAGCTCCCCTTAAGGGCAAAACAGTTCTCGGCTACGACCCCGGATACGCTCACGGATGTAAGCTTGCCGTTGTTGACAAAACAGGTAAGGTGCTTGATACCGCAGTTATCTATCCTGTAAAGCCCAGAGAGAATCTTGAGGGCTCTAAGGCTATCGTTCTTAAGCTTATAAATAAGCATAACGTTGATGTTATCGCAATAGGAAACGGCACAGCCTCCCGCGAGTCCGAGCAGTTTATTGCAAACACTCTTCGCGATCCCGCATGCCCCAAGACCGTAAAGTATACCATAGTTTCCGAGGCAGGCGCATCTGTTTACTCGGCATCCAAGGTTGCAACCGAGGAGTTCCCCGACTTTGACGTTATGCAGCGTTCTGCAATCTCTATTGCTAGAAGAATTCAGGATCCCCTCGCCGAGCTTGTTAAAATCGAGCCGAAAGCAATAGGCGTAGGTCAGTATCAGCACGATATGAAGCAGGCTCGCCTTACCGAGGCTCTCGGCGGTGTTGTTGAGGGCTGTGTTAACGGTGTTGGCGTTGATGTAAATACCGCATCCTACTCGCTTCTCTCCTATGTTTCGGGTATCAATACCACAGTTGCTAAAAATATTGTTAAGTACAGAGAAGAAAACGGCGAATTTAAGTCCAGGGCGCAGATTCTCAAGGTTCCAAAGCTTGGCGACAAGGCATTTACCCAGTGCGCAGGCTTCCTTCGTATCCACGACGGCAAGGAAGTGTTTGATGCAACAGGAGTTCACCCCGAGTCTTATGCTATTGCAGAAGATTTGCTTAAGAGATTTGGCTTTACTACCGAGGATGTAAAGCATAACAATCTCACCCTCTTAAGATTTAAGGCAGAGCAGTACGGTGTAGCAAAGCTTGCACGTGAGCTTGGCTGTGGTGAGCCTACTCTTGAGGACATTATCTCCGAGCTTGAAAAGCCGGGCAGAGATATTCGTGACGATGCTCCCGCTCCCGTTCTTTCTACCGATGTGCTTGATATAAATGACCTTAAGCCCGATATGCAGCTTAAGGGTACTGTAAGAAATGTTGTTGACTTCGGTTGTTTTGTTGATATCGGAGTTCACCATGACGGACTTCTACACATTTCCGAGATGAGTGACAGATACATCAAACACCCCTCCGAGCTGTTTAAAACAGGTGACGTTATTGAGGTAAGAATAAAGGATGTTGATACAAAGAAGTGTCGCATCTCCCTTACCAGAAAAGGAATGAATACCGCTAAAAACTAAAACAAAAGCAAACAAAACTATACAAACAAAGATATAGACTGCAAACCAAATTCAAAAAAAGGAATTCGAGTTATGCCAAGAAATATATTATGTTTTATAATCTGCACTTTTATTTGCCTAGTTCTTGTAGGCTGCGCCCCCGAAGATGATTATTCCTCAGGAGATAGTATTACACCGTCAATTTCCACAACCTTAGGCGAAACCCCGACTGTGACTCTTGAAGCAGGTGAAACACAAAGCATCTGCTTTCGTGTGGTTACAGAGGAGCCTGTGTTCCGAAGTGACTTTTCGGTATCTATCTCCGATACCCGTGTTGCCGATGTTGAGTATCTTAAAATTTCCGGAGATTATGTTTATTACAGTATAAAAGCAAAGGCTCCGGGAACTTTCAGTCTCTATCTTGAAATACCCGCCCTTGATTTAAAGAGTGATGCGGTAACGGTAAAGGTAACAGAGGTTGTACCTGATAACATTTATTCCTCTCTCGGAGAGGAGCCTGTGGTAAGCATTACCGAGGAGTCGTCAAAGACTGTTTGCTTCAGAGTAGGTGAAAATATATCTCCCGAAAGTGTTACTCCTGTAATAGATGACGAGAGCATTGCCAAGGTTGAGTTTGAAAGAAGCTCCGGCGCATATTTCTATTACAAAATAACTGCGGTGTCTAAAGGAAGCGCTAAATTCTATTTGGAAATGACAGAGCTTGGATTGCGTAGCGAAACAGTTAACGTAAGCATAATTGAAAAAGGTCAAGCTTCTGATACTGAAGAGGAAACAGAAAGTTATATCGGAAACTCTAATTCAAAAAAATTCCACATGCCTAGCTGTACCTATGCTCAAGAGATGAACAACGAAAATAAGGTTGTCTTTGGCTTAGATGTTGACAGACAAGAAATAATAGACCAGGGCTACACTCCATGCGGACATTGTAAGCCTTAAATAACAAAAAACAGATAGCTGCCTGAAAAATGGTGCTATCTGTTTTTTTAATCCATTATTTTACGGAGTTTAAAACCTGCTCTGCAATCTGTTTCATACCGAGAACTGTTGGGTGACCCGCTTCCTTGTCAATATCCGAAAGCTCAATATACTGTGTGCCGAAGTGTTCGGATGCTGTCTTTATTGCCGAGGATATTCTCTCGTCAAGCTCTGTATTGATAATGAATACAATGTTTCCCTCGGGCAACTCCTCCCTCAGCCTCTTAGCCATATAGCATATAGCGGGCAGGGTAGAGTAAAGGTCCTCTTCCTTAAAGTTGTCAAGCTGCACCTCTCCTTTCGGAGTTGTGTCAAGCCAGGAGTCATTTGTGCCGCCAAAGATAAAGATGGTGTCAATTTCCTTTTCTTTAAAGAAATTCTCATTTAGCATAAGATGCATTCTGTTAACAAATGAAGAGCGATAGCCGTACTCGGGGCTTTGTCTGCCGGTGTAACAAATGGTAGAGCCTGACCATGAGTCATTAAGCACAAGATTGCAACCTGTTTCGCTTACAAACCTCTTCCACCAGGTTTCTTCAACAGATGTAATCCCGCACCTTCCGTCTCCCGAGTAATAAATTGCATATCCCTCCGGAATGTATCCCATAAATGTAGAATAGCTGTCGCCGAAAATCAAAAGATTTTTAATGGGAGTATTAAGAAAAATCTTGTTTGCCATAAGTACCTCGTAAAATTTTGTTTTAATATAGTATTCAAATATTGATTGTATCTTAAATATTAAAGCTTTGCCGCAATCATTTCATTTATCCTCTCGCGGATAGCCTCAGACATATCAACGCTCAAGGCACAGGTGTCGAAATGAACCTCCCTGCCAACGACAGCTTCAATGGCTGCTACCACCTTTTCGTGAGAATAAAGGCTCTCGCACAGATGCATAACTCGAATATCCTGCAGAACCTGTTGCATAATTACTCCGCGTATAGATTCGTATGCAGTACCGTTCATAGCAGGGTAGAGAGTAAAGCTGTCGCTTTCCGTAGCAACAAAATTGTTGTCAGCACCTAAGGGTGTGAGCAAATCGGGTTAAAGCCCGGAAAATGTGCGAAGATAGTTAGCGTCACTTTTCGCAGTGAAAACGCAGGGCTTCAGCACACCAATATTTCTGACAGCAGAAAGACTTGTGTGCTTTGCAAGAGGACCGAAATTTCGGGGTGATAAAGCACCCATTCACGTCCCTTGTCGTCCATTTTGCAAACATATATTAGCTGAAAGCTCACACGCTCGCCTTTAAGGGCGGAAAGATTAGATCTCTCGGTAAATTCGGAGATGTCTTGATCAGCAAAGGGCTTTTGAAGGGCGGAAACGAATTTTGTAAGAAGCATAGCACGTCCTCCGCTTTTTTGTCTCTCTTACCTAACTATTCTACAACTATTCAAAGAAAAAGTCAATAGATAATAAGAAAAATGAGGCTCACTCAACGATAAAGTGAAGTCTATCGGAAAGCGTACTGATAAACTTGAGTTTTATCAAAAGAAAACTTCGGTTAGTAAACGCAAAAAACAACCATAGGTTGAGTTGGAAATCAAAAAGGACATACCGCGAGGGTACATCCTCTTTACTTGGTGCAGGTGACGGGATTTGAACCCACACGAATCTCTTCACTGGAACCTGAAACCAGCGCGTCTGCCGTTCCGCCACACCTGCAATTTTTAAGTTTTCGTCCTCTGTTTTTACACGGCGAGGACTCCGAGGCGGGCATAATGCTGATCCGCAACCCTAAATTTTACACGGCGGGTTATCCGAGACGGGGCTACATTCGGTTAAAAACTTACTATCGCCGAGTCCGCTAAGACATTATATCACATATAAAACAAAAAGTCAATCCTAAAAACAACATTAAACAAAAAACATATTAAACAAATTCCCGAATAGGTATTTGGAGGCAAGATACAAGCCGTGGATATGTTTTTCATTCATGAAGCGATTAAATAAGTGAACAATAACGTAAGTCAATTACAATTTATATTGTTGATTTGCAAGGCTTTTTATGTCTTGAGATAAAATTTTACAGTCTTATAGAAAAAGTCTTGAAATTGTTGCATTACGATTGGATTTACCCTTTTTACTTGAAATGTGTTAAATTTTTTTGAGAAAATTTTATAATTGTTAACACAAAGCCCAATTATTGTGCTATAATTAGTATGTATGCTTATATAACAATGAAGGGGGAGCGCTATATGTTCGGTTATGTTAAGCCTGTGCGGGCAGAGCTTCTTGTTAAAGAAGAAGAATTTTATCGTGCAACCTATTGCGGCATTTGCCGTGCGATGAAAAAGCATACAGGCACCCTCTCTAACGTCACTTTAAGCTACGACAGCGTATTTTTAGCCCTTGTCAGAATGCTCTATATATCCGATTCTGCCTTTGGAGTTGAAAGACGACGCTGTGTTGCTCATCCTTTGAAGAAGAGGGGAATGCTAAAGGAAAACGAGGCTCTTGAATATACCGCCCGCGCCTTTTCGGTTTTGGCATATTACAAGGTGCAGGATGATCTGCACGACGAAAAGATGATACGCAAAATAGCGATAACATTTCTTCGCCCCATTGCTTCATCTGCTAAGAAAAAGGCGGAGCTTCGGGAGCTTGCGGATGTGATAGCAAGAAAGCTGTCGGAGATAACCGCTCTTGAAAAAGAGGGGTGTCAGAGTGTTGACAAGCCTGCGGCTCTGTTTGGCGAGCTGCTTGGTGAAATTTTCGCCTTCGGGCTTTCTGAGAGCGAAAGACTCGTGCCATATCATGTAGGATACCATCTTGGCAGGTTTATTTATTCTGCCGATGCGGCAGAGGATTATGAAAAGGACCGAACCGCTGGGGCGTATAACCCCTATGTTCTTCTTTATGAAGGCAGGGAGCTGACAGACGAGAACAAGGCTACAATAAAATGCGCCCTTACTTTAGAATGCAAGAAGTTAGAGGCGGCAACAAACCTTTTGCCCTACGGAACAAGAGCGACTATTGAGAACATAATTAACAATATTATATATCTTGGGCTAATAAAGAGGATTGAATTTCTCGACCCGAAGAAAAACGAAAGCGAGACAAAAACGTGAAAGACCCATATTCAGTATTAGGAGTATCAAGCTCTGCAACCGATGAAGAGGTTAAGGAAGCATATCGCACCTTAGCCCGCAAGTATCACCCTGACAATTACGGTGACGACAACCCCTTAAAGGACCTTGCAAATGAAAAGATGCAGGAGATAAACGCTGCCTATGACCAGATTCAGAAAATGCGTTCCAATAAGGGAAAGTCATACCGCGGCGGCGGAACCTACTATAATGATTATAGCGGAACAGGCACATCCTCGGGCGTGTATATAGAGATAAGGCAGATGATAAACTCCCGCCGCTTTGGCGAGGCGGAGAGAACTCTTGCGGGAATTCCCATGAGTGAGCGCACCGCAGAGTGGCACTATCTTACAAGTGTTATCCTTATGCAACGGGGAAGTGTAAACGATGCTATGCGTGAGCTTGAAATTGCCTGCGATATGGAACCGGGTAATGTTGAATACCAAAGAGCAAAAGAGATGTTTAACACCAACGCCCGCGGATATGGCAGCACATATTACGGTGGTAGCACCTACGGACGCAGAAGCTCGACAGACGATGCATGCGACTGCTGTGCCAACCTTATATGTCTTGACTGCCTTTGTGAATGTATGGGCGGAGACCTTATACGCTGTATATGAAAAAAACAAAAAAGCTTACCCTTTCTGCCATACTTGTGGCAATGGGGGTTGTGTTTATGCTTCTTGGCTCATTCGTTGAGGTTATGGACCTTACGGTATGCGCTGCCGCATCGCTGATAGTTGTTTTTATCTATCTTGAGATAGGACCGTCCTATGCGTTTATGACCTATCTTGCTACGTCGGTTATAGGATTTATAATTTTGCCTGCAAAGCTTATGGCGGTGGAGTACTTCCTTGTTTTCGGAATTTATCCGTTAATCAAAGCCTTTGTGGAAAGACTTTCAAAATGGTCCTGGATACCCCTAAAGCTCGTGTTTATAAATGTGGTAATATGGCTTCTTTTTGCCGTGTGCGAGCTTCTTCTCGGTATTCCCTTCTTTGAGGGGGATAACCTCTTTTTAAAGGTGTGCTTTTATCTCTTTATCAATCTCACATTTGTTGTCTACGATATTTTCATCACCGTTATGGTCAGATTTTATTACGACAAAATTCGTCAGAGAATAAAGACGCTTCTAAGATAAAAAGTGTAAAAATGTAAAGTATGGTGAACAAATAATGACAAAAGTTGGCTTTATCTCCCTCGGTTGCTCAAAAAATCTTGTTGATACCGAGGTAATGCTGTATAAGCTTCACTCTGCAGGGTTTGAGATAACCCCGAATGAAGAGGAGGCCGAAATAATTGTGGTTAATACCTGCGGATTTATCGAGAGCGCAAAGCGTGAGTCGATAGACAATATACTCGATGCCGCAGAGCTGAAAAAATGGGGCAAATGCCGTCATATTATTGCTACGGGCTGTCTTGTGGAGAGATACCGTGAGGAAATTTTCGAGGAGATGCCCGAGGTTTCTGCCCTTGTGGGTGTCGGTAGCCTTGAGGATATTGCGGTGGCCTGTCAAGCGGTTATGAGGGGTGAAAAATATTCCTCATTCAAGGATAAAGAAAAAATGACTCTCGGCGGCGACAGAATTGTTACAACCGAGCCTCATACAGCCTATCTTAAGATTGCCGAGGGCTGCGACAACCGTTGTACATATTGTTCAATACCTCTTATTAGGGGAAAGCTCCGCAGTCGTTCTATCGAGGATATTGTGGCTGAGGCAAAGGACCTTGAAGCTATGGGGGTTAAGGAAATTAACCTTATAGCTCAGGATACAACAAGATACGGCCTTGACCTTTACGGTGAGTACAGTCTGGCAAGGCTTGTAAGGAAACTGAGTGAGGAAACAAATATTCCATGGATACGTCTGCTTTATTGCTATCCCGATAAGATTACCGATGAGCTTATCGAGGAGCTTAAGAATAATGACAGACTCCTTAAGTATATGGATATTCCTATTCAGCACATTTCCGACAGTGTTCTTGCACGAATGAACCGCCACGGCGACGGAAAAACCATAAGAGATGCTGTAAAGAGGCTTCGTGACTCTGTTCCCGGAATAGTTCTCAGAACCACCGCTATGGTTGGCTTCCCCGGTGAGACCGAGGAGGACTTTACCGAGCTTTGCGAGTTTATAAAGGAAACACGCTTTGAGCGTTTTGGCGCATTCACATTCTCTCCCGAGGAGGGAACTGCCGCTGCCGAAATGGACTGCCAGATTGATGAGCAGACAAAGCAGGACAGATACGATATACTGATGCAGACTCAGCTTACCTTTGGTGAGGATATGGGTGAAGAAAAAATAGGAAGCACGGTAAAGGTGCTTTGCGATGGTTTTGACACCGTTGCGGAGATTTATTACGGCAGGTCCTATGCCGACGCACCCGACGTTGACGGAAGAGTTTATTTTAAATCACCAAGAAAAATATCCCCCGGCGCATTTGTAGACGTTAAAATTACCGAGGCTCTTGACTACGATCTCGTAGGCGAGGTGCTTGTATAATTACGACTCGTGTATTTATAGGAGAAAATGCTATGAAAAAAATGAATGTTCCCAATATGCTGTCCCTGCTCAGATGCCTGCTTGTGCCGGTGTTTGTGGTATCGCTTCTCTTTATGCCCGGAAAAACCCTTCTCGGATGTATAATTCCCGCTGTAATTTACGTTCTCACGGGTCTTACCGATATGCTTGACGGAAAGATTGCAAGGAAGTATAACCTCATTACCGATTTCGGTAAATTTATTGACCCTCTGGCAGACAAGTTTATGGTTCTTGGCTCAATGTTTGCAATTCTTGTAAGAATGATGCTTGACGGAGAAACAACCCTTGCCCTTGTATTTGTTTGGGTGGCGCTTATAATTCTTCTTCGTGAGCTTGGAGTTACAAGCATTCGCCTTGTTGTTGCGGGCAAGGAGGGAATTGTGGTAGCCGCTTCAATGCTCGGAAAAATAAAGACTGTTTCTCAGATGGTGGGTACGGTTATTATCATAGTTGAGCCTATAATTCCTTTCTTCTGTGAAAATCATATACTCTCCTATGTATCAATGGCGGTTATGACCTTTACCACTCTGTTCTCCGGAATTGATTATCTTAAAGCATACATGCCTTACATAGACTCAAATAAATAAAAAACGGCGGGCTGTCCTTGGTGAAAAAATCCGGACTGCCCGTCAGTTGTTTATACTCTTAATACATTGGAGACAAGAATTTCAAGCTCCTTTTCAAGCTCTTCGATGCTCTTTTCTTTTTTTTCAAAAAGCCAGAGGCATATAGCTGTTGCAACGCCGCCTGTCAGCATAGCCGAAACGGTCTCAACCGGGGCAGGAAGCTTCATACCCATGCTGACACTCAAGCGCAGCTTATCACAGGTATCGTGATAATTTTTTTCTGTAATTATACCCAGTATTACGTGTAGCATATTACTGCTTAGCGCATGGCTTACTATCTTGTCATTGTCATAAATAAACCTTACTGCACGCTTGGCATAATCAACATAATATCTGGTTGTGATGCCTGTCTTTTCCGCCTGATTTGTGTTTTTCTCATAACGCTGGCGCAGAAAGCCTATATATTCTCTTAAAAAATGGTTTTTGTCATCAAAATGCTTGTAAAAGGTAGCTCGCCTTATCTCGGCTTTCACACATATTTCGTTTACGCTGATGTCTTCAAAAGATTTTTCAGCCAAAAGATTGGTAAAGGCTTCGTTTAATGCCGCCTTGGTTTTTTGTACTCTGAGGTCTTCTTTGTTTTGCATTCTATGTCCCTTGCTGATTTTGGATTGAAATAACAAAAGTATAAAACAATATTTGACAAATGTCAAGCATTTTGCCGCATTTTTAAAAAATATTAAGTTTTACAATTTTGATTGATATTGTTGATTTTGTCCCATACTCGGATGTATAATAAGTATATAGAAAAACAAAAACGGAGAATAATATGATAGATAAACTGCTTTCCGAAGAAATTCTCGGAATAATACTTTCGGGCGGCGCCGATTTTGCCGAGTTGTTTTTTGAAATAACCAGAAACGGTAGCATTGCCTACCTTGACGGCAGAATAGATAAAATATCCGACAATACCGTAACGGGTGTAGGTATGCGCGCCTTTGTAGGTACACGTACCCTTTTTGCATCCACCTCGGATACGCAGAGAGATGGGCTTATCAAGTGTGCCTTGTCCCTAAAGGCGGCAATAGGTGAAAATGGTGAAATTCCGTCTGTAATTTTAAACCCCATAACGGTGCCCGACAGCCATAAAATTATACTGCCTCCGCTTTCATCGGAAATAGGCGACAGATGCGAGCTTTTGCGTATGAGCTGCAGAACTGCCTCGGAGTATGATAAACGAATAGTTCAGTCACAGGGAAACCTTATGGCTACCGAGAGAACAATATGCGTTGCAAACACCGAGGGGCTTTTTGTAACCGACAGTCACACTCGTACACGTATTGCCGTAAGTGCCACAGCCTCAGACGGCAGCGAAAATCAGACAGGTGGCTTTTCACCCGGTCGCAGTAGGGGTCTTGAGATTTTTGACATCTATTCTCCCGAGAAAATAGGTGTAACAGCAGCCTCCAGAGCTATAACAAATCTCGAAGCAGACTATGCCCCGGGGGGTGTTATGACAGTAGCGATAGAAAACGGCTTTGGTGGGGTAATCTTCCACGAGGCATGCGGTCACTCTCTTGAGGCAACATCGGTTGGTATCGGCCGCTCGCAGATGTGCGGCAGACTCGGTGAGCAGGTGGCAAACGAAAAGGTTACTGCCATAGACGACGGAACAATCACGAATGCCTGGGGCTCTGTGAATATAGACGACGAGGGAACGCCCACAAGGCGCAATGTCCTTATCGAAAAGGGCGTGCTTCGGGGCTATATGATAGACCGCCTTGGCTCAAGACGAATGGGAATGCCTATGACCGGAAGTGGCAGACGAGAGAGCTATCTCTATGAGGCAACCGCCAGAATGACAAACACATATATCGATAACGGACCAGATAATAATGACGATATTATTGCTTCAATAGACTACGGACTGTATGCAAAATCTATGGGCGGCGGCTCTGTAAATCCTCTGACAGGAGCATTTAATTTTGCGGTTACAGAGGGGTATATGGTAAGAAATGGCAAAATATGTGAGGCGGTAAGAGGCGCATCGCTTATAGGCACAGGCTCTGAGATACTGAAGGATATTGACATGGTTGGCAAAAATCTCGACTTTGGTCAGGGGATGTGCGGCAGCTCCTCCGGCTCTGTGCCCACCGATGTAGGTCAACCCCTTATCCGAGTTTCAAAGATAACCGTAGGAGGCAGAAAATAATGAACTTTGATTTGTTAAAGGAAATAATTAGCTCTGCCGCATCTGAGCTTCACCTAAAGGATTACGAAATATACTATAAGGAAGGCTTTGACACCTCGGTTGACACCCTGAACGGTGAAATAAACGCATTCTCCTCGGGAGCATACAGAGGCGTGTGCATAAGAGTAATTAAAGACGGTAAGACGGGCTATGCATCAAGTGAGCTTATGGAAAAGGCGGAGCTTTTCGACCTTGTAAAGAGGGCATTGGAAAATGCACAGGCTGTTGAAAAAGAGGACACTCTTGGAATATACGAGGGAGGTGCAAACTACGAAAGTCACGAAGAAAAGAAGCTTTTATCCCTTGACACCTCCGAGCTTCGCCGCCTGGCAAAGGAGCTTTCGGAAAGAGGCTATAAGGAGTCGGAAAAGCTGACCGACGGCACAGAAAGCTCGGCAGGCTCTTCGGCATTTACTGTAAGAATTTTTAACTCGTCAGGCCTTAGCCTTGAGAACATCTCGGGAATAAATTATCTTAATCTTTCTGCCGTTGTGGCAGAGGGAGAAGAGCGGGAGAGCGGATACGAAATTCTTGAATACAAATCCGAAGAGGATGTAGAAAAAACCGCAAAATCCGCGGTAGAGATAGCCACATCAAAGCTCGGTGCATCTCATGTAAAAAGCGGAAAATATAATATTGTAATAGACTCAAAGCGTATGCGACAGCTCCTGTCTGCCTTTGTTTCTGCCTTTTCGGCAAAAAGCACCCAGCTTGGACTCTCACTTCTTAAAGATAAAGAGGGAGAAAGAATAGCCTCGGAGATTGTCACATTGACCGACGACCCGCACAGAGACGGAGTAAGCATTACCACTCCCTTTGATGCAGAGGGTGTGCCCACATACCGCAAAAATGTGATAGAAAAGGGAATTTTGCAAACACTTCTTTACAATCGTGAGAGTGCCGCAAGGGCGGGGAGAGAGTCTACGGGCAACGGAACAAAGTCCTCGTATTCTTCCCCGGTCGGCACAGGGCCATATGCTTTTTGTATCGAGGCGGGAGATAAAACCAAGGAAGAGCTTTACGCTATGGCAGGTGAAGGAATTTTGATAACCTCATTCAGCGGAATACACGCAGGAGCAAACTCGGTAACCGGAGATTTTTCCCTTGAAAGTGCAGGATTTATGATTAGAGGGGGAAAAGTGTGCGAGCCTGTAAAGTCCTTTACGGTTTCGGGCAACTTCTTTGAGCTTTTGAAGAAGATTTCAGCCCTCTCGGATACAGTCGAGGTGGGCATCTCCGGTTCATATACCACTTACGGAGCGCCTTGGGTTCTCGTGAGTGATATGTCCGTCGCAGGCAAATAAATACGTGTAAGCCTGTTTTTTGTCATTCCTTCTTTCGGGATGACAGGTTAAGGCGAAGCTTTGATATATCGAGTTCTTTCTTCTGTGATTTTTTTAACAAAGCTATTGACTTAATTATATAAATATGCTATTATATAGATTGGTAAAAATTTATCCTAAAAGGAGAACAAAATAATGGCAGCTTATAACAAGAAGAACATTGAAGACGTAGAAGTTGGCGGCAAGACAGTCCTTGTTCGTTGCGATTTCAACGTTCCTATGAAGGACGGCGTTATCACATCTGATAAGAGAATTGTTGGCGCACTTCCTACCGTAAAGTACCTGCTCGACAAGGGCGCTAAGGTTATCCTCTGCTCCCACATGGGCAAGCCCCACTCTATCTTTACTGAGGGCTTCGGTCTTACCAAGAAGGAAAAGAAGGTGGTTGAGGCTCTTCCCGAGGCAGAGAGAGCACAGGCTACCGCAGACTACCTTGCAAAGGCACTTACCGCAGATAAGAAAAAGCTCACTCTTAAGCCCGTAGCAGCAAGACTCAACGAGCTTCTCGGTGCTGAGAAGGTTACATTCGCTGAGGATATTATCGGTCCTGATGCAAAGGCTAAGGTTGCGGCTCTTAAGGCAGGCGAGGCAGTTCTTCTCGAGAACACAAGATTTGACGCAAGAGAAACCAAGAACGGCGCAGATTTTGCTAAGGAGCTTGCTTCTTACGCTGATATATTCGTAAACGACGCTTTCGGTGCGGCTCACAGAGCACACGCATCTACCGCAGGTGTTGCTGATTACATTCCCGCAGTTTGCGGCTACCTTATCGAGAAAGAAATTTCCGTAATGGGTAAGGCTCTTGAGAATCCCGAGCGTCCCTTCGTTGCAATCCTCGGCGGCGCAAAGGTTGCTGATAAACTTAATGTTATCGACAATCTTCTTACCAAGGTTGACACCCTTATCATCGGTGGCGGTATGGCTTATACCTTCGCTGCAGCTAAGGGTTACGGTGTTGGTAACTCTCTTCTCGACGAGACCAAGATCGATTACTGTAAGGAAATGATGGCAAAGGCTGAGGAAAAGGGTGTGAATCTCCTTCTCCCTGTTGATACCGCAGTTGCTGCTTCCTTCCCCAATCCTATCGATGCAGAGATTGACGTTGATTATGTTGATGTTGACAAGATTCCCGCAGATAAGGAGGGTCTTGACATAGGACCTAAGTCTGCAAAGATGTTTGCTGACGCAGTTCTTTCCGCAAAGACCGTTATCTGGAACGGTCCTATGGGCGTGTTCGAGAACCCCACTCTTGCAAAGGGTACAATAGCAGTTGCTGAGGCTCTTGCTGAGAGTGATGCAATTACTATCGTTGGCGGCGGCGACAGCGCAGCAGCTTGCGAACAGCTCGGCTATGCTGACAGAATTACTCACATTTCCACAGGCGGTGGCGCATCCCTTGAGTTCCTTGAGGGTAAGGATCTTCCCGGTGTTAGTTGCTTGATGGACAGATAATTAGGCACGACCGTCATATTTTGGCGATATCCGTCGATTTGCTCCTTGACGTAGGTAACTACGCCGGGCGTCGCAAGATCGGCAAATCTCATCCAAAATCTGGCGGTCTCACATAATTTTATAATAAAGGATAACGAATATGAGAAAAACAGTAATAGCAGGCAACTGGAAGATGAATATGACCCCTGCGAAAACCGCAGAGTTTATCAAGTCTCTTGCTCCTATGGTAGCAGGCAAGGATAAGTGCGACATCGTGCTTTGCGTTCCTGCAATAGATATCCCCGCAGCAGTAGAGGCTGCAAAGGGCACAAATATTAAGATCGGTGCTGAGAATGTTCACTTTAAGGCATCCGGCGCTTACACAGGCGAGATTTCGGCAGAGATGCTTTGCGAGGCAGGTGTCGAGTATGTTGTTATCGGTCACTCCGAGCGCAGACAGTACTTTGGTGAGACCGACCAGACCGTAAATCTTCGCACCCTTGCGGCTCTTAACGCAGGCCTTAAGGCTATCGTTTGCGTTGGCGAGACCCTTGAGCAGAGAGAGCTTGGCTACACCGAAACTCTTCTTAAGTTCCAGACCAAAATGGCGCTTACAAACGTAACCGCTGAGCAGATGAAGAATGTTATCATCGCATACGAGCCTGTTTGGGCTATCGGTACAGGTGTTACCGCAACTGCTGACCAGGCAGACGAGGGTAACGGATATGTAAGAGCGGCTGTTGCCGAGATGTTCGGTGCTGAGGTTGCTGAGGCTACCACAGTTCAGTACGGAGGCTCTATGAACGACGCAAACGCTGCAGAGCTTCTCGCAAAGGTTAACGTTGATGGCGGACTTATCGGAGGAGCTTCTCTTAAGACCGATAAATTTACCGCAATTGTTGATGCGGCAAACGCCTGAGCCTTTCTGGGTGGTCTGATTCATAACTAAAAAAATGCGTACATAGGTTTAAGCCTTGTACGCATTTTTTGCTGAAATTATTGATTTTTTACTTATCCGAAGAGGGAAGTTTTTCTACGTTAACAGAGCCTCCGTTGTTAATGTCGCTTTGGGAGCCGTCAGATGTTCCGTAATTAGGATTGTTATCAGAGTTGCCGGAGTCAACAGAGGGGCCGTTTGTTTGGCCGTAAGTAAATACGTAGTCGGGATCGCTTATAGCACTTTCGCTTACGCTCTTGGGAACGGTTACGGTACACATACCGATGTTTGCGTAGGTAAAGCTTGACTTAACGCCTTCGTCCTTGCTTGATGTGCCATCGGGATATACAAAGTAATACTCGGCGGAAATATAGCTTATCTTTCCGTCAGCAACCTTAACCACGTTGTTGTAGCAGTACATTTCCATGGGGTAAGGAGTTCCGTCAGCGCTATATGCTGTGGTCTTTATAGGAGAAGCGCAAACATATGCTCCCTTTTCTGCATCATATGTAAAGTTGTCGTAGTTGTCGGCAAAGGATACCGCAAGGACGGTTTCGGTTGCCGCCTGAGCAGCATATTTGCCCGATGTGTCGGAAAGCTTATAGAAGGGGTCAGAGTCGGTCAGCTCATCACCGTATTCAGTGGCTTCTCTTGCGTAGGTGGTGTAAGAGCCGTCGGAATTCTTTATCGAATAAAATTCTCTTCCGCCAGGAATTTGGTAGTAAACTCCGTCGGGGGTGATAATGCAGTGATTGTGCTGATTTCCTAAAACTTCAGAAGTTATATAAACATCCATATCAAAGTTCACAAGCTCAAGGTTTTCAAATGCTTGAGTCCAGGACACCTCACCCTCAACAACAGAGGAGATAACGGTTGTCTCGGTCTTTTCGTAGTCGCAGAGTGAGCAGGTGTAAATTCTCTTTATGGCATTTGCTTCCTGGATAATCTCGGGCATTGCGAAGTCGTGCTCCTCGCGGTCCTTGCGCTCGGTGCAGCCCTCGGTGGTGCAGGCATACCAGTGGAAGTTAGCTCCCTTGGTGTACTCGGTTTCGTAAACGTGGTCGTGAGGACCTGCTGTGTTTACAAGAGTGGAAACATAGCCGCAAACAGTGCAAAGATTGATTGCATTTCCCTCTGCGTCAGCATCCTCCTCAAAGGTGTGCTCAGCTCTTTGGCTCTTAGATGTACAGCCGTCGCTTTCGCAGGCATACCAGTGGAAGTCCTCGTCGCTTGACCACTCGTTTTTGTATTTGTGAGTGTGGTCGTTGTCACAGGAGCCGAGAGTGAGGCAGATAGCAACTGTTGCTACCATAGCAAAAAGTAAATTAAGTATTTTTTTCATAGCCTTATCCTTTCAGTTTTGAAATATAACACCATTATATCACTAAAGTCTGTCTAAAGCAATGGATTTTTTAAATTTTTAAACAAATTAGTTTACGAAGTGATGAAAGCCTAAAGCAGGGGGAATTCTAATAAATTAGAAAAGTGAATGCCGGTTAGTCCAAATGCCTAAAAACTCAGGCGTTGTTTTGTGCAAAAGTTGCAAAAAAATGCAAAAAAAATCGTTAAAGCTGCCTCTTCCAATTTTCTTTTATTTCTGCTAAAATATTATCGTTAAAAAATTATTTTCCAAAAGGAGAAAACAAAATGGCAGGTCTTTCACTCAGACACATTTACAAGAAGTATCCCGGCGGCGTTACTGCCGTATCCGACTTCAACCTTGAGATCAAGGATAAGGAGTTCCTTATCTTCGTTGGTCCTTCGGGTTGCGGTAAATCCACCACTCTTCGTATGATAGCGGGTCTTGAGGAGATTTCCGAGGGCGAGCTTTACATAGGCGACAGATACGTTAACGATATCGCTCCTAAGGACAGAGATATCGCGATGGTGTTCCAGAACTACGCTCTTTATCCTCACATGACCGTTTTCGATAACATGGCATTCGGTCTTAAGCTCCGTAAGGTTCCCAAGGAGGAGATCAAGAGACGTGTTGAGGAGGCTGCAAGAATCCTTGACATCTCCCACCTTCTCGAGCGTCGTCCCAAGGCTCTTTCCGGTGGTCAGAAGCAGAGAGTTGCGCTCGGTCGTGCGATCGTTCGTAACCCCAAGGTATTCCTTCTCGACGAGCCCCTTTCCAACCTTGACGCTAAGCTCCGTGCATCGATGAGAACCGAGCTTACCAAGCTTGACAAGAAGGTTGAGACCACCTTCATCTACGTTACTCACGCCCAGGTCGAGGCTATGACCATGGCGTCCCGTATCGTTGTTATGAGAGACGGTCTTATCCAGCAGGTTGATACTCCCCAGAACCTCTACGACCTTCCCTGCAACCTCTTCGTTGCAGGCTTCATGGGTACTCCCCAGATGAACTTCATCACCGGAAAGCTCGTTAAGAAGGAGAACGATCTCTTCGCTACCTTCGGTACCACCCTCGTTAAGCTTCCCACTGACAAGGCTAATAACCCCGAGCTCAAGGAGTACATCGGCCAGGAGGTTATCTTCGGTATCCGTCCCGAGTCCATCCACGACGAGCCCATGTACCTTCAGACTATGGCTGACACCACCATGCAGGTTCAGGTTGACGTTACCGAGCTTATGGGTGC
>JAZOVF010000034.1:0-17732 GCA_045658565.1 Eubacteriales bacterium
TTGTTGGTTGGCAGACCGACTCTATTATACACCAAGGGAGGTGCTTTTTTCTACGCATAGCTAAAGCTTTTTTGAACCACCAGCCGGACTGGTGGTTTTCCTGCGAAGACTTTTTCTAAGTCTTCGCTATACAAAAAGAAAACGCAATTTCAATTTAGAAATCACGTTTTCTACAATATTATTATAACTTAATTAAGCTTAGGCAGGCTTGCGGCAGCAACAGACTGACCGACTCTTCTTGCCTTCTCGTCGGGGATATTGAGAGTAACCTTTTTTGCAATTTCTGGGAACTCGGTATCGAGAACCTCTTTTGCTCTTTCGAGAAGGATCTCGCCGCCCTTACCGGAGGTAACTCTACCCATAATAAGCACCTGCTTAATATCATAGAACTCGCAGTAGTAGGCGATTGTGTAGCCGAAGTATGCGCCGATAGTATCGTAAATAGCGGCTGCTCTTTCGTCACCCTCTGCCATAAGGCCCTGAACAACCTTAAGTTTTTCTGCGGGGGAGAGGCTTTCGTCAAGCTCGATACCTGCAAAGGGAGCAAGCTTTATAACACCGTCCTGAGAGAAGTACTTAACTCCGCAACCGTAGTCGCCAGACCACTCGTCAACCATTGCGTCCTCGTTAAAGTCAACGGGAGCAAAGGCAAGCTCGTTAAGCCAGCCTGTGATGTTTCCGTCCATATCAACATATCCTGCAGCCTCGCTTGTACCCATAGCGATACCGAGAATACCGTTATCGTTAAGGCTCATAGCACCTGCAAGAGCGGTTACGTCACCGTCATTTGCAACCTCGATAGGAATATTTTCGCCAATCTCCTTTGCAACATCTATGTACATATTCTTAACTCTTCTTTCAAAGTCCTCGTCGGACACCTTAAGGAAGAGAGATGCTACCATTATTTTGTTATCAACATATACACCTGCGGAAGAAACACCGATAGCGTCAACTCTGGGCATATGGGAAGCGGCAGTCTTCATTGCATCGAGGATTCCCTGGTAGTGGTACTCGGGGTCGGAGTTGATTTTGGGGAACCAGACAACCTCCTCGGAATAAACTGTTTCACCGTTAACAACGGCAGAAACCTTTCTGTCAGATCCGCCTGCGTCAAAGCCGATACGGCAGCCGTCAAGATGTCTGCCAACAGGTGATGCTGAGGATTTATCCTCGGGAGCGTTAGCAAGGTCGGTAAGAATTACTTCAAACTTCTCCTCATATACTCTCTCCATAAAGCGAACATCAAAATCTCTTGTTCCGCCATAGCAGAAGGTCTTTTTGATATACTCGCCTACAACGGGGCTGCCTGCGATGATAAGCTTATAACCGCCTGAAACCCAAAGAAGAGTTTTTGCAATTCTGTCAATGAACTTGCAGTTTTCTTCATCGTGGCCTGTGCCGTCCTTATAAATTTTTGTCTTATAAACGGTGGTGTAGCCCTTGTTTCTCTCAGCGCCGATAACGATTTCCTGACCGTCATTTGCTGCGCCCTCACGCATCTCCTTGCACACAAGCGCCATAGGAGCAAATCCGGGGTCGAGTTTAGCCTGTACCTTAAGCTTCATATTTGATTTTTCCTCCGATAATAGTTTTTTCTACATTAAATTCCTTATCAAGAATAACAATGTCTGCATCCTTGCCTGCCGCAATTGAGCCTTTTTTATCTGCTATTCCAAGAGTTGTAGCAGGGTTAAGAGATGCGCAGTTTACACACTCGTGGAGAGGAATTGAGGAGTTTGTGTAAACATTCCACACACCCTTGTTAAGGTGAAGAACGCTGCCTGCAATAGTTCCGTCCTCAAGACGGCAGATATTGTCCTTATATATAATCTTTGCACCGCCGAGAGTATATTCACCCTCGTCAAGTCCGCCTGCGGGCAGACAGTCGGTAATAAAGCAGAGCTTTCTGCCCTTGAGCTTATAAACAATGTCATAAAGAGCTGCGTTTACGTGATATGTATCAACTATAAGCTCACAGCTGACATCAGATGCAAAGGCTGCGCCTACAACTCCGGGTGCTCTGTGTGTCAAGGGTGTCATAACGTTGAAGAGGTGTGTTGCGTGCTTTACACCCGCCTTTGTGGACGCCATTGCGGTTTCGTAATCTGCAGAGGTATGTCCCATAGAAACAACAACATTTGTCTTATCTGCTATTTCACGAATGGCGTCAAAGTTTTCGGTATCCTCCTCGGGTGCGAGGGTGATAATTCTTATAACGTCGGCATTCTTCTTTACAAACTCGGCATCGGGCTTAAGGATATACTTTGCATCCTGCGCGCCCTTTTTAGCCTCGGAGATAAAGGGTCCCTCAGCGTGAACACCGAGAATTGTTGAGCCGTCGAAGTCCTCCTCTTTCATAAGAGCGCGGCAGGTATCGATAGCACCCTGTATAACCTTCATATCAACGGTCATTGTTGTGGGCAAATATCCTGTTACACCGTTTGCAACAATACCCTTGGAGATTATTCTCATACTCTCCTCGCTGACGTCACACACATCCTTTGTAAGATAGCCGTGGATATGGAGGTCGATAAATCCGGGGGTTACGTAACCGCCCTTGGCATCGATAATCTCTGCATCCGTAGGAATTTCATTTTCGTTAACAAGTCCGACAATTTTTTTCTCAAAAAGGAGAGCCTTTCCCTGCTCTATTCCGTTTTCAAGGACAATTTGTGCGTTTTTAATTGCAATCATAATTAACCTCGTTAAAATTAAAATACTTTTTTACAATGTCACTCCAAAGAATGAAAGGAGTCCGAAAACGAATACAACGAACATAATTACAGGAAGCACGTACTTCATATATCCGTACATCCATTTCTTTACCTTAAGTCCCTTGCCCTGGTTTGCCTCGTTTGTAAAGTTCTCAAAGCCCCAGCCGAATTTTTTGTTAGTACAGAAGATGATATAAACAATTGAGCCGAGAGGAAGAACAAGGTTGCTTACAATAAAATCCTCCCAGTCGAGAATGCCCTTTCCTAAAGGTGCAAAATCTGCCCAAAGATTGAAGCCGAAGATACAGGGAAGCGAGAGAACAAGAATAAGTGCGCCATTTATAAGGCAGGCCTTTCTTCTTGACCAGCCGAACTTATCTGTTGTACAGGCGATTATTCCCTCGAATACCGCGAGAACGGTAGAGAATGCCGCAAAGGTAAGGAATACAAAGAAGAGACTTCCGATAACCCTGCCGAAGGGCATATTATTAAAGATAGAGGGAAGTATTGAGAAAATAAGAGCTGGGCCTGCGGTTGTCTGTCCGCCATTGTAGGTAAAGCATGCGGGGAATATTATAAGTCCGGAGATAACCGCAACAGTTGTATCGAGCACCGCAACATTTACAGACTCTCCGAGAAGCGAGCGGTCCTTGCCGATGTAGCTTCCGAATATTGCCATAGAACCCATACCGAGAGAAAGAGTGAACAATGCCTGAAGCATAGCTCCCGAAATAACATTGATTACTCCTGCTTCGACAAACTTGTCCATATCGGGAACAAGGTAGAACGCAAGGCCCTCTGCCGCATTCTCAAGTGTACAGCAGTAAATTGCTATACCTATCATAAGAACAAACAGAGCTATCATCATAACCTTTGTAACACGCTCAAGGCCCTTTTGAACTCCGAATGAATTTACAAGGAAGCCTGCCACCACAACGATAACCATGCAGACTGTCATTGAGAGCGGGTCGGCAAACAATTGGTCAAGCGAGCCGGAGACCTTATCCCCCATAGCTTCAAAGGTTCCGTTTGCGGTATTAAAGAAATAATAAAGTATCCAACCCGAAACAACGGTATAGAACATCATCAATACATAAAGACCGATAAACGAAGCATATCCATGTGCCTTAAATGCCTTGTGGCCGGGAAGAGGGTCATACTGGCATATAGGACTTTTCTGGCTAGCACGTCCAACAGAGAACTCCATAGTCATTATCGGAAGTCCGAGAATAACAAGGAACACAAGGTAAATCAGAACAAATATTCCTCCACCATTCTGTCCTACCATCCAAGGGAACTTCCACACGTTTCCAACACCTATGGCGCATCCTGCACTAAGCAGAATAAATCCAAGACGTGAGCCGAGCCTTGCTCTTGTTTGATGTTTGTTTTCCATCACTTTCTTTCCTTTTTGTAAATAATTATTGTCATATTGCAGGGTTTGCCAACCCTTTTATGATTTTTTAAGTTGCTTTAAGAGATATTACTCTAGCAGCCGAAACAAAATACATTTTAAAACCTTGCTTTTACATGTACTTCTTAACGATTGCATTCATTTCGGGAAGGCACTTTTCCATATCCGAAACCAGCTTAAACTGATTTCTCGCTCTATCCAGGTTGTGTCCGGGACGGGAGGTTCTGAAATAGGTGTCACCCTCAAGGTAGTCGGTAAGGAATCTCATACCGCACTCAAAGGTCATCATAATAGCACCTATGGGAAGAAGCTCCAGCTCCTTTTCTGTAAGACCGCCCTTTGCGCCCTCGATAAAGCCCTTAACATAAAGCTCATAAAGAGAAATGTCAAAGCTAACCTTAGTAAGGTCTGCCTCATCCTCAAGAGCTGTTGTTGCACCGAATCTGATAGAATCACCAAAGTCGTTTACAGAATAGCCGGGCATAATGGTGTCAAGGTCGATAACGCAAACAGGCTTACCTGTTTCTCTATCAAAGAGAATATTATTGAGCTTTGTATCATTGTGAGTAACTCTGAGAGGAAGCTCGCCCGCCTCTCTTGCGCGCTCAAGAGTGCCTGCAAACTCTTCTCTGGCGGTGCAGAAATCAACCTCAGCCTTTACCTCGGCAAGTCTTGAACACTTGTCCGCCTTAACCGCCGCCATAAGATTAGCAAATCTTACGGGAGTATTGTGGAAGTTAACTATTGTTTCGTAAAGAGTTTCTGCGGGGTACTGTCTGAGAAGATACTGGAAGTTACCGAATGCAACAGCGCTTTCATAGAACTGCTCAGGGCGCTCTACCTTATCAAAGCTTAAGCTGTCGGTTACAAAGAGAATAAGACGCCAGTATTCGCCGTCTTCATCAATAGCAAAGTTAGCACCCTCCTTTGTTTTAACCACGTTGATGGTCTCACGGTCAGGGTCGCCGCCGTTTTCGATAATTATTTTACGGAGGAATTCGGTAACAGCGGTATAATTCTCCATTAGCTTAGCGGGATTCTTAAATACATTCTTGTTAATTCGCTGAAGAATGTACTCCATCTTTTTGCCATTCTCATTATAAACCACATACTTTGTGCTATTGATGTGGCCGCTGCCGTAAGGCTCTGCGGAAACAAAGTCTCCTGCTATACCGAAATTGCTAAGTACTTTCTGAATCTGTTCTGCCATGTTAATCTCCATTCTGCCGCCCTCGGGCGGCAATACAAAATTTTAAGTATCGCTTTGGCACAATATTATATTTATTATACATTATCCGGTTGACAAATGCAAGGTAAAATAGTATAATATTTTGTAGAATAGCGTAATATATACAATTCTTTTTTACAAATGAATGGTGAAATAGATGAATAAACAGGAAATCATAACCGTACTTGAAGAATTAAACAGGATAAGCGGCTTTAGGGTATCGCTTCACGATGCAGACTATAACGAAATTGCCGCCTATCCTGAATTTATGAATGCTTTTTGCGAAAGCGTGAACCGAGATGAGAGCGAGCACCGAAAGTGTGTTGAGTGTGACAGAGCTGCCTGTCTTACGGCTCAAAAAAGCAGCGAAACATACATCTACAGGTGCCGCCACGGTCTCACCGAGGCTGTCAGTCCGTTATACAACTTCGGTGCCCTCTCAGGATTTCTTATGATGGGACAGGTTGCCACAAGTGAAAACGACAAAAAAACAACCGCAAAGGCACTCCGGGTCTTAAACTATCCCGATAACGCAAGTGAGATGTTTATCAAGGATATTCCCGTTGTTGATGCTGAAATGGTCAGCTCTTATGTAAAGATTATGACCATCTGTGCCGAATATCTCACACTTTCAAACGCAGTATCGGTACAAAAATCCTCTATTGCAGAGCGAGCAAAAAAATATATCAGCGAAAACATTGAGAAAAAAATCGGTATTGCAGAAATATGTTCATTCCTGGATTGCTCAAAGTCAACCCTGCTCACCTCATTCAAGCGCACTTACGGAGTGACTGTAAATGCTTATATAACCGATGTCCGTCTCGAGCGTGCGAAAATTCTTTTATTTAGCGGTACAAAAAGCATAAGCGACGTAGCCTATGAGTGCGGTTTTTCTGACCAGTCATACTTCTCGAAGGTATTCTCGAAGCGCTTCGGAGTTCCACCCAGCGAGTACCGAATACACGAAAAAGACGAAAATACGGGAGAAAATTTATGAAAATACTACACACCTCTGATATACATATAGATTCACCTATGACCGCAAGACTCCCTTCTTCTAAAATAAGGGAGAGGCGCAGAGAGCTTATTTCAAACTTCTCTGACCTTGTGTCCGAGGCAAGAAAAAACGGATGCGCTGCCGTTATAATTGCAGGCGACCTTTTTGACTCGGAAAGAGTAAGCCGAAAAGCAAAAAGCATAGTTCTTGACACAATTTCGGCAGCAAGGGATATTACATTCTTTTATCTCAAGGGAAATCACGAGGGCGATGCTCTTGCCGAGGATACAGTTCTTCCGAAAAATCTTTGTTTGTTTGGGGAGGATTGGAGCTATTTTCAAGCCCCGGGACTGACTGTCGCAGGACGCAGCCTATGCGACAGGGAAATGTTTTCAAGCCTCAATTTACCTAAAGACACAAAGAATGTTGTAGTTCTTCACGGAGAGCTTCGGGACCGCTCGTCTGCCGAGACTATCGGAAAACTTGATGCGGCAGAAAAAAACATAGATTATATGGCTCTCGGCCACTACCACAGCCACTCGGCCGAAAGAATTGACTCCAGGGGTGTGGCGGTATACTCGGGCACTCCCGAGGGGCGAGGCTTTGACGAGGCTTTTGATTGCGGATATGTTATTCTAGACACAGATACCATGGAGCATCGCTTTGTTCCCTTTGCAAAAAGAAGATTAAGAATTATAAAGCTGCCTCTTAACGGAATGATTTCCCCCTCGGAAATAGCGGAAGCCGCTGACAGACTTTTAAGAGATATTCCCTCGCGGGACCTTGTAAGGCTTGAGCTTTCGGGAGAATATTCTCCCGAGTTATGGCGGGATACCGAAGCACTGGAGCGTAAGTTTTCAGACAGATTTTATCATTTTGAAGTAAAGGACTCGTCAAAAATAAAAATTGACCCCGAAAGCTACAAATACGATAAGTCATTTAAGGGCGAATTTATAAGAACCGTCAGCTCTGACGAGACTCTTGACGAGGACAAAAAAGCAAAAATCATAGCCTGTGGGCTGTATGCCCTTATGGGCGAAAACATATTTGAAAACTGAGGAGGATATAAATGAAGCTTACCCGGTGCTATATAGAAAACTTTGGCAAAATCAGCGCAAAGCACTTTGATTTTACCGACGGATTTAACCTTATCCTCGCAGAAAACGGATACGGAAAAACCACCCTTTCAGTCTTTATAAAGTGTATGCTTTACGGCATGGACGATACAAAAAAGCAAAGCCTTGACGAAAATGAACGCAAAAAATATCTACCCTGGTCGGGCGCCCTGTGCGGCGGCTCGCTTACCTTCTCGGCAAAAGACAAGGTTTACCGTGTGGAAAGGCACTTTGCCCAAAAGGCGGCAGAGGATACATTTGTTCTTTATGACACCACCCTTGGCAGAGAATGCAGCGATTTTTCAGAAAAGCTGGGTGAAGAAATTTTAGGAATAGATGCCGACGGATTTATGAGAACGCTGTTTTTATCGGAGCGTATAATCTCCCGAAAAAATGACAACCGCTCAATTTCCGCAAAGCTCTCTGAGCTTGTTGGGTGTGACGGAGATATAACCAGCATGACAGAAGCCCTAAAGCTCCTTGAGGAACAGAGAAAGTTCTATATGAAAAAGGGCGGCAGCGGAGAAATTTCCGACATAAAAAGCCGTTTGTCCCAAAACGAGGAGCTTTTAACTCAGGTTTATGCCTCCGAGGAAAGAATAAAACAAGCCGAAAAGAACCTCTTATCCCTTTCAAAAAAGGAAGAGCTTCTTCGGGAGGAGGAGCGAAAAATAGCAAAAGAGAGAGAGACTCTCGCAAGGCTTGGCAGTGCCGAAAGCTACCGCAAGGCTCTTTCCGAAATGAAAGCCCGTCTTGCCGAAAGTGAAGCCGAGCGCGACGAGCTGATAGAATTTTTTGGCGGAGTTATTCCCACAGAAGCAGAAATAGACAATGCAAAAATGACCGAGGCGGAAATAAAGCGTCTCTCTCTCAGCGCAGAAAATGACGATGGCGGTGAATTTGCCTCCCTACGCAATTATTTTGAAACAGGGGCTAAGCCTGAGACAATCGCAAGCGCAGCCAAGGCTCTTGAAAGGCTTAAGCACGGAGATTATCCAAAATCCGACACCCATTTGCGTAAAAGCATTCTTTTCTCAAAGCGCACACCTGCGAAAGCCGAGGTTGAAGCCGCAAGAAAGCAGCTCAGCACCGAGATAATGATTCCTGTCTTGCCAATGGCTTTTGGCATAATTCTTATGTTAGTGGGAGTAGCTTTGGGCATAGCTGTAAGTCCCATTTTATTCCTTGTATCTGTTATCGGTGTTGGAGCCGCAATTTGTGCTCCGCTTATCCATATGAAAAAAAGCAAGGAAAGGGACAACAAGGTTATAGGTTTTATTTCCTCCCTCTCGGATGCCCCCGAACTGAATAACCGCCGCCCTGTCGAAATTCTTGAAGAAATTTCCAAGCTTCTTGATACCGAGGATACTGACGTTTCTCTCGCTTTAAGGGACAGAGAAGAGCTGTTTGCCTTTGCTTCCCTGTTTGGTGAAAACGGCGACCCGATAGCCGGTGCGGCAGAGATTTTAAGAAAGCACGAAAGATATAAGGAACTTTTGGCCGTCGAAAAATACAAGGCTGATAAGCGCTCAGCCGACAAAGAAGAGCTAACACGCAAAAAAAGCGAGCTTGCGGCATTTATCTCCCGCTTCAGGTGCAAGACCGATGACCCTGTAACGGAATTGCGATTGGCTCTTAACGAATACGCTAATTTGTCTGCGGAAATTGTGTCAAAACGAACCGCCATAGCCTCGCTAACATCAAGCCAAAAGCTCTCGGATATTCCCACAGCCGAGGGAGTTCGCACAGCCGAGGAGCTGAACCTGGCTTATGCTGAGCTTACGGAGTCTTTAACCCAACTAGAACGCGAAAAAGCCTTGCTTGAAAAGCAATATTGTATAGACACCGAGCATGCAGAAATGCGCGAGGAGCTTCTTTCACAAAAAGGCGAGCTTGAGGAAAGATACAAAAAGTACAAGGATAACCTTGAAACAGTTATGCTTACAAAAAAGTATCTCGAAGCGGCAAAGGAAAATATGACTTCCAGGTATCTTGGCAAAACAAAGTCGGGATTTGAAAAATACTCTTCGCTTATCAGCGGTGAGGTGGGCAGCTTTGAAATGGATACAAGCTTTACCGTTTCAAAGACCGAGGGCGCAAAAACACTTTCTACCGAAGCATACAGCAGAGGCACCCGCGACCTTTACGGCATTGCGGTGAGGTTTGCGCTCATAGATTCACTATATGGAAACGAAGCTCCTTTTGTCATTCTTGACGACCCATTTATATCGCTGGACGACGAGAAATGCAAAAAAGCCCTTGAGATTATAAAGGAAATCAGCAAGGAAAGGCAGATAATCTACTTTACCTGCTCGGAGTCCAGGGCTTGACAAAAGCAAAAAAATCTATTATAATATTTATTTGACCAAGCGGGGCTGTCGCGCTATATGTTGGCGAAAGCTATTATAGCGAGGAAAGTCCGGGCATCACAGGGCAGGATAACGGATAACGTCCGCCGGAGGCGACTCCCGGGAAAGTGCAACAGAAATAAACCGCCCGAGGTGTTTTTGACGAGTGCAGAAATCGTTTTCTTCGCACCGCCAGGCATAGTTACCTATGTCAAGGTGGGAAAAAGCGATTAACACTAACGATAGTTTGTGTGTTCTGTGCCGTCAAAAGCATCTCGGGTAAGGATGGAAAGGCGAGGTAAGAGCTCACCCACTCCTATGGCAACATAGGTTTGCTGTAAACCCTATCCGATGCAACACCTTTGGTTTCTGGTTTCAGAGGGGCTGCCCGCCCCGATACCGCTGGTGGCAGAGCATTTGCTTGAACTGCGGAGCAATTCGCAGTGAAGATAGATGACAGCTGCATTTAGCCAATAACAACCTGAATTAAATATGCTCAAAGTCGAATAAATCAGTAGCTTTTCATGCAAACTCGTTTGTAAAGTCCACACTTGACTCCACTCATTTGCAAAAAAATCTATCAGATTTATTCGTGCTTTGAGTTCTATGAATCTTAAAAGAGCAGATTTTGAGTAGAGCGAGTTTAAAATTTGAAAAAATATGCGGATATTTTGATGATTTTTAACGAAGCACTACACAAAACATGCCTTCTAAGACACATTCAATTTAGGTTGTTGTTGGCTAAGTGTACAGAACCCGGCTTACAAGTTTGGTCATAAAAAGACTTCCTTTTTTCGGAGGTCTTTTTCTATTTTACTGGCATTTTTTTGTCACTCTCATATTATGGGAGTGGCTTTTGTTTTATTTTTGTAAATTTTGTCCTCCTCTTATTGACGAGGGCAGAAAAATATACTATAATAAAAGGTACTTTTGATGAGCAATCCCGCTGTTGCCGATTTTTTGAAAAATACCAAACGTGTAGGCTTTTTAGGACTTGGAAAATCAAATTTGGCAATACTCTCGCTTTTGCCCAAGGAAACAAAGATTATTTTACGCTCGGAGACTCCAATAAGTCGTGAAGCCATTCCCCGAGGCATAAGACCCGAGAAAATTCTTGAGGGCAGCAGGGCTTTTGAAAATCCCGAAGAGGATATTCTTTTTCTCTCCCCGTCGGTCAGACGAGAGCGAGAGGAGCTATCTAAAATATGGAAAGCGGGAGTTTTGCCATCCTCGGATTTTGAGCTTTTTATAAAATTGAATAGTAAGCCTGTTTTTTCTGTCACAGGCTCGGACGGAAAAAGCACAACCGCAACTCTTGCCGCTTCGCTTTTGTCCGAGGGCAGGTCAAGGGTTACACCGATAGGAAATGTCGGTACTCCCTTTGTAAAATTTTTACAGGGCAAGTGCGGAAAATACGCAGTTACCGAGGTTTCAAGCTTCAGTCTGAGGTATGCTGCTCCAAAATCCAAGCGCGCTGTTATAACAAACATTACACCAAATCACCTGAACTGGCACAAGGACTACGAGGAATACATAGAAGCAAAGCTATCGCTCCTTGATTCCGCAGAGGAAATTGTAATTTCCGCAGACGACAGACTTCTCCTCGAATACAGCAGGGGCAAGAAAATCTTCGCTGTTACTTCCTTTGAAAAAAGTTATAAAGAGATTAAACAAGATATAAACGCTTCTGTTTTTTACACTGTCGAGTCCGGATTTATAAAGCGCAACGGCGAAGAGCTTTTTCCTGTTTCGTTACTTAAAAGACGGGAGTCCCATAATATAAAAAACCTACTGTCAGCCCTTGCGCTGACTGACGGATATGTGTCTTTTAATCAAGCGAAAAAGGTTGCCTCGGAGTTTGGAGGTCTGCCACACCGTCTTGAAGAAATAGCTGTACACAGAGGCATAAAATTCATAAATTCATCCATCGACACATCCCCTGCAAGATGCTCTGAATCCTTAAGCTCTCTTAATAACAATGTAATAGTAATTCTCGGTGGAAAAAGCAAAGGGTGCGACTATGAGATGTTGCGAAAACCTCTTTCAAAGCACGCAAGGCTTGCCGTTATCACAGGCGAAAACCGAGAGGAAATAAAAAAAGATATTCGCGGCAGCACCGAGTGTGTAATTGTCGAGGATTTTGAGGATGCGGTATTGTATGCCGCCTCGGTTGCAGAGAATGGCGACTGTGTACTTCTTTCTCCCGCTTCCACAAGCTATGACTGCTTCAGGAGCTTCGAGGAGCGCGGAAACAGATTTAAGGAAATAATTTTAGATTATATAAAAAGGCATTAAATTGCCTAAAATGCAAATAGGAGTTTACAAAAATGAGGAAGTTTATCGCAATTTTAATATTATCTTTATCAGCAATGCTCTGCTTCGGTTCTTGCAAAAATGACGAGACAGAGGCACCCGACGGGCTTCAGGTGGTAAAAATATCCGAGGTTGAAGGATATCAATTCTTTGGTCCTGAGGAGTGGATTATAGCTAATGACGGTGATATCGCTGTTTCTTATGTTGCGGTAGGCGGTGCGGTTAAGGCCTCGCTCAGCTTTACCGAGGCTGATATGCCCACAGTCGGTCTTAAAAATTATTTTGAAGCAGAGAAGCCGTTTTTTGCTTATGAAATAAGCATTAAGGAAGAGCCGACTGTCAGACTTGGAAACTCTGACGGAGAAAACTATTCGGTAGTATATACTTTTAAATATAACGAAACCGACTATGCTTGCATGCAGATATTTGCAAAGCACGGCGACGGATTTTATATTTTAACCTATACTGCAGAGGGCGACCCTACAAGCGAGGATTCCTACTACCAAAGATATATTGAGGCGGTTAGGCTTTCTGCCGAGAGCTTTAAATTTACCGAAAAGAGCGGCTCAGCTTCGACGGATGACGATACCACAAGCTCTGATGGCTACAAGCTCGCATCCGACAAGGATATAGCAGGCTTTGAGCTTTATCTGCCACGTGATTACACAGTAATCTCCTCTGACGCTTACGTTAGCGCTAAAATCTCCGAGGGAGCAAACCTATTTATCTCCGAGGCTACCGACACAAACGTATCGGTGCTTGACTACTTAAAAAACAGAAAGTCCGAGCTTAAAAAGTTTGCCGAAAACGTAACCGATATTAAAATTTCGTTAAAAACAGATTATGACCCCGAGAGCAAAATGTTTGACAGTTGGAACGAGATAATGACGGCAATGCCCGAGTATGATGAAAATCTCATATTTGGAAACCTTGATGACAACCGACTTATTGCGTATGAATATACATACGAGGTCTCAGGAAATAAATATCACGTATATCAAGTGCTCGGTATTAAGTCGGGAGTGTTTGACACAAGTATAGGTGCTGCCGGCTATGTATTTACCTACACCGCAACCGAAGAGGAATATGCGAAGAACTTTGGCGAAATACAAAACATTCTTCAAAGGATAAGGTTCTGATGAAAGAAATCTATCTTGACAACAGTGCAACTACAAAAATATGCGAGGAGGCTCTTGACACCTACGTTAAGACCTCCCGTCTTACATACGGCAATCCCTCTTCACTGCATGGTCTTGGATTTGAGGCAGAGAAGTTACTTACTGCCGCCAGAGGGCAGATATGTAAAAGCCTTAATGCCAGGGGAGCCGATGTTATATTTTGTGCATCGGGAAGCGAGGCGAACAATCTCGCCATTCTCGGAAGAGTCTACTCAAAAGAGCGCTACAAAAGAGGGGCTAAAATAATTACAAGCGACGGTGAGCACGCATCTGTAAATGAGCCTCTTGAAAAGCTGGAAAAAGAGGGCTTTAAGATAGTAAAAATTCCGACAAAATGCGGAATTCTTGATATGGACAGGCTAAAAGCAGAGCTGACCCCCGACACTATACTTGTTACCATGATGATGGTAAACAACGAAACAGGCGCTCTGTACGACATTGGAGCGGTTTCAAGGCTTGTGCGTACAGCGTGCAGGGATGCACTCATTCATGTTGACGCGACTCAAAGCTATATGAAGCTGCCGTTTACCAAGGCTATGCTGGGAGCTGATATGATTACCCTTTCCTCGCACAAAATAGAGGGACCTAAGGGAGTTGGAGCACTTCTCATAGACGAAAATGTTAAGAAAATCAAGGGGCTTTCTCCAATAATCCTCGGCGGCGGTCAGGAGGGCGGTTATCGCTCGGGAACAGAAAATGTACCGGGAATTGCAGCCTTTGGCATGGCGGCAGAGGTGGGCGCAGCTACCGTTAATGCTAGATTTTCAAAAATGGATGAGTTACGCAACCGCCTTATCTGCGGTATAAAGGAAAGAGACACACTTTCGGGAATTTCTATAACCGAGCCAACCTCTCACGCTCCGCATATTCTTAACATCACCCTGCCGAAGATAAAGAGTGAAACAATGCTTCACTATCTTTCGTCTCTCGGAATTTATGTATCAAGCGGCTCTGCCTGCTCTTCAAACTCGGGGCACGTCTCCTCTGCTCTTGTGGCATACGGCAGGACTGCCGAGGAGGCCGACTATTCTATCAGAATAAGCCTTTCTGCAAGGAACACCGAAGAGGATGTAGACGAGCTTTTATCCGCGCTGGAATCGGGAATTTCAAAGCTTGCGAGGGTTAAATAAATGACCCAGTTAACTATAATAACCGTTGGAACGCTTAAAGAGGATTATCTCAAGGATGCGGTTTCCGAATACAAAAAAAGGCTTTCCCAGTATACAAGAGTTGAAGAAATAAATATTAAAGAAGAGCGTATATCAAACGAGGACGACAAAACCGAAATAGCATCTGCTCTTGATACCGAGGGAGAAAAAATAATTGCCTCTATTCCTAAAGGTGCTGCAAAAATTGCCCTTTGTGTTGAGGGAGTACAGTATGACTCCCCTGCCCTCGCCTCTCTTATCGGTAAATATAACGACGAGAGCGGAAAAATTGCTCTTATTATCGGCTCCTCTCACGGTCTTTCTGAAAAAGTGAAAAGAGAATGTAAGCTAAGACTCTCGGTTTCAAAAATGACCTTTCCCCACCAGCTTATGCGAGTTATTCTATACGAGGCTCTTTATCGCTCATTCACCATACTTGCGGGAAAAAAATATCATAAATAAAGGCAAAAGCTCTCCTTTACTCGGAGAGCTTTATTTTTTCTTCAGCAGGAAAAGTGCGTGACATTGCCGCGTTAGAATAGCGCTTGTCACCGGTAACATCCTTCAAAATTTTAATAAAATCAGGAAATTCCACCGCAGTTTCACGTGTCGGCAACTCTGTTTCGAGAATTGCGGTGCTTTTCCACTGGGGATAAACGTCAATTTCAAAAAGCTGACCGAGATAAACAAAGGTATAACGCAGCTTATGAATAGGAGAGGCTGTTTTATCGCTTTTTTCTGTAAGGGTCAAAAATTCTTCTTCGGAAATTTCGCGCTCATCCTCATAGGACGACATTTTATCTATTCTTATCTTTTTAGTCTCTGTGTATGTAACATTTCCCGACCTTTCCCGACTTCTTATCCTATGGGTAATCCCTGCGGGAGATTCGAGATATATCTGTACTATCTCGCTCCTTGTATATTCTTCCATATCCGAAAGAATAGATTCATCGGGAATGGAAATTATGTATTTTTTCTCTATCTCTATGTTTGGCTGTTTCAAGAAAAACGCCTCCGTAAGCTGTTTTTGAATTTATTTTATCACATTTATAAAGATAATTCAATCATATTTTCAACTTTTACTTAAATTCTCTTGACTTAACTAAAATTATATGGTAAAATAATATGCGTAAAAAGTTTTTCTATATGCCGACAAGGCAGAACGGAGTTTCATTATGTCTAACATTTTTGAAAAAATTAGAGCCAAGCTCACCAGCCCCAAGGGCAAGATTGTTGTAGATAAAATAACCACAGGATTGCTTATTCTTATGCTTTGCTCTCCTCTGCTTATTTTGGGTTACATACTTCTTTGGTTCGTTATGAGATAATTTCAATTTTGGCTTTAAATGCGCTCTTGTCGGGGCGCATTTTTGTTTTTGCACATACACCTTAACTACTAATCCTATTTAAATAAGATTGAAAAAACACCGCCTCTTACGAAGCGGTGTTTTCTATTTCGGGGATATTAGCCCTTCATCATCTTAGCGATCTCTGCGCCGAAGTCTTCTTCTCTCTTCTGGATGCCTTCGCCCTTGTCGAAACGAACATATCCTGTAACCTTGATGTTACCGCCAAGCTCCTTAGCAACAGAAGCTACGTACTTGGAAACGCTCATAGAGTCGTCCTTAACGTAAGCCTGCTCAAGAAGGCAGTTGTTCTCATAGAACTTACCAAGTCTGCCCTTAACGATGTTAGCAAGGATGTTGTCAGGCTTGTTTGCCATCTTGGGGTCTTCCTTCATCTGCTTAATGAGGATAGCCTCCTCCTCAGCAAGAACCTCTGCAGGAACAGACTCCTTATCAAGGTACTTAACCTCCATAGCAGCGGTCTGAAGCGCAACGTTCTTTGCACATTCTGCGAACTCTGCCTTGTCAGCAACATCGGTATCGAAGGAAACGATAACGCCTGTTGCACCCATACCGTGAATGTAAGTGGAAACAACACCCTCAACAATTACGAAACGGCGGATAGAAAGTTTCTCACCGATCTTATAGGTGTTTTCTGCAAGAGCATCAGCAACTGTGCCCTCGCCTGCTGCAAACTTAGATGCAAGAAGAGCATCAACGTCAGCGGGCTTGTTTGCGATTATAGACTTAAGGATGTCTTGAACGAACTCCTTGAAGGTTGCGTTCTTAGCAACGAAGTCGGTCTCGGAGTTTACCTCAACGATAGCGGTAGTATCTCCGATGGTCATTACATCAACGAGACCCTCTGCTGCAATACGGTCAGCCTTCTTAGCAACTGCTCCCATACCCTTCTCGCGAAGGTACTTCACTGCAGCCTCAAAGTCGCCGTTTGTCTCTGTAAGAGCCTTTTTGCAATCCATCATACCGCAGCCTGTCTGCTTTCTAAGCTCGGCTACGTCTTTAGCTGTAAATGCCATGGTTTTATTCTCCTTTAATTTTGAATATTGGGTGAGGCGAGTAAAAATTACTCAGCTGCCTCTTCTGCTACTTCCTCAGCAGCATCTTCTGCTACATCCTCAGCAACCTCTTCCTGAACGCCACCGCGAGCTTCGATAACAGCGTTTGCAAGAGCGCCTGCGATAAGCTTGATAGCGCGGATAGCATCATCGTTACCGGGGATTATGCAATCTGCATCGTCGGGGTCACAGTTGGTGTCAACGATAGCAACAACGGGAATACCGAGCTTCTTTGCCTCAAGAACAGCGTTACGCTCCTTGCGGGTGTCAACGATGAATACGCAAGAGGGAAGTCTCTCCATATCCTTGATACCGCCGTAGGACTTCTCAAGGTCGTCGATCTCCTTAAGCTTCTTAGCAACTTCCTTCTTAGGAAGAAGGTCGAAGGTGCCGTCTGCCTGCATCTTCTCAAGCTCCTTAAGACGTCTGATAGACTTACGGATAGTGCCGAAGTTGGTAAGCATACCGCCGGGCCAACGAGCGTTTACATAGTACATTCCGCATCTCTGTGCCTCTTCCTTAACGGTGTCGGCAGCCTGCTTCTTAGTACCGATGAAGAGGATTGTGCCACCCTCCTGTGCCATCTCGGAAACGTAGTTGTAAGCTTCCTCAAACTTCTTAACGGTCTTCTGAAGGTCAACAATGTGAATACCGTTTCTCTGGGTGAAGATGTACTCAGCCATCTTCGGGTTCCACTTCTTGGTAGGATGACGGAAGTGAACGCCTGCTTCAAGCAACTGCTTGATTGTGATTTCGAACATTTTAATGTTCCTCCTTTTGGTTTTTCCGCCATAGCGACATAACGCTGCGACTTAAATAAAGCACCGGCAACGCTCCGACTCGCTATGTGAGATA
>JAZOVF010000035.1:0-2251 GCA_045658565.1 Eubacteriales bacterium
TCCGACACGAAGGCAGACTCAAACGCTATATTCTTCGAGACCGATATAATGCTGAAATCCACCACAACCGCCCTGTATCTGATGTTTGAGATCCAGAGTAGTTCCGGTACGGCGTTTTCAAAGTCTATCACCGGTACAGACGCAGATAAACCCCTCAACATTTTCGGCATAGAGTCCGACGTGAAGGAGGGCGAGTGGTTTAAGCTCCGCATCGAATACCGCGATGCTCCCCACGACTTCAACTACGACGGCAAAAATGACGTTGTAATAAGAGTCTACGTAGACGGCAAGCTGATAAGCGAGAGTAACACTCCGAGTAACGTAGACAAGATCGTTCCCGCAAGTGATGTATTGAAAATCCGCGTGAGAAACTCCTCCGGCAGAGCAGGAATCGTTTACTTTGATAACACGATCCTCGGGGATTGCAATATGAGTTACACTCCCCCCATTCCTCCCGATACTCACACACTTACCTTTGAGCCCGGAGTGATAAATAAAAAGGTGGAAAAATCACTTGGCAAGGGCTCAACCCTCTCGGTCGTTGATATGACTGTTGCAGGGCAGGTAAGCAAGGTGTTGGAGCTTGTATCGGCAAAGAATGCGTCAGATAAGCTTGATATCTTGGTAACCGAATCTCTTGAAAATGCAAATGCCTTGTGCTTTGAGACCGATATTATGATTTCGCCTACTTCCGATACCGCAACCTTTATTCTCGAACCGCTTAACTCTAAAGGAAAGCAGCCATTTGCTCTCAACCTTACCGCAAATAAGAACGGAAAGGTCACCCTCTCAGCAAAAGGAATTTCCGAAACAGAAATAGGTAACAGCGGTGAGTGGATTCACCTTAAAATAGAGTATATGAATCCCAATCTCGATTACGACGGTGACGGTGAACGTGACATTTTGCTTAAGATTTACATTGGAAATTCTATATCACCCACGGTTGTCGGACTAACTCCTTATAGCTCATCCTCTCACTATGACTCCCTAAAGCTTGAAAGAATAAGATTTACAGCCGCTGCTGATACCGATGCTAAGCTATACCTTGATAACACCAAGTTCTGGCATGTAAATCTCACTCCTGACGAGGGAGGCACAGAGCCTGTTACTAAGGACAATGAACCAATAGGAGATGGCAGCTTCGGCAAGGACGACTGGGCGTAAATAGCAGATTAAATTCGGAATTCGAAATTCGAAATTGCTTCCGCAAGCTGCCGCAACCTGTCATCCTGAGCGTTGCCGCTCAGGATGACAAACAAGTAAAACAAAAAATAGCAAATACATTACCAAAACAAAGAAAGGAGTGACCACGTTTGACCAAAAAGAAAAAATATGAGGAAGCCTACGTAGAGTTGATTTTAATCGAATCAAACGACGTCATATCAACCTCATCCATCGGTGATGGCGAGTTTGGAAAAGACGACTGGGCATAGGCGCTATGCGCTAATGAAAACATGTCTTCCCCGGTAGGGAAGCCTAAAAACAAAAAACAAAAATCGAAAGGAAACAAACGATGAAAACAAAAAATCTTGCTAAAATTCTACTTGTAGCGCTCTCGCTTACACTTCTTGCTTGTGCATTTCTTGCAACAACAGTGTCAGCAGAGACAGCAAAACCCGAAATAAAAAATATGAACGTAAGATACAGCGACAAATTTGAGCTTATGTACGCCGTTCCCGCAGATACTGTAAGCGGCGGCAGCGCAACCCTTTATCTCTATGTAGAAGATCCCGCAGACGGCGGCGAGGCTATAAAGGAATACACCTTGTCAAAAACAGAGCTCCCCGCAGACACCGGTCTCTCTTATGAGGCATACGTGTTCTACACCCAGGGTGTTTCAGCAACGGCTCTTGATCAGGTTTTCTATGTTCAGGTAATTGATGCAGATGGTAATGAGAGTGCAGTAATGTCTTACTCCGTAGTTGAATATCTCTACACTAAGCTTGCCGACATCATTCCCGAAAAGCCTAACACTGATGTTCAGGAGAACTTCTGGAAGTCGGTAATCAATTTCGGTACCTGTGCGCAGCAGCGCTTCCTTACCGAGGCTGAGCTTAAGGCTACCACTCTTATTTCCGATTACTGCTACGTAACCACCGAGGGATGCACTGTAAACGGCAAGACCGCGGCAGTTATTCCTCAGGGCAAGGCGTTCGACGTTGCAGGCGATAACGGCGCACTCTCTAAATGCACCGTAACCACTTACGATACATACGATACCGCAGGCACCGCAACCGAAACTACGGTCAAC
>JAZOVF010000036.1:0-34313 GCA_045658565.1 Eubacteriales bacterium
CGGCAATCAAGGAGCAGAACGGAGCGGCGATGTCGCTTGGAAGAACCTCTACGTTCCTTGATATTTACGCAGAACGCGACCTTAAAGCAGGCGTATTTACCGAGCACGAGATTCAGGAGATGGTAGACCATTTCATAATGAAGCTTCGACTTGTAAAATTTGCGCGCACCCCCGAATATAACGCACTCTTCTCCGGCGACCCGCAGTGGGTTACCGAGTCTATCGGTGGTGTGTCTGTTGACGGCCGTCACATGGTTACTAAGATGTCATACAGATATCTTCACACCTTGGAAAACCTCGGTGCGGCTCCCGAGCCTAACCTTACCGTTCTCTGGTCCACAAGACTTCCCGAGAACTTCAAGCGCTTCTGCGCCCGCATCTCTATTGAGACCTCTTCGGTTCAGTATGAGAACGATGACCTTATGCGCTTTACCCACGGTGACGACTATGCTATCGCCTGCTGTGTTTCCTCTATGAAGATTGGTAAGGAAATGCAGTTCTTCGGAGCAAGAGCAAACCTTGCGAAGTGTCTGCTTTACGCTATTAACGGCGGTGTTGACGAAATTTCAGGCGAGCAGATAGGCCCCGAGTACCGCAAGGTGGAGGGCGAATATCTTGACTTTGACGACGTTATGAGCAAGTATAACGCAATGCTCAAGTGGCTCTCTGAGGTTTATGTTAACACACTTAACATTATCCACTATATGCACGACAAGTACTGCTATGAGAAGATACAAATGGCTCTTCACGACAAGCATGTTACCCGCTGGTTTGCTACCGGTATTGCAGGACTCTCTGTTGTTGCAGACTCGCTCTCAGCTATCAAGTACGCTAAGGTAAAGCCTATAAGAGACGAGCGCGGAATTGCCGTTGATTTTGAGATTGAGGGCGAATTCCCCAAATACGGAAACGACGATGACAGAGTTGACTCTCTTGCCTACGACGTTATCCAGATGTTTATGAACCATATCAGAAAGAAGCAGACCTACAGAGACAGTATTCCCACAACCTCTGTTCTTACCATTACCTCAAACGTGGTTTACGGAAAGAACACAGGCGCAACTCCCGACGGACGTAAGCGCGGTGAGGCATTCGCTCCCGGAGCCAACCCTATGCACAAGCGTGATACCCACGGTGCCGTTGCATCTCTCGCCTCTGTTGCAAAGCTTCCCTTCCGTGACGCGCAGGACGGTATTTCAAACACCTTCTCTATTATCCCCGGCGCTCTGGGCAAAGATGACCAGATATTTGTCGGAGACATTGAGGTAGATCTCGACTGCGGAAGCGGAGCCTGCTCTTCTCCCACTCTCTTCGAGGGGCTTGACAGAGAATAAAATCAATATGCCGATTCTTCGGAACAGGCAAGAACAAGAAAGGAACACATTATGGCAGCAACCGAAAACCAGATAGATAATCTTGTGTCGCTCCTTGACGGCTATGTTGAAAAGGGCGGCCACCACCTGAACGTTAACGTTTTTACAAAAGAAACTCTTCTCGACGCTCAGGCTCACCCCGAGAAATACCCTCAGCTTACCGTAAGAGTCAGCGGATATGCAGTTAACTTTATTAAGCTGACAAAGGAACAGCAGGACGAGGTTATCTCAAGAACATTCCACGACCAAATTTAAGGATGCGGATTGTTGCTTTTTGAAAAAAGCTCCGCAAAAACTTTAATATAGAGGTATTTTTTAAGGCGAGTCCGTTTTGGACTCGCCTTTTGCTGTGGTTTATTCTATTGTATCTTCTTTTTTTGAGGGTATAAACTCCAAAAGGTCATCTATGCTGCAATCGAGCACCGAGCATATTCTCGCCAAAACATCTGTGTCAAGTCTTGTAATTTTGTTTTTGCAATAATTGTTTATTTGAGTTCTCTGCATTTCGGCCTTGTGACTCAGCTTGTTCTTGCTTATTCCCTTTTCTTTTATAAGCTCTTCCAGCTTAATTTTAATCGTTCCGTACTCGTTCATAAAAGTTCCTCGTACTAAAGTATTGACAAGTATATTATAAACAAGTTATAATAGAAATGTAAGATGTAATATATCTCGTGCTACTTGTTGCACATAGGAGGGTTTATGAATACAGAAATAGGTGTAAAAAAGAAATAGATAGTCTTGGCAGACTTGTTATCCCAAAGGAAATGAGAAAATTGTTCAACCTATGCGACGAGGTCGAGTTGATCATTAAGGACGAAGGTATACTTGTAAGAAATCCCGAATATAAGCTGATAAAAATTGAGACGGAAAAATAATTTTGTACACTTTTGAAAAAAATCTTGATTATTATTTTCCTCGGTGATATAATAAAAACAAATAACACTTAAGGAATAATAATGAGCAAAAATATAAAAGGTTATATACATTCAAAAGAGTCTTTCGGCACGGTTGACGGGCCGGGGATAAGATACGTGCTTTTTTTGCAGGGCTGCCCTATGCGCTGTCTTTACTGTCACAACCCCGACACCTGGGCAACTCACGGCGGAGAAGAGATAACCGCAGAGGAGGTTATCGCAGAATATAACAAAAACCGCGCCTTTTACAAAAAGGGAGGTATCACGGTAACGGGCGGTGAGCCGCTTTTGCAGATAGATTTTATCACCGAGCTTTTTAAGCTCTGTAAGGAAAAGGGCATTCACACCTGCATTGATACCTCGGGTATCACCTACTCCGAAACCAATAAGGTTTATCTTGAAAAATTAGATGAGCTTATGAAGTACACAGACCTTGTAATGCTGGACATAAAGCATATTGACTCCGACAATCACAAGGCCCTTACCAGTCACGGTAACGAAAAAATTCTTGCCTTTGCAAAATACTTGGAGGAAAATAAGATCCCTCTCTGGATTCGCCACGTTGTTGTTAAAGGCTATACCGATAATGACGAGCATCTTAAAGCCCTCGGCAGATTTATCGGCGGGCTTAAAAATCTAAGAGCTCTTGACGTTTTACCCTATCACAACCTTGGCGAAGTAAAATACCGCCAGCTTGGACTTCCCTATCCACTAGAGGGTCTCGCACCAACCACAAAAGCCGAAGCTGATGCGGCAAGGGCAAAAATTCTTGAAGGTGTAAGTGAAGTGCGCGGTAAATAATTTTAATTCAAAATATATAGTTATTTTGACATAGCAAACCCCTGACTTTTTACGGTCAGGGGCTGTTTTTGTATATTATTGTTTGCAAAACAAGGGAAATTAAACTCTTTCTACAGAAATAGTTACCTTTTCTCCGTTGATGTTCCACTCCTTAGTATTTGCAAGAGTAGCATTTACAGAAAGCTCAACACCAAGGGTCTCGTCCTTGATTTCATCAGCGTTGCGCTCTGCAATAGCGGCAATTGTTTCATTGCCCGAGAATGCAATTCTGATGTTATCCATAACCTCAAAGCCCGAATCCTTACGCATGGTCTGAATCTTGGAGATTATCTCACGAACATTGCCCTCCTCGATAAGCTCGGGAGTAAGGTTCTTGTCGATAACAACGGTTACTCCTCTGTCAGAAAGCGACTCAAAGCCATCTTTCTTTGTCATGTCGATAAGCAAGTCGGCCTCTTCGAGAACAATCTCGTCACCGTTTACCTCGAACTTAATAGCTCCGTTCGCCTTAAGCTCAGCATACGCCTTGTTTCCGTCGAGGGTAGCAAGGGTGTTCTTTATACCGCCAAGGTACTTGCCGTACTTTGGACCGACTGTACGAAGCTGGGGCTTAAAGGTATAGGTTGTAAAGTCGGATACGTCGTCGGTAAAGGCAACATCCTTAACATTAAGCTCCTCGGCAATAACCGAGATAAAGCTCTCATCGGGAGTCTTTTCCGCACTTACGTACATTTTGGCAACAGGCTGGCGATTCTTGATTGCTGCAGCGTTACGGCAGGCACGTCCGAGAACAACAATATCTACAACCTCATCCATATTCTCTTCAAGGGCCGCATCAATAAGTGCGTCATCTGCAACAGGGTAGTCGCAAAGGTGAACAGATTCGGGAGCAGACTTATCAACCGAGCAAACAAGGTTGCGATAAATATCCTCAGCCATAAAGGGAATCATAGGAGCTGCCGCCTTGGCAATAGTAACAAGAGCGGTGTAAAGAGTCATATATGCGTTAACCTTGTCGGTAGGCATATCCTTTACCCAGAATCTTTCACGCGAGCGACGTACATACCAGTTAGAAAGTCCGTCAACAAAGTCCTCAAGAACTCTTGTTGCCTCGGTAATCTTGTAATTTTCAAGGTAGTTATCTACCTTTTTAACAGCGGTGTTGAGCTTTGAGAGCACCCACTTATCCATTACTGAAAGGGTTGACTTATCAAGCTGATACTTTGTGGGGTCAAAGCCGTCTATATTTGCATAGAGAACATAGAACGCATAGGTGTTCCAGAGAGTACCCATAAACTTTCTCTGTCCCTCAACAACTGCCTCGCCAAAGAAGCGGTTGGGAAGCCAGGGCGCGGAGTTGGAGTAGAAGTACCAACGGATAGCATCTGCGCCGTACTGCTCAAGAGCCTCAAAGGGGTCAACTGCATTTCCCTTTGACTTAGACATCTTCTGTCCGTCCTTATCAAGAACGTGGCCGAGAACAAGAACATTCTTATAGGGAGCGCAGTCGAAGATAAGTGTGGATATTGCCATAAGGGAATAGAACCAGCCTCTTGTCTGGTCAACACCCTCGGAAATAAAGTTTGCGGGGAACTGTGAGTCGAATAGCTCCTTGTTCTCAAAGGGATAGTGCCACTGTGCGAAGGGCATTGAACCTGAGTCGAACCAGCAGTCAATAACCTCGGGCACTCTCTTCATTGTGCCGCCGCACTCGGGGCACTTAAGGGTTACTGCGTCAATAAAGGGTCTATGCAGCTCGATATTCTCGGGGCAATTGTCGCTCATTGACTTAAGCTCCTCGATAGAGCCGATAGAATGCTTGTGACCGCATTCGCACTCCCAGATGTTAAGGGGTGTGCCCCAATATCTGTTTCTGGAAAGTCCCCAGTCCTGAAGATTTTCAAGCCAGTCGCCAAATCTACCTTTTCCGATATTTTCTGGAATCCAGTTTACAGTATTATTATTCTTTATAAGATTGTCACGCACCTTGGTCATCTCGATAAACCAAGTGTCACGAGCATAGTAAATAAGGGGAGTGTTACATCTCCAGCAATGAGGATAATCGTGCTCAAACTTAGGTGCGGAGAAGAGCTTGCCCTCCTTATCAAGGTCAACAAGGATAGGAGCATCAGCCTTTTTAACAAAGAGACCTGCGTAAGGAGTTTCCTTAGTCATCTCGCCCTTGCCGTCAACAAACTGAACAAAGGGAAGGTCATATCTTCTGCCCACCTTGTTATCGTCCTCACCGAATGCGGGAGCTATGTGAACGATACCTGTACCGTCGGACATTGTTACATAGTTGTCAGCAGTAACAAAGTGTGCCTTTTTCTTCTGCTTCTTTGCAGCCTCGGCAGTACAAGCCCAAAGAGCCTCGTATTCTCTGCCCTCAAGGTCGATACCCTTCATTTCCTCAAGTATCTCATAGGCGGGTGTACCCTCTTCTCTCTCAAGAGAGCCAAGAACGGAGTCAAGAAGAGCCTTTGCCATATAGTAGGTGTAGCCGTCGCAAGCCTTTACCTTGCAGTATGTGTCTGTGGGGTTTACACAAAGAGCTACGTTTGAGGGAAGAGTCCAAGGTGTGGTTGTCCACGCAAGGAAGTATGCATCCTCACCGATGCACTTAAATCTTACAACCGCAGAGCGTTCCTTTACAGTCTTGTATCCCTGAGCTACCTCGTGGCTGGAAAGAGGAGTGCCGCAACGGGGGCAATAAGGAACGATTTTAAAGCCCTTGTAAAGAAGCCCCTTGTCCCAAATCTTCTTTAATGCCCACCACTCGGACTCGATAAAGTCGTTTGTATAGGTTACGTAGGGGTCGTTCATGTCAGCCCAGAAGCCAACAGTACCCGAGAAGTCCTCCCACATCTCCTTGTAGTTCCAGACAGACTCCTTGCAATGAGCGATAAATGGCTCAAGTCCGTATGCCTCAATCTGGTCCTTGCCGTCAATGCCCAGCTTCTTCTCAACCTCAAGCTCAACGGGGAGACCGTGGGTGTCCCAGCCCGCCTTACGAAGAACACGTTTGCCCTTCATGGTGTAATATCTGGGAACCATATCCTTAATAACTCTTGTCAGAACGTGGCCTATGTGAGGCTTACCGTTTGCTGTGGGGGGGCCGTCATAGAATGTGTAGTTTTCGCCTCCCTCACGGATATCAATGCTCTTTTCAAAAATTTTGTTTGCTTCCCAGAACTTTCTGGTAGCCTTTTCTCTCTCAACAAAGTTTAAGTTTGTTGAGACCTTTTCGTAAATTTCCATACATCTATCTCCTAGTTTTGTTTACAAAATATAAAAAGCCCCAAACGAAAGAAAAAATCCTCGTTTGGGGCGAAAAACGCGGTACCACCCAAATTTGCAAGAAAAAATCTCGCATCTTCATTAGTCCTTAACGCGGAAAACGTCACCGCCTACACACGAAACGCTCGCTTCGGGGCACGGCTCGGAAGTGATTTTCACATTCTGTATCGCTATCGGCTCGCACCATCCGCCGACTCTCTGAAGAGCATTTACAGAGCTACTGTCTTCGTCATAACCTTTTTAACATTCATATTATACAGAATAAATCCACGTTTGTCAAGTCCTAATATTAAAAATATATTGACAAGCATTTTGGTTTTTGTTATACTTTAAATACAATTCTGCTACGGAGATAACAATGCTGGATATAAACAAAATTCAAGCAGCGCTTGGTGAAAGTGCGCCAAAAATAATATATTACCCCGAAACCGACTCCACAAACACAAGAGCAAAGCTCTATGCAAAGGAACACACGAAATCTAAAGAGCCTGTAATCTTTATTGCCGATTCTCAAACGGCAGGCAGGGGCAGGCTAGGCAGAAGTTTCCTTTCGGCTGCCGAAGCGGGAATTTATATTTCCTTTCTTCTCTACCCCGAGTGTGTTGGTGCTGATATAACGAAATTCACTCCCTTTGCGGCAGTAAAGCTCTCGGAATGTGTTGAAGAGCTGACAAGCATAGCCCCGCAGATAAAATGGGTCAACGACCTGTATGTGGGCGGCAAAAAACTTGCCGGAATTTTAGTCGAAGGGGAGATGAATTCAGAGGGCAAAATTGCCTATTTGGTGTGCGGTTTGGGAATAAATGTTTACAAAACACCCCTTCCTGATGAAATTTCAGACATTGCAATCTCTATTGAAGAAGCCTCGGGAGAAAGAATCTCAAGAGAAGAACTTGTGGCTCTTTTGATAAGCAAAATGCTCTCTTCATACAAGGATTTTATCTCAGATGATGTGTTCTCGGGCTACAAAAAAAGGCTTAACACCATAGGCAAAGAGGTTAATGTCATAAAGCCCGACACAAGCTACCCCGCCACAGTTAAAGCCTTAAATACTGACTATTCCCTCACCATCACCCTGCCTGACGGCAGCGAGGAAATCCTCTTTACGGGAGAGGTAAGTGTGCGAAATAAATAAGATAACCCCTGACCGTAAAGTCAGGGGTTTCAAATTTAATCACTCATCAGAGTAAAGCTCATCAAGATGCCAATTCATGGGATTTTCGAGAATATACCTTATATGCTCTTCAAGATCCCTGTCATTACGAATTACGTGGTCATGCGAACCTCGTTGCCAAATGTTACCTCCATAATCCTTGTTACAAAATCTCTTTAGAGTGGAGATAAATTTGGAGATATCGGAATTTTGCAAACAATTTTCTGCTGATTTTGACAAACCCCAATCATATACAGGTGAAATATGTTCGCTCTGTCGTAGGGACCGGCGTCCTCGACGGTCCGTAGGTCTAACAAACAATAGCAAATGAATATGATTAGGCATAATCACGTATTTTTCGATCGAAATATTTTCGTAAAACCTATTTAACTGTAAGATGTATTTATCTACAATTATTCCAAACTCAGTCAATTCAACTCGCGGACCGTCGGGGACGCCGGTCCCTACAATTTGCGATAACAAATTACGCCTATTTTGTGTACAAATCGTTATGAAAACAACACCTTCATTGTAATCAAAATGCTTGTGACGAATCAATTTCCTGTTCGGCAGATTGTTTCTATCTGTTTCGGACATCAAAGAAGTCTTATACCTGCGGCTTTGCAACCGTCTATGGTTGCTTTATCCCATATGCTGGACTGTACCTCGCCGATATGAGCCGAGCCCATCATAAGCATACAGAGTCTTGACTGACCTATGCCGCCGCCAACGGTGAGGGGAAGCTCGCCATTTAAAAGAGCCTTGTGGAAAGGCAGCTCACGGCGGTCATTGCATCCACGCTCGGTAAGCTGGCGGTCGAGAGACTCTTCATCAACACGAATACCCATAGAAGAAATCTCAAAGGACCTTTCGAGCACCTCGTTATAGAAGAGAATATCGGCATTAAGCGCCCAGTCGTCATAGTCGGGAGCTCTGCCGTCATGAGGCTTGCCGTTTTTCAGCTTTCCGCCAATCTGCATAAGGAGAACTGTGCCGTACTTTTTAGCAACAGCGTCCTCGCGCTGCTTGGGGGTAAGGTCGGGATACATTTCCTCAAGCTCGGAGGTCGTAACCGCAAAAAGCTCTCTGTTAAGTTTTACCTTAAGCTGAGGAAAATCAACACGTAAAAGCTCACTTGTATCGCAGATAACATTTACGATATCGGTAGCTATCTTGATAAGGTAATCAAGGGTGCGCTCCTCGCGGGTAATTATTTTTTCCCAGTCCCACTGGTCAACGTATATAGAATGAATGTTGTCAAGCTCCTCGTCACGTCTTATTGCATTCATATCGGTATAAAGACCGTTGCCAACGTAGAAGCGGTATTCTTTAAGTGCCTGGCGCTTCCACTTTGCAAGAGAGTGAACAACCTGCCCAACCTCATTAGCATCGGGGATATCAAAGCTAACAGGACGCTCGGTGCCGTTAAGGTTATCGTTAAGGCCGGATGCTTCGGTTACAAAGAGAGGAGCTGAGACACGCTTAAGATTTAACGCCTTAGCGAGTCTTTCCTGGAAGGTCTGCTTTATAAAGGATATGGCCTTTTGCGTATCATATACATCAAGGGCGGGAGCATAATCCTTGGGGATAAAAAGCTTGCTCATATGTTCTTTCCTTTTTTCTTTTTTAAAACGGAATTTCGTGCCCCGTAAGACACGAAATTCTTTAATAATTGATATTATGCGTTGAAAATTCGGATAAGTGTCGCTTTAATCTGTACTACTTTGAAAATTACAATTTTCGCTAGTGCAAAGATTTTTAGGCGATAGACTATTGCACTTTTGCGGTAAGGACGGAATTTTTCGATAAGCGCAAAGATTTTTGTGTCGCCAGCCGTAGTTACCTACGGCAAGACCGAAAACTCTGCAGTGATTGCGGAAAATTACTTCCTTAACGTAACGTCGTGGTATCCGCCCTCAACAATCGATGTTGCGGATACAAGGGTTATCTTTGCCTTTTCCTGCAGCTCCTCGATAGTGATTGCGCCACAGTTGCACATTGTGGACTTAACCTTATAGAGAGACTTCTCTACGTTATCGTGAAGAGGTCCTGCATATGTTACGTAAGAGTCAACACCCTCCTCAAAGGAGAGCTTTGCCTTGCCGCCAAGGTCATAACGCTGCCAGTTGCGCGCTCTGTTTGAACCCTCGCCCCAGTACTCCTTAACGTACTGGCCGTTTACCATGGTCTTAGGTGTGGGGGACTCGTCAAATCTTGCGAAATATCTGCCAAGCATCATAAAGTCTGCGCCCATAGCAAGAGCGAGGGTCATATGATAGTCGTGAACAATACCGCCGTCGGAGCAGATAGGAATGTAAACACCGGTCTCGCGGAACCACTCATCACGAGCAGCAGCAACCTCAATAACAGCGCTTGCCTGTCCACGGCCGATACCCTTTGTTTCTCTGGTAATGCAGATAGATCCGCCACCGATACCAATCTTAATAAAGTCAGCACCTGCCTCAGCAAGGAAGCGGAAGCCATCACGGTCAACTACGTTACCTGCACCAATCTTTACAGAATCACCGTATCTTTCACGAACAAAGTCGATAGTCTTTTTCTGCCAGATGGTAAAGCCCTCAGAGGAGTCGATACAGAGAACGTCAGCGCCTGCGTCAATAAGCGCGGGAATACGCTGCTCATAGTCGCGGGAGTTTATACCTGCGCCAACAACATATCTCTTGTTTGCGTCAAGAAGCTCCTGGGGATTTTCCTTATGCTGAGAGTAGTCCTTACGGAATACGAAGTACTTAAGATTTCCGTCCTTGTCAACGATAGGAAGAGAGTTAAGCTTGTTGTCCCAGATAATGTCATTAGCTTCCTTGAGGGTTGTGCCCTCGGGAGCTGTAACAAGCTTTGAAAGAGGGGTCATAAAGCTAGCTACCTTTTCGTCGGTAGACATGCGGGAAACTCTGTAATCTCTGCCGGTAACAATGCCGAGAAGCTTACCTGTTGCGGTACCGTCATCGGTAACAGCCATAGTATTGTGACCGTTCTTTTCAACAAGGTCAAGAACGTCTCCAAGTGTATTTTCGGGTGTGAGGTTGGAATCGCTGACAACAAAGCCCGCCTTATAATTCTTTACCCTTGCTACCATTGCGGCCTCATCCTCTATGGTCTGGTTGCCGTAAATAAAGGATACGCCGCCCTCTTTTGCAAGAGCTATTGCCATAGTGTCATCGGAAACCGACTGCATTATTGCAGACACCATAGGAATATTAAGGCTGAGAGGACATTCCTCCTCGCCCTTTCTGTACTTTACAAGGGGGGTCTTGAGAGAAACATTTGCGGGAATGCATCTCTCATCGGTGTAACCGGGGATAAGCAGATATTCGCTGAAGGTATGCGAAGGTTCATTGATATAAGTAGCCATTTTTACTTCCTCACTTCCTATATTTTAACATAAATTTTTATAAACTAATTATTAGGATATATTTTAACACAACTATTTATCGTTGTCAATGTTTTATCGACAGAATTTTTTGGTATTTTACTTTTGATAATCAATTTTCTTTACGGAAACTATGGTTACAGCATCCGAATCGTCAACAAAGCCCATAGAGTCAACAGCGTAAGGATAAAGCGCCTCAGCTATATCATCAACCACATCCATTCCTTCAACAACATAACCGAATGCGGCATACTTTCCGTCAAGCGAATACTTTGCCGAGTCGGAAAGAGTGATAAAGAACTGGGAGGTTGCGGAGTTTGGGTCATTTGTTCTCGCCATAGAAATCACACCGCGAAGGTGAGATATATTATTTGTGTAACCGTTTGTTGCAAATTCACCCTTGATAGGCTTAAGATTTGCACTCTTATCCTCGCCACCCTGAATAACAAAGCCCTCCTGAGCACGGAAGATTGTCAGTCCGTCGTAGAAGCCGTCCTCAACAAGCTCCATAAAGTTCTTTGCCGTAATGGGAGCTGTGTCACCGTCTATTTTGATAACAACCTTTCCGTAATCACCGAAGTCCATTTCCACATAGTGAATGCCGTAGGGAGTAATGATAGGGGTATTAGGTTCACCGTCGCCGTCATCATCGGGAGAATTTGACGAAATGATTATCGCTGCAACAATACCGCCAATAAAAAGCGCCGCAATCAGAAGTCCTACTATCAGTATGGTCAGATTTTTGCGCTTGTCGGCAGCCTCCTGCTTGTCAAAGCTTATTTTATAGTTTGAATTTTTTCCTTTTTTCTTGTTTCCCATAATCTCAAACTTTCCTTTATTTATTACTGCTTGCTCCAGGAGCTAAGCTGCTTGATGTATTTTATAACAGGCTGCTTTGTCTTATCCTCTATAACTCCGTTATACTGTTCATAATCCTCAGCTATACGGTCTATAACACTCATACCCTCAACCACATATCCGAAGGCTGCAAAGTTTCCGTCATACATGGGTGTCTCGTATTTATCCATAATACCCGTAAGGTCTTTAGTGCAGATAAAGAACTGGCAGGTTGCGGTATCACAGTCTTTCATATCTCTTGCCATAGAGATAACACCGCGTTTATGCAATATATCGTTGTTCCAGCCATTGGCGGCAAACTCGCCCTTTACCTGATGGGTGGACTCTCCGAATCCTGTGCCAAGTGGGTCGCCGCCCTGAATAAGAGTGTCCTTAATTATATTGTGGAATGTTAGTCCGTCATAAAACTTCTGATTAACAAGGTTTAAAAAGTTTTCAACCGTCATTGGCGCAGTTGTGGCATCCAAAAGAATTACCACATTGCCGTAATCCTCAACACACATTTCAACATATTTTATGTCTCTGCCTGTAACGTCTCTCTCCAGATATTCCGAGGCTCCTGTTCCCCTTTCCTCATCCGGATTGTAGGTACAAGCAAAAACAATACCCAAAACAGCAAGTACAACCGCCAAAGCACAGGCTGCAATAATTATAATCTTTTTTGTTTTGTCTTTTCTCGCCTTTTCTGCCTCAGCACCCTGAGCCTTTGGCTTATTGGCATTTAAATTTCGTCTTTTTTTATCTGACATATCGTCTTTTCCTTATAAATTTCTTGCTAAAAACAGCTCAACTGCGGTATAGCCTGTTACTCCGCCATACTTTGAATCAGCATCTGCCACGGCAAGGGCTGCAACGGTATCTGCAAGAGCGCGAGGAGTATATTTCTTTGCCGCAGAGGCATAAATTTTAAGCTTATAGGGATTCATTTTAAGAGCCGCCTCAATAGCGGGAAGTCCCTCGCCGTCCGAAAGCATCATTGATACTGCAAGTATATCGTCAAAGGTGCGGGCAACCATTCCGAACACCACTGCAGGGTCAACCCTGCGACTCTTCAAGTCATCAAGAGCTAAAAATGCCGCCTGCCTGTTCCTGTCGGTTATTGCGTTTGAGAGCGCAAAGGTGTCTGACTCGGGGGATGAGACCGAGACCTCAGAAATATCCTCTGCCGAAATTTCGCTCTTTCCTCTTGACAGAGCAAGGTAAGCTAGCTTCTCTGCCTCGGAAAGCAAAACATCCATAGAGCGTCCAACTCTGAAAACCAGGACTTTGAGCACATCCATGCTCACTCCAACTCCCATAGCTTCAAAATGACGCTTTAACCAGGAATAAAGCTGATTTTCGGTAGAACGGTCAAACCTTAAAATGTTTATTTTTTTATCAAATGCGGTTATAAATTTAGAGGGCCTTTTCGGCATTCCGAAGTCCAGCCGCTCTCCCTCAGCAGTAAATGCTACCATGCTATAAGGGTGCTCCTCTACCAGCAAAACAAGCTCCGAGAGGGCCTCAAGCTCCTTTTCTTTCATACCGGAAAAGTCGGCATGTCTCCACTCAATAAGCTTGTAGTCGCTCATCATAGGCGGCGACTTTACCGCCTCATAAAGCTCGGCAAAATCAACCTCTCCGCCCTCAAAAACAGGATTGTTGAAAACCGCAAAGGTAGGGTCAATTTCAAGAGAGGTGCGAAGTGAGCCGAGATAATATCTTACAAGATATTCTTCCTCTCCTGCAAAAATGAAAATGCCCTCGGTCTTTTTCTCTTTTAAGCGAGACTTGAATTCGGCAATATCCATATTTTCATTCTTGCGGCGCGCTGGCTGCCGCCTACCTTCATAATATATTTAAGCTCTATTCTTCCCTTCTCTGAATAGATTTCAGCCTTTACCATACTCGCCCTGACCTCGGCATCAAAGCGATACGGGGGAATAGAATACAGAGATTTATGTGTTACCCCCTCTTCAAAGCGCATAGAGCTTTCTATGGCTCCTCGGCGGCTGACTGTTACAGTCTTTCCCGAAACGAGTATCTCGGTAGTAACCTGTCCGCCCTCTCCGCTCTCGGTATAGGTAACAAGAGCTTTGCCGTCGTCATATATATGAAGATAGCCAACAGATGCGGTTTCGGTTTTTTCGGCTTCGGCTGAGGTCATATTATCGGTATCCTCTATTACAGAGCTAACCTTAACCGTTACTTCAGAAAGCTTCACGACAAGGCTCCTTTCTTTGAATTTAGCATTTCTTGCAAAAAAGACAAAAACGGCAGCGAAAACTTCCGTTTTTGTCATTTAATTACTTTTTTCTCTTACCTACAGAGTAATCGCTTATGGGGTTGACGTATTCACGCCAGTCAAAGCTACCTGCCTCAAGAGCGGTAACAAGAACCTCAGCGGTAGCAATGTTTGTTGCTGTGGGGATGTTGTAAACATCACACTGACGAAGAAGATTAAGCTCCGACTCGTATGGAGGTACTGTTGGGTCGGTGCTTCTGAAGCAGAAAACAAGGTCAATCTCGTTATAAGCAACTCTTGATGTTATCTGATCCATGCCGCCGGTGCTTCCGGGGAGAAAGGTTTCTATCTCAAGGCCCGTGGCATCGGAGATGTACTGGCCGGTAGTGTTTGTTGCACAAAGGTGATGCTTTGAGAGTATATTACAGTAAGCAATACAAAACTGCGCCATCAATTCTTTCTTGTGGTCATCGGCTATAAGGGCAATATACATAGGCTAACTGAACATCCTCCTTTTCGGACGTAAATTTTATTTTATTATATCACTACAGGAGTATTTTGTCAATCACAAAATTATTTATTTACAAAATTTAAGCACTTTCTCCAAAAAAATAAAAAATTTTCTGTAAATAGTATTGTAAAAAAAGAAAAGTTATTGTATAATTATGCTTGCGATATTTTAGAGGCATTCAGCGGACATATAAACATCTGAACAGGTTCGCGCCCAGCCCGAGCATCAGGAAGGAACAGTGAAATGAAAGAATTCAGAACAATCGGCGTACTTACCTCCGGCGGAGATGCGCCCGGTATGAATGCGGCAGCGAGAGCCGTTGTGCGTACAGCGCTTGCCAGAGGAGTTGAGGTCTACGGTATTTACCGCGGCTACTCCGGACTTATTGACGGAGATCTCCGCAAAATGGGACCCAGAGACGTCTCTAACATAGTTAACAAGGGAGGAACATTCCTCTACTCTGACCGTTGCCTTGAGTTTAAGACCCCTGAGGGTATGGCTAAGGCTGTTGAGACCTGTAAAAGGCTTGGCATTGACGGTATTGTTGCCATCGGCGGCGACGGAACATTCAGAGGTGCTACCGATCTTACCAACCACGGCATTCCCTGTATCGGCATTCCCGCTACTATTGATAACGATATAACCTCTACCGATAACACCATAGGCTTTGACACCGCAATGAACACCGTTATTGAGCTTGTAGACAAGCTCAGAGACACCTGTGAATCTCACGCAAGATGTAATGTTGTTGAGGTTATGGGAAGAGGTGCGGGTGACATCGCTCTTAACACCGCTATTGCCTCGGGCGCTACTGCAGTTGTTGTTCCCGAATTCCCCTACGACGACGATTCCATCTGCAAGAGAATAAAGAAGGGCCGTGAGATGGGCAAGCGCAACTTTATTGTTATTGTCTCCGAGGGTGTCGGCAGCGAGTACGGTCCCGCACTTGCTAAGAAAATCGAGGCAGAGAGCGGAGTTGAAACAAAGTTTGCCCGCCTTGCCCACATTGTAAGAGGCGGAAACCCCACACTTATTGACCGTGTCTTTGCATCCAGACTCGGTGTGTTTGCTGTGGAAGCGCTTCTTCGCGGCGAATCCAACGTTGTTGTATGTGAGCGTAACGGGGAGCTTGTTACCCTTGATATTAACTTTGCTCTCACTATGGATAATATGTACAAGAACACCCTGAAGCCCGGTCAGCTTGACAAGTTCAGCGAAGAAGAGATTGCGGCTATGAAGACACGTATAGATGACAGAATTCACAATCTTATGCAGCTCTATACTGTCGAAAATAAGATAAATATTTAATCAAAAAAAGCAAAAAACCACACAATTTGCAACACATTGTTTGCACTTTGGGTGGTTTTTGTATTTTGTTTGGTTCTACCTAAATGCGACAGTCCATTTAATATATCCTAAAAAGCAGCCTTCGGCTTATCGGCAAATTGAGGTAGAATAGGTCATATCCTTCATACCCGATGTGCCCATAACCTTTACATTATTAACGTAATATACAACTCCGGTGCTGTACCTTGAGCCATATATATAATTAGAGCTTGAAAGGTTGTCGTATAAGTGGTTGTGCTGATACCACATGCCTGTGTAATTAAAGATAATTTCCAGACCGATTCTGCCGGCATACATGCCTTCAAAGGCGGCATATCCAATGTATCTTACGCTATAGGGTATAGTTATGCTCATAAGATTTGAGGTGTATGAAAAAGCTCTGTCGCCTATAGTCACAAGCTCGTTGTTAAGGGTAAGCTTTGTAAGGCTTCGACAGCCCTCAAATGCCGATTGGGAAATACTCTTTGTTCCCTCTCTTACGGTGTACTCACCCGCTATGGTATTCTTGGCTTTAATCAAATGCTTGCCCACGTAAAGCACGTTGCCGCCGTCCCAATTATCGGGATTATTGTAATAAGCGGTATCCTTGAATGCGCTGTCAAATATATGATAGGTTGTGTCGGGAATATCAATTTCGTTAAGCGAGGTGCAGCCTCTGAATGCACCGGAAAGGATAATTCTAGTGCTTTTGGGAATAGCAACCTTGGTAAGATTTACAAGATTTGTGAAACCGCCGATTACGTAAACAGAATCATGGAAGTTAATCTTTGTAATTGATACACAGCCGTCAAACAAATCGTTGTAAAGCTCGGTTATACGATGGGGCACTGTGACCTCTGTTACAATATCTCCGTTACAGTAAAGCTCAGCACCGTAGTGGAGAGGATTGCTTATACCCATTGTACTGATTTTCACATCGAACCAAGCGTCAAGGCTCTCGAGATAAACCTTTTTAAGGTTCACGCACTCACCAAACGGACCGGGCTGAGTGAAACCGTAGCCTGCGTCAATAACTTTGATGCTTGAAGGAATTGTAATGCTCTCAATGCTTGACTTGTAGTTGTTGTATCTGGTAAAGTCAGGTCCTATTTTACATACGGGAAGCCCCTTATAGGTAGCCGGAATTACTATATCCTTAACGGACAAACTGCCAATTCTTTCAACTATGTAATAATTGTTTACCGTGTCGAGAGTGAACACCATGCCCTCGTTGTAATAATCCTGACCGCAGGCGGTACAGATGCCGTCAACGAAGTTGTGTCCTGTGGCAGAAATGGCGGATTGCGTTGAGATAACCGATTTGCAAACAGAGCATTTAACACCTGCGGTTAATCCACCCTCATAACAGGTAGGAGAAACGGCAGGAATTTCTACCTCGGTATGTGGCTTGAGTCCGATTGTGGTTTGCGCAGTTAATGTTTGTCCGCAGGCATCACATACCTCACCGTCAGTCTTACCCTTTTCGGTACAGGTAGCATCGTAGCCTTTTACCGTTTTGGGTGTATGATGCTTTGCTACAAGCGTATCGCCGCATACAGTACAAGTCTGGTCGGTTGTACAGGTGGCTTCCGCTCCGGGGGTATGGCCGTTAGCGCCGATAATCTCCTGGGCAGCAATAACCTCTTTACATTCTTTACAGACAACACCGTCGGTTTTGCCCTCTTCGGTACAGGTAGCATCATAGCCCTTAACATCTTCGGGTGTGTGGTGCTTTGCTACAAGTGTATTACCACACTCGGTACATGTCTGGTCGGTTGTACAGGTGGCTTCTGCTCCCGGAGTATGGCCGTTTGCTCTGATAGTCTCCTGAGCGGTAATAACCTCAGCGCATTTGCCGCACTTTACCCCATCGGTCAAGCCATCCTCGGTACATGTGGCATCATAGCCCTTAACATCTTCGAGTGTGTGATGCTTTGCTACAAGTGTATTACCACACTCGTTACATGTCTGGTCGGTTGTGCAGGTGGCTTCTGCTCCGGGGGTATGGCCATTAGCACCGATAATCTCCTGGGTAGCAATAACCTCTTTGCATTCTTTACAGACAACACCGTCGGTTTTGCCCTCTTCGGTACAGGTAGCATCATAGCCCTTAACATCTTCGGGTGTGTGGTGCTTTGCTACAAGCGTATCACCGCACACAGTACAGGTCTGGTCGGTAGTGCAGGTGGCTTCTGCTCCCGGAGTGTGGCCAAGCGCATCTCCCTCGGTTTCACCGCACTTCTCGCAGCATTTTGCATCTTTACAGGTGGCCTCTACCCAAGAATGATCACAGGGGAAAACACCTGCAACAAAATCAAAAGTGCCGTCGCAGGACGACATAGCAAAAATTACGATCAATGCCGCAAGTATGAGAGAAAATATTTTTATTTTTCTTTTCATAACAACCTCTTATTATTCAAAATTTTGTGATGATACGTTAAGTATAGCATTAAATTTTATAAAAATCAACAATTTTGCGATTTTTTACCATTTTGTGTCACTATTTGAAATATAATTCCCTAAAAAAGAAATTGTCTGCGTCAGAAAGCTCCACCGCAGACAGTGCTGTATAAAATTCAAGCGAGCAACCTACTCCTCATCGCCCTCGGAAAGCTCACGGCTTAAGTCGTGCTTTGAGATAAGGAACTTGCGTATTGCAAAAAGTCCGCCAATACAGAGAACACAAACAATGTTACCAAGCAGCCCCGAATGGTCAACAATAACCTGGCGGGCAATAGCCACAATAAGCACCTCGAGAGTATTGGCAGGAGTAAGGTTGATAAGCATTCTTACAAACTCAAGGCCCACAACTATTATCAGTATATTATGTAAATAGGTATCCACCTGATCAAAATACCCCTCGGTTGCAAACATCTTGTAAACCTCGTATCCCAGCATAAACACAAGTACTGCAAGAGTTATAAAGGCGATTATATATTCAAGAATGTGAACTATTCCATAAAATGCCTTGCCGATTTTTTTGTTCATATTGTTCTCCCCCGAATATTAGTGAATATATTATAACAAATTTTGTCAGAAATTGCAATAGCAATATATAAAACGTAGTTTTTGCGTAAAATTGACAGGAACAAAATGTTTGTAGAGTAAAAAAGCAGCGCAAGCAATTTTGCGGTGCTTTGTCTTGTTGACACAAAAAATGAGCCCGGTTTAACACCGAGCTCATTTACAAGCGATTTAATATTTAATACCGTCAAAACCTTGTTTTTCATTTAAGCCGGTTTAAAATTACTTTTTTGTATACTTTATACCGTTAAACTTGAAGCCATCCTCAAGACGCTCATAGTAATATTCGTAAGTTGCACCGTCACCGCCTGTAAGGAAAATCTTCTGCTTTGAGGGGTCTGACTCGTCATTTTTTACTTCATAAGTATAAGCAAGCTCGCCCTGATCGTCTGTTGTTATAACAAACTCACTTCCGGATATTTCTACCACACCCTTGCTGCTAACATAAGTGCCGTTGTCTATTCCACCACCGCAAGACACAAGCACAAGCATTGTGCCAAGAAGAAGCGCACATATAAGTATTGTTGAGATAATTCTTTTCATTATAATAGTTCCTTTCCATAAGAAAACCGATTTGTATATTCTATTTTAACACAAAACAAACCGATAGTCAATATAAAAGCGAGTTTTTTTACTTCATTTATTTCAAAAAAGAAGGACTGCAATATCCGCAGCCCTTCTCAGCGTATTAAAAATTACTTCTTATAGAACTTAGTACCGCCAAGCTCGATGTAAGCACCTTCGTTGTCAGAACCTTCGTTGAAGGATACATCGCCCGAGTATTTGTTAGCATCTTCATCTCCAAAGGTAAATGTGATAGTATCGTCTTCTATCACGTATTCACCCTCGTGCTCAATAGTTATTGATGCGAGCGAAGATTTCACTTTTATCGTAACATTCTTTCCCTCAAACTCGTAAGTTGTGGTGGTAGTGATTCCCATAATGGTTGTCTCATTTACATATTCACCATTAAGAGTCTTATCGCAAGATGCAAGAGCAAATACGCAACCGATAAGCATTACGCAAACGAGAATGGATGATACAATTTTTTTCATTTTTTGTTCTCCTTTTGAAAAAATTACGAGATAATACTCTCTCGTTTGAGAAAATAATATCATTAAAATAAACTGTTGTCAATATATAAATATGCTTTTTAACAATTTTTAATGTAATCGTGTGTGCAATATTTAATAAAAATTTGCGGTATTTTTGTTTATTTTATTAAAAACTATTGACAAGATATTTTCTTCATAGTATAATGATAAAAAATACTTGTATCCTTGTATACAATCTTAAAAATCCCAAGAAAGAAAAGGAAAAAACTATGCTTGCGAAGAACAAACACTCTAACCTGCTCGAGCAATCTCAGTACAAATACTCGCTACAGGACGTTGATGAGCCTAATCTTTACCGCGAGATATATCCATACGACGAGATACCGAAGGTTGCATTCAATCACCGTAGAGTTCCCCTTGATGTACCCGAGAACATCTGGATAACCGATACAACCTTCCGTGACGGACAGCAGTCACGTGCGCCCTATACCGCACCTCAGATTGTAGACTTGTATAAAATGCTCCACCGCCTTGGCGGTCCTAACGGACTTGTGCGTCAGAGCGAATTCTTTGTTTATACAAAAAAAGACAGAGACGCCGTATATAAGTGCATGGAGCTTGGCTATGAGTTCCCCGAGGTAACTACCTGGATAAGAGCAAAAAAGGAAGACTTTGCCCTTGTACACGATATCGGAATTAAGGAAACGGGTATTCTTGTATCCTGCTCCGACTACCACATTTTCAAAAAGCTTGGCCTTTCAAGAAAAGAAGCTCTTGACCACTATCTCGGAGTTGTAAAACAAGCCTTTGATGCGGGAATTCGCCCCAGATGTCACCTTGAGGACATTACCCGCGCTGACTTTTACGGCTTTGTTGTTCCCTTTGTAAACGAGCTTAACGAGTTGGCTCACGAGGCTAAAATTCCGGTAAAAATCAGAATGTGCGACACAATGGGCTACGGTGTATCTTATCCCGGTGTTGCTCTGCCACGAAGCGTTCCCGGTATTATTTACGGTCTGCACCACTATGCCGACGTTCCCTCGGAAATGCTTGAGTGGCACGGACATAACGACTTCTACCACGGTGTTACCAATGCAGTAAATGCTTGGCTTTACGGCTGCTCCAGCGTTAACTGCTCGCTTCTCGGTATAGGTGAGCGTACAGGTAACATTCCCCTTGAGGCAATGGTTATGGAATATGCCGCTCTCAGAGGCACATTTGACGGCATGGACCCCACGGTTATTACCGAAATCGCAGATTATTTCAAAAATGAAATAGGCTATGACATTCCTCCCATGACTCCCTTTGTCGGCTCTGCATTCAATCTGACACGTGCGGGTGTGCACGCAGACGGACTTATGAAGGACCAGGAGATATACAACATTTTCGATACTGAAAAAATCCTTAACCGCCCTGCCGAGGTTGCAATATCCAACACCTCCGGCACTGCGGGAATTGCCTACTGGATAAACAAGCATTATAAGCTTGGCAAGGACGGCAGCGTAACAAAGCAGGATCCTATAGTTATTAAAATTAAGGAAGAAATTGACCGCCTCTATGCCGACGGCAGAACTACCCTTATGGGCGATGACGAGCTAGAGCAGATAATCAACTTCTACTACCCCAGACTTACAGGTCCCAATGTAGATTGAGTCAAATACGAGGATTTTGTAAATGATTGTTGACAATTTTGCCAAATCTCTTGAACAAAGCGTGTTTTTTAAGCTTGAAGAAGAGATATTAAACGGCGAACTGAAAAAAGGGGAAACCCTGACCGAAAACTCGCTTTCATCAAGGCTCGGAGTAAGCCGAACACCGATAAGAGCCGCCCTTCACCGTCTGGCGGAGGAGGGGCTGGTTAAAATAGAGGCCAACCGCGGTGTAACCGTTGTCGGTGTTTCTGAAACCGATCTTGTAGATATTTACACCATACGAATGAGGCTTGAGGGACTTGCCTCCGGAGCTGCTGCTTCAAAGATTTCTGACAAGGACCTCTCAGACCTTCGCGACTCGGTTGAGCTTTCGGAATTCTATATTCGTAAAAAAGATGCCGAGCACTTAAAGGAGCTTGACACCAAGTTCCACGAGATAATCTACCGCGCTTCTGCAAATCCGCGCCTTGACAAAATTCTCTCTGAGCTTCACCGCAACATCAGAGTTTACCGTAAGCTCTCCCTCTCGGTAAGCGAGAGACTTGAAAAATCGGTAGAGGAGCACAGAGAAATACTCTCTGCCATAGAGTCAGGAAATGCCGAGGAGGCTGACCGTCTTATGACATCTCATATCAGCTCGGCTCTTGACAGCGTGCTCTCGGCTATGGAAAATCATTAAATTCAGCAAATTATAAAGAGGAAAAAGAAATGGGATACTCAATAGTTCAAAAAATAGTTAAAGCACATCTTCTTGGCGGTGAAATGACCGCAGGCTCGGAGATTGCCCTCAGAATAGACCAGACCCTTACCCAGGATGCAACAGGTACTATGGCCTACCTTCAGCTTGAGGCTATGGAGATTGACAGAGTTAAAACAGAGCTCTCGGTTGCATACATAGATCATAACACTCTCCAGTCCGGCTTTGAGAATGCAGACGACCACCGCTATATCCAGACTGTTGCAAAAAAGCACGGACTCAGATTCTCCCGTCCCGGAAACGGCATCTGCCACCAGGTTCACCTTGAAAGATTCGGCAAGCCCGGAAAAACCCTTATCGGCTCAGACAGCCATACTCCCACCGCGGGCGGTATTGGTATGCTTGGTATGGGTGCTGGCGGCCTTGACGTAGCTGTTGCAATGGGCGGCGGAGCTTACTACATCACCATGCCTAAAGTTATCAAGGTTAATCTCACAGGCCGGCTTTCCGACTACGTAGGCGCAAAGGATGTTATCCTTGAAGTTCTCCGTATTCTAGGTGTTAAGGGCGGCGTTGGTGCTGTCATCGAGTACGCAGGCGAGGGTGTTAAAACTCTCTCTGTTCCTCAACGTGCAACTATCACCAACATGGGTGCTGAGCTTGGCGCAACAAGCTCTATCTTCCCCTCGGACGAGGCTACTCTGGCTTTCCTTAAGGCACAGGACAGAGCGGCCGACTACATTCCCCTCGCCCCTGATGCTGATGCAGTTTATGATGCGGAATATACAATAGACCTTTCATCACTTAAGCCCCTCGCAGCCTGCCCCCACAGCCCCGACAATGTAAAGGCTGTTTCTTCCCTTGCGGGAATGAAAATAGACCAGGTCTGCATCGGCTCCTGCACAAACTCTTCCCTCTCGGATATGCTGACAGTTGCAGCTATGCTTAAAGGTAAAACCGTGCACCCCGATGTTTCTCTCTCCATCTCTCCCGGCTCAAAGCAGGTTTACACCATGCTTGCCGAGTGCGGAGCTCTCGCCGACCTTATTGCGGCAGGCGCAAGAATTCTTGAATGTGCCTGCGGTCCCTGTATAGGCATGGGCTTCTCTCCCAAGTCTGCAGGAATATCACTTCGTACCTTTAACCGCAACTTCCTTGCACGCTCGGGCACTGCTGATGCAAGCGTTTATCTTGTATCTCCCGAGGTTGCGGCAGCTTCTGCCGTAGCTGGTGTATTCACCGACCCCACAACTCTCGGCACAGCTCCTAAAATCTCTATGCCCGAGCGCTTTACTATAAACGACAATCTTATCGAGCTTCCCGCATCTGCTGAGGATGCCGATAGTGTAGTTGTTGAAAGAGGCCCCAACATCAAGCCTATCCCCAAGGGACAGGCACCCGCAGAAAATCTCGAATGTGAGCTTATCCTTAAGGTTGGCGACAACATTACCACCGACCACATTATGCCCGCAGGCGCAAAGATTTTGCCCTATCGCTCAAATGTTCCTAAGCTATCCGAGTTCTGCTTCACAGTTTGTGACAAGGATTTCCCCGAGAGAGCAAAAGCAAAGGGCGGCGGAGTCATTCTCGGCGGTCAGAACTACGGACAAGGCTCTTCCCGTGAGCATGCTGCTCTCGTTCCCCTCTACCTTGGTGTAAAAGCGGTAATTGCCAAGAGCTTTGCAAGAATTCATATGGCAAACCTTATCAACTTTGGTATCGCTCCCATAACACTTAAAAACGAAAGCGATTACGAAAAAATCTCAGAGGGAGACGACATTCTTATTGAGGGCTTCAAGGATGCTATATCCTCCTCCGACGAAGCAACCCTTGTAGTTAAAAAGAGTGGCGAAAGAATTCCTCTTGTTCTCTCCTTCTCTGCAAGACAGCGCGAAATTCTTCTTGCAGGCGGAACTCTTAACTATACTAAAATTAAATCCAAATAACCCATCAAAGCGGACCGAAAGGTCCGCTTTGGCTATTGACTTTGTATTATGCTTGTGATAGAATAAAACTATATCACTCAACGGATATTTGTTATGAAACTTAATTTTATTGTAGACAATTCTTTTAATGTCGGTATTGACCGGCTTTCAGCCATTCTCGAATATGAAAGAGGCGATGAAATAACCGTTACCGCATCTCAGGGCGAGAGAGTTGGTGTAAGCCTTAAAAACGGTAATGCCGTTATATACTATCGAGACAAATCGCAGTTTTTTCGCGGTCTTGGCGTGCTTGTTGAGAATGCTAAGAAATCTCAGGAATTCGATATCTCCGAGGATACATTTTTCACCACTCTATCAGCAATGATAGACTCCTCTCGCTGCGGAGTTCCAACCCTTAAAACCGTTAAGGGCATTATCGACTATCTGGCGGTTATGGGCTACAATATGATAATGCTTTATACCGAAGATGTAATCAAGCTTGATAACCGTCCCTATTTTGGATATATGCGCGGCAGATACACCGTAGAGGACCTCAAGGAGATTGATGACTACGCATACGAGTATGGCATTGAGGTAATTCCCTGCCTTGAATGCTACGCTCATATGGAAAAGTATCTTATCTGGAGCGAGGCATCTCCCATAAAAGATACAGCGAGTGTTCTTCTTGCAAGAGAGCCGGAGACCTTTAAGTTTGTTGAGGAGCTTGTTTCAACAGTTACAGGTGCTCTCAGGTCAAAGAGAATACATATCGGTATGGACGAGGCTTGGGATATGGGCCGAGGCAAATTCCTTGATAAATACGGCTACGTGCCTCCATTTGATATCTTCAACGAATTTATGGACGGTCTTATCGCCATAACTAACAAATACGGACTTAAGCCCATGATGTGGAGCGATATGTACTTCCGCATCGGCAACAAGGATAACCACCTCTATTACGAGGAAAACACAGTTATTCCCGATGAAGTAAAGGCAAAGATCCCCAAAGAGGTAGAGCTTGTGTTCTGGCACTATGGCGAAAAGCACGAGTGTGATGACTATATGCTGAAAAAGCATAAGGAGCTTGACCGCAATGTTATTTTCGCAGGCGGAAACTGGGGCTGGATAGGTCACTTCCCCGAGCACAACTATATGATGAGTACCAGCCGCTTCTCGCTTAATGCATGCCGTAATAACAATGTTAAAGAGGCAATGCTTACAATCTGGTACAACGACAACGCAGAGTGCGACCCCTTTGCTAACCTTTACGGAATGTCCTATTTTGCAGAGCTTTGCTACAATCCCGACTTTACCGATGATAAGTTTAAGTCAAGATTTAAAGCCTGCACAGGCGCTGATGCCGAGCTCTTCTACAAGATGAGCTATTACCACAACGATTTCGGGCGACAGCCTCATCATGATAACTACTCCACCCGCTTCCTTGGTAAACCTCTCTTCTGGCAGGATATTATGGAGGGCCTTTATGACACCCACCTCTTCGAGAAGAAGATGTCCGACCACTATGAGGCGACAGCCAAGGTCTACAAGGGTAAGTCGAGCGACGAAAAGTGGGGCTACCTCTACGATTACGCGTACAAAACCTTTGACTACCTTGCGACAAAAACCTATATTGCCGAAAATCTTGTTCCTGCATATAAAGCGGGCAACAAGGAGCTTCTTAAGAAGATTGCAGAAGAATATCTCCCTGCTCTTAAGAAAAAAACGGTTAATCTTCACGAGTCGCACAAAGCGGCTTGGTTCAGAAACAATAAGATAATCGGCTGGGCAAACATGGACGTGCGCTACGGCGGTGTTGCTTCAAGATGCGATACTGCGAAAACGCTTATCCTTGCTTATCTTAATGGTGAGATATCTGCTCTCGAGGAGCTTGAGGAGCCGAGACTTTACAAAGGGCTTTCCGGCTTTGTTAATTACTCGGGAATTGTCACTCCAAACATAAAAATATAAGCAAAATGCCAACTATTATTTGCAAACTAGAGGAAGTTAACGATGAGCAACTTGATAAAGCATTATGCAAGCCTGCACTCTCATTCAACACATTCTGACGGAGTTTATACTCCCGAAGAGCTAGTTAGGGTTGCAAAAGAAGAGGGCTATGGTGCAATAGCCTTAACCGACCACGACACCGTAACAGGAAACGATGAGGTAAAAGCGGAGTGCGAAAAGGCAGGGCTTGAGAGCATTTTTGGTGTCGAGTTTTCCACTCAGTCTCCTGTCCTTGACCGAGATTTCCACATGACAGCTTACCATTTCGACCCCGAGTATCCCGAGATGAAGGAATACCTATGGCAAATGAGCGAGAGAGAAACCGATCAGACCAAACAGCTTTTTGAGCGAGGAGTTGACATCGGTTACATAAAGGGCATCACCTGGGACGAGGTTCTGGAATACAACAAAGATATCAGCTGGCTCTGTAACGACCACGTTTTCAGAGCTATGAAAGCCAAGGGCCTGGTCGCGGATCTCGATTACCCCGAATTTTTCGAGACCTGTTTTGGAAAATACCGCCACACCATTCCGCCAAAATACAGCTTTATGGAAGCCGAAAAGCTTATTCCCCTTGTTCACAGGGCGGGCGGAATAATACTTGTCGCACATCCTCACACTCAGCTTGACTGTGTACCGTATCTTGTAGGGCTGGGTATTGACGGTATGGAAATATGGAGCTCAAACCTTGACGGTGCAGAGCGCCGCGAGGCGCTGGGCATAGCCCAAAAATTTGACCTTTATGTAGGAGGCGGCTCTGACCACGAGGGAATTCTCGGCGGTGAGTATATTCACTATGAGCATCCCGAGGAAACTCCTATATGGTTCCCGCCCTGTGCCCTTGGAACTACCAAGTACTTCTATGAGGAAATCAGAGATGTAAAGAAAAAGCCTGACCGCAAAAAGGTTATGCAGGATATGATTGATAACTCTTCCCTTTGGGAAAGAATAAGGTAATAAAATCAACCGTTTTTGCTAAACTATTGCAATTCGCGATGATTTGTGATAGAATTTAAGGTGAGCGTGTGTGCGCTCGCCCTACTTCTCTTGAAAGGTGTCTATAAAATGAATGAATTTGATTCTCCCAATTACGCTGAATTTTCCTATGATGTAAAAAGTGAAGGAAAAATAAAAACCAAGCGCACCATTGCCATCATAGGCTATGTTGTGTTTGTTGCCCTGTACTTCCTTGTCTGTTATATCTCAAGAGTTATCCCGGCATTTGCTATTTCTCCTCTTATTACCTGGATTCTTGTGTTCTTTACCTGGAATCTTGTAAGCTACGACTATTACTTTGAGTTCAAGACAGGAATGCTGGAGCTTGGAAAAATTAAAGGCGGCAAAAAGGGCAGAAAAAAGGTTCCATCCCTCTCTATACATATTAAGGAAGCAAGCTTTATTGCTCCCTACGAGGGTGAATATATGGAAAGAGCAAAAGAGGCAGAGGTTATTTACGATTTCTCTTCTTCCCAAAGCTCAGACAAGAGAATCCTTATTATTTTTGAAAAGGATAGCAAAAAATGCGCTGCAATATTTGAGGGAACTGCGAAAATTGCAAATCTTCTGGCATCATTCTGTCAGAATTCACATGATATTAAGGGCAAAGCCTTTCACGGTTAGTCCGCAAGCGAAAAGGAAGAGATTGTGTTTCATTCTCTTCCTTTTATTATTATATATAATATATTACAGACGCAATCCTCTTTGCCGATTCGGCAATAGAGGCTATTTTTATGAACTCGTTTACCGAATGGATATTTCCTCCCTCGGTGCCAAGGCTATCTACGCAGGGTATCCCGGACCGGGTAATATAAGCCGCATCCGAGCCGCTGACACAAAATCGAGAGGTAAGTGTGGGCATATCGCATTTCTCGTAAATTTCGTTTATTCTGCCAAGGAAGTTTTCGTTTTTCTCTGTGTATGGCATAGAGGGTCTGAAGCTCATTTCCTCTATATCGCATCTGCTTCCTTCGATAAAGGAGGTTTCGGCCAGCTTTTTTACAGTCGCCTTGGCTTCCAAAAGCTCCTCATCTGTCAAGAAGCGTATATCTGCGGTAAATGTACATTGCTCCGCGACAGTATTTGGCGCAGTTCCACCATTGATAACACCACAGTTGCAGGTCAGCCCCTCAACATTCTTCATCTTTTCAAGCTCGAGAATCTTTGCCGCAGCCTCAGCAATAGCATTAACAGCATAAGCGCATCTTGCAGAGTGAAGTGCCTTTCCCCAAACCGTATACTTATACCTGATTATGCCCTTTCTGGCAAGCACCGCAGTATTATTTACGCACCCCTCAAGGTTTATAAAACCAACCGAGCCATCGGCGCACTCACACATATTCTTTACAGTATTCTTGCCGCTTGTTGCGCTGCTGTTTTCCTCATCACTCTGAAGAAAAAGTTTGACAGGCCTGTTCTTAAATCCGCACTTTTCAAGCGCCTCCATAGCAAGAAGGGCGGCAGCAATCCCACCCTTGCAGTCCATAACACCGGGACCGTACATCTTTTCACCATCACGTCGCACGGCAGGTGTACCAAACGAGCCAACGGGATGCACAGTATCCATATGAGCTGAAAGTGTAATAGGTGCGCCTGCTGCCTCGGGATTCATTGTTATGAGAAAAGAATCTCCGGAAATTCTCTCGGGGAACCGCACGGTTGCCCAGCCTCTCGCCTCGGCGAATTGAATGCAATACTCTCCAACCGCATCAACACCCGCCTTAAAACTTGTAGGGCTTTCTATATTACATATATCCGCAAGAAGGTCTGTGAATTCCCCCGAAAGAGAATCAATTATCTCAAATAACTGTGAATGCATATCCTTGTGTCCCCCCTTGTTTCTCATAACTATATTATATCAAACGCCCTTATGGATTGCAATATATTCAAATATTATTTGCACGATATTTTATAAAACGGCCGTCCGATTAAATTCGGACGGCCAAATCAATCAATTCATTATCCAACAAACTTTATATATTAAAATTATTGAATAGTTCCTCCTACAAGCTCCTTGTAGTCGAAGGTTCTGTACTGCTTTTCAAGAGCACGATAATCGTTTTTACCCATTCCGGTAAGAGGAATCGCTTCAACAGGAATAACACCAACAGGCTTTCCTCGTTCCTCAAGAGTTGCGTCGCAAAGCTTAAATATTCTATGGCACTCTTTTGCTACATCGTCTACCCCTTCAGCCAACTGAACAATTGCCAAAGGCCACTGTCCCTGAATACCGTCGCGGTTATTTACTCCGATAACAACACAGTTTATCACCGAAGGTAATGCATTTATTGCACTTTCAATAATAACAGGGAACACCTTATGTCCGTCGGGGCGGGTAATCATTCTCTTAACTCTGCCCTTAATGAAGATAAAGCCGTCCTCGTCAATATAACCGATATCTCCCGAGTGTATCCACACCTTTCCGTCATCGTGAAGACGCATTACGTGAGCAGTCTCTTCAGGATTGTTGAAATAACCCTTCATCATTGATGGACCTGTCATACAAATTTCACCCTGCTGGTTATAGTCAAGCTCTTCGCCTGTCTCGGGGTCAAATACACTAACTGTTGTTGTAAGACAAGGCACGCCAACACTTCCCGCCTTGTATCTGTCGTTAACACAGAACGAAGCAGCTGCAGAAAGCTCGCTCATTCCGTATCCCTGACAGAGGGGGTAGCGCATATTGTGCTCCTTGATAAATTCGCCAAGCTTTGCCTCAAGTCCTTCGTTCATGGTATCGCCGCCCGAGCCGAGAGTTTTAAGGAAGGAGAGGTCCATTCCCTTAAGAATGGGATCCTGCATCATCATTTCATAGAAAGCAGGGGTGGAGATAAGGTGATTGGGCCTGTATTTCTTAATATGCTTTGCCAAATCCATAGGCTTAAACGCGGGAATAAGAGCAAGCTCAATCTCCATTGTCAAGGGCATATGAATTCCGCAAACAAGTCCATAAGAGGAGAAGATAGGCATAATTCCCAGGAATCTCTCGCCTTTTTCATAAACTATACCGCAATGCTTAAAGCTGAATGCAACAGAGTTTATCGAGTCATTTGTCAGCATAACCCCCTTGGGGAAGCCTGTTGTTCCGCCGGTGTAGGCAATGGCAACAACGTCGTCACCCTTGTAGTCAACCTCGATGGCAGTACCTCTGTGAGAGTTCTTCATGAAATTCTTCCAGGTCATAACACCGTTACCGTACTCTATCTTGGTTCTGACCGCAAGATTCATTGCAATTTTCTTAAACATGGGTAGCGAGGTTGCCGCGGTTTGGACAATTATATAATCCTGACGAATAGACTCCTTGATCTTTTTGACCTTAGGCCAGGCAATGTTTATAACCACAAGGACCTTTGACCCCGAATCCTTTATCATTTTTTCAATAAACTCGGTATTCTGTCTAGGGTCAATAGCATTGGTTATAGCGCCAATTTTGTTAAGCGCATAAACCGTCATAATAGACTCAGGCGTAGATGCAGAAAGAAGCGAAACGGTATCCCCTGCCTTTACTCCAATAGCGGCATATGCATTTGCAACCTCGTCAATTTGGCGGATAAACTGACCGTAAGTAATATTCTTTCCGTAATAATGAAGCGCCGTAGTGTCAAGACGATTTTTGTTTACGTCTTTAAGGTACGAATAAATCTTCATCCTCGGCATCTGGAGACTGCGTTCTTCCTCGGGGAACTGCTTCATCCATATTTTTTCTTCGGATATTCTTCCCATAAAAGTTCTACCTTTCAAAAATAGATTGAATATTGGTTATATCTGTTGTGTAAAAAACTCTGTTGCTGTATCGCGTGTCGACAATTTTACGTTTTATTTTAACATATATCGACATAAAAGTCAATTAACAACTTGTAAACTATTAAATTTTATTAAATCATCAGCTTAAGAATAACAAAGCACCCTCGATAAAGAAATACCGAGGGTGATATAATTACTTTTTGCCAAATAATGCCAAAAGTTCTGTTAGACTTTTTTTCTTTATAACAAACCATACCAGCGCAAAACCAGCGCCGCCAAGAGCCACAGCTCCGAGGACAGCTATAGCTACGATAGCACCGACAGAAATCCCCTCGCCGTATTCGGTATAACCGCAATTTTCACACTTGCGGACTCGTTCACCGCTTTCGTCTGCCCATTCACCAAAGCTGTGAGAAACAAAGCTTTCTCTTGTCTTTGCACAAAGATTACAATCTGTATCGCATTCGGAGGAATATGTGTGGCCTGCAGCTTCTCTTGTCTCCCCACAAACCGAGCAATCGTTGTCGCAAATTGCGCTGTAAGTATGAGGCTTAGCAACTCTGAAGCCTCCGCACAAATTACAAAGAGCATCACACTCTGCGCTATAGCTGTGTGTAACCTCACGCTTTGTCATGCATATGTTGCATCTGTTATCGCAGTCGTTGTCATACACGCAATCATGCTCGCCAACAATGGCAAAAACATCTTGATTCAAAACAACATCGGCAATTGCCTTGTGACCCCTCTCCGAGGGAAGTGTTCCTTCAAGAATATTGCTGAGTCTGAAAATCAAATTACCGATATCGCTCTTTTTCTTAATTTTAAATACAGTTTGCGCACCGGGCTGGCTTTCGTAAATAGTTTCTACCTCCGGAGCCGCAATATAGGCTGTATTCTCACTGATTGCCGCATATCCAAGGGTTTCAAGGTTTGCCGCATCAATCAGATATTGCACAAGACCTCCGAGAGGTAAAACCATCTCTCTGTAAATTATCTCAATGTTATCAAGCTCGTTGTAGGTACCAACTATAACAACGAGAGCGTTGGGATTTATCTCGTGGATGTATTCAGCCAGCTCAACGTAACTAAGCGCTCTGCTTATATATGCGTATGCATATTTTTCCACAAACCTGATAACTACATCAATCATGTCCGAATCAAGCCCGGAGCCTGCAAGCGCATCTTTGAGATAACCGGAAACCTGACCGACAACACCGGCAAGATCCTCACCAACAAGCTCTGACCAATTCATATCATCTGAATTGCCGGTCAACATAAATCTTGTGGTCTCAAGATTGGTATAGCTTAATGTAATTAAATCAGCCTTTTTTATTTCGTCGAAAATCTCTCCACCCTTCTTTATTGCCTCAAGAGTTTCATCGGGTGTTTCGTTAAGTTTGTTATTGTTTGTATTAGCAAAATTCTTATATGAATCAGATTTCAGCCCAAAATCGTTAACCAGCTTTTGAGCAAGCTTCTCGGGATAGCTGTTCTTACCAACAACCGAACCGTCGCCAAGGGCTACATAGTAGGAATCCTTGTCGCAGGTGTAATAGGGCTTAAAGGTGTATTCAAGGTCGATAAGAATTTCTCTGTCAATATAATTAGCCAAGAAGGCATATATATCATTCATATCCTCAGCAATAACATCAGCGCCTGTGTGTCCTTCGCTTATTGCTGTAAAGAGCTTTTCCGCCATACTGCCGTGTCCCGCTCTGTCAAGCAGAGCTACTGCGCCAAGGCTGTATCTTGCCGCTGCCGCAAGATGTGCCATAGCACCGGGATCCTGTGTAATTCCTGCAAGATTATCCTCAGCGTATGCAATAATAGTATCCACATCCTTGAAAATGTCGCTCTCGCACGCACCTGCAGAAAGGTCAAGCCTTTGTCCTTCGTCGTCAAAAGCTGCCTTCAGAAGCTTCATCATAGTATCGCGCTTAGAGAGCAGCTGCTCCTCAGACATATTGAGAGCATCAGCACCGAGAGAAGCATCAAGTCTTGCCGCAAGGTCAGCCGAAATAGCCCCGGGATTGCCGGCATAAGCCTTTATCTCGCTAAGATTCATGCCGCCCGAGCCAAGATAAGCATAGCAAAACATATCCTTGTATTCGGTAAGCGAAGCCATATAAACATTAGCCAAATCAACAATAATGCCGTAAATAAGCTCAAGCGACATAGGGAAATCTAGGCCCTCCATACTCGCATTAAGACCGGCAACAGGATTTCTCACATCGGCAACGGCTATCTGGGCCTGAGAATTGATAGCATAAATTTTGCCAAGAACCGCATCAAAGCTATGGCAATATCCAACAAGAGCATACGCAAGGCCGTTTATAGCCCGATTAAGAAACTCTCCAACCTGTTCGTTTCCCGAATCAGCCACATACCCTCCGAGAACATCCTCAAATCTGCCCTTTATCTCCTCAACACTTCTCTGCATTCCCTCGTCAAATATAGAAAAATCTGCCTCATACTTGTTTTCAAATATGTAAGATAGGGCATAGCTTGCAAAGTTGTCAAATCCGATATCAAGAGTAATAACCTCGGCCTTTCTTATGGCTTGAGCATACTTCTCTCTGAGAGCAGCTGCACCGCCAAGCTTTGTAAATATACCGTCATCACCGAGGAAGTTCTCTTCTGTATACTTGTCGCCTGCATAAGCCGAATCAAGGAGATATCTCACCTCCTCAGCGCGCATACCTCCTATGCTGAGCTGGGTCATATTCACCTGCTTGCCTGTTGCTTCTATTTTTTTCTTCAAAGCATCGGCATAAGAGCCATCGGGAGCTGTGCCGTATCCAAATTTCTCTATATCATAACCCGCAACGCCAAAGCCTGCCGCATCGTATGAGCCGATTACAACATACTCAACAACTCCGTCGCCGTTTTTATCCATGTTATTGTTCCCACTTGCACCAAAAGCGCTAAGGGGCGAAACAATACTAAGAACAAGCGACAAGCATATAATAAGCGATGCCGCCCTTCCTATAAATCTGATAGAACCTTTTTTCATACAAATCTCCAATCTGCCGCCACAAGCGACCGCCGTATAAAAAGCCAAAAGATCGACAATTTTACCCCTTTATCCTACCATATCTCAGCCCTTTTGTCAAGAGGTAAAACTTAGCACCGTGAGTGTCAGTGCTTTTTTGTCACAAAATGCTTGCACACTTGTAGTAGCCGACACCTCTGACAGTTCGCTTTTAATTTCTCATTCCTCATCAAAAAAGACCGCCCGGAATAAACCGAGCGGTCATAACCTTATTTATTAAGTAAGATTTTTGTTATTACTTCGTGAATATTGCAAGGAATTTCGCAAATACGTTTGCAAGATCCTTGAAGCTCTTCTTCTTGTATGCGAACCA
>JAZOVF010000037.1:0-3624 GCA_045658565.1 Eubacteriales bacterium
GAAAAGTGCAAGGTGTAAACTCCTACGTCTAAAAGCGAACCGCCCGCCATACTGTTATTAAAGATATTTCTGTCCTCTTCGGGAGAGCTTGCGTAGCAAAAGTCGGCTTTAATTCCCGAAACCTCTCCTATCTCTCGGTTATTTATCAGCTTCTGTATTTCCTTGATAGCGGGCAAAAATCTCGTCCACATTGCTTCCATAAGAAACACGCCGTTTTGTTCGGCGCACGCCTTTAGCTTCATCGCCTGCTTTGCGTTAACACAAAGCGGTTTTTCACACAGTACGTGTTTTTTTGCCTCGAGAAAAAGCTGCGCGCAGGAGATATGCATAGGATGCGGCGTGGCAATATAAACAGCATCTATCTTGTCAGATGCCGCCATTTCCTCATACGAGGAAAATACGGTTTCTATTCCGTAGGTCTTAGCAAAAAGCTCACCCTTTTCTTTTGTACGGGAAGCTATTGCAGAGAGCTCAGCTACATCTACATTCTTTATAGCAACTGCAAATTTTCTCGCAATATTCCCTGCTCCGACTATCCCCCATCTGATTTTATTCATATCCAAATTCCCTTTTGCTAAAATCTATAAAAGCATTTATCCAATTCGTTTCTGATTAATTTATTATATCACAATACTTTTGTTATTTCAATACCTTTTGTTCTCACGCTTAAAAAGCGAAGCCGCACTTCACAGCCGATTACGGAAAATTAAAGCTCTGAGCTTATATAACACGAAAAAAATATTTTTCAGTATTAAATTAGCTTATAGGTCAAGTGTTGGGCTATCTGCCAATTCATATTTTTTTGCTAAAAGTATATAATGTTTGTATAAGATATTAGTACAATAAGTTGGCTGCCAGCTTGGAGGAACATTTATGAATCAATCGGCACTAGGGGCGAGAATCAAAGAAGCTCGTTTAAAAAAGAAATTAACACAGGAGCAATTAGCAGAGCTTTCTAATGTTGGCTTCTATTATATAGGTGAAATAGAGAGAGGACAAAAGCTTCCGAGCTTGACTGTTTTTGTTCAAATAGTCGAGGCTCTCGGTGTGTCTGCCGATTCATTGTTAAAGGATGAAATATCCGTACTCCCTCATTTTAATAATGAAATATCCGATAAATTGAATAAATTATCGCCAAAGCAGCGTGCGAGCGCTGTTGCTATTCTGGATGCCTACATTGAGGCTTTGTAATTTATTTTGTTTATTTATGGCTGTCTCAAACGTGCTTGAGACAGCTTTTTTGCTTTTTTGTCATAAATATTTTTTTGACGACACACTTCGACATTTTTCTTCTGTACATTAGTGTTATAATTGCCTTGAAGGTCAAATATAGGTCTATTAGCCAACAATCAAAAAGGAGGGATGTTCGATGAATTTCGAAATAAAAAGAAAAATTGATGTGCTTGGAAGGATTGTAATTCCTGTCGAATTAAGGCGTTACTATGAAATTGCAAATGGTGATACCGTTGTTTTTTTAGCAGCGCGCGAGGGCATACAAGTGGCAAAGGCGGATAACTTTATTTTAAGCGAGACACCAAAAAATTCTGTCGCTGTCGTTGACGAGATCGGCAGAATTATTATACCTATAGCGTTAAGAAAGCAATTCAAGCTTGAGGCAAATGACTTTCTGCGCTTTGTTCTGAATGAAACTTGTATGCTGATATGCAAGGACAAAAGCCAAACTCTTACATAGGACGCAAAAAACCGTTCTGAATTAATCAGAACGGTTTTTTCTATGAAACGATAGTTTCATAAATTATTTTGCTTCGGTCTCCTCTTTTTCGTCTGCGCTAACGAGCTTAATGAGAGCCATTTCAGCTGCGTCTCCGCGACGGGGACCTAACTTATAAATCTGGGTGTAACCACCTGCTCTCTTCTCATAAGAAGGAGCGATCTGGTCGAAGAGCTTTTTAGCTACATCTTCCTTTGTGATATATCCAAGAGCCTCACGGTAAGAAGAAAGTGTGTTCTTCTTTGCGAGGGTAATCATATCTTCTGCTACAGCACGAAGCTCTTTTGCTCTTGTGAGAGTTGTCTCAATCTGTCCGTTTTCGAACAAATAGGTTACCATGCCTCTCAACATTGCTTTTCTGTGAGCGCTTGTTCTGCCGAGCTTTCTGGTTCCGGGCATTTCCTTTACCTCCTATTTTACTTAAATCATTCTTCGACTTTCTTAAGCTCAAGTCCCAAGAAATGAAGCTTCTGAATTACTTCTTCAAGCGATTTTCTTCCAAGGTTTCTAACCTTAATCATATCCTCTTCGGTATGATTAATCAAATCCTCAACATTGTCTATTCCTGCTCTCTTCAAGCAGTTAAAGCTACGAACAGACAAGTCAAGCTCCTCAATGGTCATCTCAAGTACTTTTCCCTTTTGAGCTTCCTTGCGTTCTATCATGATGACAGCGTTCTTTGCGTCATCAGACATATTAACAAAGAGGTTGAGATGCTCGTTGAGAATCTTGGCGCCATGTGAGATTGCTTCCTGCGCGGAAATTGTTCCGTTTGTCAAAACTCTTATTGTGAGCTTGTCGTAATCGGTAATGTTACCGACACGGGTATTCTCCACCTTATATTCAACCTTGTAAACGGGTGTGAATATCGAGTCTGTGAAAATGGTACCAATAGGCGCACTAACATTTGCACCGAGAGTGGAAACAAAATTCTGCTTGTTCTTGTCCTGAGATACGTATCCTCTACCGCTGTCAAAGGTAAGCTCCATGAAGAACCTTGAGCCTTCTGCCAGAGTAGCAATATGATGATCGGGATTCAGGATCTCTATGTCTGCGTCGGGAATAATATCTCCTGCCTTTATGTCGCAGGGACCTGTTACGTCTATAATGACGCTCTTAGGTGTATCAACGTGAAGCTTGGCGATAATGCCCTTAACATTCAAAACAATTTCGGGAACGTCTTCTGTTACGCCCTCAACTGTAGAAATCTCGTGCTTTACACCGTCTATTTTTATACTCGTAACGGCGTAACCCGGAAGTGAACTGAGCAAAATTCTGCGCAAAGAGTTTCCAAGAGTGATGCCGTAGCCTCTTTCAAGAGGTTCTACAACGAACTCACCCTCGCTTCCGTTTTCACTCAAAACGGTAGCTGTTATATTCGGCTTCTCAAACATCTGTTTCAATCCTCCTAAATTCAATTTTTTGATACTTTATCCATACGGATAAGGCGGGTTAAATTGATAAATTGTGTTATAAAAGAACTCAAGTATAATAACCGTTCCAATAAAAACACAATATATCGGAGGCGACTATTACTTGGAATAAAGTTCGACGATAAGCTGCTCCTCGAAGTCAAAGTCAATATCGTCTCTTGCAGGTAAGCTAACTACCTTAGCGCTAAGATTAGACGCGTCAACATCAAGCCACTTCGGTTTGATCTTTCCTTCAACGCCTTCAGCAAGAGCCTTGATCTTTGCAGACTCGCGGCTGCTTTCCTTAACTGCGATAACATCGCCAGCCTTCACAAGAATAGAAGGAATGTTTACCTTTTTACCGTTCAATGTGAAGTGAGCGTGAAGTACGAGCTGACGAGCTTCCTTACGGCTTTCTGCCATACCCATTCTGTAAACAACGTTGTCAAGTCGTCTTTCAAGCAAGGTAAGGAGGTTTTC
>JAZOVF010000038.1:0-61436 GCA_045658565.1 Eubacteriales bacterium
ACCTTTTTGATATTTTCCTTGTTCATCGTTGTGAACCTCCGTTTGAATAATTATGCACCAATTTTAGCATATAAATTCACTATTGTCAAGCACTTTGGGTAAAAAAGTTTTATCCCGCAAAAAGTCTGTGCAAACCGCTACATTGCTTAAAATATATAGGGCCCATTTTGTGCAATTCGACAACTATATATTTAAATTCTTTGCCTGCGCGCGATGCCAAAGTGAATATCTCGAGTGAATATATGCACTTTTTATGCATATTTAACCAAAAAACGGAAGCATATCTACCAGGTTGTTCAGGGGGGGTAATTGTTTCTAATTTCTTAATTTATCGGTATTTCTTCTTTTGCGCTTGCTTTTTTCCTTATTTTGGTGTATAATAATCGGGTAAGTAATTTTTGAAAGGATAACGAGCATGTTTATATCTTTGCTTAGTTCTACATCGGGCGGTGGCTTCGACCTCTCCTCGCTCATGTCTATAGGCGGTATAGTTCTTCTTATCGTCTTCTTCTATTTCTTTATGATCCGTCCTCAGAGAAAGAAGGACAAGGAGGATGCGGCTATGCGTGACGCGCTTGCCGTAGGCGATGAGGTTACTACTATCGGCGGTATCATCGGTAAGGTTGTTTCCATAAAGGACGAGACCTTTGTTCTCGAGACCACAAAGGACAAGACCAAGATTCGTTTCCTTAAGGGCGCGGTAAGATCGGTTGATGTTAAGGCTGCTGACCTTGCGGCTCAGATTATGGAGGCCAAGGAAGCTGAGGCTAAGGACACTGAGGCGGCTGACACCGAGGAAAAGAAATAATAATTTTTTCTGATTACGGAATAATTAAAGAAGCCTGCGAATAGGTTGTACTATGACTTATTCGGAGGCTTTTTTTATGTTAAAAATTAAATGGTTGAAAAAAATTACAGAGGGGCCCCTTATAATACCTATCCTTTGCCTTTTGTCGCTTTTGTGTATGTGTTTAGTCACTCTTATTACTTCGTTTGCCGTAATGAGCTTTGAGGACCCCGGCAGCGGTGTGGAGTTATCGGCGCTCGTCACACTTATAGCTTCCGCCATAATATCAGGCTTCTTTTCCGAGAGGCTCTCGGGCGGTATCCGCGACTGCTTTATTGCTCTTTTGGCTGTGGGAATTATTTTAACGGTCTTGGGGCTTATTTTTGGCAATCTCCCCTCGGGAATAATGAATGCTGTGTGCTTTGCGGGTGTGGGCGCTCTGTCCTCTCTCTTATCAAAAGCCCTGCGCTCAAAAAGAAAGCATAGAAGATAGCTCTTATATTTTTTCGCACAAAGGGGCTGGCGCATTTTGGCGCAAACGAAGATTTTTGCTCAAAATCCCCTATCTCCTTAACGTTTTTTGGGCTGGCTTGATTTAGAAGAAAAACGTCGAATGCAACCGAGAGGCGTATATGTATACGTCGGAGGGCGCAGTCGGCGATAAAAAAAACGCATAAAAAAAAGAAGTTCGCAGAATTTCAACCTTACAAACTTAAAACGAAAGAGTTAGAGCGAAGATGCCTGTATTTTTTGACATCTTCGCTCTTTTCGGTTATGCCTAAATGAAGCAGTCCCTTATTATTTGTTATTTATTACTCAATATTCATTACCATCTGCAAACATTTCCGGCCTTGTTATAGTACCAGTATCTGCCCGAAGATGTAGGCTCTTCAACAGAGTAGTAATAAATCTCACCCTTTACATACAATTCATAAAGGAAGGGATTGTATAAGCCGATAATACTTCTGAAATCAGCTTCTGCTCCAACATAGTAAACGGTTTCTATATTGTCACAGTTCCAGAATGCATAATCGGAAATTTCACAGACCGTACCGTATATTATGATATACTCAGGCTCACAGCCGTTTATGTACAGGTCTGCACCGTAGGTCATAGGATTAGACTCGGCATCTCCAAGCTCAACTGTGCACCAATGGTTAACATCAGTCATATCCAGCTTTGCGATATTTGTACAGTTAAGGAATGCCGATGCACCGATAGATTTAAGAGTTGAGGGAATATTAACAGACTGAATTGCCGAACAGCCCGCAAACGCGCTGTCACCTATGCTTACAAGTCCTTCGGGAATAGTGAGAGACTTAAGAGCCGAGCAGCCTGCAAATGCGCTGTCGCCTATATTCTCAATCTCGGAGGAAAGAGTTAATGTAACAAGTGCCGAGCAACCGGAGAATGCCTTATCCTCTATATTTCTTACACCGCCAAGGCTTATCGACGAAAGCATTGTGCAATTTGCAAAGGCTGATGCGCCGATAACCTCTACCGACTCGGGAATGTTGATTTTTACTAGAGCTTTGCAATCCTCAAATGCAAAATTGCATATAACAAGTAAAGTATCCGGCAGAGTAACGCTTGTCAAAGAGGAGCAGCCACGGAACATTTCGTTGCCGATATATTCAACAGGCGCAGAAATTACAGCCTCGCTCAAAGCGGTACAGTTTGTAAACACGTAATTGCCAAGTTTGGTTACAGTTTTCGGAACAGTAACCGATACAAGGTGGTCGTAGTCATAGAATGCATAATCATTAACAACCGCACCCTCAGGAACGGTTACATTCTCAACCTTTGCCTCATTTACATAAAGAATTGCCTTGCCGTGAAGAGGGTTTGACGAGCCGTTTGTAAATTTGATCTTAAACCAATCTGCCAAATCGGTGATTTTCACCTCTTCAAGAGCATCGGTATTACGGAATGCACCAAAACCGATAGAGACAAGTGCATCGCCAAAGGAAACCGACTTAAGAGCACGGCACTCGCCAAAAGCATACCTGCCTATGGACTGAACCTTATTAAGAGCCGATACAGTCTCAAGAGCTACACAGTTTTCAAAAGCACTTCTGTTAACGGCGGTTATATCCTCGGAGAACAGAACAGTCTTAAGAGACAGACAGTTTTTGAAGAGTCCCTCGGGTATAACCTTTATATTTTTGGGAAGAGTAAGCTCGCAAATTGCTTTACAGTTCTCGAATGCATAATTACCAATGCTTTCAAGAGTTCTCGGAAGCTCTGCACGAACAAGCGACTCGCAGTCTTTGAATGCATACTCGCCAAGAGAAATCAAGGATGAACCAAGCTGAACCTCTTTAAGAGCGATACAACCCGCAAATGCCTCATCGCCAACAACTTCAACCGATTCGGGAAGAATAATCTTCTCTACCCAGAGGTGATTTTTGAATGCGCTGTCAGCAATACTCACTACCTTATATCCACCGATATATTCGGGAATTATAATGTCATTTACATTAGCCCCGTCGGGAAGAAGAGAAACACCGCTGTCTGTAAGACTATCTTCGTCATAAATGCCGAGAATTCTGCAGGTCTTTGTTCCCGCATCCACAATCTCATAGCGGAAATGAACGGTGCCCCATGCATCTACAAAATCGCTGTCTGTTATGTAACCGCAGGTGTTGCACTTAAAGGTTGTGTATCCTGCATTATCCTTGGTAGGCTCTACTGTGCTTAAAGCGGTATAATCATGACCAAGGGGAGAGAGAAGCTCGCGCTCAAGCTCCTTGTTACATGCGGTACAGCTCTTGATGCGTAATCCTGCGTTTAAGCAGTCAGGCTCGGTTACCTGCCATTCGCTGGGTGAATGCCCCTGTGCAGGAAGAACCTCTGATCCAAGAGGCAGGTTGCACACCAGGCAGTATCTTGAGCGATAGCCTCCGTTTTCGCAATCGGGCGCTACACCTTCCCAGGGAGAATTATGATGATTGAAGCTTGAAACAAGCTCAACCTCGGTTTCTCCGCAGCTGCAGCTACGCATCTTAAGACCGTCGTGATAACAGTCTGCCTTTTTTATATCCCGCCAATTACCAAAGGCATGGATATGCTCCGGGGGAGTTTCGGGCACAGGCGGTCTTTTTTCTTCAGTACAGGAGAAAAGCACCGTAAGTGCTGCTATAAAAACAATTAGTGTCAAAAAGCTTCTTTTCATTTTAAAAATCCACCAAACTTGAAAAATACGAAAAACCTCTGTGGGTCACATTTGTTTTATATAATTATATTAACATAAAATATCCGTTCTGTCAATAAAAATCAGTTATTTTTTACGTCCCTAACTAAAATCATTCAAATTTTATATCAGCTCCAAGCCGACGCAGCTTTATTTCTAAATTCTCGTACCCCCGAAGAAGCATTTCCGGCGAGTATACGTGACTTTCTCCACTTGCCCCAAGGGCACAGATAAGACATGCCATTCCGCCTCTTAGGTCCGGGGCTATCGAATCCGCGGCATAAAGACGCGAGGGCAGAATTTCGGCATAGCCCGAAAAGGTTCTTGATTTCAAGCCGAATTTTGAAAGCTCCCTTAGATAACCGAACCTGTCGGGAAAAACCTTATCGTATATTATGCCACCGTCGCCCTTTGCAAGTATAGGCGCGGCTATGGGCTGCAGGTCTGTGGGATAGGCGGGATATGGCTCGGCACAAAGGGTTGAGTATTTGCGCTGACTTCCCCAAAGGCAGCTTATTTTGTCCGATTCCTCGCTGACACATACGTCAAGGGTGCTTAAAAAATCACAAAATGCTCTCATCTGCTCTCGGGGACATCCGCTGACAGTCACCTGCCCGCCTGTCACAAGTCCAAGAGCTAAATAGCTGCCCGCCTCTATCATATCTCCCACAATCTCTGTGCTTCCGCCATGAAGCTCTGTTCCTTTTACGGTAATAGAGTCCTCCGACATTGTAATTTCAGCACCCATGGAGCGAAGAAAGCTAACAAGCGCCATTATATGAGGCTCGACCGCGTGGCCTCTGATAATGCTTGTTCCGTCTATTGATGACGCCAGTATCAGGGCGTTTGCCGTTGCACCGACAGATGCCTTTTTAAAGCATATTTCAGCAGGGCGAGGCTTGTCAAGCATCAGCGCATCATCTTTAATTGTTGCGCCTAAGCATTGGAAGGCATATATATGAAGGTCTATCGGACGACTTGCAAAATTGCAGCCGCCAAAATCCATTAACGGACATTTTCCAAAGGCGGCAAGCATTGCTCCGAGTAGATAGGTTGATGCGCGTATTTTTGATACAAGAGCGGGATTTGGTTTATTGTAGCAGAGCCTGCGGGCATCCACAAAAACGGTATCTCCCTCACGCAAAACCGTGGCGCCAAGGCCCGAAATAATCTCAAGAGCCACCCTTGTATCGGATATATCGGGGACTCTGACAATTTTTGATACTCCCCTTGCCGTAAGAGTTGCAAACAAGATGGGAAGCGCCGCATTTTTTGAACCGCTGACAGCTACATGCCCGAACAGGGGTCTGCCGCCGTTTACCGTAATTTTTTCCATACCTTCTCCGAAAAAATGTTTTTAGCATTATATTCGGATTTTAGGGTTATGGTTACGGCGAGGCTTCAATGTACGTCTATTTTCCGCTTTCGAGATAGGAAACCGCAAGGGTAACTACCCTGCCGTAAGTTATGACACCTGCTGTGCCGTTGCTTTTTAAGAATAAGTCATTGAAGAATTCGGAAATGTCCTCGAGTATTGTATCGCCGTACTTCTGACTTATTTTACCGGAATAATAGATATCGGCAACAGCCCTTTTATCAAGTCCTGAGGCTATTTCGTTATATCTATCCTTATTTGTCCTGTAAAGTGCCGAGGAAATATACTGGTACATATTAAGGGCTGCCGAATACCGAAGGTACAAATCGTCTGAGCGAGAGCAAACAAGATATGCCATAAAGTTTGCTTCATTTTCTCTTAAAATTCCTCTTTGATGAGAAAGCTCATGGGCTGCGGTAAATACAACGTCATAGGCGGGATAAAGCATATTTACATTTGACTCACCTGTAAAGAAGGTATAAATTCCGCCAATACCGAGGTAAGACATACCGTAGCTCCACGGTCCAAGCCCCTTTGCCCTGCTGTTAAAGTCGGGAACAAAGCCGTATTCCCGAGAAATCTCGGAATAGGATTTGCATATACTCTCGCTTATTTCATCCATACTGTACCCCGGGTCTGTTATTCCCTCGGAGTTCAGCGGAACATAGTTGACAAGGGTATTTACCTCATCTCTGAGCTTTTCCATAGCAGATGAAAGATTTTCCTCGGTAATCTCTATTACCTCAAAGCCCATTTCCTTATCTACCGTGGTTGTATTATAGGAAAGGCTCATCATAAGGATGCTTAAGGAGTACACAAGAAGAATGACAGCGAGGAAATTAAGCACAAATCTAAGTCTGCCCTCACCTTTTTTAAACACTCTGACAGCAATGACAATAACCAACACAAGAATTAAGGGCGAGAGAAATACCAGCACCTCAAAAAACGAAAATGGGAAAAGGTCACCGAATGCCGCCATTACCCGTCTTAGAGCAAAGGCAACGGTATTGTTCATAAGGTCTGCAAATTCCACGAACCGACGGCAGAAATAAAGAAGAACCAGAGAAACAGCAAAAATCGCAAGCGATATTTTAGTAAAAAGCGATACCGAGCCGCGGTCATAATCCTTTACAAATTTCATCATTTTTCCTTTCTGCCTTTATTTATTTTTCGATTTTCAATTTTACGCCTCAATGCCGTCGTACTTACGGGCGAGACAAGCTACTAGCAGGTATGCAAGAAGCGCACACAGTATAAGGAGTGCCAAAAGAAGAATTACAGATGCCAAAACAGGTGACAGGACAACACAAAGCCATACACCGAGAGCAACAAATCCAATGCCTAAAATCATAGAGCCAAACATTGATACAAGAGATATTGCCGATTGCTTTATCACCTGAATTTCATTGGCATAATCAAATTTCGCAAGAAGGACACCGATAACACCGCCAAAGAGAGCAAAGAATATAGCTCCCACAATGGGTGTAGCTATTATAAACGGAATGAAAATAATAGGCGGCTCAAGCGCAATTATAAAAAGCACGGAGGTAATAATAGATGCGGGCAAAGATACTATTATATGGGGCATAAGCTTTGCCATAAGGACCACTCTTCCGGAAAGGGGCATACTCTTTATTACCCAAAGCCTTTTACCCTCAAGAGACAATGCAACAGAGGATATAAAGTTCATTGAAAGAACGGTAACTATCGCTGAGGGAACAAGTGCCGAAATAAAGGCGAGGGGGTCTGTGACTTCGTTAAAGATAAGCGGAATCAGAGGCAGAGCAGACATAAGCTCACCCTTGTTTATCAATGCAAAAACACCTATCATTATGCAAAAAACAAGTCCTAGCCCTGAGTTTAGCATATAGGCAGAGGATGAAAAGAAGCCTCGAAGCTCCTTTAACGTAAGGGCAACAAAAGGAGAGCCTGCCTTTAATTTTTTCACCTTATAAACAGAGTGTGATGCGCCCTTATTGCCTGTAACTATAGATATGTAGTTTGCGGAAATTACAAAATAAGCAACCGCCGCCGCGCCAAGCGACAATACAACAAGTATAACAAAAGGAACAGCCTTAAGAAGTGCGGCAGAGCCTATTATTCCGAAAAATCCAAGGTTTTCGGCTAAGGCTAAAGCCAACTCGGGTGACATTTCTGCAAGACTGTCTACCCCGTTCAAAATCGACTGATAGCCGTAGAAGTAGGCAAACAGGAACACAAGGGATATAGCTGTTGTGAACATACTGTTGCGCTTCAATTTTTTTGAAATAAGAGCAACAAGGTAGCCAACACCCGCAGAAAGAGATGTTGCAAGAAGAGGAATAAGAAGCATAGCGAGCGACGAGCCGATAATTCCCTGCACCGAGCCGCCAAGAATTAGGTAAACCACTATGGCAGGCAGCATTATTACCGCGCACTCAACATAATTGTATATAAGAACCGTAAAAATGCGGCTTACAACAATATGCCTTGGCTTTATGGGCATTGAGAGAAGCAGGTCATTATCCTTACACTCAAAAAGCTCCGACTTTGTTTCAAAAATTGACAAAACAAATATTATCGAGAATGCCGCAGTCATAAAGAGACCGAAATAGAGGCTGTCATAGCCCATGGGGATAAAAATTGAGCCTGCCGCATCGGCTACCATCGCCGACAAGAATATGAACACAGCCAAAATATAGAGATAAACCGCAGCAAATCCAAGGAGTCTTGCCTTAGAAAAGGAGGTTGTAGATGAGTTTTTACCCTTTTTCTTGCCAACAGATGAAATAAAGGCAAGAAGTCTTATTAAAATCAGCCTTTTAATCATCGTCGTCACTTCCTTCAAGCTCAAGGAATACAGACTCGAGGGACACATCACCGAGAACCTCCTGCATACTGCCCGAGACGATAAGCCTACCCTCTTTTATTATCGCCACCTTATCGCATATTTTTTCGGCAACATCAAGAACGTGGGTGGAGAAGAATATTGAGCCTCCCGAGGCACAATGCTCACGCATCATTTCTTTAAGGATAAAGGATGCCTTGGGGTCAAGGCCCACAAACGGCTCGTCCATTATAATAAGCCTCGGGGAATGGAGCCATGCGGCAATTATCGCAAGCTTTTGCTTCATACCGTGAGAATAAGCGCTGATAGGAAGAGAAAGGTCCTTTGTTAGAGCGAATTTCTCCGCAAGGCTCGAAATAAGACTGTTTCTTTTTTCTGCACTTACACCGTAAACATCGGCTACGAAATTAAGATATTTAATTCCCGAAAGATATTCGTAAAGGTCAGGGTTGTCGGGGATATATGCCGTTATGCTTTTTGTAGCCATTGGGTCAGTAAGAACCGATTTTCCGTCAATAAATATATTTCCCTCATCGGGATTAAGTATACCTATACAGGCCTTTAGAGTCGTGGTCTTACCTGCTCCGTTATGGCCTATAAAGGCGCATATCTCCCCTGCTCCTATCTCGAGATTAAGATTATCAACGGCGCATTTGTTGCCGTATTTTTTTGTTAAGCCTACTATTTTAAGCATAAGTCCTCCAAATTATTTAATATTAAGAATTTCGAGATTTCTTTCTACGGTTTTTCTGCCACGCCAGGCAAAGGCGCGCTTTTCAAACTCGGGCTTTGTCATAGAAGCCAAAATCTCGCTTGTGAGATTATCAATTCTGTCCTTGTAAAAGAATTTCACGGGAGTTTTCTTCGGATTTTTGTTATGAGGGCAGCTGCTTTGACATTCGTCGCAGCCCCAGGCGGTATTATATTTTCGCATAAGGGCCTTTTCCTCTTCCGAAAGCTCACCCTTTTTTTGAGTTATGGCAGAAAGGCAATCCTGCCCCTCGCCTCTGAGTATGCCTGTGGGACAGGCTCTTTTGCAAGCTCCGCAGCCCCGGCAGCGGGTAATAGCCTTCGGCTCGTCGGCAGAAAGCTTCTCGGGAGGAATATCGGTTATCATATCTCCGATAAAAACATAACTGCCGTATTTTTCATTTATCAAAAGTCCGTTATCCCCTGCTATACCAAGCCCCCCGATAAGGGCTGCGTGACGCTCGTTTATGGGGCTGTGGTCGCCGTAGCCGCGCATATTTGCACCCAAAAATTCAGAGTGCAAAAACGATTCTATTCGGCTATTTATTTCTCTTATTGCCAGGTGATAGTCAAGAGAGGCGGCATAGCGCGAGATATTTACACACTCGCCCGTATAGTACGGCACAAGGTAAACTATAACACTCCTTGGCGAAAATCCGGCTCTTTCTATTATATTCTCTGCCTGTACTGCGCACCGGGAGTAATCAAGGACTGCAAAATATTCTATTCCCATATCGAAAAGCAGTTCCCGAAGCTCTGTTTTCATTTTTGCTCCCTTCAAATAATATATATGTATATTTTAACACGAGGTTAGCTAAAATGCAATATATTTCTTGACTTTTATGCCGATTGGTGATATAATGATTTGTACAAATTTTTTACTGAAGAATTTTAATTATTCGGAGGCGTTTTATGTTTAATCTCAATGACGGACTTCTCAACTGGCTGACAAAGGAGGTTATCACAATTACCGAGGACTGGCAGGCTGCGCTTATTATAGGCATCTCCGGTGTTCTTGTTATGATTGTGTCTTACCTTCTCGGAAGCGTTAACTCGGCTATCATTATTTCAAAGACTATGTTCGCTGACGATATCAGAACTCACGGCAGCGGAAACGCAGGTCTTACAAACATGCTCCGTACATACGGCAAGGGGGCTGCAGGTCTTACTCTTCTTGGCGATATGATGAAGGCTGTTTTGTCTATCCTTTTTGCAGGCATTATTTTCGGCTTTGGTTATTACAGCGGAATAAGCCTTTCCGACTTCTGCTATGTTGCAGGTTTGTTTGCCGTTATCGGACACATTTTCCCTATTTTTTACGGCTTCAGAGGAGGTAAGGGTGTTCTTGCTACCGCAACGGTTGCGCTGGTTCTTACTCCCATACCTTTCCTTATTCTTATAACCCTGTTTATAATCATTGTTGCAATGTCGAAGTATGTTTCTCTCGGCTCTGTATCGGTTGCGGTGCTTTTCCCTGTTGTTGTAAGCGGTTATATCAAGGTGTTCTTCGGTGGCTACTCTGCCCCCCTTATAATGACTCTTTGCACAATTCTTCTTGCAATTATTATCGTTTGGTGCCACAGAGAAAACCTTAAGAGAATTTCTGACAGAACCGAGCGCAAAATTTCCTTTAAGAAAAAGGATGTTGAAGTGCAGAAAAAGGCTGACGATGAATAAAAACGATTTTGTCTCGCTTATCCTTGAATGCGTATCCTCCGAGGCTTTAAAAAAGCTTGTTTTCTCAAAGCCGCAGGGCACCGAGGTGTCTAAAATAAGCGCACGGCTTGTTTCTCACAGGGGCAGACGTCACCTTGCTATGGAGCTGTCTCTGCCGGGCAATACCGTATCGCAAAAAAACATTCCCGAGGAGAATATCTCATCCGAAATAGAGCCTCTTTTTGACAGCTACTCGCAGATAAACCTTATAACCCAGCTTGGCGATGCCGAGTGGAAGAGGGGTAAGCGCGGCGAGGTTGTTCTTGGGGGCGATGCTCTTTTACGCAAGATTTCGGGCGGAGGCTTTGAGTCTGCTATCGAGGCTCTTGATAAGCAAAAAAACTATATTCTAAAAGGTGATGAGGAATTTCTCAAAAAACTTGGAATTTCCTCGTCAGACGGCAGAATTCACGATAAACGCCAGGGTAAATTCAGGCAGATTAACAAATTCCTTGAGAACATCGAGGATATTTATGGAAGGCTTCCCGAGGGTGAAATTGTAATTTTTGACCTTTGCTCGGGTAAGAGCTACCTTTCCTTTGCGGTATATTACTACCTTACCGAAGTAAAAAAGAGACAGGTTTATATGCTCTCGGTTGACCTAAAGAGAGATGTTATTCTCTGGTGCGAGGCTCTTGCCAAGGAGCTTGGATTTGTGGGAATGCATTTTAAGGTGCAGGATATTTCAACTCTTTCTCCCGACAGAACGCCTAACATGGTTATATCTCTTCATGCCTGTGATATAGCTACCGACATTGTGCTGGAAAATGCTATAAGGCTTGGGGCTGAAATTATACTTTCGACTCCCTGCTGCCATAGATACATGAAGGATAAAATCAATGCCCCGGAGCTTAAGTTTATTACAGACTATCCCCATATCTTAAACAAACTTTCGGAGGCGGCAACAGATGCTCTGCGTCTTGCAAGACTTAGGTCCTTTGGCTACTCTGTATCGGCGACTGAGCTTACCGACCCCGAAAACACGCCCAAAAACACCCTGCTTAGGGCTATTAAGAATAGGGGTATGGGCGAAAATGAACGGCTTATAGCAAAGAAAGAATACGAAGCTATTTTAAAATTCCTTTTGGGCGACGGAGCTGACAGCTACCTTAAGGGAATAATTGATTAGGCAAGAGAGAACAATATGGTTTATTTAACAAAATCCGCTGAGGAAACCGAGGATATCGGAAAAAAACTTGCCGCATCTCTTGAGGCTAAGGGAATAAAGCGGGCGGCTATTGCTATGAGAGGCGAAATGGGTGTTGGAAAAACCGCATTTACCCGTGGGTTTGCCTCACATTTCGGCATTTCGGGAGTAAAGAGTCCCACATATACCATAGTTAACGAATACCGCGGAAGAGCAAGGCTTTTCCACTTTGATATGTACCGCATTGCCGACGAGGACGATTTGTATTCTATCGGCTATGATGAATACATGGAGACTGAGGGATATTCGGTTATCGAATGGTCGGAGAATATTCACTCTATGCTGCCGGAGGATGCCATTTTCGTTATAATAAAGCGAACAGAGCCATTCCCTGAGGGAAGAGAAATTACTATCGAGGCAAAATATGAAGATTTTAGCATTTGACAGTACCGCAAAGGCTGCATCCTGTGCCGTTCTTGACGACGGACATATTCTTGCGGTTTATAATATTGATAACGGCCTGACTCAAAGCGAGCTGCTGTTGCCTATGGCTGAGGATATACTGAAGTCCTTAGGGCTTAAGTTCTCGGATATAGATGCATATGCCGTATCTGTTGGTCCCGGCTCATTTACGGGAGTGCGTATCGGAGTTTCGCTGGTAAAGGGACTTGCATTCGGAAGAGATATTCCATGTATCGAGGTTTCAACCATAGATGCCCTTGCCGAAAATCTCTCGGGACTACGGGGAATTCTTGTTCCCTGTATGGATGCAAGGCGCGCTCAGGTGTATAATGCGCTCTTCTCCTGTAACGGTGAAGATAGAACAAGGCTTACCGAGGACAGAGCTATCTCGCTTTCAGACCTTGCCGAGGAGCTTAAAGCATATAAGAACGAGCAAATATATCTCTCGGGCGACGGCTACTCGGTTGCTAAAGCAGCACTTGACAAGTTTGGAATTATTACAGAAATCACCCCCGAGCTTTTGATAAACGAAAATGCCGCATCGGTTGCGAAGATAGCGTATAAAAAATATCTGTCGGGAGAGTATGTCTCCGACAAAGAAATATCACCTACCTATCTCCGTCTGCCCCAGGCAGAGCGCGAGAGACGTGAAAAACTAAAAAACGAAATTCAAGAGGTATGACGAAATGAGAAAGATTTTTATCGGCGCTGACAGTGCCGGATACAGACTTAAGGAAGAGGTCAAGGCGCACCTTTCCGAGCTTGGTTATGAAGTAGAGGACTGCGAATGCGACTCTGAGGCATCCTGCCACTACCCCGTTTTTGCAAAAGCGGTATGCGAAAATGTGCAGGCTAATCTTGATAACTCCTTCGGTATTCTAATCTGCGGTACAGGCATTGGCATGTCTATGTGCGCAAACAAGCACAAGGGTATTCGTGCAGGACTTTGCTCGGATACCTATTCGTCAAAGATGACCCGCCGCCACAATAACGCAAATGTTCTTTGCATGGGAGCAAGAGTTATAGGCTCCTGCCTTGCTATTGATATTGTTGACGAGTTTCTTAACAATGAGTATGAGGGCGGTCGCCATGCAATAAGAGTTGGAATGATTTGTGATATAGAGAATAGCTAAGGCGGCTCATTCATTTTTCTTTACAGTAGTCGCAAATAGCACAAAAGAGGGTAGCTCAAGTTTTTGAACTTGAGCTACCCTCAAAAACGTTAAGGGAATAGAGGGATTTGGAGCGAAAATCTTCGTTTGCGTAAAACTGCTCCTGCCCCTTCATTATGTAGGCTAAATAATATTTCCTATCTCATCTAATCCGCCAAAATCAGCCAGTCTTTCGAGATGCTCGGTTACAAAAAATTCAAGGTCTGAGTTCAGCGGTCTTGCATACTCCGTAAGCAACGGTAGTTCGACCCCGTCACCCATTGAAAATTCCTCAATCGATAGATAATATCGGGCAGAACTCGTTTTGTAAACCTCTGCATCGGTGCAAAGCAGAGGGTAAACAGACTTTATCGCACCGGCAAAGTTTATCAGGTCTTCTCTCGTGTCAAAGGCATAAAGCCGCCTTGATTTAGATAGCATTGTAATCTTATCCGACCTTGCAACCATTTTTGCAGACTCCTTTGAAAGAATGCCCAGCTTTGTTACAAACACCTCGCAGCCTCCGCTTTTCAAAGGATAAAACTGTATCAGTATTTTATCTCCCTCGGGGTCAAAGCCCACCTCCTCTTTTGCAAGGTCGAGCACCTTCCAGAAGGCTCTGCGATAGCCTGACGAGGAGTAGTCCTCACCGCTATTCAGCTTAAAGGCCTTCATATCCTCCTCGGTCATTACAATTTTCAGCTTTGAATCTCCGATAAGCAAAAATTCCAAAACTAAGCTTCTCCCTCCCGTGTTTTAGGCCGTCAACATGACAGTCTGCAAGCAAAAGCCTGTGTTCTGCTTACGGTAATTATTATACTACCTCCTAAGAGAAATTGCTACCTGTAAATTATTCCATTTTTTATATAAATCAAAATTTGGCGAAAACCTCATTATATTGGGTTGATTTTAATAAAAAATTAAATATTTTTTTGTCATTTATACTTGTACTTAAAGAAAATATATGTTAAAATAATGTTTGGTGAGTTCGTGACCATCCTCACCCAGTCTAAAGACGAAAAAACAAAACTAGGAGAAACACAATGAAAAACCAAAGAAAAGCCGTTATGCTAATCACACGCGCTGCCGCTATCAGCGCACTTTATGTAGCTCTCACATTTATCAGCGCCGCTGTGGGACTTTCAAGCGGAGTAATTCAAGTGAGACTCTCGGAGGCCCTCTGCCTTTTGCCCCTTATTATGCCCGAGGCGGTGGCAGGACTGACCCTTGGCTGCGCTCTGGCAAATTTTCTTACCGGTTGCGCCCTGTGGGACATTGTTTTTGGCAGCCTTGCAACCCTTATTGCCGCTATGCTGACAAGGCTTTTGAGAAAACAATTTGTTAAGTTGCCTCTTCTCGGAACGCTGCCGACAATTTTGTCGAATGCAATTATTATCCCCTTTATTCTCATGTTTGTATATGGCGAGGAGGGAGCATATTTGCTGTTCTTTGCTACTGTTGGCATAGGCGAGGTTATTTCGGCAGGCGCCCTAGGCTGGCTTTTCTATAAAAAGATTTTTACATTGGCTGCGATAAGCAAAAGGCTTTACTGACCTTCGTTTTTCTTTTTTTCGGACTCACGGGGCTTCTCTTTTTCAAAATTCTTTGTTCGTGAGGCCTTTACTACTCCGAGTGACTTACTATACTGTAATGGAGAGATGCCGTAGGTGCGTTTGAATTTGTCCGAAAAGTAATTCGAGTCGTTAAAGCCGCAAGAATATGCGATTTCCGAAATACTGCGTTTTTCTCTTTCCCTTAACAGTTGCTCGGCCTTTTGAAGCCTTACAAGAGAGATAAATTCGTTAAATCCGAAGTTTGTTTCCTTTTTAAAGGTTCTTGAAAGATGCTCGGGGCTGATAAAATGCATATTGGCAAGCTGCTTTAAGGTTATATCCGATTGATAGTTTTCTTTTATGAACGCAACAACCTCGGAGATAACCGCATCTCGTGAGTGAACCACCTTAACCGCAGAAAGATTGCGGATAAGAATTGTAAGCAGGTGGCTGATAAGGCAACTTATTTCGTGGGTGGAAAAATCATCGGGATTTTTATACTCCCTCTCAATCTCCCTCAGTATAAGATAAACTTCTCTTGCTACACCGGGGTGGCGATAAAGATTTGGTATATCGTGGAATCGGTCCTTTAAGAACTTTGGTATCATGTGTTCGGAGAATTCGAGAAGAATACGTTCGTGCTCCTTGTCACCGTAGTCGGTACTATGTATTATGTTTGGCGGAACGAAAATTATGTCTCCGGAGACTATATCGTATGTTTGGTCGTTGATAAAGTATGTACCCTTTCCCTCCACCATATAATAAACCTCATAAAAGTTATGGTAATGGTGTGTGTGCATAGTCACTCCGCGTCCCTTAAGGCTATCTATCTTTACACGATCACCTTCAACAAACCATATACCCATTTTTGGCAACGCCCTATCCTTCATATTTTTCCTCCGAATTTTATATTTTCTGAACTTATCTTACCACATTATATCAAAAAATTCAAGAAAAACCAGTTCTTTTATTTTAGATAATCAATTTTTTAAGGAAATTGCACAATTTTTGAGCTATAATTTAGTTAATAATACATTTGAAAGTGAGACACAAGCTATGAATTTTGACAAAACACAAAGAGTCGAGCGAGTTATTCAGTTCGGTGAGGGCGGATTCCTTCGCGGATTTGTTGACTGGATGCTCCAGAAGGTAAACGAAAAATCCGACTTTGACGGAAGCGTTGTTGTTGTTCAGCCTATTGAGGCGGGAATGTGCGATATGCTTTCGGCGCAGAACTGTGTATATACCCACGTTATTCGCGGAATTGAGGGAGTTGATAAAACCTTGGTTGATGTTATTTCCCGCTGCGTTAAGCCCTATGACGATTTTGAGAGCTATCTTGCTCTTGCAGACCAGCCTGAGATGAGATTTGTGGTTTCCAACACCACCGAGTCGGGCATTGTTTATTCCGACGAGGATAAGATTACCGACGCTCCCCCAAAGACCTTCCCTGCTAAGGTTACTCTTCTTCTTAAGAGAAGATTTGAAAAGGGACTTCCCGGATTTGTCTTTCTCCCCTGTGAGCTTATTGACAGAAACGGCGACAACCTTAAAAAGTGCGTTCTTAAGTATGCTGACCTCTGGAATCTCGGAGCTGATTTCAAGGCGTGGGTTGAAAAGGAAAACGTATTTACCAACACCCTTGTTGACCGCATTAACACAGGCTACCCCAAGGGCGAGGATATGGGTCTCGGATATGAGGACAATATGGTAAACACCTCTGAGTTCTTCCACCTTTGGGTAATTGAGACCGACTTTGACATTGAGGCAGAGCTTCCCTTCTCTAAGGCGGGACTTAATGTTATTGTAACTCCCGACAAACTTGAGATGTACCGCACAAGAAAGGTTCGTATTCTTAACGGCGCTCACACATCTCTTGTTCCCTATGCTCTTCTTTCCGGTCTTGACACAGTTAAGAGCTGTATTGACGATGCTAAAATGAACGAGCATATCAGAAAGTGCGTATTTGATGAGATAATTCCCACACTCGATTTGCCCCGTGATGAGCTTATCAGCTATGCTAACAGCGTAATAGAGAGATTCTCTAACCCCTATATCAAGCACTATCTTTCCTCTATCGCTCTCAACTCGGTTTCTAAGTTTAAGGTAAGAGTTCTTCCCTCTATTCTCGAGTACATAAAGAGATATAACAAGATGCCCGAGACACTGCTGTTCTCCTTTGCTAAGCTTATTGAGTTCTACAAGACCGATATGACAAACGATGCGCCCGAGGTTGTTGAGTTTATGAAGAATAATGACACAGCGGCAATTCTTGCAAACACATCTCTTTGGGGCGAGGACCTTTCTGCCCTTGTGCCCGAGGTTGAAAAGTACATAAAGTAATTTATTTGTTTGGAGAAAAAAATGATAATCAACAGACTTGACAATGTTGACATAAATCTTGCTGACGGCCACAAGTATGCTCTTCATGACATTAAGGCGGGCGAGAATATAATCAAATACGGAAATCCCATAGGCCACGCTACCTGCGATATCAAGGCAGGCGAGCATGTGCACACCCATAATGTAAAGACCAATCTTTCGGGAAATCTTGAATACACCTATGACCCTAAGTTTTACGACATTCCCGAGGAGGATAAAACAAAGACCTTTATGGGCTATGTTCGTAAGAACGGCGATGTAGGTATAAGAAATGAGATTTGGATAGTCAACACCGTTGGCTGTGTTAACAAGGTTGCCGAGCAGCTCTCAAAGCTGACCGGCGCGCGCCACTTCTCTCACCCCTTCGGCTGCTCTCAGCTTGGTGACGACCAGACCACAACCCAGCTTATACTCCGCGGTATGGTAAATCACCCCAACGCGGCAGGAGTTCTTGTGCTTGGTCTCGGATGTGAGAACAACAACATTGACGTATTCAAAAAGGTGCTTGGCGAGTGGGACGACGAGAGAGTTAAGTTCCTTAACACCCAGGACTTTGACGATGATATTGCCGAGGGTGTAAGACTTATAAATGAGCTTAAGGAATATGCATCTCAGTTTAAGAGAGAGCCTGTTCCTGTGTCAAAATTAAGACTCGGTCTTAAGTGCGGCGGCTCTGACGGATATTCGGGAATTACCGCCAACCCCCTTGTAGGCAGACTTTCCGACAAGGTTATTGCTATGGGCGGCAGCTGCGTTCTCACCGAGGTGCCCGAAATGTTCGGAGCTGAGCATCTTCTTATGCAGAGGTGCGAGAGCGAAGAGGTATTTAACAAAACTGTATCCCTTATCAATGATTTTAAAGACTATTATTCAAGACACAACCAGGTAATTTACGAGAACCCCTCACCCGGAAACAAAAAGGGCGGTATTACCACTCTTGAGGAAAAGTCTCTCGGCTGTGTGCAAAAGGGCGGTCTCTCTAAGGTTGTTGACGTTCTTAACTACGGTGACAGACTTACCAAAAACGGCCTCTCTCTTCTCAACGGTCCCGGCAATGACATTGTTGCTATAACAAACCTTATGGCGGCAGGAGTTCACATTATACTCTTTACCACAGGAAGAGGAACGCCCGTAGGCTCTGCTGTTCCCACAGTTAAGATTGCCACAAACCACTCTCTTGCTGAGAGAAAGACAGGCTGGATAGACTTCGACGCATCCCCCTGCCTTGAGGGCAAGGCTCTTACTGACGAGCTATTTGATTACATAATCGAGGTTGCCGAGGGCAAAGAGACACAGAACGAGGCGCACGATTACAGAGAAATTTCAATATTTAAGGACGGTGTAACACTATGAGTTTTATTAACGATAACTTTATGCTCAAAAATGAGCCTGCAAAGAAGCTCTATGCAATGGTAAAGGATCTTCCCATTATAGACTATCACTGCCACCTTCAGCCTAAGCAGATTGCCGAGAACTATCAGTTCAAGAATGCATTTGACCTCTTCCTTGGCGGCGACCACTACAAGTGGCGTCAGATGCGCTCTAACGGCATTGACGAAAAGTTTGTTACCGGTGACGGCGACGAGTTTGAGAAGTTTGTTTGCTTTGCAAAAACTCTTGAAAAGCTTATCGGTAACCCTCTCTACCACTGGACCCACCTTGAGCTTAAGAGATATTTTGACATTGACGAGCCTCTTTGCGAGAGTTCGGCAAAGAGAATTTGGGACAAGTGCAACGAGTGCCTTGCAAGACCTGAATTCAGAGCGCAGGAGCTTATCAAGAGATCCAATGTTGAGATAATCTGCACCACAGATGACCCCATTGACACTCTTGAATACCACAAGCAGCTTCAGGGCTTCTCTACAAAAATTCTTCCTACATTCCGCCCCGACAAGGCTGTTGAGATTGGCAAGGAGACCTTTATTCCCTATATCGAGCAGACCGGCTGCAAGACCTTTGAGGAGCTTATTGCTTGGATAAAGTCGAGAATTGCATTCTTTAACGAAATGGGCTGCCGTCTTTCTGACCACGCTCTCGAGTATGTTCCCTTCGGCACAGGTGATGCCAAGGCGGCATTTGACAAGAAAATGGCGGGCGGCTCTCTTACCAAGTGCGAGATAGACTCCTTTAAGTGCGCGATTTTAAAGGCTTGCGCTGAGGAATACACAACCTTAGGCTGGACTATGCAGCTTCACATCGGCGCTCTTCGTAACAACAACGGCAGAATGTACAAAAAGCTGGGTCCCGACACAGGCTATGACTCAATAAACGACCTTTCTATTGCTGAGGACCTTGGTGCATTTATGAACCTGCTTGAAGAGGCTGAGGTTCTTCCCAGAACTATCCTTTACACCCTTAACCCCAAGGACAACTATGTTCTCGGCACTATGCTCGGCTGCTTCCAGGACGCAACCGTTCCCGGAAAGATTCAGTTCGGCTCGGGCTGGTGGTTCAACGACCAGAGAGACGGTATGGAGGCTCAGATGCAGGCTCTTGCAAACCTTGGTATGCTTGCAAACTTTGTTGGTATGTTAACCGACAGCCGCTCATTTGTTTCATACCCACGCCACGAGTATTTCAGACGTATTATGTGTAACCTTATCGGTAAGTGGGTTGACGAGGGTGAATACCCTGCCGACTACAAGGCTCTTGAAAAAATCGTTACCGGTATTGCATACTACAACGCAAAGAATTACTTCACATTCTAACACTATCTTTATAATCCGACCTTTTCGATTTAATAGGACACTCGCAAAATGCGGGTGTCCTGCTACTACTCTTTTGTTTTAAACAAAAATCCGTATTTAAGGGAACAAATAATGGTAAAGAAGAAAAACAAAAGCTTTTCGGAGATAGTTAAACAATTTCTGAAAAACAATCCTAAAAAATGTATCATAACCGCGCTCTTTCTGCTTCTTGCTCTTTTAGGGCTTATACTCTCAAGAGGGGTTAAAATAAACTATAACCTTTCCGACTATCTCGGAAAGGATACCGAGACAAGCATAGCCCTTGAGATTATGACCGACGAGTTTGGAATGACGGGCAACGTGCAGGTTATGCTGACAAATATCGATAAAAAAACGGCATCAGAGGTAAAAGAGGAGCTTTCTTCGATTGAAGGAGTTCTTAACGTAAGTTTTGACCCCGATTCGGATACCTCGTATAAAGAGGATTCATCATCTGCCCTCTTTACAATGCTTATTGACGGCGAGGACCACTCGGATACCGCAAAGGCTGTTATAAGCGAGGTAAAATCAAGGCTTGGTGAGAAGTACGGCACTGCCGAGCTTGGCGGCTCTACAATTGAATACAATGCCTTAAGAGAAAACACCTCAAAGGAAATGGGGCTTATTATAGTGCTTTCTATCACTATGGCGGCGTTGCTTTTACTTATTACCGCATCATCCTGGATAGAGCCTCTTATTCTCCTTGCCTGCTCGGGTATTGCTATTGCCATAAATATGGGACTTAACACCTTTATCGGTGAAATTTCCTATATTACAAATTCGGTTTCCTCAATACTTCAGCTGGCTCTCTCTGTTGACTACAGTATTGTTGTTCTACACACCTACCGTGATGAGAAAAAGCATACAAGAAACAACACAGAGGCTATGAGACGGGCGGTAAAGGCTGTGCTTAATCCCGTTTCGGCAAGTGCCTTAACAACAGTTGCAGGCCTTGTTGCCCTCTTATTTATGTCGTTCACTATCGGATTTGACATAGGAATTGTACTTATCAAGGGCATTGTCGTTTCTGCAATTACCGCTATGATATTCCTGCCTGTTGTAGTGCTTATGCTTGACGGTCTTATCAAAAAGAGTGCAAAGCGCCCATTTGTTCCCGAGGGAAAGTTTTTCTCAGGCTTTGCATTCAAGGCAAATAAGATTGTTGCTCCCCTTGTTGCAGTTTTTGTTATATTAGGCTCTATACTTCAGGGATTTAATTCATACGGCTTTACCGATAGCATAGGTTCTAACCAAGCAATTGAGAAAACCTTTGGCAGAAACGATTCTATCGTGCTTGTTTACAAAACAGGAAATGCCGAGGCTGACTACGAAAAGGAGATGCTCCTTAAAGAAAAGCTCCTTGAATACAAAAACTCGGGAGGCGAAAGTCCCCTTACCGGGTATGTTGCTACCTCAACCACAGTTAAGGAACTATACGACCTTGACAAGGCAGTAAAGGTTTTGGGTCTTGGTGAGAGCGATGTTAAAATGCTCTTCGCTATGTATAATATTTATACGGATGAGACACGACTTACGCTTACTCCTTACGAGTTTGTAAGATATACAAACGAGCTGTTAAGCTCCGGCGACCCCGATGTTTCGGGTCTGGTTGATGAAAAGACAACCGAAACAATAAAGCTCCTTTCGGACATTTCGTACATAATGTCAGAAAGCCACACCGCCCAGGCGCTTACATCAAGCTTAAACGGACTTACCGCGGGCGGCGGTATTTCAGCCTTCGCTATTAAGCAGATATACGGTCTTTACTTCTTTGATGATATAGCAGAAAGCGATAAAAGGATAAACACAAAAACCCTTTGCAGCTATGTGGTGGCTAATATTGACGATCTCGGCTTGGACAATATCACCAAAGAGAGAATTCTTATCAACAATTTAAATAAAATGGCTGAGACTGCCTCACAAAATGAGGCTCTTACCTACGAAGAGTTCTATGAAAAGCTTCATAATAGTCTTCCAATCGAGATTCTGACAAAAGAACAGACTCAGCAGCTCTTTATTATGTACCTCACCGCTAACGGTGCTGAGGCAAACGGACTGCCTGTTACAGAAAATAAGATTCAGGGCAGAGAACTTGTAAGATTTATTATCGATACCGCAAAGAGCAATTCCACCGTAAAGGAACAGATAAGTGCTGACACCGAGGACCGCCTTAATGACCTTGTTACAGTTGACAGTTGCTTAAGCGAAGCAAACGGACTTTCATACACCGATATGACCGCGAGAATGAACAGACTCCAGTCCGAAATAAAGAGCGTAAGCTCTGAGGGCAGCCTGGATAGTGAAAAAATTTCGGGCGTTTATATCAAGTACGCGATAGCAAACAATGTAAGCTCTGCTATGTCGCCTATTCGTGCATGCGACCTTGTGGACTTTATCAGCGAGAATATGGAAACAAACTCTCTGCTTTCGGGTAAGATGACCGAGGAGCACTTTGCTAAGGTTGATGATGCTAAGGCAATGATTGCAGGAGCTGATGAGCTGTTTGTTGCCGACAATTACTCACGAGTTCTCCTTAGCGCAAGGCTTCCTGCCGAGGGACCCGAGATGGTAAGATTTATTGACTATCTTCTCGACTCTGTTCATCTCGTGTTCGGAACAGATGCACACATTACGGGTAAAGTTGTTTCAACCTACGACCTGCAGTCAGCATTTAATGTTGATAATATGATAATCACTGTATTTACCATTGTTTCAATACTTCTGGTTATCCTGTTTATTTTCAAATCACTATCCCTCCCTGTTATACTTGTTCTGGTTATTCAAGGCTCGGTATGGATTTCACTTTCACTCTGCCTTATCGGCGGTGGACTGATATTCTTTATGAGCTATATTGTAACAACCTGTATTCTTATGGGTGCTACGGTTGACTACGGAATTCTTATGTCAAACAACTATCTGGTTTACAGAAAGACCGAGGACAAATACACTTCTCTTGCCAAGGCAGTTGACTCGGCAATGCCCACCGTATTTACCTCCGGACTTATTCTTGTGGTTTGCGGATTTGTTATCTCGCTTATTTCAAGCCAGAACTCTATTGCCAGCGTTGGCTCACTTTTAGCTCAGGGTACAATTGTTTCTATAATAATGATAACCCTCGGCCTACCCTCAATACTCTTCCTTCTTGATAAATACATTCTGAAGCTTACCATGAACGATGAACAGACCGAAAAGGCAAGGGCTGTTATCAGAGGATACACAAACCGCCTTGCGAATACAAAATTCGGCAAAAAGGTTATCGGTGTAATAGAGCTTGTTTCTGAAAAATCCGCTTCGGTAATTAAAGAAATAACAAAAATTATTGAAGAGAAAAAGGCTGCCGCAAGAAAACGGAAAATCCAGGAAAAGCGCAGACGCACAATAGAAGCAAAGAAAAAGGCTGTTGCAGAAGCAATAGCAAAGGGCGAACCTATTCCCGTAACTAAAAAGACTCCGGGCAGAAAGCCCAGAAAAGCCCCCCTTACCCCCGAGGAAGCAAAAGAAATTCTTGAAAAGAAGGCTGTGCAAAAAAAGCAGACGGCAAAAAAGGCTTCTCCCAAGGCTGAGGTAAAAACCGCAGAAGAAAAAGAGAAAACAAAAATAGACTGATTTAATGCAGTAAAAAAAGCGCTTATGTAAGGACTGCTTTTGCTATCCTCCATAGGCGCTTGATTTTTATTCAAACGAGGCTTTGAGTGCAAAAAACACTTTCTGCCTCGTTTTTTATTATCATATTTGTTTTTTGTACTTTTTTAGAATTTTCTCGGCTATAAATATTCCGTCTCTTGCAGAGGAGACTATTCCTCCCGAATATCCTGCTCCCTCACCTGTTGGGTAAAGGCCTTTCACCGTTACAGATTCCCCGGACTCGCCTCGCAAAACTCTTATAGGAGATGTGGTTCTGGTTTCGGGGCCTGTTACTGCCGCCTCGGGGTGATAAAATCCCGGCATCCACTCATCAAAATCATTTATGGACTCACGTAAAGACGAGCATACAAAGTCGGGTAAATATTCATCAACGGAAATAAGCTCTGTGCCAACAGGGTAGCTTGGGCGTACCTCGGAGAAGCTGAGTTTTCCCTCTTTAAGCGAGGAAAGAGACTGACTTGGAGCTTTATATGAGCCTGTTAAGGTGTATGCCTTTTTTTCTATCTTACGCTGAAGCTCTATGCCCGAAAGAGGGTCTGATGAACCGAAATCCTCGGGAGTTACAGATACCAAAAATGCGGCATTTGAATTTTCTCCGTCACGGAGATATTCGCTCATACCGTTGGTTACAATCCCAAACTCCTCGCTTGCCGCAGGGACAACCGTACCGCCCGGGCACATACAAAAGCTATATACACTTCGTCCGTTTTTTAGGTGGGTTACAAGGTGGTAGCTTGCGGTTTCGAGACCCTCGGGGTAATTTTTGCCATACACCAGCTCGTTTATATATTCTCTCGGGTGCTCTATTCTTACGCCGATGCCAAAGCCTTTTGGCTCAAGAACAGCACCGATATTTTTCAAAAGCTCAAAGGTATCACGAGCCGAGTGTCCTGCCGCAAGAACAAGACTGTCGCACTCGTATTCTTCAATACCATCAACCGACTCGCATACAACGCCCCGAACCTTACCGTCTTTTTGCAAAATATCCGTGAGTTTTGTACCGAATTTAACCTCTGCGCCGAGAGTAATGATTTTTTCTCTTATTTTCTTGACGATTTGTGAGAGCTTGTCTGTGCCTACGTGAGCGGTGGTTGAATACAAAATATCCTCATCTGCCCCTGCAGAAACGAATTCCGAGAGCACCTTCATTTTATATTTATCCATACTGCCGACTTTTAATTTACCGTCGGAGTATGTTCCTGCCCCGCCCTCGCCAAACTGCACGTTACATTCGGGGTCAAGTGTGCCAAAGCGGGCAAAGGATTTTACTTTAACATCTCGCGAGTCAACATCAAGCCCTCGCTCAATAAGAATGGGACAGGCTCCCGCCTCCGCAAGAATCAAAGCGGCAAAAAGCCCCGCAGGACCTGCTCCCACAACGATAGGGCGACAATCTCCCTTATATTCGGGAAGTGTTAAGGTATAGTCCGGGTGCTCGGACACTTTCTTTTTCATTTTAAGAAGTCCCGCTTCCCTCTCGGGAGAGGCAGAGAGTGCCACAACCGCATCGTAGTGAATATTCCCCTTGTCAGAAAGGTTGAGAGTTCTTTTTACTATTGCGGTGTCCTTTATCTCCTCTCTGCCGATAGGAAGAGCCGAGAGAATCTGTGAAATTATATCCTCCACGCTGTACTGAAGAGGCAGCTTTATACTTATTTTTACCATTACCGCTCCGCTTTTTTTGTTTTTATTCTATTTTAACACAAGTTACCCTTTTTTTCAAGCAACATTCGGACTTTACAGTTTTTTTAGTTGCTTTAATGTTTTTACTGTTTTTTTACCCGAAAAAACTTGACTTTTTACCCACGAGGGTATAATATATATAATATATTTCAATATATTTAGGAGATTATTACCGTGATTAATCAGAAAATGAGAGAGCTTGGCGCACGCCGCTCGGTTATTCGTGAGCTTTTTGAATATGGAAAAAAGAGAAAGGCTGAGATTGGGGCAGAAAATGTTTTTGACTTTTCTCTTGGAAACCCCAGCGTTCCCGCACCCGACTCGGTGAACGAAAATCTTGTGAAGCTCATCACAGAGGAAAGCTCTATTCTGCTTCACGGCTACACCTCGGCACAGGGTGATGCCGGTGTGCGCTCTGCCATTGCCGAATATATTAACAAAACACAGGGTGAGAGTGTTACTGCTGACTGCCTTTATATGACAGTTGGCGCGGCGGCGGCTCTTACAATTTCCCTCACCGCTCTTACTACCCCCGGTGCTGAGGTTATTGTTCCCGCCCCCTACTTCCCCGAATACAAGGTATTTATTGAAAGATGCGGCGCAGTTATCAAGGAAGTTATGTGTGACTCGGACTTCCAGCTTGACATTTCGGCAATTGAGGCGGCAATAAACGAAAAGACCGCTGCAATTATTATCAACTCCCCCAATAACCCAACAGGCGCAGTATTTACCGAGGAGAATATTATCGCTCTCTCGGAGCTTCTGAACAGAAAGCAGAAGGAGCTTGGAACAACAATTTATATTATAGCTGACGAGCCATACCGTGAGCTTGTTTATGACGGTGTTAATGTTCCCTACCTTACAAAGTATTACGATAATACTATCGTTTGCTATTCTTACTCTAAGTCTCTGTCTCTGCCCGGTGAGAGAATAGGCTATGTTCTTGTTTCTCCAAGATGCGCTGATTTTGTTTCGGTTTATCAGGCGGTGTGCGGTGCGGGACGCGCTCTCGGATTTGTTTGTGCACCCAGCCTTTTACAAAAGCTTTTACCCCTTTGCCTTGGCGAGGTTTCCGATGTTTCGATTTATGACAGAAACAGGAAGCTCCTTATTGACACCTTTACAAAATACGGCCTTGAGACCGTAAAGCCCGACGGAGCATTTTACCTCTTTATCAAGTCTCCTAGCGGTGATGCTACAGAATTCTGCGAGAGAGCTAAGAAATACGAAATTCTTATAGTTCCCAGCGATGACTTCGGCGCTCCCGGCTACGCACGTCTTGCATACTGCGTTAAGACCGAGGAAATTGAGCGTGCGCTTCCCGCATTCCGCGCTCTTGCCGAATCCTATAAATAAGCGAGAAAGAAAATGGCTAACGAAAAATCCAAAGAAACTTCACTTGACACAGCGAGAAAAAAGATAAACGAAATTGACGCAAAAATGGCAAAGCTCTTCACCGAGCGAATGAGAGCTGCCGAGATGGTTGCCGATTATAAAATGGCACGCGGACTTGCTATTTTTGATGCATCCAGAGAGGACGAGGTTGTAGCCCGCAATTCTCTGCTTGTTGAGGACGAGACTATACGCGAGTATTATGTAAACTTCCTTCGTAACAACATGGCAGTCTCAAGAGCATATCAAGAGAGAATAATGTCGGGAATGAAGATTGCATACTGCGGTACAGAGGGCGCTTTTGCTCACATTGCCGCATCTAAGCTCTACCCCTCTGCTGAAAAGGTTGCCTTTGGTGACTTTAAAAGTGCGTATGTGGCTGTGGAAAAGGGTGAATGCGACCTTGCGGTGCTCCCTGTTGAAAACAGCTACAATGGCGAGGTAGGCCAGGTTACCGACCTTATGTTCTCGGGTACACTTTATGTAAACAGAATTCTCGAGCTTGCCGTAACCCACGACCTGCTTGCGGTAAAGGGGGCTGACCCCGCAGGGATAAAAAAGGTTATAAGCCACCCTCAGGCTCTGGCACAGTGCTCAAAGTATATAAAGAAGCACGGCTACTCCGAGCAGGAGTTTTCTAACACAGCCCTTGCGGCAAAGTATGTTGCAGAGCTTTGTGACCCTGCCGTAGCCGCTATTGCCAGTCGAGAGGCGGCAGAGCTTTTCGACCTTGATGTTATTGACCACGATATAAACACATCAAGAGGAAACACCACAAGATTTGCCGTTTTTTCAAGGGTTGCAAACAAGCGTGTTGCAAACGAAACAGGTGTACACTCAATTTTGCTATTCACCGTTCGTAACGAGGCGGGTGCTCTGGCAAAGGCTATTGACGTTATTGGAAGCCACGGCTTTAACATGCGTACCCTACGCAGCCGTCCTATGAAGGAGCTGCTTTGGGAATATTACTTCTATGTTGAGGCAGAGGGAGATGTACAGACAGAAAAGGGACTTACTATGATGGAGGACCTTGGAGAATTCTGCGACAAGCTGAAATTTGCAGGCACATACATAAAAAATTAAGGAAAAAGCTATGACGAAACTTCATCTTGACCTCGGTGAGCGAGGCTATGATATAACCGTCGGGCGCTCTCTTCTCGCCCGAGCGGGCGAATACTTTAACTTAAACAGAAAGGTGTTTATTGTTACCGACACAGGTGTACCGAAGGAGTATGCCGAGACGGTTGCAAAATGCTCTAAGGAATATCGCATTGTTACAGTGCCTATGGGCGAAGGCTCAAAAAGCCCCGAGGTGTATACCGACTTACTTTCATCTGCGATTGAGTTCGGTATGACCCGTACCGACTGTATGATTGCGGTTGGAGGCGGTGTTGTTGGCGACCTTGTGGGCTTTGTTTCGGCATCATATATGCGTGGAATTGATTTTTACAATATTCCCACAACACTTCTTTCTCAGGTCGACTCTTCAATAGGCGGCAAAACCGCCATAAACCTTGGGGGTGTTAAAAACATTGTTGGCGCATTCCACCAGCCAAAGGCTGTTCTTATAGACCTTGATACTCTTAAAACTCTGCCGAAAAGACAAATATCAAACGGAATGGCAGAGGTTATTAAAATGGCGCTGACCTCTGACAAAGAGCTATTCTCCTTCCTTGAAGAAAACGAGATAAACGACGAAAATATCGAAAGAGTTGTTGTCTCATCGCTGAAGATAAAAAAATATGTTGTAGAAAATGATGAAAGAGAGTCGGGCTTACGAAAAATTCTCAACTTCGGTCATACTCTCGGACATGCTATTGAGGCAGAGGAGGAAATGCGTGGCTTTTACCACGGTGAGTGCGTTGCTCTCGGTATGCTTGCAACCATATCCGACGAGGCAAGGCCAAGGCTTATCTCCGCCCTTAAGGGAGCAGGACTGCCCACCGAATATAAGGGCAATCTTGAGCATGCCCTATCATTTATCTCCCATGACAAAAAGTGCGACGGAGCTATGGTGTCTGTAATTTTTGTTGACTCCCCCGGCTCATTCAGGATAGAAAAAATGTCGACAGAGGCTTTTTGTGACCTCTGCCTTAAAAAAATCTGAAAACAGGATTTTCAAAAAATGAAAAATACATTTGGAAATGCCATAAGCCTTACCCTCTTCGGTGAGAGCCACGGCGAATATATCGGTGCGGTCCTTGACGGACTTGCGCCGGGTATAAAAATTGACAGAGAATATATAAATGCAAAACTTCTCGAGCGCAGACCCTCGGGCAAAATTTCCACATCAAGGGTTGAGGCGGACGAGTTTATTATTGTAAGCGGAGAGTTTGAGGGCTACACCACAGGCACTCCTCTTACAATTCTTATCCCCAACACAAATACAAAGAGCAAGGGCTATTCTCTTCTATCAAGAGTTCCCCGCCCCGGTCACGCAGACTACGCGGCAGAGTGCAAGTACCACGGCTTTCGGGATTACAGAGGCGGCGGTCACTTCTCGGGCAGAATTACAGCAGCTCTTGTTGCGGCAGGTGCTATTCTTCGGTCGGCTCTTCTCTCTAAGGGAATAAAGCTCGGCAGTCATATTATTGAGCTGCACGGAGCTTCTGACAGAAGATTTGAGGATTTTGCAAAGGATATAGACTCCCTTGATGGCAAGACCTTCCCCACCCTTACCGAGTCGGCTGAAGAAAATATGCGTCGTGAGGCAGAAAAGGCAACGGCATCAGGCGACAGCGTTGGCGGTATCCTTGAAACGGCTATTATAGGTGTGCCCGCAGGTGTTGGTGAGCCATGGTTTGATACAGTAGAGTCAATGCTTGCACATGCACTCTTCTCTGTTCCTGCGGTTAAGGGTGTTGAGTTTGGCGCAGGCTTTGCCTTTGCGGATATGTACGGAAGCGAAGCTAATGATGCTTTTGCTATAAGAGACGGTAAAATTGTTACTAAAACCAACAATAACGGCGGTATAAACGGCGGCATAACCAACGGAATGCCCATTCTATTTAACACTGTAATAAAGCCCACCCCCTCTATTTTCAAGGAGCAGGACTCGGTTGACCTTAAGGAAGAGAAGGAAACCACTCTTAAAATTGAGGGCAGACACGACCCTGCCATAATTCACAGGGCGAGGGCGGTTGTTGATGCTGTCACGGCTCTTGTTATTGCCGATATGCTAACTGTGCGCTACGGCACAGATTATCTCGCCTCGGGCGACAAAAAGTAAGGACAACAAAAATGGATTACGGCTTGATTGGCGAAAAGTTAGGACACAGCTTTTCGGCGGAAATACACGGTTATCTTGCCGACTATACTTACACCTTAACCGAGGTTGCAAGGGAGGATTTTGATGCCTATGCTAAAAGTCGGGATTTCAAGGCGATAAATGTAACAATTCCCTATAAAGAGGCTATAATCCCCTACCTTTCATATATTGACGAGGGGGCTAAGGAAATCGGAGCTGTAAACACCGTTGTAAATAAAAACGGAGAGCTTTACGGCTACAATACAGACTTTTTCGGCCTCTCATCTCTTGTAAAAAAAATAGGTGTAAGTCTCTCGGGGCTTAAGGTGGCAATACTCGGCACAGGCGGTACATCAAAGACGGCAAGAGCGGTGGCAAAAAGCCTTGGTGCGGGAGAAATTCTCACAGTCAGCAGAACTGCAGGCGACGGAGTAATTACCTACGCTGAGCTTTACGAAAAGCATAGTGACATAGAGTATATTATAAACACAACACCTGTTGGAATGTATCCGAAGATATTTGACACCCCTGTTGATATTTCCCTTTTTACAAAGCTACGTGGCATTGCAGATGCAATATACAACCCCTTAAGAACTCCGCTTGTTCTTTCTGCTAAGGAGAGAAATATTCCTGCCGAGGGCGGTCTTTATATGCTTGTGGCTCAGGCGGTAAGGGCGTCGGAGATTTTTCTTGATACGGAGTATGATGAAAACATAATTTCCAAAATTTACGACAAAGTTTTAGGCAGAAAAGAAAATGTGGTGCTTATCGGCATGCCGGCTTCGGGCAAAACAACTGTTGGAAGGCTTGTTGCAAAGGAGCTTTCGAGAGAAATTATTGACACCGATGAGCTGATAGTTAACAAGGCAGGAATGCCTATTACCGAGATATTTAAAAAACACGGTGAAAAATATTTTCGCGACCTTGAGACCGAGGCTGTGAAAGAGGCTTCTGCAATGACCAACATAGTTATAGCCACAGGCGGCGGAGCGGTTTTAAGAGAAGAAAATGTTAAGGCTCTGAAAGAGGGCGGCAGACTCTTCTTTATTGATAGACCTCTCGATAAGCTGATACCCACAAGCTCCCGCCCACTATCCTCTGACAGAGAAGCAATAACAAAAAGATATAACGAAAGATATTCTATCTACTGTGATGCGGCAGACGTTAGAATCGATGCTGACGATACCCCGTATGCGGTAGCAGAAAAAATTATAAAGGCAAGATAAAATGAAGATATACGTAATTAACGGCCCAAACCTTAATATGTTAGGTATCAGAGAGCCTGACAAGTACGGCACAGCTACCTACAAGAGCGTTGTGGAAATGATTAAGGAGCACTGTGCACAGCTTGATATCACACCTGTGTTTTACCAGTCTAACCACGAGGGCGACCTTGTAGACAAGATACAGGAGGCATACTTTGAGGGGGCTGACGGAATAGTTATAAATCCCGGTGCTTACACCCATACAAGCATTGCTCTTCTTGATGCGGTAAAGTCCACAATGCTCCCCTGTGTTGAAATACATATTTCAAGGCTCGAAGAGCGTGAGGAATTCAGACAGATAAGCTACATCAGAGCCGCCTGCATAGGAACAATAACCGGTCACGGAGTTATGGGCTACTGTGAGGCTGTTGATTACCTCTATGATTATTTGAAAAATGAACGTAAAGATTAAAAAAAGCCGCGCTGTAGGACATATTGTTCCCCCTGCATCAAAGAGCATGGCTCACAGGCTGCTTATCGGGGCGGCGCTGGCTGATGAAAACACAAAAATAGTTAATATTACTCCCTGCGACGATGTTTTGGCAACGCTAAACTGCCTCTCGGAGCTTGGAATTTCTTCGCTGCTTTACAGCAATATTGCCGAGATAGGCGTCGGAGACATAAAACGAGCAAAACCTAAACGTGAGCTTAACTGCCGTGAAAGCGGCAGCACCTTAAGGTTTATGTTGCCTCTTGCCCTGCTTTCCGGAAACGAGACCACATTTATCGGTGCGCCAAGGCTTCTTGAGCGACCTATGGCGGTTTATGAAAATATTTGCTTGGAAAAAGGCTTAAAGTATGCTCAGACAGACGGCAAAATCACCGTTTGCGGTCCGCTTCAGGCAGGAGACTATTCCCTGCCCGGGAATATAAGCAGTCAGTTTATTACAGGACTTCTCTTTGCCCTCTCGGCACTCTCAGAGGACTCGAGGATAAACATAACCACAGAGGTTGAGAGCCGCTCGTATATCGAGCTTACCAGAGCCGCTATGGCGAAATACGGTGTCAGCGTTTTGTGGGAAAATGACCGTACCCTTTATATCAAGGGCGGGCAGAAATATTCCTCGGGAGGCAGCGTTTTTGTTGAATGCGACTACTCGGGAGCTGCCTTTCCCGATGCCTTTAACCTTATTGGCGGCGATGTATCCGTTGACGGATTAAACAAGGACAGTCTACAGGGTGACAGGATTTATAAAGAGCATTACAAGGCTCTTGAAGCCAGCACACCTACAATAGACATTACCGACTGCCCCGACCTCGGACCGATACTCTTTACCCTTGCGGCTGCGAAAAACGGAGCAAGATTTGTGGGCACGAAGAGACTTAAGATAAAGGAGAGCGACAGAGCCGCCGTTATGGCAGAGGAGCTTTCTAAATTCGGGGCACACCTTACTGTACTTGACAACGAGGTAATCGTAAGCAATACAGAGCTTCATACACCGACAGAGCCTCTTTACGGACACAATGACCACAGAATTGTTATGTCACTTTCGGTGCTGTGTAGCCTTTATGGCGGAGAGATTGTAGGTGCTGAGGCAGTTAAAAAAAGCTACCCGAATTTCTTTGAACACATAAAAAAACTGGGAATTGAATTTGAGACTTATGAAACTTGATAAAAATACCAAAATATTAGTAATAGGACTTGGTGTTATAGGCGGAAGCTATGCAAAGGCCTTGACAGACAAGGGCTACAATGTAAGCTGCATTACAAAAGAGGATGCAGACATAAGATATGCAAAGGAGCAGGGCATGATAAGATACGGTACCTCCGAGGTTGAGGAGGAGCTTATTGCTCAGTCCGAGCTTATTATTTTTGCCCTCTACCCTACCACCTTTGTAGAGTGGATTGAAAAATACCAGCATCTCTTCGCTCCGGGAACACTTATAACAGACGTAACGGGTGTTAAAAGCCAAGTTGTATACAAGGTTCAGTCAATGCTCCGCGATGATGTTGAGTATATTCCCGCCCACCCTATGGCAGGACGTGAGAGGTCGGGCGTTGAGTTTGCCGACCCGAAGGTTTTTGAGGGTGCAAACTATATTGTAACCCCTACCGAGAAGAACTCAAGAGCTGCGGTAAGAGTTTGTAAAAGCCTAGGCGAAGTGCTTGGCTTCCTGAGAATTTCCGAGCTTACTCCCGAGAAGCACGACGAAATGATAGCCTTTCTTTCTCAGCTTACACACTGTATTGCCGTTGTGCTTATGAACTGCAATGACTCGGAGGGGCTTGAAAAATATACAGGCGACTCCTTCAGAGACCTTACAAGAATTGCAAAGATAAATGACAGAATGTGGTCGGAGCTTTTCCTTATGAACAAGGAGGCTCTCCTTTCCGAAATGGACAAGTTTATTGAGGAGTTCACCGAGTTCAGAAGCTATCTTGCAAACGAGGACGGAAAGCGAATGAGAGAAAAGATGCGCGCATCAAGCGCAAGACGTTCACTCTTCGACAAGCCTGTTAAATAATTTTTTCGGTTAGATAAAAAGAGGTACACTTATTATGAATATGGAATTTTACAGAAAGCTGCCTATCCCCAAGGACGTAAAAGAGCAGTTCCCCATAACTCCCGAGCTTACTAAGCAGAGAGACACACAGCTTACCGAGCTTAATAAAATTTTCTCGGGTGAGTCTAACAAGTTTCTTCTTGTTATAGGCCCCTGCTCTGCCGACAGAGAGGATTCTGTTATTGACTACATTTCCAGACTGCGAACTGTTCAGGACAAGGTCAGCGACAAGATAATGATAGTTCCCCGCATTTATACAAACAAGCCAAGAACAACGGGTGAGGGCTACAAGGGCATGCTCCACCAGCCCGACCCCACAAGCCAGCCGGATATGCTTAAAGGCATTATTTCTATAAGAAAGCTTCACCTGAAAGCTCTTAGCGAAACAGGCTTCGCCTGCGCTGACGAAATGCTTTACCCCGAAAATCACAGATATCTCTCGGACCTGCTTCTTTACTGTGCGGTAGGCGCCCGCTCGGTTGAGGACCAGCAGCATAGACTCACCGCCTCGGGTCTCGACATTCCCGTTGGTATGAAGAACCCAACAAGCGGTGACATAACCGTTATGATGAACTCTATAAAGGCGGCGCAGTCCTCTCACGTATTCCTCTACCGCGGCTGGGAGGTAAAGAGTTCTGGCAACCCTTACGCTCACGCAATTCTCAGAGGCTATGTAGACAAGCAGGGTAAATCTCACCCCAACTACCACTACGAGGACCTCTACCACCTCTTTGAGACCTATTCATCATCAGACCTTGAGAACCCCGCAGTTGTAGTTGACACCAACCACGCAAACTCGGGTAAAAACTACCTTGAGCAGATAAGAATTGCCAAGGAAATTCTCCACAGCTGCCGTTACTCTGCAGATGTAAGAGGCCTTGTAAAGGGTCTTATGATAGAGAGCTATATCGAGGACGGAGCGCAAAAGATATGCGAAAATCCCGTTTACGGAAAGTCTGTTACCGACCCCTGCCTCGGCTGGGCTAAGACCGAAAGACTTATCTACGATATGGCAGAGGTTCTCTAATCAAAGCCCTCTCGTAATTCATCCTCATCCACCGCCAAGGCGGTATCCCTTGCCCTATCTCGGGGGGAAGGCTCTGCTACAACATGGCTGAGGTTTTGTAATATGCTACCCACCGACAGGAAAAGGACAGAGAATGCGTTCTCTGTCCTTTTTCGTTATACAGCAAAAAAGGAGAGCTACAAAAAGTAGCTCTCCGGGTTTTATTTTTCCACTGTCGGAATGGCTATAGATTGATGCAGATGCCGTTGATTATCGACCGAAGGCGTATACGAATACGTCGAGGGGGAAATCAGCAGCAGATGTGCTAAGATATAGCCATTCAGCGTAAGCTTAGCCTACGAGACCGGAACGCTCGATACCCTGTACCAGGTACTTCTGGCAGAAGAGGTACATAATAACGAGAGGAAGTATGATCATAAGGCTGGCTGTGTTCTCAACAACTGTTGTGTACATATTCAACACGGGATGTCCTGTATACAAGATGTCAAGAGATGCAGGCAGAGCTACGATCTTAGGCATTGTCCAAGGTGCATCTGCGCCCTCGAAGAACAGATTTGTATAGAACTGGTCTGTCCACTGCCATGAGAATGAGAACAGGAATATTGTTATCATCATAGGCACGGAGAGAGGAAGTATGATCTGAACGAAGGTACGGAATGTACCCGAGCCGTCAACATACGCGGACTCCTCAAGCTCATCGGGAACGCCCTTGAAGAACTGACGCATCATATAGATGTAAAGACCGTTCTTAAAGGCTATACCGCCAAGAGACAATATTACAAAGGGCCAATAGGTATTTATAAGCTCAATCCTTGTGCCGCCTGTAAGTGTTTGAAGAATACCCATAGTTCCCGTAGACATTATGTGTCCTATATCAAAGGAAATAAAGTGCTGTCTGAAAGCAAGCTGAAGCGCGCTGTGGGGAATAATCATTGTTACCACAACGGCAATCATTACGGCAACGTTACCCTTGAATTTGAACTTTGCAATACCGTATCCTACAAGACATGCCACCATAGTCTGGATAACCGCACAGATGATTGAGAGAAAGAGCGTATGGAAGAATGCTCCAAGGTGCTCACGTCCAAGGTCATCAATGTGGAAGAAATATCCATTATCCTGAATTATGTACTTATACTGGTCGATGTTAAAATCTCTGGGAATAAGAGATACTGTAACGTCTGCCAGATCGTCAGGAGACATGAACGAACCTGCAATCTTTGTGATGAAGGGGTAGATAATTACAAAGGATACACCAAGCATCAGTATAAACTTGAACACATGCACAGTAGCTGTGATCCAAGTGTTAGATGCTTTAATCTTATTAAGCAAACGCTCTTTGGTGGAGAGCTTACCTTCATAATCAACCTGAATCTTATTCTTTGTTTCTTTTGTAATTGTTGTTTTTGTTGATTCCATTAAGCTCACCTCCTTAATCCTTTCTCTGATAGAACACGAAGGATGATGCAATTCCCGCAACTATTACTATAATCAAAGCAATAATCAGGAAGTACATCCAATACATCGCCGTTGACATCTCAGGCTCCAGACCAAAGGCATTCTGAATAAATTGCATCGCCGGGTTGTTGGTTCTGGTAAAGGAGTCGATAACCGTGTACACAGCATTTACAAGTATCATCGGAGATATCATGGGGAATGTTATCTTCCAGAAGGTTTCCCAACCGGTAGCACCGTCTATACGGCACGCCTCATAAATTGAAGGAGATATAGACTGAAGACCTGCAAGGAAAATAAGCATCTGTACACCGGAATAGTTGATAATGTTATACACGTTATTTACTATTCCAACAACGTATGTAACAAGCTCACCGCCTATTTTCATACTGGCAAACAACTGCTGAACGTCGAGAACTGAGATGATCTCGCTGGCTCCGCCTTCGCCTGTTCCGGAGTTTGTTTCACCGCCTACAGCACCGGACATATCATTTTCTCCGCCAGCGGAGAAGTCCATCATAATACCGGTGGATATAATAACAGGAACGAAGAAAATAGCACGGAACATAGCGCGTCCAAGCATTTTCTGGTTAAGAACAACCGCAATAAACAGCGAGAATACTATGATTGCGGGAACCTCAAACAAAAGCTGCTGAAGTCCGGCAAGAAGCGCCTCGGTAAATCCGGGTGTGCTGAAGGGCCTTGCATAGTTATCAAAGCCAACAGGCACTATGTTTAATCTACCTGTACCGTCGCTGGTAGCCGAAATCTGGCTGAAGCTGAACCAAAGGGAGTCAATAAGTATAGGAAGGTATATCAGTGCAACACCGAGGAGGAAGGGGAGCACGAATACGTAGCCCGCCCTTGCCTTTCTTGCATCAAGAGACGCTCTGCGTCTGAATATGCGCTTCAAAAAATCTAAAGGAGATTTTTTTTCTGTAGTTAACTTTACATCATTACTCATTTTAGCGTCCCTCCTTACTTAATTTTTACATAATCCGTTGCTGCAACGGTGAAGTAGCCCTTATCATCAAGGAGCTTCTGAATTCCGGGGTAGAACTCTGCATCAAGCTTAACCTTTACATCATATGTGTTAAAGTTGATAAAGAATACTGTATCATCACCTGTGTCAGGGTCAGTATATGTTACCATAACCACATTATTGTTGTTACAGGTATAGGATGTAGCAGCATAATCATTATCGGTTGAATAAGATGCTGTTTCAAAGTTGTACTTGGAGCTGTATTCAACTGTTTCTGCAGTAAGCGCAATTTCGTAGCAATTTTCGCTCTTGGGATATGCTGACTCAAACATTTCTACGAACATTCTTGCTCTTCTGAGAATTACGTTATAAAGCGACTGGCTTTCTCCCTCAACATCAAAGAGCTTAAGCTCAGAGCTGTTAAGCGTGTAAGACTTCGCCTGCTCAGCTGTTATGTTAAGAGCTGCCATCATCTTAGTCTCTACAGACTTAAGGTCAATATTTGTCCAAAGGCCGGTCTTTCCCTCAAACTTACCGTTTTCGCGTAGCTCTGCAGCAACATCCGAGATCTCAGACTCAAACTGAATTTCCGCATTCTCAACAAACTCATTAAGAAGGATCGAATAATTGGTATACATCTCAAATTCTTCTACAACTCTCTCAGCTACAAGAGTTCTATGAGCGGTTATAATATTATCCTGAACATCAGATATAGCCGCATTCAACTGATTGTACTGAGCAACAATTATATCCTTCCAGTTTTTGTAGTCAACACCGTAGTACTTAGAAAGTGTAGGATCTGCTTTAAGATAATTGGTGTTTTCGTAACAAAGAATGTACTGAAGGTTTGCGCCATTCTCAATAGCGCGGAGAATGTTATAATCGGGAGAACCTGAGTAGTTAATGGGAGAGCCTGCGTAATTTACATAACTGTGGAATACCATACCGTAGAACGGAACGGTGTAGGACGAATATTTATAATGGCTGGAGTCGATAGGAGCGTTAAGAACGTGATCTGCGTATCTTATTGCGTAAATATTACCAACATCTGTCATTACAGAATATTCATCTGCCATCTTTGCAAGAAGGCTCTTTGTATAAGCCAGAGCTGTCTCACGGTTGATGGGGTTGTCGATATCAAAGTTTGAGTTAAGCTCTGAACCGAGAGTTGCTACCGAAAGTCCCATAATATCATACTTAGAATAATCCTTATTGAACTTTTCATAAAGGCTATCATAAGAATCTGCAGAAACAACAATAGCAAATATAGATTCATAAAGCTGACAAACTGCATTGAAGGACTGCTTTGATGCATATCTGTTATCAACCATGACAGCAGCAGTTCCTCTGTAGCTTACTCCGTCAAAGAGTGCTGTGTTATGAATGTAAAGGAAATCGAAATCAGGGAATATTCCTAAATTGGAACCGTCATTCTTAGCCTTAATATCATCGGCATTATCCAAAAGGTCTTTAAGGCCGTCATTTCCGCCAAGGGAGCTTTGCCAGCTTACCTTTGCGGGATAAGTAGCACTCATACCGCCGTTAGCAAAGCCTGTAAGACGGAAGTTGATATTCTTTACACCCGACTGGGCAAAGTCGGAGTACATTGAAGAAACATTATCAAATGTGGTAAGCGGTGTAGACATAACCACAGGGAATGACAATACCTTCTGGGTAACGTCCATAGCACCAAGAACCTCTATGTAAAGAGGAATGTCTTTAGTAACATCAGTCTCTTTATTTTGTCCTATAATGCCCTTCTCTAAAAGATAATCTCTATAGCAGTTCGCCATACCTACATAGGTGGGCTCGTATGCGGAAATTTCCCACTTAGCAAGCTTTTCATCTCTAAGCATTACTATCTTGGTTTTGTAGTTGCCCTCATACTTAGACTCGGAAACTATATAATACTTTCCGCTGGCACCTGCCGAAAGAGTCGCCGAAAGATCTCTCATATCCATTGGGTGAGGCTTATATACAGCCGCTGTGGATGCATACTTATGCGCCGCACTATTTGAGGAGAAGGTAAGGTTCATAAGGCTTGAACCTTCTTCAACTATGGCGAAGAAACCGTTTGTGATAGTCTCTACATTTTCAAGAGAAACAGTTTTTCCGTTTGCATTAACCTCATTGACCATACCATACACAGGCATAGTTACCTGCTCAAAATGAGCTCTGGTGGGGTCAAGGTAGGAATAACCGTAGTCATATCCGTAAATCGCTGAATTGTAGCTTGCCTGAATAGTGTTGATATTATCAAAGTTAACAATGGTTCCGCTTCCGTCAGGGAAGAAGATGTAACCGTCCTTATTAATGTCACCTGCTCCAAAGTACTTAAGAGGTGTTAATGACACAATAGAATAGTTAGGATTGTTGTTTACGAAATAAGGCGCACTCATAGGAACCTCGAAGTAAAGCTCACCCTCAGGGCTAAGAGTGTAGTTGATCGAGATAACAAAGCTTGCGGAGTTTATATCCTCATTCTTAAGGCATCCGGTAGCCGCAAGATCTTCAGCAGCATCATCCTTGGTATATGCATCACCAAGAATGTTTACAAGCGCGTTATTCGCAAGACGGTATGTTGTGAGGTTTACGTTATTGATAGCGTAAATGTTTATACCCTCTTTAAGAATAGGAGCCTCTGCCAAAAGAACCTTGTTACTGCTCTTAAGTGCATCTGCAGAAGAGGTGAAGCCGTAAGCCGAGAACACGTCCTTTGCAGCCTTGATATACTTATCAATTACAACCTTGCCCTCAGCACTTGCATAAAGTGCTGCATTAGAAGAGATAATATTAAGCTTACCGGTTATTGCACCGGAGTCGTAATATCCATTGTAGAAGATATCCTCATTATCGCTAAGATCATAGTCAATGCTTACCGAGCCGCAATACTGCTTAACAGCATCGGCAATCTTCTTGAACATAGGATTTACGATATGCTCCTTGAAATCAGCCTCGGTTATATACTTAGGAACACGGAAATTAACCGCATTTTCACCCAAAGCATACTGAACAGATATACCTGCTCTTCCATCGGATTGTACAGGAATGGGAGAAAGAGAGATAGCTAATCCCTTTTCAAGCTCCTCAAGTCCCTTATAAGTACCGCCGGTCTCGGAAGAGGAGTCTGTAACGTCCTTATACACTATTTCAATCTGGCTGAGAACAGAGTAATCAAGGTTTCCGTTAGATGTTCCGGGATCTGTTGGGTTACTTGTAAGTATCTGTCCGGTTTTTGTGTTCTGATAGAACATAAAGCCAGTGTATCTGTTGATATAAAGGTTATATCCGCCTGCAGACACAGAGTCAAGATTTCCTTTTTCAAGCTCAGCCTTAAGCATTGCTTCTGCGGTAGAATAATTGTATTTAACACATTCTTCCTGAACAAGCATTAAAAGATTTTCACGAGTATTTTTAGACTGGTCAACCTCTCCCATTTTGACAACGACCTCTTTGTTATCAGCTGCCGATGCGCTTACGGGAATAACCGCCATAATGCTCGAAATAAGCATCACCAAAACAAGTGCGGATGACAATATTTTATTAAATTTCATACTAAATTACACCTCCCGCACTAAGTAAATATACGGTTAAATATCTCAGTAAACAGTGTGATAAGGAAGGTTGCCATCTTCATTACAAGGCTGGAGAACAGAAGTATAATGAACATGATAACCGCCATCGCTACTATTGTACCGAGGGTTGTGATAACGTTCTTGCCGGTAGAGTAATCGTGTGTTACTACCATACCGAAGAACAGAAGAAGTCCTACCCAAACATATCCAAGAGATACAAGAAGAGTCAAGATAGCGCCTTCTGTAACAGTAAGCACGTTGGAAAGAACGGTAGAAAGAACTACAAACAGAGGAAGCGGAGCGAGAGAATAGCAGGTTGCGATATAAATATCCTTAAAGCTACCCTCACCGTCAAAGAGTGTTGTAAGACACCAGTTACCTACTATCCAAAGTGTAACAGGAACAACTACCGCAATTACCTGAATAAATACAGTAGAATAGTCACCCTTAGGATTGTGCATATATCCGGTACCGATAGCCTGATAGAAGAAGGCTACTATTGTGATACCGAGAATTGTTGATGCCGCTCTGACAGATCCACGCTTCTCATGCTTAAGATCCCAGAAGCCGTCGAAGGGATGGAATATAAGATGGAATGTATAAAGCAGCTCTTCTCCGTAGGTTTTTCTGCCAACCTTAAGGGAGGTCGCCTTATTTCTCTTCTTAGCATATCCGAGGAACTTGAAGAACAACACGAGAAGTGCAAGAACACCCACAATAAGAGGCAGCATAAACTTGGAAATAAATTCCTTACGAACCTCTGCAAACGCAAGAGCATAATACTCGGTCTCGTATGCGCTGGAAAGCATTTCCATCGCCTCTTCATAATCACCTAAGTGGTAAAGGGCTTTACCTATACCGATATAGGCAAGGTCAAAGTTGTTGTTACGGGTCAGAACGTCCTGCCAGTAATTAATCGTATCACTAAACTTGTGATCGTTTTCATTGTGCAGAGCGTGCATGATCATATCACAATACTCTGTAGGCTTGTATACTGTGATATAACAGCCTATCTCGGACTTATCAAGTATTACCATGTTATACTTGTAATCCTCAAATGCCGTTTCGTCACGGTTATATACCGGCTGATAGGTAAGACCTATACAAGCAGCATTGTTACCAAGCTGGTCTCCGGTGTTACCAAATGCAAACAAAAGGTTACCGTTTTTGTCATATGTATAGGTTCTCTGTCTTGAGCTATCGAGAATTGTCCAGGATCCCTCGTCGCCTATCGCAACGTCAATAATTGTTGAAACCTTCTGCTCGACCGCAGAAAGAGTGTCAACAACCTCTCCACCGGGATCGAAGAAGCCGTTACGCTTCATTATCTCGTTACCCATTGAGTTAAGCTTTTTAACAGGAGAATAGGCGTGTGCCTTTGATTTAAGAGCCAGCTGCTGCTGCATCCGGTCCTCAGACTTTGTGAAGTTGATAGTTGCATAAACGAATCCGTTTTCATCAACTGTCAGGTTGTTGAATGGCTCGGGAAGCTGGAGGATCGAGCTCTGCTTTTGCTCTATTGTCTGGAAGCTCTTCCATATCTGGTCCATACTGTCGGTAGTAACCTTCTGAGCACCGATAAATCCGGTAAAGGTTCCATCATTAGAAAGTACCATTATGCCCTTATAACAGGTTCTGGAAACAACGAAGATTCTGCCGTACTTATCAACCGCAACGGCACTAGGCTCAAACTCGCCCTCGTCAAGCATACCTGCAATAGGTGCCTGCTCTATTGTTCTGATGTAATTGTAATTTTCATCAAATACAACTATACTCTTGTTTCCGGTATCACAAACGTATATCTGACGCTTTGAACCGTCAACCATCAGCTTAGAGTTTGTTACATAAACACCGGTAGGAGAATTAAGAACTCTGTCCTTATTGGTTCCGTCAATATAGTTGCTGATAATTCCGATAACCTTAAGGTCATTTGCCTTAAGAATTACAATTCTGTTGTTTGCCTTGTCGGCAATATAGAGGTTACCGTCCTCGTCAGACACAACATCGGCAGAGCTGTCAAGAGCCTTGTTACCAAATCTTTCGGATTCGGAATAGCAATATACTGTTGCTCTTGTGAAATACTCGTTGGTTTTTCTATCAATTGAAACCTTTTTCCAATCAGACTCATTTTCGCCAAGGTAGTACACGGCAGCAAGAGCTGTTGTCCCGCCAAAAGCCGAAGCTCCGATTGATGTTAAACTCTCGGGAAGCTGAATTCCAACTATCTGAGCCAGTACATCGGTGTAAAACTTGTTGGCAACTTCCTTTTTAACATCTGACCAGTTTGCATCAAAAGCAGGAACTGCAAATGCACCGTCTGCTATTCCCACAACGGGAATTCCCTCGTATTCCTCGGGAATAGCAATTCTTGCGCTCATAAGCCCAAGCTGATCGTAAGCGGATCGATAAACAGGAGCAAAATCGATGCTGTTTATTACAACCTTCTTACCTGCCGGAACGGATTCAACCTTTTCGGCAATAATGTCATTGACATGCTGCACAAGGTTCTCCAGATCTACATATGTGTTGCCGGAGTATATAGCTTCATCAGCAGTTACGGTAATTTTAACCGTCTCTTTAGAATCGGGATCACCGTATACAGCAGAGTAAGCCTCTTGGATGCTGACAATAATATCAATAACAGACTCCTCCACCTTATAGGAGGAGACAAGAAGACCCGTGCCGTCTTGAACAATTGTATACGCAAGAGGAGACACAAACTCAAAGCCTGCGCTGATTTCCTTCTGAGGCCATATTACAACATCACCCGTTGAATCGTAGTGCCAGTAATTTCCGTCAAGAAGTCCCATTCTTTTAGAATCGTAAGTGTCAGGCTCAGGAGTGAAGGCGTGGGGAGAAGACAGAGGTTTTCCGTCTATTGAATATGTGTAAGTGTCATAAGACTCATACGCTGAGGAGGTGAAGCTGCCAAAAAGCAACAACGCAACGAGCGACAGAATCAATATTTTTGCTAATCTATTTTTCATTGCTGCCTCCTTAATTAGTCTTTCATACCCGAAGAGCCCATGGTTTCAATGATTTGGCTCTGGTTAAGAACGAATACGCCGATAGGAACAATCATCATAACAACCAGGGCTGCGGCACCTGCGCCCGAACGCGCGATACCACCGGTAACGATCTGGTTGATAGCATAGTTAAAGGTTTTAAGCTCCTCGGAATGAATGTAAATAGATGCACCCGAGTTCCAAAGAGACTTAAAGCACTCTATCATAAGTGTCAGCCACGCGGGCTTAACCATAGGCATTGCTATGATAAGGAAGGTTCTGAACTCGCTTGCGCCGTCAAGACGCGCAGACTCAAGAACCGTATCCGGAACCGACGACTCCATGAACTGCTTCATTAGGTAAAGACCCATTGTACCTGCCATTGAAGGAATAATAACCGAGAGGTAGGTATCAACCCAGCCAAATGCAGAAAGGATGATGAAGTGGGTTACCTGGTTAACAGTAGAGTGGAACATAAGAGACATAACTATCATCTGGAATATTGCGTTTCTGCCGGGGAATCTGAGCTTAGCAAGCGAGTATGCCGCCATAGAAGCAAGAACCAGGTTTCCGCAAGTACCGCAGATAGTAATGAATACGGTGTTAAATATGTATCTCGAGAATGGTACCCAGGAGTCGCTCATAAGAGTGAACAGATCCGAGAAGTTATCAAATGTAGGATTGATAACATAGAACCTGGGGGGGAACATAAACAGCTCATCAAGAGGCTTGAGAGCCTGAATTACTACGTAGTACATCGGGAAGAACATTATAACACCGAGGATGGTGAGCATAAAGGTTATACCTGCGTCACCACCGGCTGAACGGTTAAGGACAACTCTGTGTCCTCTGGTACGAAGTTTCTTTGCCATATACTACTCACCTACCTTCGAGAGCGCCTTCTTAACAAGAATGTTAGAGGCAAACATCATAATAAAGAGCACAACTGCTATCGCAGAAGCGTAACCAATCTCGTAACGCTGTCCGCCATAGTCATCAAGATGGTGCATTATTGTATGCGCCGCATAGTCAACCGACGGGAATCCGCAAAGCGCTGTAACAACGCCTCCGAAGCCGAAGGAGTTTGTGATAGCAAGCACCGCACCGAACATCATCTGAGGACGCATCGTGGGAAGAGTTATGTACCAAAGCTCCTGCCAACGGTTCTTTATTCCGTCAACCGCCGCCGCCTCGTACATAGAACGGTCAACCGTCTGGAATCCTGCAATGAAGGACAGGAACGCTGTACCAAGAGAGGTCCAGAGTGCAACCACGATACAAAGAGCCATAACGTAACCCGCATCCTCAAACCAGAGTATCGGCGAGGTTATAAGACCCAAATCCATCAGCGTTGCGTTTGCCCAACCGTAAGAGTCGGATGAGAACAGGGTTTTCCAAATCAGGTAAACCTGACCGGAAATTGAAGGTGCGTAGAATACAAGAGTAACTACCGCGCGGATCTTGGGGGGAAGCTCGTTTACGAACCACGCAACCAAGAGCGAAAGAATGTAGGATACAGGACCTGTAATACATGCAAAGATAAGGGTGTTCTGTATCGCAAGAATGAATATCTCGTCTTCCAGGAAGAGCCTGATATAGTTATCAAGGCCCTTCATGTTGGGAGTCTGAAGCATGTTAAAGTCTGTCAGACTGAAGAACATAGAAAGCAAAACGGGAAGAACTGTAAATACTATAAAGAGAATAAGGAAAGGAAACAGCATAAAGTAGGCCGTTTTATTTCTCTTCATTTCTTTCCAGGTCCACTGCCACTTAGACATTTCGTCACGCTTTAAGGGTCTGTTTTTTACAACTGTTTTAGTTTCTGCTTGTGACATGGTTGGCCTCCTTTACTGATTTTTCTTAGGAACAGATTCGCCTTCTTCAAGGTCCTCCTCAACATTGAAGAGGAAGTCGCCGAATTCTGCTCTCTTACGTGTCAACTCTGTGTTGATAGCACCGATATAGCGCTTCATAGCCTCCTGAGCAGGAGTACCGTCGTTATATGCATCAAGGAATGCAAACTTCATATATCTGGAAATAATATACGAGCCGGGGTAGTTAACTATTGCGTCCATATTAGCCATCTGCTCAGAGATAGCTTCCTTTTCATCTGCTGTCCAAGAAAGGTCATTTATAGCAAGCTTGTTTGCTGTTTCGTACTTAGCAGCAGGTCCGATAAGAGCAACTATGCTGTTACCGTAGTTTGCCTGAATTTCACGGCTGGTCTGCCACTGAGCAAACTGCCATGCTGCAAGAAGAGTGTCATTTCCCTTCTTCTGACATCCGTTAAGAAGAACGGTTGCGCTAACACCTGCAAGAGAATCGTTGTTGTAGGTCTCACCCTTACCCGAGCCGGGAAGAGTGCCAAATCTCCAAAGACCGCCTATCTCAGAAGCGAATACAACAAGGCTGTTGTAGATAGATATGTAGTCACCTACTGTTATAGGCATTTCACCGGTTCTGAAACGGTTTGCTACATCGAAGGTTACGGGAAGAGAATGCTCGGTATAGAAGCTGCAAACCCTCTCAAACGCCTCAAGGGCTATGTTAGAGTCAAGGTTTATCTCCGCACCTGCCCATCTGGAATCGTACTCATCACCGTTCTCATACTTCCACATACTCTCGCCCATCTGATAAATCATGAAGTCAAGAGCATTTACATAGGATACGCCTATTGTCATATTACTTGCCTGAAGAGCGGGAAGCGCACCAATAAGCTCATCCCATGTCTTAGGAACCTCAATACCAAGGTTTCCGAGAACGTCCATACGGTAGAACATCATAGCAAAGGACATTGTCATGGGAATACCGTAGGCAACATCGCAAAGTCTCAGAGTCTTCATTGCCGCAGGAGCAAATATTGCTTCTCTTGTAGCATAATCATATCCGCTTGAAACAAGAACGAGTCCCTGCGCCTCCATTTCAGCATGAGTAAGAGCCTCTTCACGAACTACCTCGTTACCGTTTGCATCCATGTAATAGTAGTTGGTAAATACTGCGTTCTGCTCATCGGTAAGATTTGCCGCATTTCCGCTAACACCTATTATTGCGTCACGGATAGCATAGTTGATAACTTCACCCGAGCCGAGACCGAGGTAAACATCAGGACCCTTGCCCGAAAGAATGGAAGGAAGAAGTGTTCCGCCGGTAACCAGCTTAAGAGCAACGCCCTTGCCGTATGTATCGGTGAAACCGCCTGTTGCGTCTATCATAGAACGCCAGATCTGAGACTGGTCACGTCCCATAGCAAGCCAAACGCTTACTGCGGCATCATCTTCGTTTGTTTCTTCGGTAAGACCCATTTTATCGTAATCTGTGAAGAATGAATATATGAAGGAGGAAATCTCGAACCAAATAGACTCAAAGAAGTTTGCTTTTGCGCTGGGAATATTGTCCTCGTCGCTGTCAGCAGGAACAACATAAATCGAATCAAGCATAAGTGAGCTGGACTTAGAGTCGTTTATCCAAGTACCAAGAGTACCGAGATAGGACTTAAGGTTCGCCATATTTTCCGCAATCTTTTCACCACCGTCAGATCCCATAAGGGTAAGGATACGTGCAATGGTATCAAGGGTTGCTATATGAGAACCGTTTGTTCCGCAAAGAGCCTCAAGCTCATCTGCAACATTTGTAAGCACCTTCGACTGCTCAAGAAGCTTAACAAGAACCTCAGGCATATAATCGAGGAAGCTGTAGTCCTGGTTCTTATCAGGCTCAGCACCTGTACGCTTGAGTATTCTCAGGTAGCATTCGTTGATTGTGTTAAGAGCGGTTTCTACTCTTCTCATATAATCCTTAAGGTCACCGAGTGAGCACTCGAAGTAAAGAGTATACTCAACTCCCGCTTCAAAGTAAAGCTCGATCTCTGTCTTGTTCTGAATGGGGTTTCCGTCATCATCAAGCACCTTGTTGCCGCTCGCATCATACTCATAGTTGTAGAAGCCCATATACTCGGACTGCCACTCCTTATCATAACCAAAGCGGACACGGTATGCTTCATCAAAGGGAGCATCGGGAGTTTCACCGTAAATACCGCCTGCAAGCTTTATCGCACGGCAGATAAACATACCCTGAAGAGTATCCTGCTTAAATCTTGCGCCAAACTTGTAAAGACCTGTTTCGCTTACGGTAAATTTGTATGCCGCCCACTGACCCATAGCACTGTAGCTGTTCTCACCTATTACATTATAAATCTGAGCCTTGGAGCTGATGGGATATGTGATAGCAGATGTGTTATCATTGGTGGATGTAACCGAGGAGTCGGAAATAAGATCCGGGAACTCAGCCTCAATAATAGTGGGAGCACCGTCAACTCTGGAAGCACCGGCAAACTGATTCAAGTAATCGTTGTAGCTGATTTTGCCCGAAGCCTCAGTTGCGGAAGAGGGCGCCTCAGAGGGAACAAGTCTTATTTCTTTAATGATCATGGGTTCTCTTATAGCTTCAAGAGAAAGAGAGTGAGGACCGTTACCGAAATAGAACTTAAGCGAGCCTTCGCTGTAGCCCGAGGGGTCCTTACAAGTATAAGTGGACCACTGAGAAACAGCTGCGGCAGAAGGTGCCATAGAGTTTCCGTTTATATCCTGATTTATTTTATATGTAGTGAGGGTCTGCATCATCTTGTCACCCTCCATTGTGGTGGTGGTTACATATTTGTAGTAACCTGCACCGTCACCTTCGGCAACATGAACATACTCAGCATACGAGCCAAGGGTGGTAAAGGGACGCGCACCGGCAGGCACCTCGTAAGCCTCGGAAGTGCTGACATAGTCATATTTCCAGTGCTTGTCAAAGGTTATGCTTCCAACCTCGTCAAAAGGAACCACACCGTCAATTCTGAGCTTGCGCTCAATTGCGCTGACGCTGCTCTTTGTTCTGACCTCTACCAATTCTCCGTCCTTACCGATGTAACTGTCTGCATCGATAATACAGTCGTAGTAGTCAATTTCGATCGTATAGAAGCCGGGTTTTTCAACCTCGAACCTCCACTCGGCATTGCCCGCACTTCCATCAACTTCTACCGAAGGAAGGAACCAAGAACTGGCCTTATCCTGGTTAGAAAACGATTTCCAGTTTGCGGAGTTCTTTTCCATCGAGGCAATAACCTCGTAGCTGTCAGCCACCGTCACCTCATCGGTAAAACCAAAGCCGAAATCGGACAATGTATTGAGGTAAATAGTGGTACGGTCGGGAGCATTTTCACCGCTAAGCTTTTCGGCAATGTAATCCTCATAGGTCTTAGTCGTCATGAGGTTTTTCATCTCGTCAAGCGTGGGAGATGTTCCCTTTTCGTTCTTGTAAGAGCCACTGTCATTAGCTACTCCTGCGGCAGATGCAGTAACCGAAATGGCACCAAGCATCAGCGTAACAGTTAGCATCATGGCAACAACTCTCAAAAAGATCGACTTTTTCATGTGCTGATTTCCTCCAAAAAAAACTTTCATACCAAAAGGGCGCACATGCCCTTATAATATGAAAGCATTATACCATATTTTGCTTTTAAAGTCAAGAGCGATTTAACATACGCCTATCTCACCCATACTATCTTTTAAATCAAAGGCAAAAAGCGCTTTTTTGTTTTGCAAACTTTTATTTACATCTCTCTCGCTGTTGTTTTTGAGAAATCGAATAAATGTAAATACATTTTACATAAAACAGAGATTTTTCGGTAGATTTAAGGATTTTCCTATGTCACAGTAAATATAGTTTACTTATTTTGGCGTTTTTTGATTAAAAAAGCCGTTTTGCCCGCTTGTGCATCATGCACAAAATTGAAGGCCAATTTTCTACACCTCGAAAAAATACAAAAAAGACGGTTTTCGCTATTTTTCATGCTTATTTACCGTCTTTTAGTGATGGTTAGTCAGTCGAATCGAGAAAAAGTGCCCATCAAAGAAGCACTTTTTCTACAATATATTGTAAAATTGCGCGCGTAAGCTCAATACTTTCTTTCTATCAACGCTCGATATAGCCGCCAAGCATAACTCTTCCATTATCATAAAGAACGGCTGATTGCCCCGGAGCGCAAATCACGGGATTATCAAAGGAGAGTGTAACCCCGCCGCAGGGAAGCATCTGCACCCGACATTTAACAAGTGGAGCCGTGTACCTCAGCTTTACTTCAAAATACTCTGATTTTTGTTCAAGCGGAGGCAGATAACCCGAATAAATTACGCCGGATAGTTCTATTTCGGTTTTTCCTGTCATTTCCGTTGATAGTGTAATTTGATTATTTTCGGGAGAAATATCGGTTACAAAGGCACGCTTACCAAGAGAAATTCCCAGCCCTTTTCTCTGCCCTACCGTATATCTTATTATTCCCTTATGGCGTCCGAGAACCTTGCCATCGACGTCAACAAAGTTACCCTCGGGCGCTTTGCCACAGCGCTCCTCAATATAATCGGCATAATGGCCATCGGGAAGAAAGCATATCTCCTGGCTATCCTTTTTATCTGCCACAGAGACACCGCCGGCAGCCGAATTTGTACGCACATCCGACTTTTTCTCTTCACCTATCGGCAAAACAAGTACCGAAAGTATGCTCTGAGGCAGTCTGTATAGCATATAGCTTTGGTCCTTGCGGCTGTCGGGAGCAGCCTCAACAGCAAATCTTCCGTCCTTTTCCGCAACCTTTGCGTAATGGCCTGTTGCAATTTTTTCAAATCCATGAGCCACAGCATATTCGTAAAGCCCCGCAAACTTTACCCTTTCATTGCATATGATGCAAGGGTTTGGAGTTTTACCGTTAAGATAACAGTCAACAAGGTTGGATTTCACTATTTCCTCAAACCTGTCTGTTACATCTATTTCATGAAGAGGAATACCAAGCTCGGATGCAACCGTGCGTGCAGAAGCCAAATCTGTATGCTCGTGCATTTTGAGAATCGCGCCCTCTACATAATACCCGTCGCGGATAAGCTTCAAAGCTGCATAAGCGCTGTCAACACCTCCGCTGAGACCTACAAGAATTTTCATATTAAATCCTCATTTTTCGCTAGTTTTGACAACAATTATCGACAAAATAATCATTTTTTACTTACAAATACAAGAAAACGACTCTGTTAGCAGAGCCGTTTGAATAAGAGCAATTATTCCTCGTCATGAGACTTTTCTATTTCAAAATCAACAGGCTTGCCAATCTTATTATAGTAGTCTGCAACAGCGGTCTTGATAGCCTCCTCGGCAAGAACCGAGCAATGCACCTTTACGGGCGGAAGTCCGTCAAGAGCCTCAACAACAGCTTTGTTTGTAAGCTTAAGAGCCTCGTCAACTGTATGTCCCTTAACAAGCTCGGTAGCCATAGACGAGGTTGCTATTGCCGCACCGCAGCCAAATGTCTTGAACTTGCAGTCGGTTATAACACCGCTTTCATCTATCTTGAGATACATTTTCATTATATCTCCGCATTTTGCATTTCCTACAACACCAACACCGTCGGCATTTTCAATTTCACCCACATTTCTCGGATTGGTGAAGTGATCCATTACCTTTTCACTGTACTTCATTATTTATGTCCTCTTTTCTGTTATCCTTTTAAACCGTCTGCTCACGCTTTACTACATCCTCCCAAAGGGGGCTCATATTACGCAGCTTTTCTACTATCGAGGTCACATTCTCGATAATATAATCTATATCCTCATCGGTTGTCTCACGGGAGATTGTAAGACGAAGCGAGCCGTGGGCCTTTTCATGAGGGACACCCATAGCGATAAGCACATGGGATGGCTCAAGGGATGCGGTCGAGCAGGCAGAGCCTGTAGATGCACAAATTCCCGCAATATCAAGCCAGAGAAGAAGGCTTTCGCCCTCGATAAACTCAAAACCAACATTTGCATTGCCTGCAAGACGCTGTGTTCTGTGTCCGTTAAGCTTTGAATAAGGAATTTTTGTAAGCCCCTCGATAAGTCTGTCGCGCTTTTTTGCAACCTCGGAAAGCTCATGGAGATTTTCTTTAGCTATCTCGAGTGCGCGGCAAAGTCCCACAATATAAGGCAGGTTTTCGGTTCCTGCTCTCTTGCGCTTCTCCTGACCGCCGCCCTCAATAAGATTGTTTATTACAACACCCTTGCGGATATAAAGCATTCCGACACCCTTGGGAGCGTGTATTTTATGTCCCGAGAGAGAAAGCATATCAACCTTAAGCTTTGACAGGTCTATATCAACATTTCCAACAGCCTGCACCGCATCGGTGAACATAAGCGCACCCTTCGAGTGAGCTATCTCAACAATTTCCTCAATAGGCTCAATTGTTCCAACCTCGTTGTTGGCATACATTACGGTAACAAGGGCGGTCTTGTCGGTTACAAGGGAGCGAAGCTCATCAAGGTCAACAATACCGTCAGCATCAACACCCACATAATCAACAGTAAAGCCCTCTTTTTCAAGAGCCTTACAGGTGTGCAGAACGGCATGGTGCTCAATAGCCGATGTTACAATATGAGTTCTGCCCTTTGCCTTCATACGCATTGCCGCACCGCGGATAGCCCAGTTATCAGACTCTGTACCGCAGGAGGTAAAATATATTTCAGATGAGTCGCAGTTAAATACTGCAGCTATGCGCTCTCTTGCATCATCAAGAATATCCTTAGCCTCCCTGCCCTTTTCGTGCAGGCTTGAGGGATTGCCCCAGCTTGTTTCAAAAATCGGGGTCATGGCTTCTATTACTTCGCGGCTTACGGGAGTTGTTGCCGCATTGTCAGCATATACAAATCTTTTCACTTCAAAAATACCTTTCGGAAATACATAAAAACAACCGTTGCCGATTGACCGAATATATTGTATACCATTTTTGTGTATTTTGCAATACTTTTAAATAACAGGTATTGTTAATTTTTTGTGAACGAATGTAACATACGCCCCGCTCACTTAATTTAGGGTTGACAAAAGGCCAAATAAAATATATAATATTGTAAAAGAAAATTTCATGCGTAAGGAAGCATATATAATGTACACAATAGGAATTGACCTTGGCGGCACAAATATCGCAATAGGACTTTGCGATACCAACCTTAAGATAATTGATAAAATTTCTGTCCCCACCCCTGTTTCGGAGGGGGCTGATGCTGTTGCGAAGGCTATGGCAGACACAACATCAAAGCTGATAGAAAAAAACGGTATAAATACCTCGGATATTGAATATGTGGGTATGGCTGTTCCCGGAAGTATCGACCCCGAAAGAGGAGTTGTTGAATATTCAAACAACATTCCCTTTGTCGACTTTCCTATTGCCGATAAATTCAGAGCTATACTTCCTGTTGAGAAGATATACATAGATAACGATGCCAATGCGGCGGCGCTTGGTGAGGCGCTATGCGGTTCGGCAAAAGGCTCTGACTGCTCTGTTATGATAACACTCGGCACGGGAGTTGGCGGCGGAATAATTCTTGGCGGCAAGATATTCAAGGGCGGCATAAATGCGGCAGGAGCCGAGCTTGGCCATACTGTAATAAAGACCGGCGGCAGACTTTGCACCTGCGGCAGACGCGGCTGCTTTGAAACCTACGCATCTGCAACAGCACTTAGTCTCTCGACCCAAGAGAAGCTAAATGAGCTTGAGGCTCTCGGTATTGAGTCTAAAATGTTTGAGATAACAAAAAAATACGGCAAGATAAACGGAAGAGTGCCCTTTGATGCTGCGAAGCTCGGAGATGTACATGCTCAGGCTGTTGTAAACGAATATATATACTATCTTGCTGAGGGAATTACAAATATTGTCAACATATTCCAGCCCGCAACCGTATCTATCGGCGGCGGTGTTTCGGGCGAGGGAGAATTCCTGTTAAAGCCCTTGAGAGAGGCCGTTGAGCGTGACCAGTACACAAGACTGAGAAAGGTAAAAACACAGATAGTAACCGCAACTCTCGGAAACGATGCGGGTATTATAGGAGCTGCCGCTCTCGGCAGATAAAACAGACAGAATTTGGTAAAAAACAAAGAAAAACACGGGCATATTACCTACAAAGGCGGTATATCCGTGTTTTTTCGTTTACAAAATCTTTGCAATTCGTTTATTGTTTATTGTTGAAGAGCTTACTAAATTAGGATAAAATATAAGCACAGTATTTTGTTCGGGGGGGAGGTTTTATATGCTAAAAAAAATAACAGCGCTTTCGCTTATTCTCGTTTCTCTTTGTCTTGCCTCCTGCGTACCCGTGCTTACCGAGCCTCCCGCATACGAGCCTGCCGAAGAGGTGTTTGTTCCTCCCCTTGGCGACGGCGCAAGAGAGACGGTTTCTACCGAAAGCATTGTCTATCGTCGCCCCGATGCCGACTGGATTGTAAACGAAGCAAAAAATATTAACGAAGCTCTTAATACAAATAGTCTGTCATACGAAGAAATATGTGAAAAAATACTTGCTCTTGATAAAGAATACAAGTCCTTCAGCACAATGCTCACATATATGATGATAAAGACCTCTCATGACTCGTCGGATAGCAATGCAGCCACCGAATACGAATACCTTAAAGAGGTCTCGCCAAGACTCACCCGAGCGTTTGAGGATTTGTTTGTTTCTGCGGCAAAATCCGAGTATGCAAAAAAGCTTGAAGAAGAGCTTTTCTGGGATGGATTTGTGGAGGAATATTCCGACGGCACAATATATAACGACCTGGTTGTTTCTCTGCTTGAAAGCGAGGCTGAAATCGAAGCAGAATTTGCCTCTCTCTCCACCGCAAACGTCAAAATAACCTTTGAAAAATCCACCGACACATACGACAATATAGTCGCGGATTTAAAAAACAAATACAAAGCCGAGTCCCCATTGCTAAAAAAGGCAATTAAGGACTGCGATGCTCTGTATGCCGAGGCTATGCAAAGAGAAAGCTCGAAGGCATTTGTCGATTTACTCAAGGTCAGACGCCGCCTTGCAGATGCTTTGGGCTACAGGAGCTACTCCCAATATGCTTATGACATTTTCGGTCATGGTTATACCGAGGGCGAGCTTGATGCTCTTATCTCCGACATATCAAGGTATGTAACTCCTGTTTATGCGGCATTAGTGTCAAATGCCTTTGCAGGCTATTTCAAAACACACCTACCGCCTACTCCCGACATGGGCAAAGTTATAAACAGAGTTTACAGCGCCCTTGAAAAAATTGACGAAGATGTTGCCGAAGCATACGCCTATATGTTAAACTGCGACCTTTATGACATCGATGAGCAAAAAAACAACCGTATGGAGGGCGCATTTACCACCTATCTTTACGAAATAGACTCACCGTTTGTGTTCGCAACACTCTCGGGCAATGCGAGCGACTACATGACAGTATCTCACGAGTTCGGGCATTTTTACGACGCTTATGTTAATTACAACTCCGAGGCTTCCCTTGACCTGCTCGAGGTATCATCCACAGGTCTTGAGCTTCTTGTTTTATCGACTATCGGAGACAGTATAAGCGAGGAGGAATATAAATATCTTTACTATTCGGAAATAAATTCTATGCTTGAAGCTCTTATATTCCAGGGCTTTTATGCAAAATTTGAATCTCTTGCATACTCACTTTCATACGGTGAGATAAACGAAGAAAGGCTGAACACACTTGTATCCGAGGCTGCCGCGCAGATGAATCTTAACCCGAAGCATTTCAAAAGCCTTGAGGATATTATGATATATCACCTGGTTATGGAACCTTTTTATGTTCAGTCCTACTGCACATCGATTATTGCCTCGCTTGATATATTCTTTATGGAATGCAAATCCCAAGGCGCGGGATGTGAGGCTTATGTTGCCCTTGTTGACAGGCAGGGCGGCTCCGGTTTTACCGAAGAGCTAAATCGAGTATCTCTCCCCTCTCCCTTCAGAGAAAATGCGGTAAGAGATATTGCCGACGAAATTTATTATTCAATTATGGGCTCATACTATTTTGTAGAAGGCTCAAACAACAATAACGCAGCATAAAATAAAAGCTCTCAAACACCGTTTTATTGCGGTTTTTGGGAGCTTTTGTTTACAAATCAGTTGTTTTCATCAATATATCTGCTTGCCTGGGTGGTAAAGAGACGGTAATATTCGCCTTGCTTTTCCATAAGTGATGAGTGATTTCCCACCTCGCTTATTTCTCCGCCGTTTATTACCACAATTTTGCTGGCAGATGTTGCGCTTGAAAGACGGTGAGAAACAAATATTGTGAGCTTTCCCTTAGCAAGCTCGCTGAATCTGTCAAAGACCTCGCGCTCTGCAATAGCATCAAGAGCGGCAGTTGGCTCATCCAGAATCATAATATCCGATTCCTTATAAAAAGCTCTGGCAACCGAGAGCTTTTGCCACTGGCCGCCCGACAGCTCTATACCGTTGTCCTCAAAAATACGAGTAAGAGGCGTATCATAGCCATCAGGCAAATCCAGAATAAAATCGTCAGCATCCGACCTTTTTGCAGCGGTGATAACGTCCTCCCTCTCGTGGTTGCGTCTTAAGTCACCGTATTCTATATTCTCTGCGGCACTTACCGCATATTTTCCGAAGTCCTGAAAAACTATGCCGAAAAGATTGTGGAGAGACTCAACATCATATTCTCTGATATCCCTGCCGTCAAGAAGAATTACACCCTCTGTGGGGTCATAGAGTCTTGTAAGAAGTTTTATAAATGTTGTTTTACCCGCTCCGTTAAGTCCAACAAGGACAACCGAATCTGTGGGGTCAAACTTAAGATTTATATTTTTCAAAACAAATCTGTCGCTGCCCGGGTATTTGAATGAAACATTGCGGAATTCTATTGTATGAGCGCCTTTTTTTACCTTTACCGCTTCTTTTACCGTAGGAACAACATTCGACTTTTCAGCCATAAACTCCATCATATTGTTAATAAACAGCGTTCCCTCGTAAATTGTTGCGGTTGCGGTAAATACGGTTGAAATATAACCCGAAATTGATGTAAGAGCGCCTGTGTAGAGTGAATAATCACCTATCTGTCCGTCACCGAAAACAACCGTGTAGGCAACATAGATAAAGAGAATACAGTTTACAAACGTTGCAATAAAGGCAACCGAGAGCTGTGTTGTGCTCTCGCCTACAATAAGTTTCTTAAGCCCCTTGTAATATCTCCCGAAGGCGTCCTTGTATTTATCAATAAATCTGTCACCGAGACCGAGAATCTTTATTTCTTTTACATTATCCTTATTCACCATAAGAGAGGAGTAGTAGTTCATTTCTCTTCTCTCCTTAGAGTGCATTCGGATATATCTGAAATTACGGTGGCGGTAAACGAAGTTAACTATTGCCGTGGGAACGGCTGCAAGAATTATTATAACCGGCGCATAGGGGCTGAGCGTTGCCAGAACGACAATAAACGACACAGAGCTGATAAGCGCTGATATAACATTGAATGTAGCAGAGAGAATATGTATCGGGCGCATAGATGCCTCGCGGTTGGCATTCTCCAGCTTTTCATAAAACTCGGGGCGGTCAAATGAGGCAAGGTCAACGGTTTTTGCCTTACCTACAATTTTTAGCTTTATGTGATTGACAACAAGCTCACCCGCAAGACCTGTAACCATGGTATTAAGCCTTGTTACAACCTTGTTTAAAAACAGGTAGATAAAGTATGCGCCAAAGAGAATCATAACAGGACGCATAACCACAAACAAATTGTCTTTTATACTATCGGTAGCTGTTACACCGAGAAGCTCTGCAATAACATTTAAAAGGTCCTTTGATATATATGCGCCAACAACAGGCAAAACACCGTTAAGAGCGCAGAAGAATATCATAGCAAAAAGAAGAAAAGGCGCCGCCTCCCAGACAAGGGAGACTATGTAAAACAGACGTGAAAAGAAGCCCCTCATTCTCTTTAATATATATGACGGATAGTCACGAAGCCGTTTTGGCTTTTCTATACCGTCGTTCATTGGCCTGTGCATCGGAGGCATTTTCGGAGGCATATTATTTTTAGCTCCCTTCTTTTAAAGTATCAATAATATTATTTTAACACAAAAAGCCAAAAATCGCAACAAAAATATTATCAAGTTACAATTTGGTTACATTTTTACTGAAATTTCATAACAAAAAAATAGTGCGCCCTTTTCCGAAAATGTTAAAACTTCGTGGAAGTCAGAAAAGCAAAGACAGGTCATCTTTTCTCCCTATAACATTTTTTCTTTCTCAGCATATATTGTAGCGAGGAAAGAACAAGGGGGAATTTATATATGAAATTTTCACACGAAGAAATCGAAGCCCTGGCAGCCCTGCCCGACGACCAGCTGTGGGCTAAGGTACAGTCTATTGCAAAAACCTACGGGCTTACCCTGCCCGATAAAACACCCAGCCACACAGAGCTTGAAAAGCTTAGGCAAATTGCCCTTGGCGGCAAAATATCTATGCCCGAGGCTATGTACCTTATAAACAAATACAAAAAGGGGGCAAAGTAAGTGAAGGAAACACCCGACATTGGCAAAATAATTCAGCTTATTATGGAAAACCCGAGTCTTGTTGCAGAAATATCAAGACTTGCAAACTCTGACTCAGAAAAAGAGACCTCAGAGGCTGTAGCCGAGCCATCACCGCCCGCACTCGAAAAGGCAGAAGCACCCGTGCCGCCTCCCACAGTCCAAGCCGCAGCGCCTGTCAGAGCAAAAAGAGCGCAGCTCCTCGGAGCGCTGAAGCCCTATGTTTCGGCAGAGAGAGCCAAGGCCATTGACTCTATGATATCGGTGGCGGAAATTCTCGATATGATGAAGGCGAGGTGACAGAATGTATTCAAGAAACTTTTACCCCGAGGAAAGCAAGACACCTCCCGAAAACTATAATGGCACAGCATTTTCTGAGCCTGCGCCAATTTATGAAGCACCGCCACCCGAGCCGATGTCTTTTGAAGAAGCCCCCGTGAGTGCTGCCCCGGAAAGTTTAAATCTAAATCCGCAAAAATCCGAGCCTGCAGGACTGTTTAATCTACCGATACTGTCAGGCCTCTTCGGAAGCTCAGGCTCCGGAGGCTCCCTTGGCGGACTGTTTTCAAATATCGGAATCGAAGAAATACTTATAATAGCAGTTGCCGCATTTCTCTTTTTCTCCAAGGACGGAGACAGCGAATGCGCTATACTGCTAATACTCTTACTGTTTGTGAAATAACATATAGATAGGGCTGTCAAGCGACAGCCCATTTTTTGTTGCTTTAGAGAACTTGATTTTCTGAATCCCGGGGGGGAGCTGCTTTTGCAAAGGCGGAAACAGGCAGTATGTAAAACACGGTAAGCAATGCTAAAACAAGCGAAAGTATGCGTATTTTTAGCCTAAAAGCCTTTGCTTTCATTGCAGCTCTCCTTTTGTCAGTTTAATTCGTCATCTTTTTGGCGGGTACAATTTTATCTGAAAAAAGATTTTCAAATTCTGCTATGGTTCCTTTGGTTATCAAATCTTTTTGGATAACAAAAGATAAATCCTTGCTACCAAAGAAGAACACAACCACATACCATTCGCCATAATCAACAATTTGCTTAACATCATTTGTGGAATGAGTTCTTTTAAATTTTTTCCCACTCACCCCGAGCGTACCGCCATCAGCATTTATATATATTCTCTCGGGAATATATTCCTGTCGCCCTTTTTTTGTACTAAAAATCCAGATTGTAAATATAGGTAAAACAAATATCATAATAGCACCATAAAGCATCGAAAAATCAATCAAAAACTTGCTTTCGATAATTACACCACCTATACCTAATACTATCATAACAATCGCCATAGTAATTACCATAAGATAGGAAATTAACTTGCAAAATCTTTTCGTAATAAATTTTCTGCATTTGTCAGATAAAGTGCCTTTAAATTCTATCATAACTATGTACCTCTCCTTAGATTATTTGTAAGCTGGATGAGTGTTTTGTTGAGGATACTCTACGTTTGGGTGCGAGGCTGGAAGTGTTTCTATAGGATCCATTGAAACCCCCAAAAAAGGAGCAAATAACAACGGAAATACGTTATATGCAAGCGCGCCCAATGCAAATGCTTGCGCTCCTGTTGTGCTATGTGTCGCAAGGAAAATCATTGCTCCACCAAAAGACATGCCAAGCCCAGTTGCAGCAAGACCCACACCAGATCCCACAATTATTCCTTCAACAATATCAACCTCATCCTCTTCGCTTTGCGCCCCGATTATGCCTCCCACAATTCCTCCGACAACAGTTCCCAAGGCAAGGAAAGCAAACAAAATACCAACACTTTCTCCACTAGGATCAGTAAACATCACAGGATTATTACTGCAATAAGCATAGAGATTATAGCTAATCAAATTCTGGTCGACACCAAGATTTGTTACATCATCAGCATTTATAAATCTGCCTATATTGGAGTCATAATATCTAGACTGCAGGTAGTAAAGCCCTAGGTCTGTGTCGTAATAATATCCTCTGTAACGTATAGGATTGTTTACAATTGCTGTCAAACTTCCGCCGCCGTTGTGGTAGGTTACGGTATGATTACCCCAGGCATCGTAGAGGTAAGAAGCAAGCTTTGTGTTGGAGTTATTATATATCGCAACAACATCTCCGTGGAGATTGCGCTCGAACCAATAAGCGTCCCACTTACCCGACGCATAGCTTGAAGTACGGTAGTGCATTCCTATAGGCATTCCGCTTTCGTCATAGAGGAAGACTATAAGGTTAGCTCCCCACTCTTGACCAAGAAGCTTTCCGCCTGCATAGTAGTAGGTATAATTTGTTGTTCCAACAGTCTTGCTTGTTCTTAAGCCGTCGGCATCATACTCAAAGGAGTAGTTTACTCCGCCCTTAACCGCAGTCTTAAGCTGTCTGCCGCTCCAGGTAAAGGTGTATGAAGTGCCGTTGTAGTAGCTTAAGGGATTTCCTATCGCGTCATAGGTTATCTGCACTCCCTTGTATGCCGTTAGCTGATCGCCCCAGGCAGAATTACCAAAGGTTCCTACGTTTGCCGATGTAAAGGAGCTTGGATCTTGTGCTGTAGTGTAGGGATATGTCCTCTTAGCGAAAAGATTGCCCGCGTTGTCGTATACATAAACATATGTCTCGCCTCTTGGCTGGTTGTTCTCTCTTACCAGCTGACCAAGGTCGTCATATTCGTAGGTTATTTGCTGTCCGCCTACGGTTATGCCGGTTATGTTTCCTCTTTCGTCATAGGTATAATTATATACGGTTGTCGTTGTTGTTGTTCTTCCTACAACGCTTGTATACTTTGAGACAAAGGATGAAAGATAGCTGCTGCTATATGGGCTTGTTCTGTACTCGTAGGTTACGGTATTCTTAAATCCGCCCGAAACCTGGTAATTCGACTGATACAGTCTTTCAAGCACGTCGTAGGAATAGGTTGCGTCAAGACGCGAGGACAGCCTTGTGTTGTATGTCTTGAGACTGCCGTTCTCGTTATACAAGTAGTTGCTTGTTACATATCCGTTACCGACCGTGCCGCTTTTAGCATAATCTAACACATAATCTGAAAGAGCTAGTCTGCCGTCTTTGTTGTAGACCAGTGTTTCGCCTTGGTAATAGCGGCCGCTTGAGATATCATATTCTCCTATCTCGGTTACTCTGCCTGTTGTATCATAGACATATACCGTAACTCTGCCGCTTGAAAGGTCCTCGCGCTTTGCAAGGCTTCCGTCTGCGGTATAGCTATACCTTAC